>JAUXVI010000036.1 GCA_030680575.1 Hylemonella sp.
TACCTTCGTGCTGCGCACTCCGGTATTCGCCCTTGGGGCGGCCCGGCGGGCTCATCAGGGTACCTTCGTGCTGCGCACTCCGGTATTCGCCCTTGGGGCGGCCCGGCGGGCTCATCAGGGTACCTTCGTGCTGCGCACTCCGGTATTCGCCCTTGGGGCGGCCCGGCGGGCTCATGCGCCGCGTTGGTGGCGCAGCGGCCAGCGCGGCCGGCGGCTTCTGCCGCATCAACGAGGCCAGCAGCGGCAGCGTCACCGCGCAGAAGATGCCCAGGCCGATATAAGTGCTGCGCCAGCCGGCCGTGTCGACAAAGTGCTGCACGATCGGCGGCCATACCGCGCCGGCCAGGTAGTTGCCGCTGGCGCAGACGGCCACCGCAACGCCGCGCCGGCGCACGAACCACAGCGAGGTGTCGGCGATCAGCGGCGCAAACGTGGCCGAGCTGCCGAGCAGGCCGAGCAGGAGCCCGTGGGCCAGCGAAAAACCGACCAGGCTGTCGGACAGGCCGGCTGCGATGAAGCCCGCGCTCAGGCCGGTAGCCCCGATCAGTACCGGCAACATCACGCCGTAGCGGTCGGCCAGTCGGCCCATCGCGATGCCGCCCGCACCGAAACCGAGCATCAAGAGCGTGTAGGGCAAGGAGGCGTCGGCGCGGGCGACGCCGAATTCGGCCTGCACCGCAGGCAGCACCACCGACACGATGTACATCGGACTGCTGCCGATGGTCATCGAGGCCAGTGCGATCGCCAGCCGCGTCCAGGCGTAGCGCGAGTCGGCGGCGTGGGCTGGGCTCATCGGCGCATGGTCAGGTCATCGCCAGCGCGGCCTTGCGCTGCGGCGGCGGGAACAGCGCGTCGATCTGGCGCAGCGTTTCGGCGGACAGGACGCGATCGGCGACGGCCAGGTTGTGGCGCAGATGTTCGAGTTCGACCGCCTTCGGGATCGCCACCACGCCGGGCCGCGACAGCACCCAGGCCAGCGCCAGCTGCGCGGCCGTCAGGCTCTGCGCCGCGCCGATGGCGGCCAGCGCCCGGTGCCGCGCCAGCGCGCCCTGGTCGATCGGGCTGTAGGCCATCAGCGGCATGCCGTGGCGGCGCAACCACGGCAACAAGCTGAACTCGGCGCCGCGCTCGCCGAGCGAGAGATAGACCTGGTTCACCGCGCCGTCGGCTGCGACGGTCATCAGCTCGTTCATGTCGGCGACATCGAAATTGCTGACGCCCCAGTGCGCGATGCAGCCGGCGTCGATCAGCGCATGCATCGCCGCCACCGTCGCTTCGAGTGGATGTTCCCCGCGCCAATGCAGCAGGTACAGGTCGATGCAGTCCAGGCCGAGCCGCTTGCGGCTGCGTTCGCAGGCCGCAGCGGTGCCCTTGCGGCTGGCGTTGTGCGGATAGACCTTGCTGACAACAAACAGCTCCTCGCGGCGTAAATCGCCTGCCCGCAGCGCCTCGGCCACGGCCTGGCCGACGACTTCTTCGGCGCCGCCTTCGCCGTACATCTCGGCGCTGTCGATGAGCCGGTAGCCGATCTCGATCGCGCTGCGCAGCGCCGCGATCTCGGTTGCACGGCTGGCCCGCGATTCGCCCATGCGCCAGGTACCCAGGCCGAGGGTCGGCATCAGCGCGCCCGAAGGCAGGGCCAGTGAGTTCATCGTTTCAAGGGCGTGCAGCAAGGGCCATGGCCTGGGTCGCATGATGCTATGGCCCTGGCCGTCACTATTGATAGTTTCGCGCGTCCTCGATCACCTTGCCATCGTTGGGCAACTGGCCGGGCTGCTTCCAGGCCACTTCGCCACGCAGCTGGGTGACTTCGCGCAGGCTTTGCGCCACGCGCTCGGCCAGGCCCTCGGGGGGGGCGGTGCACAGCTCGGCGTGCAGGGTCATGCGGTCGTTGGCCATTTCGCCTTCGATGACCAGGCGTGCGCGGGCGATCTCGGGGTGGCGCTCGACGACCGTGGCGATCTGGCTGGCATGCACGAACATGCCGCGCACCTTGGCGGTCTGGTCGGCGCGGCCGAGCCAGCCTCTGATGCGCGTATTGCTGCGCCCGCTCGGGCAGGCGCCGGGCAGCACGGCCGACAGGTCGCCGGTGCCGAAGCGGATCAGCGGGTAGTCGGGGTTGAGGCTGGTGACCACGATTTCGCCGACTTCGCCATCGGCCACCACCTCGCCGCTGCCGGGGCGAACGATCTCGACGATCACGCCTTCGTCGAGCACCAGGCCTTCGCGGGCCGATGTTTCGTAGGCGATGAGGCCGAGGTCGGCCGTGGCATAACACTGGTAGGCCTGGATGCCGCGCTCGATGAGCCAGTCGCGCAGCGAGGGGGGGAAGGCTTCGCCGCCGAGCAGGGCCTTGGTGATCGAGTCGATGGGGCGGCCGGTTTCGGCCGCTTTTTCGACCAGGATCTTCAGGAAACCCGGCGTGCCGATATAGGCCTCGGGGCGCAGGTCGGCGAGCGCCTGCAACTGCAATTCGGTATGGCCCACGCCGCCCGGAAAGACCGTGCAGCCGAGTGCCATCGCACCCGCTTCCATCATCAACCCGCCGGGCGTGAGGTGGTAGGAAAAGCAGTTGTGCACCAGGTCGCCGGCGCGCAGGCCGGCGGCAAACATCGCGCGCGCCAGGCGCCAATAGTCGCTGGCCGTGCCTTCGGGTTCGTAGATCGGGCCGGGCGATTGATAGACGCGCTGCGCTCGGCGCGTGGCTGCGAGTGCGCGCCAGCCGATGGTCGCGAAGCCGCCGAAGGGGTTGGCACCGCCGTCGCGAGCGGCCTGCTGGCGTTCGAGCAATTCGTGCTTGCGCACGACGGGCAGCGCGGCCAGCGCGGCGCGGCTGGCGACGGCTGCCGCATCGACGCCGGCCAGCGCGGCAGCGAAGGCGCCTGCATTGCGCTGCGCGTTGGCGATCTGTGTCGGCAGCGCGGCCATCAAGGCCGCTTCGCGCGCCGCCGGGTCGCGGATTTCCAGCGTGTCGTAGTACGGCGGGTTCATTCGTCGTGGTCCCAGCGCGCCAGGCGCTTCTTCATCTCGTCGATCAATTTGCGCTGATCGGCGGCGGATTTCACGGCGATGCGATCCCACTCGGGTGTCAGCAGCGGCCGGCGCGCGAGCCTGGCCTGGATCGCTTCGCCTTCGATCGCCCATTCGACGACGCGCTTGCCGCGCAGCTCGAAGGCATTGCCGCGCTCCGCGAGTTTCAAATCGCGCAGCGCGCGCTTGAGCGTCAGCAGCGCGTTCTCGGCGTTGAAGGGCGGCGGCGCAAAGCCAAAATCCTCGCCACTGCTCATGACAACCACCGCTTGCGTCGTTTGTAGCTCTTGCCGTCTTTGAAGCTCTTGCGGTCGCTTCCATCCACACTTCGGCCCATGCCGAGGTAGAACTCCTTCACGTCCTCGTTTTCGCGCAGGCTCTTGGCAATGCCATCCATCACCACGCGGCCGTTTTCCAGGATGTAGCCGTAGTCGGCATAGCGCAGCGCCATATTGGTGTTCTGCTCGGCGAGCAGGAAGGTGACACCCTCGCGCTGGTTCAGGTTCTTGACGATCTCGAACACCTCTTCGACGATCTGCGGCGCCAGCCCCATGGACGGCTCGTCCAGCAGCACCATGCTCGGGTTAGCCATCAAGGCACGACCAATGGCACACATCTGCTGCTCGCCGCCCGAGGTGTAGGCCGCCTGCGAGCTGCGGCGCGTCTTCAGGCGCGGGAAGTAGTTGTAGACCTTCTCCAGATTGGCGGCGATTTCGGCCTTGCTCTTGCGTGTGTAGGCGCCGGTCAGCAGGTTTTCCTCGATGGTCAGGTGCGCAAAGCAGTGCCGCCCTTCCATCACCTGCACCACACCGCGCTGGACCAGGTCGGCCGGCGACAGGTTCTCGATGCGTTCGCCACGCAATTCGATCGTGCCTTTGGTGACCTCGCCCCGCTCGCCCTGGAGCAGGTTGGAGACGGCACGCAGCGTCGTGGTCTTGCCCGCGCCGTTGCCGCCCAGCAGGGCGACGATGCCGCCCTCGGGCACCTGCAGCGACACGCCCTTGAGCACCAGGATCACGTGGTTGTAAATGACCTCGATGCCGTTGACGTTGAGTAGTATGTTTTTCGGATCCATACGGATTACCTTTGCCTTCGCATTTGCCAATCGAGAGGGTTGTTGCGGCAACCCTCTCGGCTGGCGGCTGCCCATGCAGCCTTGCCTTCAGTCCGAGGCCACTGGCGTCGTCCCCCTTCCCGAGCGCAGCGCGAGAGAAGGGGGAAGTCGCGCAGCGGCTCAGGGGGATGCCATCAGGACTGGCAATCGTTGGCCGGACGACGGCTCATCTTCTTGTCAGCCAGGTACTTGTCGGCGCCGGTCTTGACCATGGGCTTGATGATCTGCTCATCGGCCTGATACCAGTCGGAGGACATGTTCCATTTCTTGCCGTCCCAGGTATGGACGCGTGCCCAGGTCGAACCCATGTGGTCAGCACACGAGGTGCTCAGCGGGCGCATCACATCGGTAAAGCCCAGTGCATCCAGACGCTTCTGGTCCAGCGCCAGATTCTCCAGACCCCAGCGCACCTGCTCGCTGGTCATGACCTTGCCCTTGCCGAAACGCTCTTGCGCACGGCGTACGGCTTCCACACCCAGCATCTGGATGATCACGCCGCGGGTGTAGAGCACGGAGCCCACTTCATCCTTCGGGCCGGTGCCCTGACCCTTGCCATGCACATGCTTGAGGATCTCCTGGATCACCTTCGGCTGCTGGCTGGAGCTGTTGAGCGCCAGTGCGTTGTAGCCCTTGGCACCATCACCCACGTCCTTGGCATCCGGCTCGGCGCCAGCCCACCACACGCCGTACATCTTGTCGCGCGGATAGCCGGTGGCCTGCGCTTCCTTCAGCGCGGTGGAGTTCATCACACCCCAGCCCCACAGCAGCACGTAGTCGGGGCGGCTCTGGCGCACCTGCAGCCAAGTCGCTTTCTGCTCGACTCCCGGCGCCGTGACCGGCAGCAGTTGCAGGTCAAAACCGTGCATCTTGGAACGCTCCTGCAGCAGCGGGATCGGCTCCTTGCCGAAGGGGCTGTCGTGGTAGACCAGGGCCACTTTTTTACCCTTGAGCTTGTCCAAGCCACCCAGGCTCTTGCCGATGTGCTGGATCAGGATGTCGGCACCCGTCCAGTAGCTGCCCATGAGCGGGAAGTTCCACTTGAAGGCCGTGCCGTCCTGCGACACCGACAGACCGTAGCCCAGTGTGATCAGGGGCATCTTGTCGGCCGGGGCCTTCTCGGTCAGCGCGAAGGTGATGCCGGTGGACTGCGGATCGAACAGGGTCACACCGGGGCGGCTCTTCAGACGTTCGTAACACTCCACACCACGGTCGGTGGCATAACCGGTCTCGCATTCCTCGAAGGTCAGCTTGACGCCGTTGATGCCGCCGTCGCGGGCATTGATCATCTTCAGGTAGTCCTGCTTGCCATTGGCCCAGGGCGTGCCGTTGGGCGCGTAAGGACCGGTACGGTAGGACAGCAGCGGGAAGAACTGCTCCTTGGCCTGCGCAAAGGCGCCGGTGGCCAGGCTCGTCGTCCCAGCTGCCACGACGGCAGCGGCGATCACCAGTTTCGAAAGCTTCATGGTTGTCTCCTTTGGATGTAAGTGTTGAAGCACGGGAAATACCAGCGGACAGGAACTCAGTACGGGAACGGCCACACGCGCAGCTTCTGCTTGGCGGTGGACCACAGCTTGGCCAGGCCATGCGGCTCCACGATCAGGAACCAGACGATCAGGCCGCCGAAGATCATCAGTTCCGCATGCGAAACGTCGGCCGTCGAGATCTCGACGCCGAACACGCCGAACAGCGCCGGCAGGAACTGATTCAGCAGGATGGGCAGCACCACGATGAAAGCGGCACCGAAAAAAGCCCCCATGATGGAACCCAAGCCGCCAATGATGACCATGAAAAGCAGGCGGAACGACACTTCCACCGAGAACGCGGCTGGCTCCCAGGAACCCAGGTGGACAAAAGCCCACAAGGCACCGGCCACGCCGATAATGAAGGAGCTGACCGCAAAGGCGCTGAGCTTGGCGTACATCGGGCGGATGCCGATCACGGCAGCAGCCACGTCCATGTCGCGAATGGCCATCCACTCGCGGCCGATGGCACCACGCACCAGGTTCTTGGCCAGCAAGGCCATGACCACCAGGATCGCGAGGCAGAACCAGTACTTGCTCTGGGCACTGTCGATCGGCAGGCCGAAGACCTGCAACGAAGAGACCGATACCGAGCCCGACGGCGAATCATTCGTCAGCCACTTGATGCGCAGAAACATCCAGTCGCTGAAGAACTGGGCCGCCAGCGTGGCCACTGCCAGGTACAAGCCCTTGACGCGCAGGCTGGGCAAACCGAACAGGATGCCGAAGAAAGTTGCGCACAGACCGCCGAGGATCAGGGCCGGGATCAGCGGCATGTCAGGCACGCGCACGAAGAAGTTGTAGGCGCCATATGCACCCACCGCCATGAAGGCACCGGAGCCGAGGGAAATCTGACCGCAATAACCTACCAGCACGTTCACGCCCAGCGCCGCAAGCGACATGATCAGGAACGGAATCAGGATGGCGCGAAAGGTGTAGTCGCTCACCAGCAAGGGGACCGCCACAAACGCCACTGCCAGCAGCAACAGGATGACCACCCGGTCCTGCGCGATCGGGAAGATCTGCTGATCCGCCTTATAGGACGTCTTGAATTGACCGTTTTCTCTGTAAAACATCTTTCAGCCTCTTACACGCGGTCAATGATTTTTTCGCCAAACAGCCCTTGCGGCCGCACCAGCAGGAACAGGAGCGCCAGCACATAGGCAAACCAGATTTCAATGCCGCCGCCGACATACGGCCCGAGAAACACCTCGGACAACTTCTCACCGACACCGATAATGAGTCCGCCGATAATGGCGCCCGGCACCGACGTCAGGCCACCCAGGATCACCACCGGCAAGGCGCGCAAGGCCACCGTGGTCAGGGAAAACTGCACGCCAAGCTTGGAGCCCCAGATCATTCCCGACACCAGCGCCACGACGCCGGCAACGCACCAGACGATGACCCAGATGCGGTTGAGCGGAATACCGATCGACTGCGCTGCCTGATGGTCGTCGGCCACGGCGCGCAGGGCGCGGCCGGTCGAGGTCTTCTGGAAGAACAGGCTGAGCGCCGCCACCAGCGCAGCGGCAATCGCGGCGGCGATCACGTCTTCCTTATTGACCAGAATGCCCCCCTCGAACATCGACTCCAGCACGAAGATCGGCTCCTTGGGCATGCCGACATCAATCTTGTAGATGTCGCTGCCGAACAGCGTCTGGCCCAGGCCTTCCATGAAGTAGGTGATGCCCAGCGTGGCCATCAGCAGCGTCGCAGCCTCCTGGTTGACAAGATGGCGCAACACTAGGCGTTCAATCAGCCAGGCAACAACAAACATGATGACACCCGCGATCACGAAGGCCGCGATATTGGCCACGATCGGGTTGTCGATGCCAGTCCAGCTGGGTATCCACTCGGCGAAACGCGCCATGGCCAGGGCCGCGAACAGCACCATGGCGCCTTGGGCGAAGTTGAAGACACCCGATGCCTTGAAGATCAGGACGAAGCCCAGCGCCACCAGCGAATACAGCATGCCGGCCATCAGGCCGCCAAGCAGGGTTTCCAGAAAAAAAGCCATGTTGAAGTCCCTCTGCGCTCAGTGGCTGGTGCCCAGGTAGGCCTGGATCACGTCTTCGTTGTTACGCACCTCGTCCGGTACACCGTCACCAATCTTCTTGCCGTAGTCGAGCACCACAACACGATCGGAGATGTCCATCACCACGCCCATGTCGTGCTCGATCAGCACCACGGTCGTGCCGAACTCGTCGTTGACATCGAGGATGAAGCGGCACATGTCCTGCTTCTCCTCCACGTTCATGCCGGCCATCGGCTCGTCGAGCAGCAGCACCTGCGGCTCCATCGCCAATGCCCGCCCGAGGTCGACGCGTTTTTGCAGGCCGTAGGGCAGTTGGCCGACCGGTGTCTTGCGGTGCGCCTGGATTTCCAGGAAATCGATGATGCGTTCGACCTGCTCGCGGTGGCGGATCTCCTCCCGCTCGGCCGGGCCGATGCGCAGCGCCTGCATCAGCAGGTTGCTCTTGATCTTCAGGTTGCGGCCCGACATGATGTTGTCGAGCACGCTCATGCCCTTGAACAGCGCCAGGTTCTGGAAGGTCCGTGCCACCCCCATCTCGGCCACCTGCCGGCTGTTCATGTGGTGAAAGGTCTGGCCGCGGAAGGTGATCGAGCCCTGCTGCGGCTGGTACACGCCATTGATGCAGTTGAGCATGGAGCTCTTGCCGGCGCCGTTGGGGCCGATGATGGCGCGGATCTCATGCTCGCGTACATTGAAGGAGATGTCGGTCAGCGCCTTGACGCCGCCGAAGGAGAGGGAAATGTTCTGAACGTCCAAAATGACGTCACCCATGGGCCGTTGTTTCATCTAGTCATTCCTCAGGCGGCCTTGGCTACGCTCGGGTAGCACTTCGCATCGCGAATCTGCAGCGTGGCCGAGACCACGCCGGTACGGCCATCCTCGAACTTCACCTGCGTTTCAATGAACTGCTCACTGCGTCCGGTGTAGAGCGCGTCGATCAGCACCGCATACTTGTCGGCGATGAAGCCGCGCCGTACCTTGCGGGTGCGGGTCAGCTCGTCATCGTCCGGGTCCAGCTCCTTGTGCAGCACCAGGAAGCGGGCAATCTGGGTGTCGCTCATGCCCTCTTCGGCGGCCAGGTCGGCGTTCACCTTGGCCACGCAGTCGGCCATCATGTCCAGCACCTGCTGCTTGGCGGCCAGATCGACATAACCCCCATAGGGCAGCGCCTGACGCTCGGCCCAGTTGCCCACCGCTTCGAAATCGATGTTGATGAAGGCGCAGACCTGGTCGCGGGTGTGACCGAAGCAGACCGCCTCCTTGATCTGCGGGAAGAACTTGAGCTTGTTCTCGATGTAGTTGGGCGCGAAGATGGCGCCGCTGGCCAGCTTGCCGACGTCCTTGGCGCGGTCGATGATGTGCAGATGCCCATCGTGGTCGATCACACCCGCGTCACCGGTATGGAAGTAGCCCTGCTCATCGATCACCTCGGCAGTGGCATCGGGCCGCTTGTAATACTCCTTGAGCACCGAAACGCCGCGCACCAGCACTTCACCGTTGTCTGCAATCTTGATCTCGATGCCCGGCGCCGCCTCGCCCACGCTGTTGAGCTTGACGCGGCCGTTCTTCTGGATGCAGACGTAAGCGCAGGTCTCGGTCTGGCCATAAAGCTGCTTGAGGTTGATGCCGATGGAGCGGTAGAAGCGGAACAGGTCCGGCCCGATGGCCGCACCGGCCGTGTAGGCCACGCGGATGCGGCTCAGGCCCAGCACGTTGCGCAGCGGCCCGTAGACCAGCACATTGCCCAAGGCATACAGCAGACGGTCCGTCAGCGGGACCTGGTGACCATCCAGGATCTCGGCACCGCAGCGGCGCGCCACCGCCATGAACTTCTGGTACAGCCAGCGCTTCGGCGCCGCGGCATCTTCCATGCGGATCGACACCGAGGTCAGCATGCTCTCGAACACGCGCGGCGGTGCAAAGTAATAGCTGGGACCGATCTCGCGCAGGTCGATGGAGACCGTGGCCGCCGACTCGGGGCAGTTGATGGTGAAACCCGCCACCAGCCACTGCGCAATCGAGAACAGGTGGTCACCCACCCAGGCCGGCGGCAGGTAGGAGATGATGTTGTCGTCGGGGTTCAGGCCGTCCACCTCCACGCCACCGCGCGCCGAGTTGATGAAGCTGGCATGCGTCTGGCACACGCCCTTGGGCCGCCCGGTGGTGCCGGAGGTGTAGAGAATGACGGACACGTCGCTCGCTTGTCCCTGCTCGACCGAGTCCTTGTAAAAAGCCGGGTGCGCGCGCTCGTACTCGCGACCCAGTTCGAACAGGCGCTCGACACTGATCAGCCCTTCGTGTTTGTAGTTGCGCAGACCGCGCGGATCGTCATAGATGATGTGCTTCAGGCTGGGCACGGTTTCGCGCAGCTCCAGCAGCTTGTCCACCTGCTCCTGGTTCTCGGCAAACACGAATTCGATTTCGGCATCTTCCAGCACAAAGGCCATTTCACTGGCCACTGCATCCTGGTACATCGGCACCGGCACGCCGCGCAGGCTTTGCGCCACCAGAAAGGACAGGTACAGGTGGGGCCGGTTGTCGCCGATGATGGCCAGGTTGTGCCCGGGCTGGAAACCGAGCGCCGCCAGGCCGCAGCTCATCAGGCGCACATCCTCAGCGGCACGCGCCCAGCTCCAGGTCTGCCAGATGCCGTACTCCTTCTCACGCAAAGCGGGCGCTTGCGGGCGCTCGGCGGCATGCTTGAGCAGGAGTCGCGGAAAAGTCGTCTGCATCCCAATTCCTTATTACTACGTTTCTCGGCACGGCGCGAAGGCCCTGCACTGACATGGCGCGAATGGTAGGCTTCGATTTGACGTTATGTTGTCGTTCCGACGACAATCTAGGGTAGTCCCTAGGTGGTAATTTCCCTTGCCGTCTGCCCCCGACTCTTTACCCTGATGTCCCGCGACCCAACCCTCCACCAGCGCCGCCGCGCGCCCACCCCCGCCGAACTGGCCGGCATCCCCTGGCTGGCCCTGCTGTCGCCAACGGAACGAGAGATCGCTCTGGCCGACCTGAAAATCGGTGAAGCCCAGCCGGGCGACCTGATCTGCCGCATTGGCCGTCCCGTCACCTACTGGTTCGGCGTGGTCGACGGTCTGTTGAAGATGAGCGGCGAAAACGCCGACGGCCAGACCCTCACCTTTGCCGGCCTGCCGCCGGGCGGCTGGTTCGGCGAGGGCACCGCCCTCAAGCGCGAGATCTACCGCTACAACGTGCAGACCTTGCGCAAAAGCCTGGTGGCCGGCCTGCCGGTGGACACCTTCCACCGCCTGCTGGACCATTCGATCGGCTTCAACCGCTTTGTCATGAACCAGCTCAATGAGCGACTGGCCCAGTTCATCGCTGCGCGCGAGATCGACCGCATGAACAACCCGGACCTGCGGGTGGCGCGTAACCTGGCCGCCCTGTTCAACCCGGTGCTCTACCCCGGCGTGGGTGAGGTGCTGCGCATCACGCAACAGGAGCTGGCCTACCTGGTGGGCCTGTCGCGCCAGCGGGTCAACGAAGCCCTGGCCGCACTGGAGGCACAGGGCACGATCCGCGTCGAGTACGGCGGCCTGCGCGTGCTGGACCTGCCGGCGTTGCGCTCCCGCATGTTTTCATGACAAATCCGACCCCAGCCCGCGTAAAATATGCGCAACAAGCTACTAAAACTATAGCAAACATGTCCGAACAAAATCCCCCCAACAAGTTCCGCCGCGCGGCCCCGCCGCCCGCAAAGGCGCCCATTCCCGCCGGCCAGACCAACACGGCGGCCCATGGCGCCAACGGCACCGTGCGCCTGAACAAGCGCATGGCAGAACTCGGCATGGCGTCGCGCCGCGAGGCCGATGCCTGGATCGCCAAGGGCTGGGTCAAGGTCAATGGCAAGGTGGCCGAGATGGGCATGCAGGTCGACCCGGACGTGGCGATCGAGATCGACCCCCAAGCCCGGGGCCAGCAGGCGACCCAGGTCACCATCCTGCTCAACAAGCCGATCGGTTATGTCAGCGGCCAGGCCGAGGACGGGCACGAACCCGCCACCGTGTTGATCCAGCCGCAGAACCGCTGGCGCGACGACAACGCCCGCTACTTCTTTAACCCCTCGCAGCTGCGCGGCCTGGCACCGGCCGGCCGGCTGGACATCGACTCCACCGGCCTGCTGGTGCTGACGCAGGACGGCCGCGTGGCGCGCCAGCTCATCGGCGAAGACTCGGTGATGGAAAAGGAATACCTGGTGCGGGTGGTCTACACCGGCGCCGACCCGACGGCCGGCGCACCGACCCAGCTCTCGCGCATCGACGATGACGACCCGGTCAGTACCAATGTGCAGGCGGTCTTCCCGCCGGCCATGCTGGCGCGCCTGCGCCACGGCCTGAGCCTGGACGGCCAGGCCTTGAAACCCGCCAAGGTGGAATGGCAAAACCCGGAGCAGCTGCGTTTTGTGCTGACCGAAGGCAAGAAGCGCCAGATCCGGCGCATGTGCGAACTGGTCGGCCTGAAAGTCGTGGGCCTGAAACGCGTGCGCATCGGGGGCGTCATGCTTGGCAACCTGCCGGTGGGGCAGTGGCGCTATCTGGCGCCGCACGAAAAATTCTGATTTTTCCTCGCTCAGCACGGAGGAAGGCCATGGGCGGCCGCCTCATAGGGCCTCCCAAATCGTTGGCCGCCCATGGCCTTCCTCCGTGAACCCAGGTGCGCCAACGACCCAACGCCAACCCCGGGGCCTTGAAACCTCAAAGAGGCGCCCATAATTCGAAGGTTTGCGCGCACCACCATCGGTGCGCCACCCTGTTTGAACCCCAACTGTTTGCCTACCCATGAGCAAGAAAACCCATTCCTTCCAGGCCGAAGTTGCCCAGCTGCTGCACCTCGTCACCCACTCGCTCTATTCCAACCAGGAAATCTTCCTGCGCGAGCTGATCTCCAACGCGTCTGACGCCTGCGACAAGCTGCGCTTCGAAGCGCTGAACAACGCCGCGCTGTACGAGGATGCGCCCGAGCTGCAGGTGCGCGTGAGCTTCGACAAGGCCGCACGCACGCTGACCATCACCGACAACGGTATCGGCATGAGCGCGCAGGAGGCGATTGACCACCTGGGCACCATCGCCAAGAGCGGCACACGCGACTTCATGAGCCGCCTCTCGGGCGACCAGAAAACCACCGCCTCCGAGCAGGGCCAGCTGATCGGCCAGTTCGGTGTCGGCTTCTACTCCGGCTTCATCGTGGCCGACAAGATCACCGTCGAGTCGCGCCGTGCCGGCCTGAAGGCCGAAGAGGGCGTGCGCTGGACCAGCGGCGGCAGCGGCGACTTCGAGGTCGAAGCCATCACGCGTGCGCAACGCGGCACCAGCGTCATCCTGCACCTGCGCGAAGATGCCGACGAGTACCTGAATGGCTGGAAAGTCAAGAGCATCATCGCCAAGTACTCGGACCACATCTCCCTGCCCATCCTGATGCAGAAGGAAGAGTGGAAGGAAGGCGAGAACGACCAGCCGGGCGAGATGGTCACCACCGACGAATGGGAAACCGTCAACAAGGCCAGCGCGCTGTGGACGCGCGCCAAGAAGGACATCACCCAGGAACAGTACGAAGACTTCTACAAGGCCATCAGCCACGACTTCGAAGCCCCGCTGACCTGGAGTCACAACCGCGTGGAAGGCGGCACCGAGTACACCCAGCTGCTCTACATCCCGGCCAAGGCGCCGATGGACCTGTGGAACCGCGACAAAAAGGGCGGCCTCAAGCTCTATGTGAAACGCGTCTTCATCATGGACGATGCCGAGGCGTTGCTGCCCAGCTACCTGCGCTTCGTCAAGGGTGTGGTCGACTCGGCCGACCTGCCGCTCAACGTCAGCCGCGAACTGCTGCAGGAAAGCCGCGACGTGCGCGCCATCCGCGACGGCAACACAAGGCGCGTACTCGGCCTGCTGGAAGACCTGGCCAAGCACGATGTGCCGGCTGCGGACGCCAGCGAGGAAGACAAGGCCCATGCCGGCAAGTTCACCAAGTTCTACGCCGAGTTCGGTAGCGTGCTGAAGGAAGGCCTGGGCGAGGACTTCGCCAACCGCGAGCGCCTTGCCAAACTGCTGCGTTTTGCCTCCACCAGCTCGGACACGCCCAGCGTGTCGCTGGCCGACTACAAGGCCCGCATGAAGGAAGGCCAGGAAGCGATCTACTACATCACCGCCGAAACCCTGGCCGCCGCCAAGAACAGCCCGCAGCTCGAAGTGTTCAAGAAGAAGGGCATCGAGGTGCTGCTGATGACCGACCGCGTCGACGAGTGGGCGCTGAACTACCTGCAGGACTTCGACGGCACGCCGCTGCAATCGGTCGCCAAGGGCGCGGTGGACCTGGGCAAGCTGCAGGACGAGGCCGAGAAGAAAGCCGCCGAGGAAGCGGCCGAAACCTTCAAGCCCACGCTGGCCAAACTGAAAGAGGCCCTGAAGGACAAGGCCGAGGACGTGCGCGTCACCACCCGCCTGGTCGATTCACCGGCCTGCCTGGTGGTGCAGGACGGCGGCATGAGCACGCAGCTGGCGCGCCTGCTGAAACAGGCCGGCCAGAAAGCGCCCGACAGCAAGCCGGTGCTGGAGGTGAACCCCGAGCACCCGCTGGTCAAGAAGCTCGACGGCTCGGTGCACTTCAACGACCTGGCCCACATCCTGTTCGACCAGGCCTTGCTGGCCGAGGGCGGGCTGCCGGAGGACCCGGCGGCGTATGTGAAGCGGGTCAATGCGCTGTTGGTCTGATAGCCGACGGACCCGTTACAACAGGAAAGCCGCCTTCGGGCGGCTTTTCTTTGAGGCACCAATTCTGCAGTTGGACGGCTGCGGATGCTTGCCTGCAAGCAAAGCGGTCGCTCAACGTTTGAAATCACCGGCCAACGCAGCCTTTCGCGCAGGCCCGTGGATTGAGAGTTTAGAACTCGGTGCCATTTATGTTCTTAAGCTCTGCAAGCATTCTGAACCCCATAGACAGGGCTTCATGAGCATACTCCTCGGGTATGTACTGCCCGTGAATGGCGGCATTACAAACCTTCAGTACGTAGTCAAAGGAACCCTCGATTCCTTCGTAATTCGGGTACTGCCGAACGAACTGAAGGAATAACGAACGCGCCGAAAGAAATTTCGTGTTTTCGTTGGATGTAAGGGAAGCCTTGGGATGTTTATCGAGGATACGACGCAGTTCCTTTTCGAGTTGCATCCGGAGCTTCGCAAGGGCGTAGTTCAGGTCATTTCCTTCTGACGCCAAGAACTGTTCGATTTCCTCCTCAATTTGCGACTTTTCTGTTTTTGTTTTTAGAGTCGAATCGAGGTCCTCATTTGCCTGTGTTGCCTCGTTACGATCTGGAAGATTGACGTTTATAGTTTGGCTGACGGTATTGCTGATTGCTGAAACAAGGCTCGTGTATGCGGAGAGAGTTGATCGGGTTTCATCTTTAAACTGCTTCACTTCCTCCTTGATCTCTTTGACCCGTGCTTCGTACTCAAAGAGCTGCCCGAATTTCAGCTTCTTTGACTCGGGAAGCATGAAGAGAAACAGAGCAAGTGCTAAGTAGCTCCCACTTGTGCCATCAAGAGGCTTGCTCGGAGGCACTCCGACGACCACGCAGAAGGCGTAAAGAAAGTACGCGGCCAGTAGGTAGCAAAGCGTTGGAAATACATTGGCTCCCGATATTTTGCTAATGAGTTCGCGCATAGGAGATTCCGAGTTCTAACGTAATATGGCCCGCAAAAGCGCGGCATGGCATGGACGGATGTTCATCCTGGCGCCTCCCTGGCTGCAAGCTATGTGCTTGTGTTGTTTGAAGATTGCGAGCCAATATAGCGCCGTACCACGTTCATCACAAGCCGCAAAACCCGCAGCGGTGGCGCGCCGCACTTGCACCGAGGCGCTCACGCCGCATCACGCAGCAAGCCCGCGTACTGCTGCGCCGTCACCGCATGCGCCCGACCAAAGCCGGTCACGTAGTGCAAGAGCTGCGGCGTATTCAGATGCAGCAGGCTGACCGCCGGTGCTCCACTCAGAAGAGACGGCCGACCGCGAACTAGCGGCTGGCCGTTTGTCGTTTGGCGTCCGGATCGATACAACACCTAAGACGTCATAGGTATTTTTTCATAGGTACTTACACCCATGAGGAAGCAGCAGGGCCTCGATAAGATGGCCCGCAATGAGCAACATCATTCTGCAAACGCACAAGCTGACCAAAGAGTTCAAGGGATTCACGGCCGTCAGCCAGGTCGACTTGGCCGTGGTGAGCGGCTCCATCCATGCGCTGATCGGGCCCAACGGCGCCGGCAAGACCACCTGCTTCAACCTGCTGACCAAATTTCTGGAGCCGACCAGCGGCAGCATCCTCTTCAACGGCATTGACATCACGCGCGAGCGACCAGCGCAGATTGCGCGCCGCGGCATCATCCGCTCGTTCCAGATCTCCGCGGTTTTCCCCCATCTGACGCTGCTGGAGAACGTGCGCATTGCCTTGCAGCGCCAGCTCGGCACGGCCTACCATTTCTGGAAAAGCGAACGCACGCTGGACCAGCTCAACGAGCGCGCGCTGGCGCTGCTGGCCGAAGTGGGCCTGGAGTCCTGGGCGAATGAGCTGACCGTCAACTTGTCCTACGGCCACAAGCGCGCACTGGAGATCGCCACCACCCTGGCCATGGAGCCGGAGCTGATGCTGCTGGACGAACCGACCCAGGGCATGGGCCACGAAGATGTGGACCGCGTCACCCAGCTGATCAAGAAAGTCTCTGCCGGCCGCACCATCCTGATGGTGGAGCACAACATGGGGGTGGTCTCCACCATTGCCGACACCATCACCGTGCTGCAACGTGGCGCTGTGCTGGCCGAAGGCCCGTATGCCGAAGTCTCGCGCAACCCGCAGGTGATGGAAGCCTATATGGGCACCACCGCTGGCGAGTTGCAGGGAGCGCATTGATGAAGCACCCCCTGAGCCGCTACGCGTCTCCCCCCTCTCTCGCCTGCGGCGGGAGGGGGGCGGCACCGACGGACCGGCTGAGCCGGTTCCGTGGTGCCCCTGGATGGGGCTGCTTCAATGCCTGCGGGTCGCGCTGCGGCGCAGTGAACAACTGAACAACATGACAACGACTCCCGCTCTCGAAATCAAAGACCTGCAGGCCTGGTATGGCGAATCGCACGTGCTGCACGGCGTGGACATGGTTGTGCGCCCCGGCGAGGTGGTCACGCTGCTGGGCCGCAATGGTGCCGGCCGCACCACCACCCTGCGCGCCATCATGGGCCTGACTGGCACCCGCCAGGGCTCGATCAAGATCAATGGCGTGGAGACCGTCGAGCGGCCGACCCACCGCATCGCCCACCTGGGTGTCGGCTACTGCCCGGAAGAGCGCGGCATTTTTTCCAGCCTGTCGTGCGAGGAAAACCTGCTGCTCCCCCCGCAACTCAAGGGCACGCAGGGCGGCATGTCGATCGATGAGATCTACGCCATGTTCCCGAACCTGGCCGAGCGCCGCCACAGCCAGGGCACCCGGCTCTCTGGCGGCGAGCAGCAGATGCTGGCCGTGGCGCGCATCCTGCGCACGGGCGCACGGCTGTTGCTGCTCGATGAAATTTCTGAAGGCCTGGCGCCCGTCATCGTGCAGGCCCTGGCGCGCATGATCGTCATGCTGCGCGAAAAAGGCTACACCGTGGTCATGGTGGAGCAGAACTTCCGCTTCGCCGCACCGCTGGCCGACCGTTTTTATGTGATGGAACACGGCCGCATGGTCGAGCAGTTCCCGGCAGCCGAGCTGCAGGCCAAGATGCCGGTGCTCAACGCGCTGCTGGGCGTCTGACACCACCACCCACTTTCACGCCGCAGTCTTTTCCCCACCACCTCTAGGAGACAACCATGAAAAGAAAACTGACCACCCTCGCCTTGATGCTGAGCCTCGCCGGCCTGGCTGCTGGCACCGCCCAGGCGCAAGACAAGGTTCGTATCGGCTTTGTCACCGACATGTCCAGCCTGTATGCCGACGTGGACGGCAAGAACGGCGCCACTGCCATCCAGATGGCGATCGACGACTTCGGCGGCAAGGTCAACGGCAAGCCGATCGAGCTGCTCTCGGCCGACCACCAGAACAAGGCCGACATCGCCGCCTCCAAGGCGCGTGAATGGATCGACACGCAAGGCCTGACCCTGCTGTTCGGCGGCACCAACACCGGCACCGCCCTGGCCATGGCACAGGTCGCCAATGAAAAGAAGCGCGTGTTCATGGTGAACGGCGCCGGCGGCTCCGCCCTGACCAATGCCCAGTGCACGCCGTACACCATCCACTACGCCTACGACACCGTGGCCCTGGCCAAGAGCACGGCCGGCGCGCTGGTAGACCAGGGCGGCAAGAGCTGGTACTTCCTGACGGCTGACTACGCCTTCGGCCACCTGCTGGAGACCGATGCTGCCAACGTGGTGAAGGCCAAGGGCGGCACCGTGGCCGGCGCCGTGCGCCACCCGCTCAACGCCTCTGACTTCTCGTCCTTCCTGCTGCAGGCGCAGAACTCCAAGGCGCAAATTCTGGGCCTGGCCAATGCCGGTGGCGACACCATCAACGCCATCAAGGCGGCGAAAGAATTCGGCATCAACAAGAGCATGAAGATGGCCGGCCTGCTGGTGTTCATCACCGACGTGCACAGCCTGGGCCTGCGCAACACCGAAGGCCTGCTGCTGACCACCAGCTGGGACTGGAACCTGAATGACCAGACCCGCGCCTTCGGCAAGCGCTTCTTCGAGAAGACCAAGCGCATGCCCACCGACATCCAGGCCGCCAACTACTCGGCCACGATGAACTACCTGAAAGCCCTGCAGGCCACCAAGACCGAGGACGCCGACAAGGTGATGGCCTACCTCAAGAGCACCAAGCTCAAGGACTTCTACGCCGAAGGCAGCATCCGCCCGGACGGCCGTTACGTGCATGACATGTACCTGATGCAGGTCAAGTCGCCGGCCGAGTCCACGCAACCGTGGGACTACTACAAGGTCGTCAAGAAGCTGCCGGGTGACCAGGTGTTCACCACCAAGGCCGAGAGCAAGTGCGCTCTCTGGAAATAAGCCACTAAACCGAAAACCCACCGTCCATGGAAATCTTTGGTGTTTCTCTGCCTGCCATGCTGAGCCAGCTCCTTCTGGGGCTGGTCAATGGTTCGTTTTACGCGATCTTGAGCCTGGGGCTGGCCGTGATCTTCGGCCTGCTCAATGTCATCAATTTCGCGCACGGCGCGCTGTTCATGCTGGGGGCAGTCCTGACCTGGATGGGCATGAACTACCTGGGCATCAACTACTGGTGGATGCTGGTGCTGGCGCCGGTGACGGTGGGACTTTTCGGTATCTTGATCGAGCGCTTTCTGCTGCGCTGGATCTACAAGCTCGATCACTTGTACGGGCTGCTGCTCACGCTCGGCCTGACACTGCTGATCGAGGGCGTCCTGCGCTCGATCTACGGCGTGTCGGGCCTGAGTTATGACACGCCCGAGCTGCTCGAAGGCGCCACCAACCTCGGCTTCATGATGCTGCCGAACTACCGGGTCTGGGTGGTGGTGGCCTCCATCACGGTGTGCCTGCTGACCTGGTTCGTGATCGAGAAGACCCGCCTGGGCGCCTACCTGCGCGCCGGCACCGAAAACCCGCGTCTGGTGGAGGCCTTCGGCATCAATGTGCCGCTGATGGTCACGCTGACTTATGGCTTCGGCGTGGGACTGGCCGCTTTTGCCGGCGTGCTGGCGGCCCCGGTCATGCAGGTCACCCCGCTGATGGGGCAGAACCTGATCATCGTGGTGTTTGCGGTGGTGGTGATCGGCGGCATGGGCTCGATCCTGGGCTCGATCCTGACCGGCCTCGGTCTGGGCATCGTCGAAGGTTTCACCAAGGTCTTCTACCCCGAGGCTTCTTCGACGGTGGTGTTCGTCATCATGGTCATCGTGCTGCTGACACGCCCCGCCGGCCTGTTTGGCAAAGAAAAGTAAGAGGCTGCGACCCCATGAACTACAAAAAAATCGGGTACGGCCTGTTGTTGCTGGCCCTCCTGGCCGCGCCCTTCGCTGGCGCCTACCCCGTGTTCGTCATGAAGCTGATGTGCTTCGCGCTCTTCGCGTCCGCCTTCAATCTGCTGCTGGGTTACACCGGCCTGCTGTCCTTCGGCCATGCGGCCTTCCTGGGCGGCGCGGCCTACGTGGCCGGCCATGCCATCAAGGTCTGGCAGCTCACCCCGGAAGTCGGCCTGCTGCTGGGTACCCTGGGCGCGGCCGCCCTGGGTTGGGTCTTCGGCGTGCTGGCCATCCGGCGCCAGGGCATCTATTTCGCCATGATCACGCTGGCGCTGGCGCAGATGGTGTTCTTCATCTGCCTGCAGGCCCCGCTCACCGGCGGCGAGGATGGCCTGCAAGGCGTGCCACGCGGCAAGCTGTTCGGCCTGCTGGATCTGCAGAACGACCTCACCATGTATTACGTGACGCTGGCCATCGTGGTGGCGGCCTTCCTGCTGATCGTGCGCATCATCCACTCCCCGTTTGGCCAGGTGCTCAAGGCCATCAAGGAAAACGAGCCGCGCTCGATTTCGCTCGGTTACGACACCCACCGTTTCAAGCTGCTGGCCTTCGTGCTGTCGGCGGCGCTGGCCGGCCTGGCCGGTTCCCTCAAGACCCTGGTGCTGGGTTTTGCCACCCTCAGCGATGTGCACTGGACCGCTTCCGGTCAGGTGATTCTGATGACGCTGGTGGGCGGCCTGGGCACCTTGTCCGGCCCCCTGCTCGGCTCCGCCCTGGTGGTGCTGCTGGAAAACAAGATCGGCGAGATGGGTGCCTGGCTGGCACGCCTCAGCGGCATCGAGTGGTTCTCTTCGCTGGGCGAGTCGGTCACCCTGGTCACCGGCCTGATCTTCGTGCTGTGCGTGCTGGCGTTCCGCCGCGGCATCATGGGCGAACTCATCGCCCGGCTGGAACGCAAGCCCTGATGAGCCCGGTCAGCCGCCTGAGGTAGCTCAGGCGCTGAGCGGTTCCTCCTGCATGGCCTCCACCTGGTCCTGCAGCATCTGCACCTGACCCTGCCAGTAGTCACTGCTGCCGAACCACGGAAAGTTGAGCGGGAAGGTGGGGTCGTCCCAGCGCCGCGCCAGCCAGGCGCTGTAATGGATCAGGCGCAGCGTGCGCAAGGGTTCGATCAGGGCCAGCTCGTGGCGGTCAAAGTCACGGAACTGTTCGTAGCCGTCCAGCAGACAGCTCAGCTGGCGCGTGCGCTGGGCGCGGTCCCCCGACAGCAGCATCCACAAGTCCTGCACCGCCGGACCCATGCGCGCGTCGTCCAGATCGACGAAATGCGGCCCCGGGCCGACGTCGGCCGCCACATCGACCGGCGTCCACAGGATGTTGCCGGCATGACAGTCGCCATGCAGCCGCAACGAGCGGGTGACGCTGGAATCAGCATCATTTCGGCCTCCAGCCCCCGAGAAATAGGCGCAAGCAGCTATTGAATCGATAGCATCCTGGCAGGCCTTCTGCCAGGCCGATTGCACGTCCAGCGGCACCATCTGGTGGGTCAGCAACCAGTCGTACGGCTCCTGGGCAAACGTCTGCAGGTCCAGCGCCGGCCGGTGCACAAAGGGCCGCGCCGCGCCCACCATGTGCAGCCGCGCCAGGAAGCGGCCGATCCACTCCAGCACCTCGTCGTCGTCGAGTTCGGGCGGACGCCCGCCGCGCCGCGGGCTGACGGAAAACACAAAACCGCCGTGGTGATGCAAGGTCGAACCCGCCAGGCTCAGCGGCGCCACCACGGGCACTTCGGCCGCCACCAGCTCGGCGGCGAAGTCGTGCTCCTCCTGGATCTGCGCTTCGCTCCAGCGTTCGGGGCGGTAGAACTTGGCCACCACGATCTGCCCGTCTTCCAAGTGCAGCTGGTAAACGCGGTTCTCATACGAGCTCAAGGCCTGCAGCCGGCCGTCGCCATACAGGCCGACGCTGGCCAGCGCATCCATGACCACGTCAGGGGTCAGAATTTCAAAGGGGTGGCGCGTGGTCGGCTGGCTGTTGGTCATGTCGCCATTGTCGCTGCTGTTACCCCGCGATACGCGGGTTCGCATGGATAATGAACGCGCCTCAATGGAGCCGCGTGGTCATGAATTCTTTCAAGCGTAAGGTTGCCTTCGGGATCAGCAGTGTCTCGGTCGTGCTGGCCTGTCTTTCCATTCCTCCGGTCTGGTGGCTGGCGCGCGAGAACGCTGAAGACAGCATCGTCTCCATGGCGGTCGAAGAGTCGCGCCGCCTGTTGCGCCACGACGCCTTCCGGCCGGAGGGTGCGCAGGCCTTGCCGCACGCACAGGCCGCGGCCCGCGCCCTGGTCGGGGGTCTGTTCGACATCACTGAAATCTACAGCGCCGAGGGTGTACTGATGGCCGAAGACATGACGTCCACCGGCCACACGATCGAGAAGGAGATCGCCCCTCACGGCCCACCGGCCTACCAGTTCCCGTTTTATGAAAGCCAGCGTCTGCCGGGCGACCGCTGGGTGCTGCGTGTGTTCGTGCCGCTGCGCGGCGACAACCAGGCCATCAGCGGCTATCTGGAAGGCGTGCGCCTGGTGCCGGACTGGCAACGCGAACAGATGCGCTCGGAAGCCCTGCGCGTGGCGCTGATGGTGGCGCTGGCGGCCCTGCTGTGCGGCGCCGCCCTCTACCCGGTGATGATCCGGTTGTTCGCCGACAACCAGCGCAAGACGCGTGAGGTGCTGGAGTCCCACATTTCCATGATGGAAGCACTGGGTCGCGCCATCGCGCGGCGCGACTCCGACACCGGCGCCCACAACTACCGCGTGGCCTGGATTGCAGCCACCCTGGGCGAGGCCGTGGGCCTGCATGGCAGCCGCATGCAGGAACTGATTGCCGGCAGCTTTCTGCACGACGTCGGCAAGATCGGCATCCCGGACGCCATTTTGCTCAAGCCGGGCCGCCTCAACGAGGACGAGATGCTGGTCATGCGCACGCATGTCGGCCTGGGCGAAGACATCGTGACCGGCGCCGGTTGGCTCGAAGGCGGCCGGGCCGTGGTGGCCGGCCACCATGAAAAGTGGGACGGCACCGGCTACCCGCGCGGCCTGGCGGGCGAGGACATTCCGCTGGTGGCGCGCATCTTCGCGCTGGCCGACGTGTTCGACGCCTTGTGCGCACGCCGCCCCTACAAGGAGCCGATGCCGCTGGAGGCCGCCATGCAGGTGGTGACCGAAGGCTCAGGCAAGCACTTCGACCCGCATCTGCTCAAGGTGTTCTCCGCTCAGTCGCAGCACATTCACGCAACCATCATCAACACCAGCGAAGAGCAAGCCCGCACGCTGCTGGAGGTCATGGTGCGCAAGCACTTCAGCCTCTAGTCAGCTAGAACGGCACGTCCCGGTCGTCCTGCGCCGGCTCGTCCTCAAGCCGCAGCTGCTCGAAAGGCAAGGACTGCTTGACCAGGATCACCGTGCAGGGCGCTTCCATCGCCACCTTGATCGGCACGGTGGCCAGAAAACGCTGGGTCTTGAGGCCGTGCGTGGCAGCCCCCATCACGATCACGCTGACGCGGTTGCCACGGGCGTAATGGAGCAGCGCCTGCGCCGGATCGCCGGACTCGATCACGTGGCAGGAGGTCTGGTGCCCGGTCAGGTCCAGCGGTTGCATCCATTGCCGCAACTGCGTCATGTAACGGCGCTGCACCGTGGTTTCGCTGTCTTCCTCGCGTGTGCTGCTGGTCTGGCTGGGTGAGATCACCGTCACGCAGGCCAGACGCGCGCCCGGGCGCGTCCCGAGCGAGCGCGCGGCCGCCTGACGCAGCGAATACAAGGTGGCGTCGCTGGCGTCCTGGTGCGGCACCGCCACCATCACGATCGGCACCTCATCGATCTGTTGCATCGGCAGGGGGCTGGGCTGGTAGTGCATGCCGGCCGCCTTGATCCAGCGCTTGAAGTGCACCCAGGCGCCTGTGCCCTGGGTCGCCATACCGCGTGCCGTCACCGTCACCTGCTCCGGATGCAACAGGTCGAAGGCCAGATGCGCCGCGGACGGGTAACGCTGCGCCGCCTCCTGTGCCAGGCAACGCAGCACCACTTCCTGCAGCCAGGGCGGCAGCTCCGGCTTGCGCTGGCGCGGCGGCGGCGGGTCCATCCACAGGCGTTGACGCAAGCCCCCGGCGGTCTGCGGTGCGCCGAAGGGCAGCTTGCCGGTCAGCAACTGGTAGAGCATGACGCCGATGGCGAAGACATCGCTGCGCGGATCGCCGCGCACCCCCACCACCTGCTCGGGCGCGATCCAGGCCGGCGAACCCACCGCCTTGCGCAACTGCTCGGCCAACAAGTCCGGGTACAGCGCATTGCACGACAGGCCGAAATCGAGCAGCACGGCGCTGCCGTCGGGCCGGATCAGGACATTGGCCGGCTTGAGATCCAGGTGCACGGTGTTTTGCTGGTGCAGGCTGTGCGCGGCATACGCCATGGCGGCGCCGAGCCGCACCACCTCATCCACCGGCGGCAGCGCGGGCGCGTCGAGCCAGTGCTGCAGCGTGCGGCCCTGCACATACTCCATCACCAAGTAAGGCGTGCGTGCCAGGTCGCCGGCCGCCACAAAACGCGGCACATGCACGCCGGTCAGCGCCTGCATGATCTGGTGCTCCACCTCGAAACTGACGATGTTTTCCGCGCCGTCGCCGGCGGTCATGCGCGGCACCTTCATGACCATGGGAAAGCCGGGGTCGGGCGCACCATCGGCGTAATGCACACGGTAGATGTGGGCCATGCCCCCCGAGTGCACACACTCGTCGACCACAAAACCATCCAGCACAAACCCCGGTTCCAGCAACTTCATCGGCCCTGCTCCAGTCGATCTGCAAAATAGTCCGGCAGACCGGCTCGCCGTATGGCTGCCGCTGCCGCGTGATGATCGTAGTCCACGCGGTGAAACGTCAGCTGCGCGCGCTCTGAATCGAACAGGGCGTACATCGCCCTGGGGTTGCCGTCACGCGGTTGCCCGACCGAACCCACCGTGGCCAGCCAGTGGCGGTGGCGCGGCACCGGCACCGCCACACCAGCAGTCGGCTCGAACTTCATCAAGCTGCCGGCACTGCCCTGGTAATACAGGGTCTGCATGTGCACGTGACCGCCAAATACATACCGCACCTCCGGCGTGTCACGCACCGCATCCAGGCTCATGGCGGCCCCGCGGCTGTCGTAGACGTAACGCCAGCGTTCGGGTGCCTCGGCTGAGGCGTGCACCAGCAGCATCGTCTCGTGCCGAAGGGTCAGCGGCAACGCCGCCAGGAAGTCTTGTTGTGCGGCATCGAGTTGCTCATGCGTCCATTGCGCCGTGCTGTCGCCAATGGTCTTGATCTCGGCCGGCGGGTGCAGCGCCATGTCGTCGTGGTTGCCGCGGATCACCAACGCCCCCTGCGCTGCCAAGGCCATCACCCGCTGCATGACGGCCGCAGGATCGGCGCCGTAGCCGACAAAGTCGCCCAGCAGCGCCACTTGCTGCGCACCTTGCCCCTGCGCATGCGCGAGGCAGGCCTCCAGCGCCTGGAGATTGGCATGGATATCGGACAACAGGGCAAGTTTCATGGGGATGGCGACAGGTTGACAAGCTGCATCTTGCGCGCATTTGCTTGCCAGCAGCTTGCACCGGACCGGCTGACGCGTCGTTGACACATATCAATTTACGCCACCCTTTGCACACGGTAGAGTGGCTGCATGGCGCGTCAAAATCCCCTCAAAAACTTCATCACCCGCCGCGGCTTGATCTATTCGCTGGCACTGTGCATGCTCATTCTGGGACTGGGAGGCCTCGGCTTCTGGCTGGTGGAGCCGGAGGTCCACACCCTCAGTGACGGGCTGTGGCTGGCCTTCACCACCGCCGCCACAGTGGGTTATGGCGATCTGGTTCCGACCACCATGCTGTCGCGCGGCTTTGCCGTCGTGGTGGTGTTGATCGGTCTGGCCGTGCTGTCACTGGTCACCGCTTCGGTGGCCGCCATGCTGGTTGAAACCGAAGAGCGCCAGATCGAGCGCGATCTGTTGCGCGAAATCGGCCATCTCCATGCCGAAGTCCAAAGCCTGCGCGCTGAGATCCGGGCACTCCAGCCCGGGCAGCAACGACCACCTACCTGAACCAGACGGAGCCTCACCATGTTGGACTACCTCATCATCGGCGGCGGCTCGGCCGGCTGCGTGCTCGCCTCCCGCCTGAGCGAAGACCCCTCGGTCCACGTCGCCTTGTTGGAGGCGGGACCGCGCGACGACAGCGTGCTGATCCACTGCCCGGCCGGTCTGGCCCTGCTGGCCAAAACAGGGCAGGCCAACTGGGCATTCAGCACCACGCCGCAAGCCGGCCTCAACGGCCGGCGCGGCTACCAGCCACGCGGCAAGGTGCTGGGCGGCTCCAGTTCCGTCAACGCCATGATCTACACACGCGGCCACCACCGTGACTACGACGACTGGGCGACGCAGGGCAACCCCGGCTGGGGGTTCGATGACGTATTGCCCTACTTCAAGCGTGCCGAGGACAATGCGCGCGGTGCCGACGCCTTCCACGGCGCGGGCGGGCCGCTGCACGTGATGGATTTGCGCAGCCCCAACCGCCACAGCCCGGATTTCGTTGCCGCGGCAGAACAGGCCGGCTACCCGGCCAACCCCGACTTCAACGGCGCCAGCCAGGAAGGCGTGGGCCTGTACCAGGTGACACACAAGAACGGCGAGCGCTTCAGCGCCGCCAAGGCCTACCTGACACCCCACCTGGCGCGCCCCAACCTGCAGGTCATCACCGGTGCCCAGGCCACACGCATCCTGCTGGACGGCAAGCGCGCGGTCGGCGTGGAGTATCTGCAGGACGGCACGCTGAAACAACTGCGGGCCCAGCGCGAAGTGCTGCTGTGCGCAGGTGCCCTGCAATCGCCCCAGTTGCTGATGCTGTCGGGCATCGGGCCGCAGGCCCACCTGCTGGACCAGGGCATCCCCCCCCTGCATGTGCTGCCGGGCGTCGGGCAGAACTTGCAAGACCACGTCGATGTGGTGCAGGTGGTGAATGCGCCGGGGCTGACCGAGCTGTTTGGCCTGTCACTGCCCGGTGCGCTGCGCATGCTGCGCGGTGTGCTGGAATGGCGCCGCTCGCGCAGCGGCATGCTGACCACCAATTTCGCCGAAGCCGGTGGCTTCATCAAGAGCCGGCCGGAGGAACCCATTCCCGACCTACAGTTGCACTTCGTGGTGGGCAAACTGATCGACCACGGTCGCACCACGGCCTTCGGCCATGGCTACTCCTGCCATGTCTGCCTGCTGCGCCCGCAAAGCCGGGGCAGCGTGCAACTGGCCAGCAAGGACCCATTGGCACCGCCCCTGATCGACCCCAACTTTCTGGGCGAACGCGACGACATGGAGCGCCTGGTCCGCGGCTTCAGGGTGTTGCGCCACATCCTGTCGCAACCGGCCCTGGCCGGCCATGGCGGCCAAGAAATGGCGACCTCGGCCGCCGCGCGCAGCGATCTGGAGATCGAAAAATACATCCGCAACCATGCCGACACGATCTACCATCCGGCGGGCTCCTGCCGCATGGGGCCGGGGCCGATGGATGTGGTGGATGCCCATCTGCGGGTCCACGGTCTGCAGGGCCTGCGGGTGGTGGATGCCTCCATCATGCCCAGCCTGGTGGGCGGCAACACCAATGCCCCGGTCATCATGATTGCCGAGAAGGCGGCGGACATGATCCGCTCGGACCGGAGCCGCTGAGGCCACGCATAGAATGACCGGGTGTCCATGTTCAACCTGACCCGCTATTTCTCCACCCTGTCGTTTGTGCTGATTGCGCTGGCTGCCGGCCTGCTGACCTTCTATTTCCGGCACATCACCTACGAACAGCTGCTGCGTCACGAACAAAGTCGCGCCGAAGAGTTCACCCAGGTGTTCGAGAACTCGCTCTGGCCCCTCTTCAAACCGGCCATGGAAGGCACCCAGACCGATGCGCCGGATGTGCTGCGTGAACGTGCTGCCAGCATCCGGCTGCGCGAAACCCTGAGCAACATGACCCGTGGCACCAGTGTCATCAAGATCAAGATCTACACACGCGACGGCATCTCCACCTTTTCCACCGACCCCAGACAGATCGGCGACAACAAGATTGACAATCCGGGTTTTCAGTCCGCCGTCAACGGCATCCCCATCAGTGAGCTGACGCATCGCAACCAGTTCGACGCCTTCAATGGCACGCTGCAGGACCGTGACGTGATCTCGACCTATGTGCCGATCCACAGCGCAGAGGATGGCCAGGAACGCATCGACGGCGTGTTTGAGGTTTATCAGGACGTCACCGCCTTTGTCCAGGAAGCCGACCGGCACCTGAAATGGGTCTCGGCCGGTGTCGCCGGTGTGCTGGCAGCGTTGTACCTGGCCCAGTTCATGCTGGTGCACCGCGCACAGCTCATTCTGCGTGCACAAGCGCGCGCCCTCGAAGAGACCAACCACGAACTCGACCACCGGGTGCAAGAACGCACACACGACCTGGAGAACGAAATCTCCGAACGCCGTCGCGCCGAACTGCGACTGGACTACCTGGCGCACCATGACCCGTTGACCGACCTGCCCAACCGGCTGCTGTTCAAGAAACGGCTGTCGCAAAGCCTGGAGAACCTGGCCCGCCACCAAGCGCAGCTGGCGGTGCTGTTCATCGATCTGGACCATTTCAAGGACGTCAACGACACCCTGGGCCATTCGATCGGCGACACCTTGCTGATCACCATCACCCGCCGTCTGCAGTCCTGCATTCGTCCAGGTGACACGCTGGCGCGCATCGGTGGCGACGAATTCATCTGCATTCTTGAACATACCGGCGGCCCGGCCACCGCCCTGGAAGTTGCCGACCAGCTTCTGGAGCTGTTCCATCAGCCCTTCACGGTGGACGACAAGCAGCTCTACCTATCGGCCAGCATTGGCATCAGCCAGGCGCCGCTCGACGGCATGGAGGTTGACGTCCTGGTGCGCAAGGCCGACGCTGCGATGTACCAGGCCAAGGCCGACGGCCGCAACCGCAGCCACTTCTATACCAACGCCATGACCGCCTATGCCCAGGAGCGTATCCAGCT
Organism: Hylemonella sp.; assembly: GCA_030680575.1. Taxonomy (GTDB): domain Bacteria; phylum Pseudomonadota; class Gammaproteobacteria; order Burkholderiales; family Burkholderiaceae_C; genus Hylemonella. Next base: position 28,781 of record JAUXVI010000036.1, read on the forward strand.
CGAAGGCCTGCTGCGCGATGCCATCACGTCGAACGAACTCAGTGTGCACTTCCAGCCCAAGGTGGAGACACAAAGCGGTCGCCTGCTCGGCGCCGAGGCCTTGCTGCGCTGGGACAGCGCGGAGCTCGGCAGCATTCCGCCGACCCGCTTCATTCCGCTGGCCGAAGAAACCGGTTTCATCATGGAGCTGGGCTTCTGGGTGCTATGCGAAACCTGCCGACAGATCGCGCTTTGGGACGAAGCCGGCCTGCATGTGCCGGTGGTGGCCATCAATCTGTCGGTCAAGCAGCTGGAGCGCGGCAACCTGCCGGAACTGTTGCGTACCATCATGCGCGAAACCGGCATCACCCCGGAACGGCTGGAACTCGAGATCACCGAATCCGTCATCATGGGCATGGAGGATGCTTTCGCCATGCTGGCTGACTTGCGCGCCCTGGGCGTCCGCCTGGCGCTGGACGACTTTGGCACCGGCTATTCCTCACTGTCCTATCTGCGAAAACTGCCCGTCCAGACCCTCAAGATCGACCAGGGTTTCATTGCCGGCATCGGCAAGAACCGCAGCGACGAGGCCATCGTCCAGGCCATGGTGGACATCTCGCGCAGTCTCAATCTGGCCAGCGTGGCCGAAGGGGTGGAAACGGCCGAGCAGTTCGCCTTTCTGAGCCGGCTGGGCTGTGAGCAAGTCCAGGGCTTTTTGTTCGGCAGACCGGTGCCCGGCGACGAATTCCTGTCGCACTGGCAAACGCAAGTATCTGCGGCCCTGTCTGTCGAGTAATTGGCAGGATCCGGGTCAACCCTGTCGGATAAGTTCCTACAAGGTAAAGCGCCAAACGCCGACTTAAATTCCTTGGCCGCTTGTCTACAGTTCACTCACCACATCAACACGGGTGTGAAGCGGGGAAAAAACATGCGAACCAATGCCATTTCACTCAACCCTTTCAGCCTGATGATGGAGCCTGAAAGCGTGCTCCAGGCCATGGAGCGCTCCCAGTCGCTGCGCGGCTTGCGTCGTCGCCAACTGCGCCCGCTCGACAAGCCCTTGATTCCCTATGCCAAGGCGCGTACGGCCTGCAACGACGCCGCCCTGGTTGACGACAGCGACGACGATCTCGACAACTGAGCAGACACCCCGGGCTCACCTGCCCTCGCCATTCCTGCGGCATCAAGACCGCGTTCGGCTGGCACATCCACTGAAAACGCCGCCTGCCGACGATGCTGCGTCACAGCGGCTCCCCATGGCTGCTAGGATCGCGGCCATGAACCAAGCCGAACAGCCTCTGCTGATCCACCCGCTCCGACCCACCCGCCACGGCCAGGCATGAATTTCTGGCCTTCTTGCGGCTTCGATCGCCTGCGCACTACGCCCCAAGGCTGGCTCACGCCAACCCCGGACTACCTGCGCCTGTTCCTTGCGCGCCCCGAACTGGCCCTGGTGCCGGAGTCCTGCCCGGCCGAGCACCGCCTGCACGAGGCCCTGCAGCAAGACCCACAGCGCCACGTGCCGCCCCAGATGCTGTCCATGCTTCAGGACGCCGACGTGCGCGACAACTACCGGCATTTCCTCTCATTCCGCGATGCACTGCTGGCGAGCGGCTCACTGCAAGCCTATTACCTCCAACTCATCCATTCCGGTGACATCCGTGTACCCCCGCTTTTCATCGAGCTGCTGGTCCAGGCCATCCTGCGCCAGCAGCTCGACGACTGCGAGGATGCGCAGCAGTTGCGCGCCGCCGAGCTGCTCTTTCGGCCGCAACGGCTGACCGTCCAGGAAGGGCAGGTGCTGGCCGCCGATCAGGCCGTAGTCGACCAGCTCAGCAGCAACGCCGGCCTGGGCGAACTCGGCCGCCTGCTGATAGAAAACAAAACCCGTGTGCGCGAGGCTGAGCTGACTGTGCTGAATGAAGGCAATGCCGCCCTCTACGCGGAGCGGAGCGAACGCCACCTGTTTCTGCTCGATCTCACCCATGAGGTGAGCCAGGAGCTCAGCCATGGACTCACGCTGCGCATGACGCGCGCACGCAGCGGCCTGAAGGCCTTGTCACGCGTCCTGGAGCGCTGGGTGTGGCATTTTCTCGCCGTGACGGTCCGGATCGAACCGCTGGCCCGCGTGGAGGATGCAGCTTGGCGCTGGCACATCGGGCTCGACGCCGAGGCCTCCACCCTTCTGAACGCGCTTTATCAGGGCGACGCCGTCGCGCCTGAACGCATGCAACGCCTGGTCAGCCTGTTCCGGCTCGATTTTGCCGACCCCGCCTGCATGCTGCCCGAAGTGGCCGGCAAGCCGGTCTACCTGGGCCTGGCCATGAATGCGCAGGGAATTCTGCGCCTCAAACCGCAGAACCTGCTGCTGAATCTGCCGCTGGCCCCGCGCCAGTAAATCCCTGTTGCGACCAGCGCTGCGGCGCTTACATGCTGCGCCGGTACTGCCCACCCACTTCGAACAAGGCGTTCGTGATCTGGCCCAGTGAGCAGACGCGCACGGCATCCATCAGCACCTCGAACACATTTCTGTTTTCGATCACCGCCTGCTGCAAACGCTTGAGTTGCGCTGGCGCCTCGCCGGCATGGCGCGTTTGGAAATCCGCTAGTCGTTGCAGCTGGCTCTTTTTTTCCTCCTCCGTCGAACGCGCCAACTCCAGCTTCTCCAGCACGGTATCGCCATGCGGGTTGCGGAAGGTGTTCACGCCGATGATGGGCAACTCACCAGTGTGCTTGAGCATTTCGTAATGCATGGATTCGTCCTGGATGCGGCCACGCTGATAGCCGGTTTCCATGGCACCCAACACGCCGCCGCGCTCGCTGATGCGCTCGAACTCGGCCAGCACCGCCTCTTCCACCAGTTCGGTCAGCTCCTCAATGACAAAAGCGCCCTGGTTCGGGTTTTCGTTCTTGGCCAGCCCCCACTCGCGGTTGATGATGAGCTGGATCGCCATGGCACGGCGCACGGAGTCTTCGGTCGGCGTGGTGATGGCCTCGTCAAACGCATTGGTGTGCAGGCTGTTGCAGTTGTCGTAGATGGCGATCAGCGCCTGCAACGTGGTGCGGATGTCGTTGAACTGGATCTCCTGCGCGTGCAGGCTGCGTCCAGAGGTCTGGATGTGGTATTTCAGCTTTTGCGAACGCTCGTTGGCCCCGTATTTCTCCTTCATCGCCACGGCCCAGATCCGGCGCGCCACGCGCCCCATCACGCTGTATTCCGGGTCCATGCCATTGGAGAAGAAGAATGACAGATTCGGCGCGAAATCGTCAATGTGCATGCCGCGCGCCAGGTAGGCTTCCACCAGCGTGAAGCCGTTGGAAAGCGTGAAGGCCAGTTGGCTGATCGGATTTGCTCCGGCCTCGGCGATGTGATAACCCGAGATCGAGACGCTGTAGAAATTGCGCACGCTGTGGTGCACGAAATACTCGGCGATATCGCCCATCACCTTGAGGCTGAACTCGGTGGAGAAGATGCAGGTGTTCTGCCCCTGGTCTTCCTTCAGGATGTCGGCCTGCACCGTGCCGCGGACGTTTTCCAGCACCCACTCGCGAATCTTCTCGATCTCCGTATCGGTGGGGTCACGGCCATTGTCGGCCTTGAACTTATCGATGTTCTGATCAATCGCCGTGTTCATGAACATGGCAAGAATCGTCGGCGCCGGACCGTTGATGGTCATGCTCACTGAAGTCGCCGGATTGCACAGGTCAAAGCCGCTGTACAACACCTTCATGTCGTCCAGCGTGGCAATGCTCACGCCCGAGTTCCCCACTTTGCCATAGATGTCGGGCCGTGGATCGGGGTCGTTGCCGTACAACGTGACCGAATCAAAGGCCGTCGACAGACGCTTGGCCGGCATGCCCTCGCTCAGCAGCTTGAAGCGTCGGTTGGTGCGGAAGGGGTCCCCCTCGCCAGCGAACATGCGCGTCGGGTCCTCGTTTTCGCGTTTGAAGGCAAAAGTGCCCGCCGTATAGGGGTAGCTGCCCGGCACGTTGTCGAGCATCAGCCACTTCAGAATCTCGCCATGGTCTTCGTACTTGGGCAAGACCACTTTGCGGATCGTGGTCCCGGACAGCGACTTGGTGGTCAGCGCGGTGCGAATCTCCTTGTCGCGAATCTTCACCACGTATTCGTCACCCGCATAAGCCTGCTGCATCTCGGGCCATTGCGCCAGCAGCTTGCGCTCGGCACCCCCCATGCGCGACTCGCGTTGCTCTGCCAGATCGATCGCCGCCTCGGCCGCCTTCGCCTTGCCGGGTTTGCCGACTTCCAACATGGCTGCCGCCGCACGCAATTGCTGGATCTCCCGCGCCAGTCGTGCCTGCTCGTGCGCTCGCCGCTTGTAGCCGCGCACGGTCTCGGAGATCTCTGCCAGATAGCGTGTACGTGCGCCCGGCACCACCTGCGTCTGGTTGCTGCTGTGTCGTACCTTGACCCGTGGCAACAGCCCATCCTTCAAAGGCAGGCCCAGCTCAACAAAGCGGGACTTGAGTGCCTGGTACAGGGCGGTGACGCCATCATCATTGAAGCGCGAGGCCATGGTGCCGAACACCGGCATTTGCTCAGGTGTTGTGCTCCAGGCCTCGCGGTTGCGCTGCACCTGTTTCGCCACATCGCGCAGGGCATCACTGGCCCCCTTGCGATCGAACTTGTTGATGGCAACAAACTCGGCGAAATCGAGCATGTCGATTTTCTCCAGCTGACTGGCGGCGCCAAACTCTGGCGTCATCACATACAGCGGCACATCCACCAACGGCACGATCGCCGCATCGCCCTGACCGATACCCGAGGTTTCGACAATGATGAGATCAAAGCCGGCGCACTTGGTGGCTGCCAGCACATCGGGCAAGGCGGCACTGATCTCGCTTCCAAAGTCGCGCGTGGCCAGCGAGCGCATGAAGATGCGCTGACCTTGCTGCCAAGGCGAAATCGCATTCATGCGGATACGGTCACCCAACAGCGCGCCGCCACTCTTGCGGCGCGAAGGATCAATGCTGATCAGCGCCACACGAAGATCATCCGCCTGGTCCAGGCGCAGGCGGCGAATCAGCTCATCGGTCAGCGACGACTTGCCGGCACCTCCGGTCCCTGTGATGCCAAGCACCGGAATCTTGCGGCTCGCCGCCTGTGTCTGCACTTGCTTGCGCAACACCGGATCGGCCTGCCCGCTCTCCAGCGCGGTGATCAGTTGCGATAGCGCACGCCACGCCATTTCGCCATGCCCCTGGATCGCCTCCAATGTCTTGGGGGCATGCACACTCAGGGCCTTGTCACAGCGCATGACCATTTCGCCGATCATGCCGGCCAAGCCCATGCGCTGACCATCCTCCGGACTGTAGATGCGGGCCACGCCATAGGCCTGCAACTCACGGATTTCCGACGGCACGATGACGCCGCCGCCGCCGCCAAACACCTGGATGTGCTCACCGCCGCGGGCCCTGAGCAGATCGACCATGTACTTGAAATACTCGACGTGTCCGCCCTGGTAGGAGCTGATGGCGATGCCCTGCACGTCTTCCTGCAGTGCTGCAGTCACCACGTCATCCACGCTACGGTTATGCCCCAGGTGAATCACCTCGGCACCCATGCTTTGCAGGATGCGGCGCATGATGTTGATGGCTGCGTCATGTCCATCGAACAGGCTGGCCGCCGTGACGAAACGCACCTTGTGCGTGGGGCGGTAATTCGCTAATGCTTTGTATTCGGCAGACAAATCGGTCATGGCATGTTTTCCTGATGAGGTCCGAACGCACAGCGCAGCGGACGATTCCTGCAAGCTATCGAATTGACGTTTACGTAAACGTCAATCTTACCGTTTTTGCATGAAAAAAGGGGCGCATCTGCGCCCCTTTTCAGCATGCCCTCAGGCACATGGTTACTTGTACAGCACCTGCGGCAACCACATGCCGATGGCCGGGAACTGGTACAGCAGAATGATCGCCAACACCTGGATGCCCATGAAGGGCAGCATGCCAGCAAAGATCTGGTTCAGCGTCACATGCGGCGGGCTCACACCCTTCAGGTAGAAGGCCGCCATCGCCACCGGTGGGCTCAGGAAGGCGGTCTGCAGATTCAGCGCCACCAACAGACCGAAGAACAGCGGATCGACGCCGAAGTTATCCAGCAGCGGGATGAAGATCGGCATGAAGATCACGATGATCTCGGTCCATTCCAACGGCCAGCCCAGGATGAAAATGATGGCTTGACTCAGCACCAGGAACTGCGTCTTCGTCAGGTTCATCGACATGACCCAGTTCTCTACCAGTTCCTGGCCACCCAGCAAGGCGAAGGCAGCAGAGAAAATGGCCGAGCCGACGAACAGCCAGCACACCATGGCGGAGGTTTTGGCCGTCAGGTAAACACTTTCCTTCACCACATCGAGCGTCAACTGCCGATACGCCGCCGCCAGCAGGAAGCCGCCCAGCGCACCGACGGCTGCCGCCTCCGTCGGCGTGGCCAGGCCCATGACAATGGAGCCCAGCACCGCCAGAATCAGGACCAGCAGCGGGAAGAAGCTGGTCAGCAGCATCTTGAACACTTCCAGCCGCGTGAAGCTCAACAGCGCGTAGTAGGCCACGAGCGCCAGGGCACCGACGCCGACACCGATCCAATAGCCCATCGGTGCGGGCTTGCTTTGCGGCATCTCGCCAGCGGCAGCAGTGGCAGGACTACCGGCCGGGGCCGCTGACACGGCAGCAGCCGGTTCCTTCACATCAGCGGCAGCCTGCGGCTCTTTGACTTCCTCCGCCCCCGGGGGCGCCTGGACGCCCTCGTCAGCGCCGGGAGGCGCGGCCAAGCCGTCTTCGTCTTCGGTCGCTTCGGTCGCGTCGCCGTCGCCCATGCTTTGCAGTGTGGTCGCCTCCTCAAGCGGCGGCAACGTCGTCACGCTGGCATAGCTCCACAAGGCGACAAAGACAAACAGAATGGCAGGCATCAGCACCACACCCAATTGCTTGAGGATGTAGCTGGTCGGAACGTCCTGATTGCGCTGGCCTTTGAGGGCACCCAGCAGCACCGGCAGCGCACGTGCAGCATGTGACGGTGCGAGCTTCTCGCTCAAGGGCGGCAGCGGAATGTAGCGCTCTTCCATCGACAGCGGAGGCGCCATCGAGGGCTTGAGCTTGGCCACGACGATCACATAAATAATGTACAGACCCGCCAGCATGAGGCCCGGAAAGAAGGCACCCGCATACAGCTGCACCACCGAGACACCAGCGGTGGCGCCATAGACGATCAGCATGACCGAGGGCGGAATCAGAATACCCAGACAGCCACCGGCCGTGATGGCACCCGCCGACAGTTTCACGTCGTAGCCAGCGCGCAGCATCTGCGGCAAGGCCAGCAAGCCCATGAGCGTGACCACGGCACCGACAATGCCGGTCGCGGTCGCAAACACGGCACAGGTCACCAGCGTGGCCACGGCGAGCGCACCCGGCACGCGGACCAGGGCCAGGTGCAGGCTCTTGAACAGCTTCTCGATCAGGTTGGCACGCTCAACCAGGTAACCCATGAACACGAACAGCGGAATCGAGATCAGCACGTCGTTGCTCATGACCTTGAAGGCCGAAGCCACCATCAGATCGAGTGTCTTGGTGGTGTTTTCCTCATAGGCGATCCAGGTAAAGATCATGCCCATGCCCATCAGGGTGAAAGCCGTCGGGAAGCCGAGCATGATGGCCACCACCACCAGCGACAGCATCAGCAGGCCGATGTGACCGTTGGTGATCTTGTCAGCGCCCAACAGCATGCCGAGGGCCGCCAGGATGATCAGCCCCATGAGGCTGAAACCAAACCAGAGTTCTTTGCGGATTTTCATTTGTGGGCGCCTTCCTTCACGACATACTTGTCCAGCGCCTGGATGTCTTCGTCTTTCACGTGAACCATTTCCTTGAGTTTTTCGACGTCCACTTCTTCGACGTCCTCATCACGTGCCGGCCATTCGCCATCACGGATACAAATGACGCAGCGGATGATCTCCACGATGCCCTGCAGCAGCAGGATGCCGCCCGACAGGGGAATGATGAACTTGAACGGGTACATCGGCAGCGGCTCGGCCGAGAACGTCTGCTCGCGGATCACCAGGGCCTCGTTGAAATAGTTCCAGCCGGCCCATGTCAGCGCCGTGATACCCGGCAGGAAGAACACAAAGTACAGGATCAGGTCCACCGTCGCCTGGGTGCGCGGACGGAAGAATCCGTACAGCACATCGCCACGGACATGGCCATTTTTGGACAGTGTGTAAGCACCCGCCGTCATGAACAGCGTGCCGTACATCATGATCTGGAAATCCAGCATCCAGGCGTGCGGCTTGTTCAGCACGTAACGGGAGAACACCTCCCAGCTGATCATGAGCGTCAAGATCAACGCCGTCCAGGCAAAGACCTTGCCGATAAGGGTGGACAAACGGTCCACAGAGAGCAGTAAATTCTGCATTTACTTTCCAACATCTAATCGTTATTTGAATGTATTGAGGGCGCTGCGGCTTTCACCGCAGCGCCCCCAAGGGCTAGCCCCAGATTTTAGGCTTAACCCTTCTTTGCCTTGCCTTTGGCAAAGTAGTGGTTGTAGGCCATCTTGAAATCGACTGTGTAGTCATTCTGCCACTGACCGGCACGCTCGGCATAAGCACGCTGCGAATCCAGCACCTTCTTGAACAGCGCGTTCTCACCGATCTTCTTGGCCATGATCTTGTCCCAGGATTCAAGCTGGGCCTGCAGAATGGCGTTGGGCGTCTTGTAGAACTTGACACCGGCTTTCTTGAGTTCGATGTAGTCCTTGGAGTTGCGCTCGATCGCTTTCCAGCTCATGTCGGCGCTGGCCGCCTGGACCGCATAGTCGATGATGGCCTTCAACTCGGCCGGCAGTGCGTTCAGCTTGCCCTTGTTGAACAGGATTTCGAACTGCTCGCCAGACTGGTGGAAGCTCTGCAGCATGCAGTTCTTCACCACGTCCGGGAAGCCCAGCAGACGATCGGAAGACGCGTTGTTGAACTCGGCGCCGTCGATCAGGCCACGGTCCAGCGCCGGCACGATTTCACCGCCGGGCAGCGGGTTCACCGCAGCGCCCATGTCGGTGTACATGTCAACCGCCAAGCCGACGGTACGGAACTTGGTTCCCTTGACGTCGGCCAGTTTCGCGATCGGCTTCTTGAACCAGCCGAAAGGTTGGGTGGGCATGGGGCCATAGAGGTAGGACACCACATCCATGTTGATGGACTTGTAGATCTCTTCCAGCAGGGCCTTGCCGCCGCCATAGTTGTGCCATGCCAGCAGCATGTTGGGGTCCATGCCGAAGGACGGACCGGAGCCCCACAGGGCCAGCGCCGAGTTCTTGCCGTAGTGGTAGGCCACCACGCCGTGGCCGCCATCCAACGTGCCCTTGTTCACGGCTTCGAGCAACTGGAAAGCCGGCACCACGGAACCGGCCGGCAACACCTCAATCTTGAGCTTGCCGCTGGCCATGTCGTTGACCTTCTTGGCGAAGTCCAGAGCGTACTCATGGAAAATGTCCTTGGAGGGCCAAGTGCTCTGGAACCGCAGGGAGGTTGCTGTCTGGGCAGTTGCCACCATCGGGGCGGACATGGCACCGGCGGCAATGGCAGCGCCCTTGAGCAAGCTACGACGGCGAGGGGTTTTGTTATCGGTCACGGTGATCTCCAGTTGTTGGAAAAAGAAATACAAACTAACTCGGCTGCGATTCTCTCCTTTTTGCATGGCTTTGCTCAGTTGCTGACCCTAGGGGTTTTCACCAGTGTCTTTCTCTGATGCCCCCTTCTCCCCGCACCCATTGTTTTCCCCAGTCCGCCATGACTCATCGAAGCAGGCATGACTTCGATGTCTTATCAAGCTCCAAACGCTATCGGCCTGCCCCCGGGCGATATCCTTTAAAGTTCTGCTCTGGCTCGTGGAGCCGTGCCCCCAACCTTTGCTCAGCTCATGAACCCTATCCAGCTCTTCGACCCAGATTCCAGCACCTATACCTATGTGCTGTTCGACGAGTCCACGCGTGATGCGCTCATCATCGACCCTGTGGACGAGCAGCTCGAGCGCGATCTGCAGGTATTGCGCGAATATGGATTGAAGCTGATCTGGGCGCTTGAGACTCACGCCCATGCCGACCACATCACCAGTGCCGGACGCCTTGCCGAACATACCGGCGCTCAAACGGTAGCTCCTGAAGCTTGCGGCATCCGCACAGCGGCCATCCAGCTCACTGACGGTGACACTCTCGAATTCGGCAGCCAGGTCATCCGCGCCCTGCATACCCCCGGCCACACGGCTGGCAGCATGAGCTACCTGTGGCAAGCAGGCGAACAACAGCATGTTTTCACGGGCGACACCCTTCTCATCAATGGCTGTGGCCGCACGGATTTCCAGTCCGGTAGTGCTGAATCGCTTTACCACAGCCTGACCCAGGTTCTGTTTGCACTGCCCGACGACACTGTCGTCTGGCCAGGCCATGATTACCAGGGCCAGACCCATTCGACCATCGGAACCGAGAAGACCTCCAATGCACGCGTGGCTGGCAAGTCGCTTGCCGAGTTCAAGGCCACCATGGATTCCCTGAACCTGCCCAAGCCGCGCCGTATCGACGAAGCCGTGCCTGCCAATCTGAGTTCCGGCATGCGCCATGATGCTGAAGGCGCCTTGTTGATGACGGTACGGACCGCTGCTGGCTATGCAGGCAATGTTTCGCCACAGCTCGCCTATCAATGGTGGAAGGCCGGCCAGGCTGTGCTGATCGACGTCCGCACCGATGCCGAGCGCGAATGGGTCGGTTTTGTCCCTGAGGCAGTCGCCCTGGCCTGGAAACAGTGGCCAGGCATGGCCCTGAACCCAGGCTTCGATGCCGGCATTCGGGCGGCCGTTCCACCGGGCATGAAAGCCGTGCTGCTGTGCCGCAGCGGCGTGCGCTCCATTGCCGCAGCCAAGCGCGCCACCGAACTGGGCATTGAGGCCTACAACATCCTCGAAGGATTTGAGGGGGATCCCGATGAGCAGGCGCACCGCGGTCGCCGCGGCGGCTGGCGTTACCATGGCCTTCCTTGGCGTCAAGGATGAAACCACCGGCCACATGAATCCGCGCCGATAATGCGGAGAACTCAAACAAGAACCATGACTTTTCTGGCCGTTGACGTTGGTAATACCCGCTTGAAGTGGGCGCTGTTTGATTCGCCACGCCCTGGCGCCAGTTTGCTGGCCCAAGGGGCCGAATTTCTTGACAACATCGACAAGCTTGCAGAAGGCGCCTGGGCCAGGCTACCTGCCCCAAGCTGCATGCTGGGCTGCGTCGTTGCCAGCGATGCGGTCAAACACCGTGTCGAAGACCAGATGGAAATGTGGGATGTCGCACCGCAGTGGGTCGTGTCCAGCCCCTTCGAAGCCGGACTGACGAATGGCTACGACCACCCCGCCCGACTCGGCCCCGACCGCTGGGTTGCCATGATTGGCGCTTGGCACCGCATGCTGGCCATGGGGGCGCCGCGCCCCATCGTGGTCACCATGGTGGGAACGGCCGTCACCGTGGAGGCGATTGATACCAGCGGCAAGTTTCTTGGTGGCTACATCCTGCCTGGCCATGGCATCATGCTGCGCGCGCTGGAGTCCGGCACTGCCGGCCTGCATGTTCCTACCGGTGAGGTTCGCCCATTCCCCACCAACACCAGTGATGCGCTGACCAGTGGCGGCACCTACGCCATCGCCGGCGCCATGGAGCGCATGGTCCAGCATCTGCGGCAACATTGTGGAACCGAGCCTTGGTGCGTCATGGCCGGCGGTGCCGGCTGGAAGATGGCGCCCAGCATGTCGGTGCCGTTCGAACTCGTCGACAGCCTGATCTTTGACGGTTTACTGCAGATTGCCGCCAGCCGCGGCTTCTGCCATCGGCACTGATTACTCGTCCGCTGCCAGCCAAGCTTCCACAAGCCGGACCCAGTAGGTGGCGCCCAGCGGAATCAATTCATCATTGAAATCGTAACTCGGGTTGTGCAATGTGCACGGCCCGCCCCCGTGCCCCATTTCTCGGTGCACGCCGTCGCCGTTTCCGATGAAGCAATAGGCGCCCGGCTTGGCCTGCAGCATGTAGGCGAAATCTTCGGCCCCCATGGTCGGCTCCTGGTGCAACACCCGGTCCTCGCCTACGATACCTGCCATCACCTTGCGGGAAAACTCCGCTTCATGTGCCGAGTTGATGGTTGGCGGATAGTTGCGCTCAAACTCAAATTCGCAATTCACGCCAAACGCTGCGCTGGTGTGTTCCGCGATCTGGCGCATTCGCTGCTCAATCAAGTCCAGCACTTCCAGGGTGAATGTGCGCACCGTACCTTGCAGCTCACAGCTGTCCGGAATGACATTGGTCGCCTCTCCGGCATGGATCATGGTGACGGATATGACGCCAGCATCAATCGGTTTCTTGTTCCGGCTGATGATGGTCTGGAAGGCCTGCACCATCTGGCACGCCACGGGAATCGGATCGACAGCGTTGTGCGGCAGCGCGGCATGGCCGCCTTTGCCACGGATCGTGATTTTGAATTCATTGCTGGAGGCCATGACCGGCCCAGCGCTGACAGCGAAGCTACCGGCCGGCATGCCCGGCCAGTTATGCATGCCGAAAACCGCTTCCATCGGAAATTTTTCGAACAAACCATCGCGCATCATCTCGCGCGCGCCACCACCGCCTTCTTCGGCCGGCTGAAAAATCAGGTACACCGTGCCATCAAAATGTCGCTCTTTCGCGAAGTGCTGCGCTGCAGCCAGCAACATGGCTGTATGACCGTCGTGCCCGCATGCGTGCATCTTCCCATCGTGCCGGCTGGCATGTTCGAACGTGTTGAATTCCTGCATGGGCAGGGCATCCATGTCGGCACGCAGGCCAATCGCACGTGTTGATGTACCGCTCTTGATGATGCCAACCACCCCGGTACCGGCAAGGCCCCGCTCCACCGGAATACCCCACTCGGTGAGTTTTTTTGCGACCAGATCGGCGGTGCGGATCTCCTCGAAGCACAGTTCGGGATGAGCGTGGATGTCACGCCGAATCACAGCAATGCTTGCGGCCTGGGTGACGATGGAATCGATGACTTTCATGTGCGCTCCTGACATGCAAGTCTAGTCGGGTCTGGCACAAGTTGCCAACTTCAGGGCTATCACGTGCGCACTTTGCCGTCACCGGTCAGCATCGACAATTCAACAAAGTTGGAGGCCACATGATCCGTCGGCCCAAACTGCACCGCAAAGCCGCCAAAGGACTGCGTGCCGATCGCCTCGATGCCATGAATCAACCCCTCCCGAACGCCTGCTTTGCCCCCAGCACGTTTCAGACCTTCGGTGACCAGTTTCGCGGCAAGGTATCCTTCCATGCTGGAAAAATTGACCTGCGCCTCACCGCCTGCTTTTTTTACCGCTTCAACAAATTCTCGAGCGATCGGGCGCGCCGGGTTGTAGGGCGACGGCACGACCTGTGACACCACCACGCCTGCACCATCCTTGCCCAATTCGTCCGCCAGCGCCTGCGTTCCTACAAACGACACGTTGTAGAAGGTTCCCCCATAACCCGCCTTGCGAGCTGCGCGTATGAAGGCCGCACAGGATTTGTAAGCGCTGACTTGCACTACTGCGTCTGGCGCTGCTGCCACCAGCACCTTGACGGCAGCATCCACATCCACGGAATTACGCTCCACGGTTGCCTGAGCCACGGGCTTCAACCCAAGCCCGGCTAGCGCCAGGTTCACGCCGTCGAGCCCAGCCTTGCCGTAAGCATCGTTCTGGTAGAAAACTGCAATCTTTTTCAGTCCCAGATTGGTCAGTTGTTTGACAATCAGCGCCGTTTCATCGTTGTATGAAGCGCGCAGGTGAAACACATGCTTGCTGAACGGTTCTCGCAATGCCACGGCGCCAGTGAAGGGCGCAATGAAAGGGATCTGGGCTTTGATCGCCAAAGGCAACGCAGCCAGGCTGGTAGGCGTCCCGATATAACCGAACAGGGCGGTCACCTCGTCCTCGATCATCTTGCGTGTATTTGCGGCACAGCGTTCCGGTTCATAACCGTCATCCATTTTTCTCAGTTCAATGGTTTTACCGCTGGCGCCACCTTGTGCATTGACCTGATCGAACCAGAGCTTTGCACCTTGATGAAACTGGATCCCTAGCTGCGCGGCAGGCCCGCTGAAGGGCGCGGACTGGCCGAGAATGATCTTGTTGCTGGCTTGTGCATGAGCGCTGTTGAAACCGGCCAAAGCAGCAGCCGGCCCCATCATTGTGAATTGGCGACGCGTAATCATTTGTTGGCGAGAGAATGTGGAAAAAACACGCATGCAAGCGCTGTGCCGGATGTGCTGCAACTTGGCGGACATGAAAAAGCCCTCGTAAAGAGGGCTTTTTGTTTTGGTTGCGCGAGAAGGATTTGAACCTCCGACCTGGGTTATGAGCGCTCTACTATCACTGTGTAGACCTAGCGACTATATGCGCCATGCAACGATCTTAATTGGCGCAAGTCAATTAAATCAATCACTTAGACCACGCTAGAGATGACGCCGATCTAACCCACAAGATGACGAGTGTCACTGCCGCGTCATCCTGCCACTCCCAAAACTTTTTCAGATGGCATAGGGAATATACGCGAAAGTTGACCATTGGGTACTGACAGCGGCGTGGAATTTGCAAACTTTCGTTTGCCGATTTGCGTCACTTGCCGGATCGTTTGCATATGGCAATTTTTTGCGATAAGCTAAAACCGTTGGGTCGAACTTCTCGGCTCATCGCGCCGCCACATCGGCGCCTTATATATAGCGGATCTGGCCATCCTTAGAGATGGCGGGTACGCATGGCACTGACCTGCCCGGTTTTTCCGGACCAATGATTTCTAGGAAGATGGCTCCCAACCCACGAGGAGCCTATGAGAAAAAGTCGATTCACGGAAGAGCAGATGGTCACGGTGCTGCGCGAAGCGGACCGCACCACGGTGGCCGAG
>JAUXVI010000037.1 GCA_030680575.1 Hylemonella sp.
CTCGGCCACCGTGGTGCGGTCCGCTTCGCGCAGCACCGTGACCATCTGCTCTTCCGTGAATCGACTTTTTCTCATAGGCTCCTCGTGGGTTGGGAGCCATCTTCCTAGAAATCATTGGTCCGGAAAAACCGGGCAGGTCAGGCCAAGGCGGATCTGGGTGAGACGGAACGTCGTGCGGAAGCGTCGCGTTTGAGGTTGGAGGCGGCCAACAAGGTCCTAGGCGATAAGCTGCAGGAGACGGAGTTCGAACTCCGGTCAGTACGTCAGGCGCTGACATCAGCTAATGATCATTCGTCTGAGCTTCGCAGCTTGTTGGACGAACAACGTGCAGCTACAGGCGTGGCCTTGGAGCAGCTCAATCGACTTTTAGCGAACGCGGTGGCTCACAAAAGATCCGCGGCAGCCGGCGCCAAGCGCAAGACTACGCCGGCCCGTAACGGCTGATGGATGCGGCCACTCGCCTGGCCAAAGATCAGTCATAGTCTTCGACTGTGGTGCGCAAGGCAATAACTTCTGCCGCAATGTACCCCGATCGAGGAGGAAAGCCCCCCCAATGGACTTTACTGGTGCCTTGTGTAGCTGCTACACGTGCTCCACGCCGGGTAAATGCATTCAAGACAATTGATCGAGGATGCTTTGCATCATCTGCCGGAGCAGATACAAAAGCAGTCCAAGTTTGTGTGCCATCTGGCTGGATCGGGCCTATCAACTCATTCAGGATTGATGGTCCAACATTGCGACGACTGCCGTGATGCGGGATTTGCACGAAGCTAAACTGCTGAAGCACAAAGCCTTGTTTTGTTGCATAGTTCTTTGCCCATTGAAGTGCGTTGATACCTGCATCTCCTGTTAGAAGCAGTCGTTGATTATTACCAATGTCAGCGTATAGAACGACACTACTTTCGTTACTGGCCGACGTGGATCCGCCATCTTTTAATCGTTCATTGGTCCAGCTTTCCGGGATCCATTTCTGTACTGTTTCAGTGAGTGCGGTTAAAAGATTGGAAAGACCGCTCGGGGCCGCCTTACCGATCCAAATGCCCGCTGCTTCGAGCGCATCTTGATCGGGTTCAGGGGTTTTCTCAAACTGGGGCAAAAGATGGAGATAGGTGGCTCTTTTGGGAGATAACACCGTAAATGGCCCGATCGCTGAACCTTGAAACGGGTAATAGACCTTGCAGTCCGTCGCCCATGCCAAATCCAGGATCTCACTCAAAATATCGTACTCGTCCTTGACCGCCTTAGTAAGGCCGTCTTTGGTCCATTTTTTATTCTTGAAGAGATGAATCGCCTCCTCGGCTAAGAGCCAAGGAATATGCATCCACAGATTCTCAACGGGAATCTCCTTGAACAGCTCACGTAAACCTGAAGCATGATCTACATCTGAGTGGGTCAAGACAACATGCTCTATACGCACGTTCGAACCAAACTGCCTCTTGAGATGAGCTACCAAGGCTTCGCCCGTTGCGGCGGTCCCACCATCCACGACCATCAGCTTGTAGTTATCGACTTCGCCATAGCGCACGACGATGCAATCACCGGCACGACTGGCATCGCCAACAGCAAGAAACTCAACTTCGCAATTCATGGCCCAGGCCTCCTTCAGTTGCGCTAAGCGCCAGTGCGTTTCCGTTTGGCTGGCAATGCATTTAGACACTCGAAAAGACGCTCTGCGTAGACGATGCCCATGCGCCTGACAGCGAGCTCGTTGACGTTCAGCCATGCAAAAATCATGGCAAGTGATACGGCCAACGAAATCCCTCCGGCCAGGCCCGGTTCAGCTAGGTTGGAGAAATCCAGGGCCAGTGGCTTGAGTTGAATCACGTTGGACAGCACCAGTCCGAAGACAATACCCAGCATGCTGGTGGCAAACCCAATTGGCCGCATCGCCAGCATGTTGCGATGGAACCCGTACGCAATGTTCTCTTTGAGCAGCAGGGCGTGAGAACTGCCCCGGGTGAGCTCGCGCAGCTGGCGGGTGGCGCCAATGTAGGCATTGTCGGCTGCAACTGGATCCGCGCTTTCTTCGGCCGCGGACGGCAGCGCTATCCCCAGCTTGACCTTTATCTCGTCGTGGTAGCGAGCCTTGCTGGTGCTATCGAGGAAGTTGTCACGGTGGCGCAGGACCAATGTGGTCGGCATGCCGCCCCACTTGGCGACGAGCTTTTCTTCTAGACCCTTACCTCGGTTACGAGCGATGCTAGCCAGCCAATAAATCGTGCCGCAGCTTCCAATGAGACCCAACAGGGCGGTCATGTACGGATTTTTAGGCCCAAATATCCACAGTAGGGGGACCAGGAGCGGCATCATGACGAGAAGTCCCGGAAACACACGTGCCTTTTGGTCGTATGGATCTTTGAGAGTTTTGAGAATGTCGGTCGAAGTCATTACGCGCTTTTCACAGTAAGTTGATCGATATACGGTTGCAACTCGTCACGGTTAAGCAGCACAATTTGCTGTGCGGCGGGGCTGCTCGAACTACTCTCCGACAACCCCAGGCGATGCAGGGCATAGAAGAGCAACGCGTGCCGACAGCCAAGATTCACTTGGCCATCGACCATGCCGTAGTCCAATTCAATCGCTTTCTTGCCCCCAGCAGATAGACCAGGATGGGGGCCAAGCACCAGTATCAGCTTCGTGTTCCATTGCTGGTCTTTAGTGCCCGAAACGCTGCTTGGTTGACCTAACTTCACCGCTGCCAATCGGGCAATAACGAAATCACGGAAATCTTCCCGCAGATGGCAATACGCCCTCAGATGCCAGCGGAATCCGTCATAAGCCAAAGCATGCGGTGACAAGGCCCGCACTGTTGGTTCCGCTCTGGCCATGCCCTGATATTCGACATCAACAATGCGATTTTCCCTGATAGCCTGCAGCAACACCATCAAGACAGCGCCATCAATTTGCCTGCTAGGTAGGGGGGCCACACCGACCTCCGGCATCCAACCAATGAAGCTTCCCACTGGTTCCATCAAACGCGTGTTGATGGCTAACAATTCGTTCAGATATGTACGCGAGGCGCTGCGTCCGTAGACAGGCGTAAACGAATCACTGCGAACATAGGCCTTTAGGCTCGGGTCATAGACCAAATTCGTTGGCGCAGCTTCGCTGTATTTAGCTAGGTCAAGCGACGCCTGCGGCATCGAGATTTCGAAAAACTCGGTCAAATCTGTGCGATTGATTCTGCCCTCCCATCTGAGACGGAAATCAATGAATTTCAGGCGGCGATCCTGGCTCCACGTGCTTGCCTGTGGGGTTTGACTTACATATTCAGGTTTTTCCTGATTTTTCATACAGCCCTATCGAAAAAATAACATCATATTTAATTGATGGTTATAATAAGTATAACTCTATTGGAGGCTCGAATGCCAGCAACGGTTACCTTCCTCCCCGTGGGCTGCGGGGACATGACACTGATCCAGCTCGCTGACCAGGATGCCACGACGATTCTTGTCGACATCAACATCCGGCAGGATGGCGACGACCCGGAGGGTGACGCCCGGGATGTCGCCAAAGATCTGCGCGACCGGATCAAGCGCGACAGCAATAGTCGCCCCTACGTGGACGCGTTTTTGCTGAGTCATCCGGACGCAGACCATATTCGCGGCTTGGAAAAACATTTCCACTTGGGGCCTGTGAGCGAATACGCAGACGACGACAAGAAAGACGCTGATAAGAAAATCATCATCAGGGATATCTGGTCGTCGCCTCTGGTCTACCGCCGCGCCTCGAAGACCCACACATTGAGCTCGGACGCTAAAGCTTTCAACAAGGAGGCCAAGCGACGTGTTCAAGTGAACCGCGACAAGAAATTCGAGGGTGTTGCCGTTGGCGATCGGATCCTCGTGATGGGAGAAGACGAGAACGGCAAGACTGACGATCTTGGGCCGATCTTGGTCAAAATCGATGAGACGTTCAGCAAGGTGAACGGGGTGAACAAGTCTGGCTACTTCAGTGCTCTGCTGCTGGCGCCACTGCCCAAGCAGGAGGATGCGGAGGATGAGGAAAATCTTGGCAAGAACCACTCCAGCGTGATCCTGAATATCAAGCTCGGGGCCGATGCGAAAACACCGGATGGCTGCAAGTTCTTGACTGGTGGAGACGCGGAGGTGCTGATCTGGGAGCGCCTGTGGGAGAAACACAAGAAGCAGAAAGCAGAGCTGGAATACGACCTTCTCCTCGCACCGCACCACTGCTCCTGGCACACTCTTTCCCACGATAGCTGGTCAAAGCTTCGCGAGAAGGTAAACGTAAGTCAGGACGCACGAAACGCATTGTCCGTAGCCCGCAGCGGGGCCGTGGTCGTAGCCAGTTCTTCCCCCATCAAGGATGACGACAAAGACCCGCCATGCATTCGGGCCAAACGTGAGTACGAATCGATCATCAACGGCGTAAAAGGCAGTTTCTATTGCGTCGGCGAAAACCCGGACGAAAAGAACCCTGAACCCATGACCTTCAACGTGACCGCTGAGGGTGTGCAGTTGGCCACGAAGCAGGAAGCCGGCCGTAAGGCGGCGGCTGTGATCGGTTCGGCGGCCGTGCCGCGTGCTCATGGGTGACGGGCTTGCAGGCTCCACCCCAAGCTATTGCTGATGCGGTCAGCGAAATCGCCCGACATTCGTCCGTCCGTGCAGTGGGTGAGCTGCGCGAGGAGAACGGTTATTTCCATGTTCCTGTCGATTTCGCGGTAAACCTGCCCAGTCGGGCAGCCGCCGGCGTTTCCGCCACAGGCGTTCGTCAGGTCGAGCAGATCTTTTTCTATTTCCCGCCCCGTTACCCCCTGGCGGGGCCCGTACTTTATTTGCGAGCAGATTTCCCGGCTGATCTGCCACATATAAATCCGCACAAGACAGGGCGCTTGGTCCCTCCCTGTGTATACCAAGGTTCGCTAAACGACTTGTTGCACACCGCTGGTTTCGAAGCCATCATGGACCAAGCAGTCAGTTGGCTGGAATGCGCTGCCTCCGGACAGTTGATGAATCGGCAGCAAGGATGGGAGCCGACTCGACGTGGCGACTCGCACACGGCGTTTCAGTTCGACGCTGACCAGATGGTGACCGATCTTTCCCAGGACGGTGCGTTAGTCGTGGTTCCGGCGAGATTTGTTCGGCTGGAAGACGAAGTTCTGCTGTCGCTGATGCAGGGGAAAACGGATCCGCAAGAATTCAAATCGACATTGGATCGCTTGGGGAGAGAAGGGCGGACACCATTCTTCAGCGGCGATACGCCCGTACTTGTTGCTACGGCCGCCTGGTGCGATGGCAGTCCGGTCATCTTTGACACCTACCGCGCGGATACTGTCACGGATCTTGAGTCGCTGGCATCGCGCGCCGGCGAATTGGGGATCGATTCTGTGGCTTTGCTCGACAAGATCCAGTCGGTGCTGGATCGTTCCATATTCGTTGCGTCGAATGCCAGCAAGTGGCCCTGGCCGGGCGACTTCCTAATTGGAGTCGTATTAGCCGTCAAGCGGCCTGTGCACTTGATCGGGTCGAAGCGCGACATTGAATTTATTCCTTATCTGGTGTGGTTGCCGTGCGATCCTGCAGGACCAAACTTGTCGAAGGCGCGAGTTCTTCCTGCTTTCCATGTCCATAGCTTCAGCGCAAAGCTGCTGGCACGAACCTCAGGCCACCCGGATGCCGATATCAACCAACAGATCACCCTACTGGGTTGCGGCAGCCTTGGCTCCAAGATCGGATTGCACCTGGGACGCGCTGGCTTCGGCCGGCAAACCGTCGCCGACAACGAGGCGCTGGTACCGCACAACCTTGCTCGTCATGCCTTGATTGGCGTTGGTCCCCCGAACAAGGCCTTGCAACTGGCAGTTGCACTTATGGCTCTCGGGCATACAGAAACGGAAGCAGCTCCAGTTGATATCGTGCAGTGCCTTCAAGGAGATGCTGCGGCGTTCTCTCAGCTTGTGCCTGAAAAAGCGCGGCTCATTATCGATACCACCGCATCACCTCAGGTTGGTTCAGCGGTGACGTACACCCCCCATTTGGAAGGGCATCCTGGACGGCTTTCGCGCGCTCTTCTATATAACCGCGGCCAAGCAGCAGTTCTACTTCTGGAAGGGCGGGGCCGCCAGCCGCGATGCGATGACCTACTGGCCGAACTGTTCAGGCTGTGCAGGCACGATCCTCAGCTTAGAGCAGCTATCAAGGGGACGAGCGCCGACCTGACTGAAGTGTTTGTCGGCGACAACTGCCGATCTATCACGATGCCGATGTCGGATAGCGTCGTGTCTCGTGGGGCCGCTGCCGTATCCATGCAGCTAGAACGTTGGCTCGTTCGGGGATTTCCTGAGGTCGGCCAAGTGGCAGTTGGGTTCTCGGCTGCCGACGAGATCGGGCTGAACTGGCACACGTTCGCTGTCGGTCCAACTTCAGTTTTGAGTGCTTCGGGAGACGGTGGTTGGTCCGTTCGAGTGAGTGAAAGGGTTACAACAGCCATAACCACTGATGCTACGCACTGGGCACCACGCGAAACAGGTGGCGCATTGCTTGGACACATCGATGCGATTGGACGCACGATTACCATCGCCGATCTGGTGCCGGCGCCACTCGACAGTGTTCGCGAGGAGACGCGGTTCGTGCTTGGCACCGCGGGTTTGCAGGAAGCACTTTTTAATGCGCATGCGGACAGCATGGGCTATCTGCACTACATCGGCACATGGCACAGCCACCCAATGGGCGGTCCGCATTCGCCACTGGACCGCGAAACACTCAGCGCGATTGCTGGCTTTGCCCCCGGTCTACCCATTGTGTCGTTGGTCTGGAAACCGGACGGCTTGGTATGCGAAGTAGATCGCCGCAGATGATGATGCGTCTGACGAATTTCGACAATGGACATTGAACTTATGCAACTCCAACACTTACTGCCTCAAATCACACCGCTTGCCATCGAATGGGCCCAGGCAAGATCAGCTGAGATCCTGGCGGTCGGTGAATCCCTGACCCCCGCAGAGATTGAACTCGCCCGTCAGATGGGTGTAAATCGACCCGAGCTGGTACGACTGCTGATGGTCGACCGGCTGCCAATGCCTGAATCCCCGATGCTTGCCCAGGCCGCTATGGGCACCGGTCTGCTGGGACCTGGAATCGTTGGTCTGACCCTTGGCTACGGCATCTACATTTGCCGAGGCCACCGGACCACTCAGCTCGTGTCCCACGAATGCAGACACGTTTATCAGTACGAGCAAGCCGGCTCGATCGGAGCTTTCCTGGGTGTCTATCTGCAGCAGATCGCTCAGCACGGCTATGCCCAGGCTCCGTTGGAAATTGACGCTTACAGCCACCAAATCACAGCCTGATCCTGGGTGACGAACTTGATTAATCTTGGCTGAGCGGCCTGGGTTTCATATCGGAGGATGGCACAAAGATTACTTAAGCTTCCTATGGCCGAGTCCCATCTTTATTCGTTCGAGGGGAACTCACCTCCATGTACCTCGGGACGAAATGACGCGAGCTGGGCGTCCAATGACGTCTGGGCATGCGTCACCCTAAGCCAAGTGCCCAGGGTGTCACGCAAACAAGGTTCGCACAAATCCAGGTCGACCCGATTGCCATCACCAAAAATTGAGTCATAACCGGCATTGAAGCCGATCGATGTCATTCTGTGGAAGTCGAATCCGCCACGCTCAGCCATGCTGCCACATCGATCGCACTTGATCTGATGGACCACGCTCACCGTTTCAATGGTCTTGAGTTGCATTTGTCTTCCTCGCAAGTAACTCTTCATATCATCCGCCATCTTGTGAGTAGCTTGGAGAATTTTGCTTTGAAGAGTTGCCTTTTACCTGGTCAAAAAATGAGAGAAGACCGTACAGAAGGTTGTGACACAAACGTATAGAAGTTTATTAAGGCTGCTTTTCTTGCAGGGGGCCTGATCGGACATTTTCCCTTCACAGAATGGGACATTTTCCCTTCGCCGGATGTGATTTTTTGCATGAGTTGGGAAGCTGGCGTTGATTTGTTACTTTACATAATATACATCGTATAAAGCATGATAGGCGGGGTAAGCAACCTCGCAACTCCCGCCAAACTTGCATGAAGATTAGATTTACGTCGATTCACCATTGGCCGCGCGGCTGGCGGGCCCGGACAAACGCAGCAATGATGTCAACAGACTCCTTTCGACTGGCGCGCTGGGCAAAGTCGATGGCCGTCAGTCCAATTTCATTCTTGAGCAAGGGATCGGCGCCAGCCTCCAGCAAGAGCTTCACCGCCGACGGCGTGCCGTACATGGCGGCCATCATCAAGGGGGTGCTGCCATTGGGCGATGCTGCATCGATGTAGGCATGGTTGTCCAGCAGCAACTGCATGATTTGCAGATGACCGCCCGTCGCAGCGTAATGCAGCGGCGTCCAGCCCGGCTTGTTGACATCGGCTTCCTTGTCCAGCAGCAGCTGAACCGTTTCAGTCATCCCCTTGATGGAGGCAATCATCAAGGCGCTTTCATCCTGACGATTGCGCGCTTCGACATCAAGCTTGGGTTGCGCCAGCAAGACCGGCACAACCTTCGTTGATCCGACCCGCAGCGCGATCAGCAAGCCGTGGTCGCCCGCCGGATTGCGGGTGTTCGGATCGAAGCCACGCGCCAGCAAGGCGCTCACAGCTGGCGCGTCATCTTTCAGAATTGCTGAAAAATAATCATCGTATGAGCCAGCGGCGGCAAAAGAAAATCCATACAAAACATATAGATAAATAATAAATTTAAAGTAATGCTTCATGTCATGAAGGGCGAAATAGTGCATCGAAATTGCGGCTGGTGACCTCGGCGACGACTTCGACAGGACACTGTTTGAGCGCGGCGATCTGCTGCGCCACATATGGCACATAAGACGGGTTGTTGGTCTTGCCGCGGTACGGCACAGGCGCCAGATAAGGGCTGTCGGTTTCAATCAGCATGCGATCCAGCGGCACGAACTGCGCCACTTCGCGCAGGTCCGCCGCGTTCCGGAAGGTCAGGATGCCGGAGAATGAAATGTAGAAGCCGAGGTCCAGCGCCGCGCGCGCCACGGCCATGGTTTCCGTGAAGCAATGGAACACGCCCCTGGAGGGAGTTCCATCTGCGGTGGCTGACGACGCGGAAGAGCCC
>JAUXVI010000043.1 GCA_030680575.1 Hylemonella sp.
CTCGGCCACCGTGGTGCGGTCCGCTTCGCGCAGCACCGTGACCATCTGCTCTTCCGTGAATCGACTTTTTCTCATAGGCTCCTCGTGGGTTGGGAGCCATCTTCCTAGAAATCATTGGTCCGGAAAAACCGGGCAGGTCAACGTCACCAGTCACTTAGCTGATGCCGCCATGAGAATAGAGCGACAACGTGCTGAAAATGTGGACCATATCGTCACGTTTTTGTCACGTCCGGAAAAGAAAAAGGACCTGACCTTTCGGTCAAGTCCTTGATTTCTATTCTTAATTTCTGGTGGGTCCTGAGTGACTCGAACACTCGACCTACGGATTAAGAGTCCGCTGCTCTACCAACTGAGCTAAGAACCCGCTGCATTGAAGCAATGGGCGGAATTCTACCATTGGTTTGGGCCCCTTCTGGCCCGGCTCACCAGTCTTCCTTCACGGCCAGCACCGCGTCGCGCCCGGCGGCGGCGCGGCCGGCGAGCCAGGCCGTGAGCGTGCCGGCCAGCACCACGGCGGCGCACAACGCCAGCAGGCGGCCCCAGGGCAGCAGCAGGTCCATGCTCCAGTGAAAGCTCTGCGGGTTGACCACATGCACCAGCACCACGGCCACCACCAGGCCGAGCCCGAGGCCGGCAATGGCGCCGACGCCGGTCCAGGCGGCGCCTTCACCGGCCACCACGGCCAGGATCTGCCGGCGCGTCAGCCCCAGGTGCACCAGCAAGCCGAACTCCTTGCGCCGCGCCAGCACCTGCGCGCTGAAGCTGGCCGCGATGCCGAACAGGCCGATGCCGATGGCCACCGCCTGCAGCCAGTAGGTGACGGCAAAGCTGCGGTCGAAGATGCGCAGCGAGGTGGCGCGAATCTGGCTGGCGCTGCCGAAGTCCAGCAGAGTGCCACTGCCGGGGCTGGACTGGTCCGCCAAGACGCGGATGGCCTGCTGCACCTCGTCCAGTTGCACTGCCTCGTCGAGCCACAACGCGAGGTCGTTGCTGCGTGTGTCGCCGGTCAGTTGCTCGTAGCTGCGCCGTGCCATGGCGATGGTGCCGCTCTGGCGTGCATAGTCGCGCCACACGCCTGCTACAAAAAACGTAGCTGGTGGCGCATTGCTGGCAATGGCTAACGCCTTAAAAGACTGTGAAAGTGGGGCGAACACGTGGCCCGGCTGGGCGCCATGCAGGTCCAGCATGGCTTCGCTGACGTAGATGCCGATCTGCCCCGCCGGCACCGGCAGCGGCTCGCCCAGCAGTGGCAGGTCGCGTGCCGGCTCATCCAGCTCGCGTGCCAGCAGCGCCACGGCCGGTCGGTCTGGTGCCAGCAGTAGGGCCAGCTGGCGTTGCGCCTGCACACGCTGCACGCCGGGCAGTCGCGCCACCGCCAACACGAATTCCGGGGTGAAGTACTGCGTGTCGGCGGCGCTCACGGTGCTGGCGCTGCGCACGTACAGGTCGGCCGGCAGCACCTGCGCCAGCCACTGCGTCACCGAATCGCGAAAGCTGGCCACCATCACGGTCAGGGCGACGGCCAGGCTGAGCGCGGCCACCACGCCGCTGACTGCCACCGCGGCGCTCTCGCGCTGGCGCCGGGCGCGCTCCACCGCCAGCAGCGGCAGCGTGTGCCGCGCCACCAGCGGGGCGATGCGGTCCAGCAGCAAGGAGATGAGCCAGGGCAAGGCCATGATGCCGCCCACCAGCAGCAGGGCGATCGACACATAAGCTGCCAATGGAATGTCAAAAACGGTCGGAGCCCTTGCCAGTATTGCGCCAGCAGCTATTAAAAACAGAGCAATCCAGCGATGTGCTGAGCTCGCTGGAGCGGCGCCGAGGCCTTTGAGCGTTTGCGCCGGCGGCAGCCGTTGTGCCTGCCGCGCCGGCCACCAGCCGCCGGCCAGCGCCGCCAGCACGCCCAGCAGACCGTAGCCCAGCGCGGCCGCGCCGTCCCACTGCAGGCTGGGCGTCACGCCGGCGAAGAAACCGCCACCCAGGTCGCCACCGAGCAGGCGCAGGGCCAGTGCGGCTAAGGCCGTGCCCAGGGCAATGCCGGCGGCGCTGCCGAGCAGACCCAGTGCCAGCGATTCCCACAGCACCAGCGCCAGCCGCTCGCGGCCGGTGAGGCCCAGCACGCCCAGCAGGGCAAACTGCTGCGCGCGCTTGGCCACGCTCAAGGCCAGCACCGAGAACACCAGAAAGGCACCGGTGAACAGCGCCACCAGCGCCAGCACCGTGAGGTTGACGCGGTAGGCGCGCGACAGGTTGTTGATGCGCTGCGCGGCGTCGCCGGGTTCGGTCAAGCTGAGGCCGCTGGGCCAGTCGGGCGCGGCCTGCAAGCTGCGCATGAAGGCGGCGCGGTCCACGCCGGGCTGCAGGCGCAGGTCGAGGCGGCTGAGTTGGCCCAGCTTGCCGAACAGTTCCTGCGCGGCGGCGATGTCCATCACTGCCAGAGCCGGGCCGCTGGCGCTCACTGTGCCGGCCACCTTCACGGTTTCCAGCCGCAGGCCGCTTTGCAACTGGAACGAGGCGCTTGAGAATGGTTGTTGTGCCGCCGGGTTGAGGAAGACGGTGGCCGGTGCGAACAGCGCCAGCCGGTCCGCGCCGGCGGCCGGCCGCGGCAGCAAGTCGGGGGCGATGGCAGCCACCTGCAGCGCGTCAATGCCCAGCACACGCAGCGACACGCGCTGGCCGCTGGCGCTGACGGCCTGGCTGCTGAACTCCAGCACTGGGCTGGCCAACGCCACCTGCGGGTGGCGTGCCAGGCGGCCATAGAGCGCTTCATCGAAACTGCCTTGCGCGGCGCGCAGTTCCAGGTCGGGCTGGCCGCCCACGGCGCGCACCGCGTGCGAGAACTCGTCGAGCGCCGAAGCGTTGATCAGGTGCACCGAAAAAGCCAACGCCACGCCCAGCATCACCGCCAGCACGGCGGCGGCATGGCGCCACGGGTGGTGGCGCAGTTCCTGCCAGGAGAAGGTGAGGAGCAGTTGGTGCATTTTGATTTGCATCAAATCGACAGTGATGCGGTCTTGAGATTCGATTGTGCGCTCCCTATATTGTCTTGGTGTGATGACCACGGCCATCGGGGTCGCAGGGAGCCGTCACATCGATACCCACAGGAGAAAAAGCATGAGTTCACTGATCACGCGTGGCAGTCTGTTCGATGATTTTTTCCGCGATGTCGCGCCGGGTTTTTACGTCAAGCCGCTGCATGGCGACCCGCTGCCCAGCCCGGGGCAGATCAAGATCGACGTGAAGGAAAACGGTAACAACTACACCGTGTCGGCCGAGATTCCCGGGGTGCGCAAGGAAGACATCCACGTCACCATCGAAGGCGGCATGGTGATGGTGCGTGCCGACGTCAAGCAGGAAGACGCGCACCAGGACGACAAGCAGCTGCGCAGCGAGCGTTATTTCGGCTCGGTGTCGCGCGGCATCCAGCTGCCGCAGGACGTGGACCAGGCGCAGGCCAAGGCCAAATACGACAACGGCGTGTTGACGCTCACGCTGCCCAAGAAGCAAGGCAACGGTTCGCAAAAGCTGCGCATCGAGTAAGGCCGCGCACTGCCCAATAAAAACGGCCCGGTATCCACCGGGCCGTTTTGTCTTGATGCGGCGTTTGCGATCAGTCCGCTTCGATCTTCGAGGTCTTGACCACCTGGGCCCAGCGCGTCAGCTCGGCCTTGGTGAAATCAGCCAGCTGTTGCGGGTTCATGTAGTCGGCTTCGGCGCCGAGTTCCAGCGCTTTTTGCTTGAAGGCCGGCGTGGCCGTGATCTTGGCGATCTCGGCGGTCAGCTTGTCGATGATGGGCTTGGGCGTCTTGACCGGGGCGAAGACGGCAAACCAGGAGGTGGCGTCCAGCTTGGGCAGACCAGCTTCGGTCGTGGTCGGCACATCGGGCAGGCTGGGCAGGCGCTTCTTGCCGGTCACGGCCAGGGCACGCAGCTTGCCGCTCTGGATGTGCGGCACAAAGGGCGGCGGTGTTCCGAAGGTCAGGTCCACCTGGTTGCCCAGCAGGTCTTGCAAGGCCGGGCCGGTGCCCTTGTAGGGCACATGCATCATGTCGATGCCGGCCTGCTGCTCCAGCATGGCACCGGTGACGTGCTGCAGCGAGCCGTTGCCGCTGGAGGCGTAGTTGAGCTTGCCCGGGTTGGCTTTGGCATAGGCGATCAGTTCGGCCATGGTCTTCACCGGCAGGCTGGCGCGCACCACGATCACCTGCGGCGCCGAGATCACATTGGCCACCGGTTGGAAGTCCTTGGCATCCCACTGCAGCGGTGTCTTGCTGACTGCCGGCGTGATGACGTGATAACCCGAGTACTGCATCAGCAGCGTGTAGCCGTCGGCCTCGGCGCGTTTGACCTGCATGGCCGCAATCGAGCCGTTGCCGCCGCCCTTGTTGTCCACCACGACCGACTGGCCGAGTGCGGTGCCCAGCGGTTGCGCCAGCATGCGGGCAGAAAAATCGGTGGTGCCGCCGGTGGCGGTGGGTACCACCAGCGTGACGGGGCGGCTGGGGTAGCTGCCGGCGCCCTGCGCCTGGGCCAGGCCGCTGAAGGCAGCTGCCGCGGTGAAGGCGGCCGCGGCCAGTGCCAGGGTACGCCGATGTTGTTGTTGGTTTGTCATCAAAGTCTCCTTGTGGAATGAAAATCAGTGTACGGGCTCGGCGTTGCGTGCCAGTGCACGCGAACGGATGGCGTTGAAATCGGCCGGCACCGGGTGCAGGTCCAGGCGCTGGCCGGCCTTGGTGATCTGGCTCGGCGTGTCATGGCCGATCAGCGCCGGCAACCGTTTGGACGCGGCGATCAGGCGCGGCAGATCGATGCCGGTGTCGAAGTCCATCAGCGCCAGCGCGTGGGCCACTTCTTCGGTGCACACGTTGCCGGTGGCGCCGGGCGCATAAGGGCAGCCGCCGATGCCGCCGAGCGAGGCATCGAAGCGGTTGGCGCCGGCGTCGATGCCGGCCAGCACATTGGCCAGGCCCATGCCGCGCGTGTTGTGGAAGTGCAGGGTGAGTTCGGTGCCGGGCCAGCGCAGGCGAGCGGCGCGGGTCAGCGTGGCGACCTGTGTCGGATAGGCCATGCCGGTGGTGTCGCACAGTGTGATGCCGTGCACACCGAGGTCCGCAAAACGTTGCGCCCAGGCCAGTACGGTGGACTCCGACACATCGCCCTCCATCGGGCAGCCGAAGCAGCACGACAGCGACACATTCACCGCCACGCCTTCGCGCTGGGCCAGGCCGATCACCTGCGTCAGCGCGGCAAACGACTGCTCGCGCGTCATGCGCAGGTTGGCCAGGTTGTGCGTTTCGCTGGCCGACATCACCAGGTTCAGCTCGTCGGTGCGTGCGTCGATGGCGCGCTCAGCGCCGCGCAGGTTCGGCACCAGCGCGCTGTAGACCACACCAGGGTGGCGCTCGATCTCGCGCATGACGATCTCCGCGTCGCGCAGCGCCGGAATGGCGGTGGGCGAGGTGAACGACGTGACCTCGATCTTGGACAAACCGGTGGCCGAGAGTTCGTTGACGAGGGCGATCTTGTCCTCGGTCGGCACGAAGGCACATTCGGCCTGCAGGCCGTCGCGCGTGCCCACCTCCTGCAGGTGGATGCGGCGGCTGTTGCCGAACCAGACGGGGATGTTGCTGTTGGTCATGCCACGATGCCTTTCTGTCGCAGGGTTGCAATCTGGTCGGCGTTCAGACCCATCTGCTGCAGCACGCCGTCGGTGTCGTCGCCCAGATGGGGTGCACTGCTGCGGATCTGGCCGGGCGTGGCCGAGAGCTTGGGCACGATGCCTGGCACAGCAATGTCGTCGCCGTCACGCGTGTGCTGCGTCAGGATCATGTCGCGTGCACGGTAGTGCGGGTCTTCAAAAATATCCTTGGCGGTGTAGACGCGGCCCACCGGCACGCGTGCGGCGTTCAGCGCATCGAGCACCTCTTGGATGCTGCGCGTCTGCGTCCAGGCGCCGATGGCGGCGTCGATCTCGGCCACGCGCTTGACGCGCCCAGCGTTGTTGACCAGGTCCTGGGCGTTGCCCAGGTCGCTGCGGCCAATGGTCTCCATCAGGCGCTTGAAGATGCTGTCGCCGTTGCCGGCCACCAGCACGTAGCCATCGCGGCAGGGGTAGGCGTTGCTGGGGGCGATGCCGGGCAACGCACTGCCGGCAGCCTCGCGCACGGCACCGAAGGCGCTGTACTCGGGGATCAGGCTTTCCATCACGTTGAACACCGCCTCGTGCAGTGCCACGTCGATCACCTGGCCGGTGCCGCCGTTCACCTTGCGGTGGTACAGCGCCATCATCACGCCGATGACGCCGTGCAGTGCGGCCAGCGTGTCGCCGATGGACACGCCCACGCGCACCGGCACGCGGCCCGGCTCGGCGGTGAGGTGACGCAGGCCGCCCATGGCTTCGCCGATGACACCAAAGCCCGGCATGTCGCGGTAGGGGCCGGTCTGGCCGTAGCCGCTGATGCGCAGCATCACCAGGCCGGGGTTGATCTTCTGCAATTCGTCCCAGCCCATGCCCCAGGCTTCCAGCGTGCCGGGGCGAAAGTTCTCGATCAGCACGTCGGCCTCGGCGATCAGCTGGCGGGCGATGTCCTGGCCCTCGCGGCTGCGCAGATCCAGCGCAATGGAGCGCTTGTTGCGTGACTGCACCTGCCACCAGACCGAGGTGCCCTTCTGGATCAGGCGCCAGTTGCGTAGCGGGTCGCCGGCACCGGGCGCTTCGATCTTGATCACGTCGGCGCCGAACTCGCCCAGCGTCTTGCCAGCGAACGGCCCGGCGATCAGCTGGCCCATCTCGATGACGCGCACGCCCTGCAGGGCGGCCGGCGTGAGCGCGGGTGGGGTGGTGGTCACAATGGGGTCTCCAGGTGCGGTCTCATTCTCGATTCGCGATGATGGCAAAGCGCTTTCCTCAGGTAAATCAACCATTCGGCAGCTTGCCATCGCGAAACGAGATGGCAGAATGGCCGCCATGAAGCTCGATCCCGTCTCCCTGCGCCTGTTCGTCGCCGTCATGGAAGAAGGCACCATTGCCGAGGCCGCCGCGCGCGAACACATTGCCGCCTCGGCGGTGAGCAAGCGCCTGAGCGAGCTGGAGCAACAGCTGGCGACCGAACTCTTCGTGCGCAGCAACAAGGGCACCGAGCCGACCGCGGCCGCCTTTGCGCTGCTGAACCTGGCGCGCGGTGTGCTCAACGACCTGGACGACATCTACGCCCAGATGCGCGAGTACGCCAGCGGCGTGCGCGGCCATGTGCGGGTGTACGCCAACATCTCGGCTATCACGCAGTTCCTGCCGGCCGAGCTCAAGTCCTTCATGGCGCAGTACCCGCAGGTGCAGATCCACTTGCAGGAGCGCATCAGCTCGGTGATTGCCAAGGCGGTGGCCGATAACGCGGCCGACGTTGGCATCCTGAACGCCGGTAACTATGGCGAGCAGCTCACGCAGCTGCCCTACCACGACGACGAGCTGGTGGTCATCGCCCCAGAGGGCCACCCGCTCACGCGCAAGAAGAGCGTGCGCATGCAGCAGGTGCTGGACCATGATGTGGTGGGTGCCCACCCGGGCAGCGTGATGAACCACCTGCTGACCAAGGCCGCCGCCGAGCTGGGCCGCCCGCTGCGCCTGCGCATCCAGGTCAGCAGCTACGACGCCTTGTGCCTGATGGTGGCCTCGGGGCTGGGCATCGGTGTCATGCCGCGCCAGAGCGCACAACTCTTTTTGCCGGCGCTCAAGATCCAGTGCATCACGCTGTCTGAACCGTGGGCGGCGCGCAAGCTGGTGGTGGCGGTGCGCGACCTGGCCGCACTGTCGCCGGTGGCACGGCTGCTGGTGCAGCACATCAGCGCAGCTCAACACTGAGCCGACTGAACCGCAAGGCCTTGGGCCGCGTCTGCCCGCTGGCTTTTATTGGAACAAGCGTTCCTGCAGAAACGCGACGAAGGCCTTGGTCTTCAAGGGCAGCCATTTGCGCGCCGGGTAGACGGCATAGACCGGTGGCCCTGCAGCGAGGCGGTAGTCCGGCAGCAGTTCCACCAGGACGCCGCTGGCCAGTTCGGGCTCGACCAGCAGGCGATCGAGCACCGTGATGCCGGCGCCGGCACAGGCGCTGGCGGCCAGGGCCATGCCATCGTTCATCTTGATATTGCCGCTTGCCCGAATCGGGGTGGTGGCCGTGCCTTTGCGGAAGGTCCATTCGTCCCGCACCGTCGTGCCGCTGATGTAGAGCAGGCAGTTGTGCTGCGCCAGATCTGCCGGCGTCTTGGGTGTGCCGGCGCGCGCCAGGTAGGCCGGTGCCGCCACCAGCACCCGCGGGTTGGGGGCGAGTTTGCGGGCGACCAGGGTCGAGTCTTCCATGTGTGCGACACGGATGGCGACATCGATCTGCTCGGCCACCAGATCGGTCAGCCGGTCTTCCACCACCAGCGTGATCTCGACCTGCGGATGCTGTTGCGTGAACGTCGTCAGCAAGGGCACCAGGTAGCGCTGGCCCAGTGGCCGCGGGCAGGCCACACGCAGGCGGCCGCGCACCTCCTGCTGGAACTGGCCGCTGATCTGCTCGACATTGGCCAGGGAGCGGTCGATCTGCTGGGCCTCCAGCAGCACCGCTTCACCGACTTCGGTGAGCGTGAGGCGGCGGGTCGTGCGCTGGATCAGCCGGGCGCCCAGATCGGCTTCCAGTTTGGCGAGCTGACGCGACACCACCGACTTGCCGCAGCCCAGCCGGGTGGCGGCCTTGCTGATGCTGCCGGCGCTGACGATGGCTGAAAAGGTGGCCAGGTGTTGGGGGCTCAGCATGGGCGTTGATTTGATTGTTGACTTATGTGGAACTTAATTTTGCCGCATTGTGGCTTTTCATGGAACGGTTTAGCCCCTAGATTAGAGCTAGGCAACACGTCCCGTGCAAGCCATTCAATTCATGTCATTCCATTGACCCAGAGTATTTCCATGAACGATAGCCAACAGCCCACCTCCACCCAGCCCCTGATCCAGCAACTGCAGTGGCGTTACGCGACCAAAAGCATGAACCCCGCCAAGGCGGTGCCGAAGGAGAAACTGGAACGCATTCTGGAGGCGGCCCGCCTGGCGCCGACTTCCAGCGGCCTGCAGCCGTTCGAGATCATTGTTGTCAGCAATGCCGCGGTGCGAGCGCAGATCCAGGCCATTGCCTGGAACCAGGCGCAGATCACCGATGGCTCCCACCTGCTGGTGTTCGCCGCCTGGGACAACTACACGCCCGAGCGCATCAACCAGATGTTCGACTACACCAACGAGGTGCGTGGCTTCAAAAACGAAGGCTGGGAGAACTACCGCCAGAAGCTGCTGGCGCTGTACCCGCCGCGGGAGGCCGAGGTGAATTTCCAGCATACCGCGCGGCAGGCTTACATCGGACTGAGTGCGGCCCTGATTGCAGCCGCCTTCGAAGAGGTGGATGCCACGCCGATGGAGGGCTTTGATGCCGATGCGCTTGATGAGATTCTGAAGCTGCGTGCCCGCGGTTTGCGCAGCGTTGCCATCATGCCCATCGGCTACCGCCAGGAGGACAAGGACTGGCTGGTCAACCTGAAGAAGGTGCGCCGCCCACGTGAGCAGTTCGTGAGCGAGGTGTGATCCTGACGTCCGTCACACCGGTGAGCCGGGATGACGGACGGCGGGCCAGAAGTCGCCCGACACGGCAGAGGGCCTTGGGGCCCCTGCCGCTGGGCGCAGGCTTAGATGCGAAGTTACATGCCGAGCGACTTCATCAGGGCCTCGTGGTCGTCCTGCTCCGCCTGGGGCGGGGTGGCCGTGGCCGAAGTCTGCGTCTGCGCTTGGGCCTGGGCAATCACCTCGTCGGGGTTGACTTCTTCCTCGGCCGCAAAGTCGCCCAAACGGATGAACTCGGTGCGATCGATCGCCAGCTCCAGGTAGAAGATATTGCTTTTGGCGGTGTAGAAGGTCACACGCCGCACTTCGGGCTGGTCCAGCTGGGCATCCACGCTCAGCACCACCTGCTTGTTGAGCACCAGCATCTTGGGCTGGTTCTGGGTGATGTTGGTCTGCAGTTCTCGCCGAACCTTGCCAGTGAAGTCGCCGACGATCTGGTTCATCAGTTCGCCCATGATGTTGCTCACCTCGTCCGACGTGTGGGAGTGCGACAGCGCGCTCTCGGGCATGCCCATGGTGAGCATGTAGCTCTGGTAGATCTCCATGGCGGCGGCGGCCGAGAAATTGAGCACGACCAGGCCGGAAAAACCGCCGTCAAACAGCACGAAACAGCCGATGTCCGGCTTGAGGCTGGTCTTGGTGATGCGCTGGACCATGCCGGAGTAGTGCAGCCGGCTCTGGGTGGCCACCGACAACACCCGGGTGACTGAATTGCACAAGCTTGTCAGGATATCTTCGGTCCCGTACACCACTTCCGATTCCTGCCGCGTTTCGCTCATGACTTGCCTTTCTGGTTAAGGGCGTAACTTTACAGTACGGATCTGTCTGGGTACTTTCAGCCGGGTCACACCAGCGACGCACAGGGCGGCGGGCCAGGGCTCAGACCAGTTCCGCCTCGATCCAGCCACGCAGGCTGTTGAACACCGCCAGCCCTTGCGCCCGGGACAGGTCGTCCACGCGCACCACGCCTTCTTCAATGCGGCCTTCCTCCAGGTAGCGCGCGCGGGCCACGCCATCGAGCAAGCCGCAGGCCAGCGGCGGCGTGCGCCAGCGCCCATCCAGCCGCACGGCGATGTTGCTGCGTGTGCATTCGGTCAGTTCGCCTTGCGCGTTCCACAGCAGGGTGTCGAACACGCCCGGATCGGCCGGTGCGGCGGCGTCGTAGTGCGCGCGTTGCGTGGTCTTGAAGCGCACGAACTCGCCGTGGGCGGCATCAAACGCACTTGGCGCCAGGCACAGGCGCACGCGCGAGGGGGTGCTCTCCATGACAAAGGCCTGCGCCGTGACGTTGCCACCGGCATCAAGCAGCAGGCGCACACGCCACACGCCTTGCGGATGCGCTTGTGCCTGCTGCGCCAAGGCCTGGTCCAGCGCCGTGATCGGGAAGGGGTAGCCGAAATGCCGCGCAGCGCGGGCCATGCGGGCCAGGTGGCGCGAGGCGTCCCGCAACACACCGTCTTCCAGCCGCAGCGTCTCCAGCAATTCGAAGGGCTGGCTGGCGCGTACCAGGAAAGCGCGTTTGTTGCGCCATTCCTGCCATTCGCCTTCGGCGGTAGCGTCATAGGTGATGCCGCTGCCGATGCCACAGCGCGCCGCCTCGTCTTTCACCGTGACGGTGCGGATCGCGACGTTGAAGGTGGCATGCCCACCCGGACGCACCACGCCGATGGCGCCGCAGTAGATGCCGCGCGGCTGGGGTTCGAGCGCATGGATCAGTCGCATGGCCTGCACCTTGGGTGCGCCGGTGACCGAACCGCAGGGGAAGAGGGCGGTGAAGACGTCGGTCAGCGTGGTGTCGGTGCGGGTGGTGGCCGTCACGTCCGAACTCATCTGGAACACGGTGGGCAGCGTTTCGATGCGGAACAGCTCGGGGACTTTCACCGAGAACGGTTCGGCGATGCGCGACAGATCGTTGCGCAGCAGGTCGACGATCATCACGTTCTCGGCCTGTTCCTTGGGCGATGCGCGCAGCTGCGCCACCTGCTGTGCGTCCTGTTCGGCATTGGCGCCCCGCGGTGCGGTGCCTTTCATGGGCCGGGCCAGGATCTGCTGGCCGTTCCAGTCGAAGAACAGCTCGGGCGAGACTGAGAGCACCTGCTCAAGGCCGTTGTCGATGAAGGCCGCATAACCGCCGGGCTGGGCGCGTTGCAGGGCAGCAAACAGCGCGCGCGGGCTGCCTTGCAAGGTACCGAGCAGCGGCGCCGTGTAGTTGATCTGGTACAGCTCACCGGCGCCAATGGCCTGGTGGATGGCGTCCATGTTGCGATTGAACGCTTCGCGCGTCAGGCTGTCGTGCCACGTCGCCACGGCAGGTTCATGCGTTTCTTCCGCCGGCCAGTCGAGCGCCTTGTCGTAGATGCCAAACCAGGCCAGCGGCCCCTGCGCGGCATGCACCGTCAGCGCGGCATCGAAAGCGGGGGCGGCCTCGTAGCGCACATACCCCACGCACCAGCGGCCTTGCCGTGCCAGCCGGTCCACGCTGTCCAGCAAGGGGCGGACCTCGTCCGGCGTGTGCGCCACCAGCGTTTGCAGCGGCGCGTCAAAGCCGCAGCGCAGCGCGCCGGCCTGGCCGCCATGCACCGAACAGAAATCGATCAGGGCTTGCATTAGGGCCTGTTAATACTAATTTCGCAAGTGCGAACGCGATGAAAACCGCGCCAATCTAGGCGCGCGACGACGCCCAGGCTGGCTGCCTGGGCTAGGAGTGCAACAACGAGTGGCGCGGTTTTCATCGCGTTCCCTTCGGGTTGCGGCCAAAAAGGCCATGCGCGGCGTTGCGAAGCCTTGCCGGGGGAAGACCCCGGCTGCGTTTCGCGCCTTGCGCATGGCCTTTTTGATCCGCAACGCATCTTGTGGAATTAGTGTTAACAGGCCCTAGGCGTTGGGAGTGGAGAACGCGTGCAGGCCATCGGCCTGCAGCGTGAGAATGCGGTCGGCCTGCAGCGCGGCCGGCATGGCGTGCGTCACCAGCACCAGCGCCGCGCCATGTTCGCGCGTTTGTGCGATCAAGGCCGCCATGACGCTGGCGGCGGTGCTGGGGTCGAGGTTGCCGGTGGGCTCGTCGGCCAGCAGCAGGGCCGGGCGGTGCACCAGGGCACGTGCGATCGCCACGCGCTGCAGCTGCCCGCCACTGAGTTGCTGTGGCAGGCGCGCGCCCAAGGTGCCCAGGCCCACCGCATCGAGCATGGCCTGCACCCGCGCCGGATCGGGGCGGTTGAGCAGCATCAGCGGCAGCGCCACGTTCTGCGCCACGTCCAGGTGCGGCAGCACGTGGAAGGCCTGGAAGACGAAGCCGACCTTCTCGCGCCGCAGCCGGGCACGGGCGTCGTCGTCCAGAGAACCCAGGTCCACACCGTCGATCGACACGCTGCCACTGTCCCAGTGGTCCAGCCCGGCCAGGCAGTTGAGCAGGGTGGACTTGCCCACGCCCGACTCACCGACGATGGCGACGAATTCACCAGGCTGGACGTTGAGCGAGACGTGCTGGAATACCGGCACTTCGCCGTAGCGTTTGGCCAGTTCGCGTACCACCAGACATGGCTGTCCATGCTTTGGGTTAACGGCATCTAGAGTGTGTGCCTGCGAGTGGAGGGCGGATAGCATCATCGTGTCAGTGGAATCATACGTTGCTCGGATTTATGAGCGCGACAGACGGTCATGTTTTTGGGGTGAGCGGACGATGCGATGGGCATACTCTTGAGTTAGCCAAGGCATAAGGGAAGGTGCGGGGCGGATGCCTTGGTTTGATATTCATCAAAACAGATAAGACAAGGAGTCACATGAAAGCTCTCAAGGCACTTTTCCTCACTTTTGCCGTGTTTCTGCTGGCTGCGTGTGCTGCGCCATTGACCGTCAAGGAGTCGAGCGTTTTGCGTAGCAACGTACAGAAGGCGAAAAATCTCCAAATCGTATACGTCGACGCCACGATGACAGTGGCATCGCAGCAGAGTTGGGGGCGACCGGTGTCTACGGCCAATACCGAATTTGGCATCTTTGGGGACAGCGTGACAAGTCAAGCAGGGACGGTTTTTTCTAAGCGCGGAGTTTCGGTGGTTAGTGCCACGGTGCAAGATGACAAGAAACCACTTCGTCTCCCAGAAGCGGTGAATCCGGATAAGCCCTTGCTGGTCATCACGCCGACGAAAGGGAAAATTGAGGCCAACGGTCACGCAACCACCGCCAACTATGTCTTTTCTGTCTACATGATCGATGCCGTTGGCAAGTCTGCGTTCTGGAAGGCAACGATCGATACCAACGCTTGGATTGGCCAAAACATTGTGATGATGGCTGTCCCAAGCAGCAAATATGACGCTGCATTTGCGGAGAAATTTCTCAATGCACTTGCGGATCAGATGCAAAAGGACGGCGTGCTCTGACCGAGGTGGATGGCCGCCGGGCTCAGTCCCTGCGTGGCCATTCACGTGCGATCTGTAGCACCTGCTGCAGCGCATCCGGCGCATCGCAGTGCACCACGCGGCGTTGCGGCATGGAACGCAGCCAGGTGATCTGGCGCTTGGCGAGTTGGCGCGTGGCGAAGATGCCGCGGTCGCGCAGTTCGCTCATGGGGAACAGACCATCCAAGGCCTCCCAGGCCTGGCGGTAGCCGACGCAGCGCATCGAGGGCAGGTCGGGGTGCAGGTCGCCGCGCTCGCGCAAGGCTTTCACTTCATCGAGGAAACCAGCCGCCAGCATGGTGTCGAAACGTCGGGCAATGCGCTCGTGCAGCCAGGCGCGGTCTGACGGTTCCAAGGAAATCAGAGGGCTAGCCCTTGCTGCATCTGCGCCGGCAGCTATGGTTTTTGTAGTGTGAAAGCTGGACAGAGGGCGGCCTGAAACGCGGAACACTTCCAGCGCGCGCTGGATGCGTTGCGAATCACCGGGCGGTAGGCGCGCGGCGGTGATGGGGTCGACCCGCGCCAGCTCGGCATGCAGTGCCGGCCAGCCCTTGGCCTGTGCCTCGGCTTCCAGGGCAGCGCGCACCTGTGCATCGGCTTTCGGCATGTCGTCCAGCCCGTCGAACAAGGCCTTGAAGTACAGCATGGTGCCGCCCACCAGCAGCGGCAGTTTGCCGCGGGCGTGGATCTCGCGGATCAACTGCGTGGCATCGCGCACGAACTCGGCGGCGCTGTAGGCCTGCAAGGGGTCGCGGATGTCGATCAGGTGGTGCGGCACGGCGGCCAGTTCCTGGGGCGTGGGCTTGGCGGTGCCGATGTCCATGCCGCGGTAGACCAGGGCCGAGTCGACGCTGATGATCTCCACCGGTATTTCTTGCGCAATGGCCAGTGCCGCCGCGGTCTTGCCGCTGGCGGTGGGGCCGGCGATGGCCAGGCTAGGGAGGAACTCAGTGTTCACTGGCTTTGCCATGCTTTTGCACCAGGGTCCAGCTGGAGATGGCGACGACCACCCCCCAGAACCACACGCCATACACCAGCGGCATGACGGTGCCGTCCATGTGGGTGCCGAGCCAGCCACCGACGGCGAAGGCGGCCACCATGATCAGGAAACCGTTGAGTGCCGCGGCGGCGCCGGCGGCATACGGGAAGGGGCCGATGGCGCCGCTCTGGCTGCAGGGCTGGTGCACGCCGTGCGCCAGCATGAAGAGGTAAAACGGCAGCATGAGGGACCAGACGTTGTGCAGGCCGGCCAGCGCCAGCACGCCCATCAGCGTGCCGCCGGCCAGCGAGAAGCCGCCGGCCAGTGCCACGGCGCGGCGCACGCCCAGGCGCGGCACCAGGCGCCGGCAGATCACGGTGCCGAGGATGTAGACGAACGAGGTCGTGAACATCAGCAGGCCGTAGGTCGGCTTGGAGAGGTGCAGCACCTGGATGAAGATGAAGGACGACGAAGCCAGGAAAGTGAACAGCCCGCCGTAGGTGGCGGTGGACAGCACCGAATAGGTCCAGAACGTGGGGTTGGACAGGATCCCGCGCCAGGTGGCCAGCAGCGTGGCGGGCTGCAGTGCCTGCAGGTTCTTGTGCGTCAGGCTTTCCTCGAAGCGCCAGGCCACCAGCACCAGCGTGGTGGCGCTGAAGACGGTAAGCGCCAGCATGGCCACGCGCCAGTTCATCCAGTCCGACAGCAGGCCGCCCAGCGGCGCGCTCATGCAGGCAATGACACCGAGGCCGGTCAGGCCCTTGGACATCACGCGCGGACCTTCCGCCGGTCGGTACAGATCACGCACGATGGCGCGTGCGCACATCACGCCGGCCCCCATGGTAGCGCCTTGCACGATGCGCGCCATGATCAGCCACTCCATGCTGGGTGCCAGCACGCTGGCCAGCGACGCCAGCACATAGGCGCCCATGCCCCACAGCAGGATGGGGCGCCGGCCAAAGCGGTCGGACAGCGGGCCCCACACCAGTTGCGAGAGACCGAAGGACAGCAACAGTGCGGTGAGCGTGAGCTGTGCCTGCGCTAGTGTGGCGCCGAAACCCTCGGTCAGGGTCGGCAGGGCAGGCAGGTAGAGGTCGGTGGTGATGGGCTGCAGCCCCAGCAGCAGGGACAGCAGCAGAACGATCAGTGCGGGAGACATGGCACTGACGGGGGAAGCAGCAGAGACGGAGACGGGCGCAGACATTGGGCCAAGACTAGCAGATTGGGGCATACCCTAATGGCTGGGGCTGGCGGGCCGAAGCGCATGGGTTGGCAGGGCGTTCGTAGGTCGGATGACAAAAATCGTCCGCAGATCGGCATCGAACGTTAAAAACGTCGAATAAAATTATCAGTTATTGCAAATTAAGCATATAAACATTCGGTTACAAGGAGCCCGTTGTGCTGGACAAATTCAAGATTTCGCAGCGTTTCATGGCCGTGGTGGTGCTGTACTGGCTGGCGTTTGCCGTGGTGCTGACCGTCAGCATCTGGGGTCTGCGTTCGGCGAAGAACAGCCTGGAAATGGTGCACCTTGATGCCATGAAGCCGGCGCTGCTGGCCGAGGCCTCGGTGAGCGCCATTCAGCAGAACCGCATGCAGGTGCTGCTGGCGTTCCAGCATGCGCCCGACGGTCCTCTGGCCAGCATCCACGACCATCCCACCAGCCAGCACACCGATGCCATTGCCGCCAACCGGGTCCGGGCCAACGAGATCTTCAAGCAGATTGAGAACTCGGTGGCCAGCGCGGAAGAAAAGGCGCTGCTGGAAGCCGCCCGTACTGCGCGCGAGCCCTGGCGCGTCAAGCTGGATACCGCGGTGAAGGCCATCCTGGCCGGTGACTTCAGCCCTCCCACCATGGCGGCATTCCTCAAGGCCGGGCGTGAAGAAGGTGAGGCGGCCGTCAAGGCGCTGGTGGCTTTCCGCGAGTTCCAGGTGAAGCAGGCCGAGGAGGCCGCGCAGGATGCCGGGCAGCGCTACCGGCTGGCGTGGATTGTGTTCATTCTTGTCATGGTGCTGGGCGGCATTCCCGGCACCCTGCTCACCGTGCTGCTGATGCGCCGCATCCGCGCCGGCTTCGGTCTGGCCGACGCCACGGCCACGGCCATTGCCCAGGGTGACCTGTCGCGTAGCGTGCCTTTCAGCGGCAGCGACGAAATCGGCCGTCTGCTGCAGCTGATGGAGGACATGCGGCAGAACCTGCACCGTGTCATCAGCGAAGTGCAGCATGGCTCTGACGCCATTGCCAGTGCCGCCACCCAGGTGGCCGCCGGTACGCTGGACCTGTCCAACCGCACCGAGCAGCAGGCCGGCTCACTGGAGCAGACCGCCTCGGCCTCCGAAGAGCTGTCCAGCACCGTGCAGCACAACGCCGAGAACGCCGGCCAGGCCAATCAGCTGGCGGCCTCGGCCTCGCAGGTGGCCAGCCGTGGCGGCGTGGTGATGACGCAGGTGGTGCAGACCATGGACGACATCAACACCTCCTCACGCAAGATCGCCGACATCATCAGCGTCATCGACGGCATTGCCTTCCAGACCAACATCCTGGCGCTCAACGCCGCGGTGGAAGCCGCGCGGGCTGGCGAGCAGGGCCGCGGCTTTGCCGTGGTGGCGGGCGAGGTGCGTGCGCTGGCCGGTCGCTCGGCGGAAGCCGCTCGCGAGATCAAGAGCCTGATTGAGGACTCGGTGGCCAAGGTGGGCGTGGGCTCCGAACAGGTGGCACAGGCCGGCGCCACCATGCAGGAGATCGTGGGGGGCATCAAGCGCGTGGCCGACATCGTGGGAGAGATCGCCTCCGCCAGCCGTGAGCAGTCGGCCGGCATCGGGCAGATCAATTCGGCGGTGACGCAGCTCGACGAGGTGACGCAGCAGAACGCCGCGCTGGTGGAAGAGACCTCGGCCGCCTCCGGCTCGCTGCAGGAGCAGGCGCGCCAGTTGGCGCAACTGGCGTCGTCCTTCAAGCTGAACGCGAATCAGGCCCAGGCGGGCCATGCGCCCCGGCTGACGCAGCAGTGAAGACGGCGTGACGCCGGCATGAGAATGCCATGAAAACGGGCCGCGCAGAGCGGCCCTTTTTTCGTGCCCTCAGCGCAGCCCGAACAACTCGGCCAGTGCCATGCGGTACTGCGGCTGGCCGACCGAGTTGGTGTTGTGGTGCGAGCCGCCTTCCACCAGCACAAAGGCCTTGCGCCCGGTGGCGGCGTCGAACAGCCGCCGACCCAGGTCGGGCGCAATGAGCTGGTCTTGCGAACCGTGCACCACCAGCAGTGGCGAGCCAATGCGCGGCACACGCTTGACGGCCTCGAAGCGCTGCGTGATCAGCGGCCCCACCGGCAGCCAGCCCCATTTGAACGTACTGACGACATCCGGGATGGAAGTGAAGGTGCCTTCCACCAGCGTGCCGGCCTCGTCGTCCACCTGCGCCGCCAGCTCGATGGCAATGGCGCCGCCGAGCGAGTGGCCGAAGATGTAGCGTGGCCGGCCCGGGTACTGCGCGCCCAGCCAGTCCCAGGCAGCGCGGGCGTCCTCGTAGGCCAGGGTTTCCGAGGGCAACTCGGGCGTGCTCTTGCCGAAGCCGCGGTAGTCCACCGCCAGCACGGAGAAGCCCAGCTCCTGCATGCGCCGGGCGCGGAAGGCCGAGCCCACCACGTTGAAGCGCGCGCCGTGCAGGTAGAGCAGCACCGGGGCATCCGGCTTGTGCTGGAAGTCCGGGTGGGCCAGCCACAGGCCGTGCAGTTTGACGTTCTGGCCGGTCTCGCCGGAGGTGAAGTCGATCCAGACGTCGCTCATGCCCTGGGCGGCTTCTTCGCCGCGCCACCAGCTGCGGTCGGAGGGCTGGAAGATCCAGCTGCGCTGGCGCTCGTCCAGCGTGGCGCAGCCGGTGACCAGAGCACAGCAGGTGAGAAGCAGGAGCAGCCAACGTTTCATAGCGCTCTATGATGCACCGCCAGCGCCATAAGTTCAGCGCCGGCTTGCCAAGTCCCCAATACCCGCCGGCCCTTGCCCAAACCGCCATGACCGACACCGTCTTCACCCGCATCATCCGCCGCGAGATTCCGGCCGCCATCGTCTTCGAGGACGCGCAGGTCATCGCCTTCATGGACGCCGGCCAGGTCAACCCCGGTCACGTGCTGGTGGCCACCAAGCGCCAGGTCGAGACCCTGATGGAACTGGAGGAGGCTGAGGCAGCCCACCTGTTTGCCGTGGCCCACCGCATCGCGCGGGCGGTGCAGGCCGCCTTCAAGCCCGAGGGCATGACGCTGCTGCAGACCAACAAAGCAGCCGGCTGGCAGACCGTGCCGCATGTGCACGTGCATGTGCTGCCGCGCTACGCGGGCGATGGTGCGGAGCTGGTCTGGCCGCGCCGCGAGCCCGGGCTGGAAGTGCTGCGCGAGTACGCCAGCCGCATCCAGCTTTGAAGCGCATGGACAAACAAAAAGCCGCCCGCGGGCGGCTTTTTCATGGGGCGAGGAGGACTCAGATCACGCCCTGGGCGATCATGGCGTCAGCCACCTTCACGAAGCCGGCCACGTTGGCGCCATCCACGTAGCTTACGCTGCCGTCGGCGCGCTTGCCGTGGCGCAGGCAAGCCTCGTGGATGTTGCGCATGATGCTGTGCAGACGGGCGTCCACCTCGTCGCGGTCCCACGACAGGCGCATGGCGTTCTGGCTCATCTCCAGGCCCGAGGTGGCCACGCCACCGGCGTTGCTGGCCTTGCCCGGGGCATACAGCACGCGCGCTTCCTCGAACACGCGCACGGCGTCCAGCGTGGACGGCATGTTGGCGCCCTCAGCCACGCACTTGACGCCGTTCTTGACCAGAACCTTGGCGTCGTTGCCATCGAGCTCGTTCTGCGTGGCGCAGGGCAGGGCCACGTCCACCGGCACGCTCCACGGCTTGATGCCGGCTTCAAACTTGACGTTGACGCGCTTGGCGTAGTCGCTCACACGACCGTAGAGGCGGTTCTTCACCTCCATCAGCTCCGCCAGTTTTTCCGGTGTGAAGCCGGCTTCATCGATCACGGTGCCGCTGGAGTCGGACACGGTGACGACCTTGGCGCCCAGGGCCATGGCCTTCTCCACTGCGTACTGGGCCACGTTGCCGGAGCCCGAAACGCTGACGCGCAGGCCGGCGAAGCTCAGGCCCTTTTGCTTGAGCATCTCTTCGGCGAAATACACCGTGCCGTAGCCGGTGGCTTCGGGGCGGATCAGCGAGCCGCCGAAGGACAGGCCCTTGCCGGTGAACACGCAGTCGGCGCGGTTGCTGAGCTTCTTGTACATGCCGGCGATGTAGCCGACCTCGCGGCCGCCCACGCCGATGTCGCCCGCGGGCACGTCAGTGTCGGAACCGATATGGCGGAACAGCTCGCTGGCGAAGGCTTGGCAGAAACGCATGACTTCGGCCGGGCTCTTGCCCTTGGGGTCGAAGTCC
Organism: Hylemonella sp.; assembly: GCA_030680575.1. Classification (GTDB taxonomy): domain Bacteria; phylum Pseudomonadota; class Gammaproteobacteria; order Burkholderiales; family Burkholderiaceae_C; genus Hylemonella. The sequence goes on from JAUXVI010000043.1 coordinate 20,445, forward strand.
GAGCCACCCTTGCCGCCGCCCATGGGCAGGGTGGTCAGCGCGTTCTTGAAGGTCTGCTCGAACGCCAGGAATTTCAGGATGGACAGGTTGACCGAGGGGTGGAAGCGCAGGCCGCCCTTGTAGGGGCCGATCGCCATGCTGTGCTGGATGCGGTAGCCGCGGTTGACCTGCACGTCACCCTTGTCGTTGACCCAGGAAACACGGAACATGATGACGCGCTCGGGCTCGACCAGACGGTCCAGCAGGCCCTGCTCGGCATACTTCGGGTTCTGGGTGATGAAGGGCCACAGGCTTTCCATCACTTCCGTCACGGCCTGGATGTATTCAGACTGGCCCGGGTTGATGTGTGCAACGTGTTCGAGAAAAGCGTGGTGCGAGGCGTATTTCATGCGAATTGTTCCAAAAAGGTGCGTTTTTCAATGCGAACCGTCATTTTGCCTTAATGAAATACCTGTAATGGTGCAATCTATGTGTGAAAAGCATTATGTTGGTGCGAAAACTGATGGGATCTGATTGTTATTGGTGCATTTTTGGCGCTGCGACGAGCCGGGCCGTCTCTGCGTGTCAGAGGCGGAAATGAAGGTGCGGCCATGATCCTGTGCGAGCCAGACAACGCGTGGTATGCCAACGGCTCGCAGGCACGCCTGTGCCAACTGCCATGGGGTGCCGCAGAGGTCGCAGCCCGGTTGAGCATACGCTTTTCGCCCTCGTTCCAACAGCCCGGCGAGTGGTCGCATGCGGTGATCCGGCTTGACGGCGATGTGCTGCGGCTGGCCGTGCGCAACGATCGCACGGTGACGGTGGAGGTGCGCGGCGACGTGCAAACTCCCGGCCGCTGCTTGCCAGGGCTCTGCGCCGCGCTCGGCATCCAACGGGCGGCGCTGCCCTGGGTGGCCGACGACCTGTCGGCCAAATCCTGGCTGCTGACGCGGCTGGACGACAACGGCAACCGCCTGCCCATGTGGTACTTCCGTGAACGCGAGGTGGCCGAGGCGGTGGCGCGGGACTATGCGGCGCGGGGGCACAAGCAAACGTACGAGGTGGAGCGCGCCTCCTGACTCACCCGCTTGGGGGATAGGCAGACGCGGCGACGAGGACTAGCATGGCACGGCGCACATTGCGCTGGTCCCAGACAGGAGATGCCATGACACCGGAGATGCTTGTTGATCAATGGCGGCGCGGACTGCGCATCGCCCACCGTGCCCATTACGAAGCGGCCAAATACTATTACCGCATGCATCTGGTGCTGAGCCTGCCGGCGGTGCTGATTGCGGCGCTGCTGAGCACGACGGTTTTTGCGCAGCTGCAGGACTCGACCGTCGCCTGGGTCCGCGTTGCCATGGCGGTGCTGAGCGTGCTGACGGTTGTGCTCAGCAGCCTGCAGGCGGCGCTTCGTTTTTCCGAGCGCTCCGAGCGGCACAAGACGGCTGCGGTCCAGCTCGGCGAGGTGCGGCGGGAGCTGGAGCAGCAGCTCGTCTTTGAGCACCGCGATGAAGCGGTGATCGAGCGATTGCGCAAGAAATGGGACGCCGCCGACCGCCAGGCCCCGACCATTCCTTCGAGGATTTATGAGAGGGTGGCGGCCTTGGTGGCCGAACTTGGCGACAAACCGCCGCGTGCGGCCAAGTGATTAATTGGCACACAGGGATGAACCTGAGAATGCTTATGCCAACCAATATCTGGGCTTCTCCCAACTTCCAGTTGTCGATTTAGACAGCAGAGGCCCATTTATTCAGCAAGGCGCTCGGTCTGCACCACGTTAGGCTTCACGAACCATGTCTTACGACTACCACGACGCAGCTATGGATGCTGCGTACGAACGCCTCTCAGAGGAGTTGTACCCTGGGCATAAGGCGCAGGCGATCATTGAGTTCACCTACGAACGGCTGCGCTCGTACTACCTTCAGCACACGGATTTGCTCGTACCTGCAGTCCGAACATACAAATCCGCAGAGTCCCTTCTCGAAGCGAAGCAGCCCGCAGCTGCGCTTGTATTCTCGGCATCAGCTGTTGAACTCTTTCTGAAGACATGCCTGCTCCGCCCTGTAGTTGCTGGCCTAGTTCACAGCGAGTCAGTGGCTGATCTTGTTGTCGAGTCTGCGCTTTCGCAAACCGGCTTCAAACGCTACGAGAAGCTACTAGCAGGCCTCTTCAAGGAATTAACGCGGATCGAGATCAGAGAGATCAAGAGAGCCGGCGCGTATAAGCCATTGCTTGAAGAGGCCTCTGGTCTTCAAGAACGACGCAACGCTGTTGTACATCGCGGTGCGGACATCCCAGAAACCGATGCCGCAGATGCATTCTCAGTGGCTACTGCCGTATTCGACGAAGTTTTGGCTGTCGTGCTTCACGAACTTGGCCTATCAATCAGGAAAGGGGGTGAGCTTGTCGATGGCGAGGTCTAACCTCTTGATCGAGCCAGCCCGCGAAGGCAAGTTCCGCTTGCCATAGCGGGAAGCTCAGTTCGAACGTTAACGCCCGCGCAAAAACAGCCCGTCCAGATCCCTGATCGTCACCTGCCGCCAGGTCGGGCGGCCGTGGTTGCACTGGTCGGAGCGTTCGGTCTGCTCCATCTGACGCAGTAGCGCATTCATTTCATCAAACGTCAGGCGCCGGTTGGCGCGCACGGCGCCGTGGCAGGCCATGGTGGCGAGCAGTTCGTTGCGGGCGCGTTCGATGACGCTGCTGGCATCGTGTTGTGCCAGCTCGGCCAGCACACTGCGCGCCAACTCCACCGCATCGCCTTGCACCAGCGTGGCCGGCACGGCGCGCACGGCCAACGTCTTGGGGGAGAAGGGCGTGATCTCCAGGCCCAGGGTGTGCAGCGTGGTCGTGTGCGCTTCCGCCGTGGCCACTTCCTGTGGTGTGGCGGCGAAGGTGGCGGGGATCAGCAGCGGTTGGCTGGCGATGTCTTTCACATCGAGCTGGTTTTTCAGCCGCTCGTAGACGATGCGCTCGTGCGCGGCGTGCATGTCCACCACCACCAGGCCTTGCGCATTCTCGGCCAGGATGTAGATGCCCTGCAGTTGCGCCAGCGCGCGGCCCAGCGGCCAGGTGCTGGCGGCTTCTTCGCGGTTGAAGGTGTCGGTGGCCTGCGGCAGTCCTGGTGTGGCGGCAATGCTCAGGCTCGAACTGTCAGACCGGTCAGTCGTGGACGCGGTGTGGGTGGTCGCCGCTGGCGTCGGCTGCCACAACGCCGCCAGGTCGCTGACGCGGTGGCCGCCTTGTGGTTGACTGGGCGCTCCGAAATTGATAGCTGGTTGCGCCCAATTGGCAAAGGCTGGGGCTTGTTTTTCTTCTGAGAAATCTCCCGCGGCAGGCGTCATCACCTGGGCCGCCGCGTGCGCCGCTGCCAGCGCACGCGGCGCGGCCAGTGCGTTCTCGACCGCGTGGCGCACCGCTTGGTGCACTTCGCGGCTGTCGCGAAAGCGCACCTCGATCTTGGTCGGGTGCACGTTCACGTCCACGCGCGTCGGGTCGATCTCCACATACAGCGCATAGACCGGTTGCTTGTGGCCATGCAGCACGTCTTCATAGGCGCTGCGCGCGGCGTGGGTCAGCACCTTGTCGCGCACGAAGCGGCCGTTCACATAAGAAAACTGGTGGTCGGCCCGCGAGCGCGCCGCATCCGGAACGCCGGCGCGGCCCCACACCCTCACGCCATGCGAGGGGCCCAGGTGCGCCACGCTGGTGGTGAAGTCCACCGCCACCGACTGGCTGATGAAGTCCTCGCCCAACACGTCGGCCAGGCGCTGGTCCAGCGCGGTTATCGCCTCGGAGCCGCTGCAGACGCGCCACTGCTCCACCAGCTTGCCCTCGTGCCAGATGGCAAAACCCACGTCCGGCCGCGCCAGCGCGTGGCGGCGCACCGACTCGATGCAGTGCGCCAGTTCGGTGGCGTCGGTCTTGAGGAATTTGCGCCGCGCCGGGGTGCTGAAGAACAGTTCCTTCACCTCCACCGTGGTGCCGGTGCTGCGTGCCACCGGTTTCAGCTCGCCGGTGCGGCCGTCCAGCAGATAGGCATTGTTTTGGCCTTCTGCCCTCGACAGTATTGCGCAGTCAGCTATGGAATTGATAGCGGCCAGCGCCTCGCCGCGGAAACCCATGGTGCCGACCGACTCCAGGTCGTGCAGGTTGCTGATCTTGCTGGTGGCATGGCGCTTGAAGGCAATCGGCAACTCATCGTGCAGGATGCCGAAACCGTTGTCTTCCACCGCAATCAGGCGCACGCCGCCGGCCAGCAGCCGCACCGTGATCTGCGTCGCGCCGGCGTCGAGCGCGTTGTCCACCAGCTCGCGGACCACCGAGGCCGGCCGCTCCACCACTTCGCCGGCGGCGATCTGGCTGATCAGCTCGTCGGGCAGTTCACGGATGGGGCGGCGGGGGGCGGGGGAGGGGACGGCGTTCACACGGGCATTTTAGGCGGCGCAGGCCTGTCCTGCGCCGGCCCAGGTGACTTGGAAGCCGGCGACGGCAATAGCCCTTCCGAGCAGGGGTTTGCGCTGCACCTGAAAATAGCGGCATGAAAGCACTGAATCAAATTGCGCTGTCCATGCTCGACCTGGTGGCCGTGCGCGAAGGCGGCACGGTGGCCGAGGCGCTGGCCATCGCCTTGCGCACCGCCCAGCATGCCGAGTCGCTCGGCTTCACCCGCTACTGGCTGGCGGAGCACCACAACATGCCCGGCATTGCGAGTTCCGCCACGGCGGTGCTGGTGGGGCACATTGCCGCCGGCACGCACAGCATCCGCGTCGGCTCCGGCGGCATCATGCTGCCCAACCACGCCCCGCTGGTGGTGGCCGAAGCGTTCGGCACCCTGGCCGAGCTGTACCCGGGACGCATTGACCTGGGCCTGGGCCGCGCGCCCGGCACCGACCCGATGACGATGCGCGCACTGCGCCGCGACCGGGTGGAGACGGAAGACGATTTCCCGCGCGACGTGGCCGAGCTGCAGCGCCTGCTGGCACCGGCCCAGCCGGGGCAGCGCTTGATGGCCATGCCGGGGGCGGGCACCAATGTGCCGATCTGGCTGCTGGGCTCCAGCCTGTTTTCGGCTCGTCTGGCGGCCGAGATGGGCCTGCCCTACGCCTTCGCCTCGCACTTTGCACCGCGCCTGCTGCTGCAGGCCATCGAGCTGTACCGCAGCCTGTTCCGGCCCTCGGCCACGCTGGCGCAGCCTTATGTGGCGATTGGCGTGCCGGTGATCGCGGCACCCACTGACGCGGAAGCGGAGTACCTGGCCAGCAGCACCCACCAGCGCGTGCTGGGCATTCTGACGGGCAAGCGCGGCCGCCTGGCGCCACCGGTGGAGGGTTTCATGGCGCAACTGCAGCCGCAGGAACGCGCGGCCATTGCCGATTTTCTGGCTGCGGCCGTGATCGGCGGGCCGCAGACGGTGCGTGCCGGCTTCGAGCAACTGGCGCAGGTCACGCAGGCCGATGAGTTCATCCTGGTGTCGGATGTGTTTGACCCGGAGTTGCGCTTGCGTTCGCTGGACATTGCCGCAGCGGCGCGCGCGGCCTGAACGCCGCGCCCAACTGAGCTGGACGCACCCTTCAGGCCGGGGGTGATCCCCGCGGCTCAGATGTGGCCGAGCGCGCGCAGGATCTTTTCCGGCGTGACCGGCTGCGACCAGCATGCCGCCTTCAATGGCCGCAGGGCGTCGTTGATGGCATTCACCACCGCGCCCGGGGCACCGGCGGTGCCGGCCTCGCCCGCGCCCTTGGCGCCCAGTACCGAACTGCGCGTGGGCGTCTCGACGTGGGCGACCTCGATGTCGGGCATCTCGCCGGCCATGGGCACCAGGTAGTCGGCCATGCTGCCGTTTTTCATCAGCCCCTGGTCGTCGTACAGGCACTCTTCGAACAACGCGCCGCCGATGCCTTGCACGATGGCACCACGGATCTGCTCGTCCACCAGCTTGGGGTTGATGACGCGGCCGCAGTCTTCCACCGCCCAGTGCTTGAGCAGCTTCACAAACCCGGTCTCGGTGTCCACCTCCACATAGGAGGCCTGCACGCCGTTGGTGAAGATGAAAGGGTAGTCGCGTTGGGCGTAGTGGCGCGTGACCATCAGTTCCGAGGTGAAGCCGGCCGGCAGCGTGTCCGGGCGGTAGTAGGCCACGCGGCCCAGCTCCATCAGCGGCAGCAGGGTTTCGCCGGTGACGGCATCCTTCACGGCGCCGTCGCTCACCACCATACCGTCGGCGTCGCGCTGGAGGATGGCCTCGGCCACCTTGAGGATGTTGCTGCGCAGCGCCAGGCCGGCCTGCAGCACGGCTTCGCCGCCGATGCCCGCGCCGCGCGAAGCCCAGGTGCCGCCACCATAAGGCACGGTCTCGGTGTCGCCGGTAACCAGGCGCACCGCGCTCATAGGCACCCCCACGGCGTCGGCGGCAATCTGCGCGTAGATGGCCTCGGTACCCTGGCCTTGTTCGCCCACGCTCACCATCACGGCCACGCCGCCGCTGGGCTCCAGCCGGATGGTGGCACCGTCCTGCGAGGAGATGCGCGCGCCGCCCACGCCGTAGAAGGCTGCACTCGGGTTGGTGAGTTCGATCAGGGTGGCAAAGCCGATGCCGCGGTAGATGCCCTTGGCGCGTAGCGCGGCCTGTTCGGCGCGCAGCGCGGGGTAGTCCATCAGTGCCTCGATCTTGCGCAGACAGGCCTCGTGCGAGAGCACTTCCAGCTTGATGCCCGAGGCGCCGGTGGCCGGGTAGGCGTTGTCCGGGATGACATTGCGGCGGCGGAACGCCAGCGGGTCCATGCCCAGCTTGGCGGCGGCCAGGTCCACCAGGCCTTCGGTCACGGCGCAGGCGATGGGGTGACCCACGCCGCGGTACTGGCAGGTGGGCGTCTTGTTGAGGAACACCACGCTGAGCTTGGCGCGGTATTCCTTGTGCTTGTAGGGCCCGCCGGTGAGGTTGACGACCTGGTTGCCCTCAATGCCGCTGGTGCGCGGGAACATGGAGAACGGACCGATGCCGGTGACGTCGTCGATCTCAAAGGCCAGGATGTCGCCCTCTTTCGTGGCGGCAATGCGGCCCTGGATGCGGTGTTCGCGTGCGTGGATGTCGCTGGTGAACGACTCCAGCCGGTCGGCCACGAACTTCACCGGCCGCTTGAGCAGGATGGAGATGGCCACGGTGGCGAAGTCGTCCGGGTAGGCGTGCACCTTGATGCCGAAGGACCCGCCCACATCCTTGCAGATCACACGCACCGCCGATTCGGGCAGGCCGAACTGGCGCGAATACAGGTCCTGCATCATGTGCGGCGCCTGCTGCGAGTGGTAAACCGTGAGCTGGCCCGAGGCCGGGTTGTAGTCGGCAATCTGGCAGCGCGGCTCCAGCGTGACGCCGGTGTGGCGGCCGAAGTCGAAGGTGGCCTCGGCCACCACGTCGGCTTTCGCAAAGGCTTCGTCCACGCCGCCGGTGTCCAGGCTGCGCGCGAAGCACAGGTTGTCGCCAAGCTCGGGGTGGATGACCGGGGTTTCGGGTGCCAGCGCGGTGTTCATGTCCAGCGCCGCGGGCAGGGTTTCCCACTCCACCTGCACGTACTGGAGCGCGTCCTCGGCCTCGGCGCGGGTCTTGGCCACCACGGCTACCACGGGCTCGCCCTGCCAGCAGGCGCGCTCGATCGCCATCGGGTACTGCGGGGCCGACTTGATGCCGGCCAGGTGGGTGAGCGTAGCCACCCAGGGCTTGCAGATGGCGGCCAGGTCCTGGCCGTCGTACACGGCCAGCACGCCGGGCATCATGCGTGCGTAGTCGCGCTCGATGCGCAGGATCTTCATGTGTGCCACCGGCGAACGCCAGAACACCACATGGCCCATGCGCGGCAGTTCCAGGTCGTCCACGTACTGGCCGCGGCCTTCGGTCAGGCGTTCGATGTTGGGGCGCGGGATGGCCTGGCCGATGTGGCGGGCATCCTTGAGCGCACCGCCCAGTGGTTCGGCCACCGGGGTGTGCGGTGCTTCGGCGCGCGCGGTCAGCGCGTCTTCGAGGGATTTCTTCAGTGCGCGTGATTCGGGGGCGTTCATGCGGAGGCTCCTTGGCGGCGGGTGGCCAGCACTTCACAGACGGCGTCGACGATGGCCTGGTAGCCGGTGCAGCGGCAGTAGTTGCCGCTCATCCATTCGCGCACTTCTTCGCGGCTGGCGTTGGGCTTGTGTTCCAGCAGTTCGCTGGTGGCCATCAACATGCCCGAGGTGCAGAAACCGCACTGCAGGGCGTTGTGGCGGATGAAGGCCTGTTGCAGGTCGCGGATGCTGCCGCGTTCGGTCAGGCCTTCGATGGTCTCCACACGCCGGCCGTCGGCCTGCACGGCCAGCACCAGGCAGCCGCGCACCACCGTGTCGTCCAGCCGCACGGTGCAGGCGCCGCACACGCCGTGTTCGCAGCCCAGGTGCGAGCCTTTGAGGCCCAGGCCCTCGCGCAGGAAGTCGATCAGGTGGGTGCGGGGCTGCACCGCATGCTGGCCACAGTGGCCGTTGACGGTGATGGTGACCGGGCGCGCGCCGGTGTCGAGTTCATCGGATGTTTCGTTCAGGGTGCTCATGGCATGTCCTCGTCGGTTTCAGGCCTGCAGCGTGGACTGCTGGGTCAATGCGTGCAGGGCGCGCTTGAGCATCACGCCGGCCAGGTGCTGCTTGGCGGCGGGGCTGTGTGTGAGGTCACCCTCGATCTGCAGTTCGTTGCGCAGGGCCTGCAAGGCCTGGGCGGTGACGGCTTCGCTGAAGAATTGGCCTTCGAGTGCCTGTTCGGCCGCCAGGGCACGCTGCGGCATGCTGCCGGTGCCCAACCAGGCCAGCCGCACCTGGCTCAGCAGTCCGTCCTGCACGCGGGCGCTGGCAGCCAGGCCAACTACCGCGTAGTCGCCGTGGCGGCGCGAAAGCTCGTCGAAGGCAAAGCGTTGACCGACGTTGGCCAGCGGGATCTCGCAGGCCACGATCATCTCGTTGGGCTGCAGCGTCGTGGTGTAGAGACCGGTGTAGAAATCCTTCGCCGCGATGCGGCGTTCGCCCGCCACGCTGCGCGCCACCACCACGCCGTCGAGCGCCAGTAGGCAAGCGGGCCATTCGGCCGCCGGGTCGCCATAGGCGATGGAGCCGCAGAAGGTGCCCAGGTTGCGGATGGCGCGGTGCGCGATGTGCGGCGCCGCCATCGCCAGCAGCGGCGCGTGGCGCGCCACCTCGGCCGAGGCTTCGATCTCGCTGTGTGTGACCATGGCGCCGATGCGTAGGGCGGTGCTGCTGAGCTGCAGGCCGCGCAGTTCGACCACGCCTTGCAGGTCGATCAGCAACGCGGGTTCAGACAGGCGCATGTTGAGTGTGGCCAGCAGCGTCTGGCCGCCGGCCAGCAGGCGGGCCTCATCGCGGTGGCGGTCGAGCAGAGCCAGCACCTCAGCGAGTTGCCGGGGGCGGGCGTAAGAGAAGGCGGGGGCTTTCATGGGCGTATTCCTCGCAACGGGTGAGGGGAGTTGTGAAGATCAGCGCAGCCAGTGCGGGCCCATCCAGACACCGAGCGCAGTGGACACCACGCCGGCCGCGAACCAGAGCAGGCGGGGCTTTTCCTTCTCGAACCAGCCCACCGATGCCGCAGGCAGGGGCGCCGTCACAACAGCCGCCGCAACCGCAGGCAGACCGGCTGCTGGCACGGGCAGGGCCAACGGCAGGGGCGACGCGGCGTTGAACTGGGACTTGAAGGCGTCGAAGAAACGATCGGCCATCTGGCGCGCTGAGGCGTCGATCAGCCGGCCGCCGATCTGGCCCAGCTTGCCCGCCACCGAGGCCTGGGTCGTGTAGTCCAGGCGTGTGCCTTCGGGCACCGCCGCGAGCGCAATGACCGAGCTGCCCTTGGCGAAGCCGGCGCTGCCGCCCGAGCCTTCGAAATGAAGCGTGCAACCTTGCAGCGGGCGCACGTCTGTGAGGAGCACCTTGCCGACGAAATTGGCGCGCACGGGCCCAAGCTTGAGCAGTACGCGGGCGTGCATCTCCTGCGGCGAAATCTGGCGCACTTCCTCGCAGCCGGGGATGCACTGGCGCAGTACCTCGGGGTCGTTCAACGCATGCCAGACCTTGTCTGGCGTGGAGGGAATGGTGACGCTGCCTTGTAGTTCCATGGGCTGTCCTGTGGGTTCAGAAAGGCTTGGGGTTTGTCCTGATTCAGGCTTATTGACCAAGCGTTAAATTAACCCGAACTATCAAACAAGCCCGTGGCCACATCCATCCGTAAAAACCCTGTCAAGGCGCCGGTGCCCCCCGCGCCGAGGCGGCGCCTGTCGCCGGCAGAGCGTGAGCGCCAGATCGTGGAGGGCTCGGTGCGCTTCTTCTCAGAGCATGGGCTGGATGGCCAGTTGCGCGACCTCGCGCGTGAGCTGGGCATTACCCATACGCTGCTGTACCACTACTTCCCGACCAAGCAGGCGCTGATCGAGCGCGTTTATGCCGACCTGTTCGCGGCACGCTGGGACGAGGAGTGGGAACGCCTGCTGGACGACAAGGCGCTCGAGGTGGAGGTCAAGCTCACACGCTTCTATACCAAGTACGCCAAGCGCATCCTGGAGCGCGACTGGGTGCGCGTGTTCGTGTTTTCCGGCCTGAGCGATCGCTACATCACCGACCGCTATTTCGCCCTGCTGGGCGAGAAGCTGTTCCCGCGCCTGGTGCGCGAGAGCCGGCGCTACCTGGGCGTGCCCAACCGCAGCAAACCCACGCCGCGCGAGATGGAACTGCTCATGGGCCTGCACGGCAGCATCTTCTACATGGGGCTGCGCCGCTGGGTCTACGGGCTGGAGCAGCCGGGCAGCAAGACTGATCCGTTCGACGAGGTGTTCGTGCACGACCGTGTGCACGGTTATCTGCAGACCTTGCCCGAAGTTTTTGGCCACGGTGCCAAGCCGCGTGCCGCAGGCCGGACGCCCCGGCGAGCACTTGCCTAGACAAACGACGAAGGAGAAACCGACATGGCACTGACTCTGAATCATTTCTCGATCCGCACCACCGACATGGACGCCACGCGGGTGTTCTACGAACAGGTGCTCGGCATGACGGTGGGGCCGCGCCCGCCCTTTCCCTTCCCGGGTTTGTGGCTCTACAGCGGCGACACCGGCAGCTGGGCCAATGCCATGGTGCACGTGATCGGCATCGACAAGAATGACCCGGAGGGGCTCAAGCGCTATCTGGGCGACCGCGACGTTTCCTCCCTGCACGGCAGCGGCGCGGTGGACCACATCGCGCTGTTTGCCAATGGACTGGAGACCATGCTCACGCATCTGCAGAAGCTGGAGGTTGCGTGCCGCGAGCGCACCGTGCCACAGATCGGTCTGCACCAGCTGTTCCTGGATGATCCGAGCGGCGTGGTGATTGAGCTCAACTACCCGGCGCAGGAGAAGACGGAACTGGACGCCAAGCGCGCCAAGGCAGCCGCCTGATGGCCAGCATCCTCGTTGCGGGCGGATCGTTGGGTGGCCTGATGGTCGCCAACATGCTGCTGCGCGACGGGCATGACGTGCGTGTGCTGGAGAAAGTACCGGGTTCGCTCGACGGCCGCGGCGCCGGCATCGTGACGCACAAGCGACTGGTTGAGGGGCTGCTGCGCGCCGGGCTGGATGCCGACGCCTCGCTGGGGGTGGCCGTCCCCGGGCGCGTGCTGCTGGATGCCCGGGGTGAGGTGCAGACCGCGTTCGATCTACCGCAGGTGCTGACGTCCTGGAGCCGTCTGTATTCGTTACTGTTCGACATCTTCCCGCGCGAGCGTTATGTGCAACCGGCGACGGTGAGTGAAGTGCGCGCCGACCCGGACGGCGTGACCGTGCGCTACGGCAGCCAGGCGCTGCGCGCCGATCTGCTGATTGCGTCGGACGGTATCCGTTCGGCCGTGCGCCAGCAACTGGCGCCGCACATCCAGCCGCAGTACGCGGGCTACGTGGCCTGGCGCGGCGTGTGCGACGAAGCCGTGCTGTCGCGCCGCACGCGCGAGATGGTGTTCGAGCGCTTTGCTTTCGGTTTGCCGGCTGGCGAGCAGTTGATTGCCTATCCGGTTGCAGGCCCCGGCCACGCGCTGGCGGTGGGGCAGCGCAGCTACAACATTGTCTGGTACCGGCCCGCCAATGCGAGCGAGCTGCGCGCTTTGCTCACCGACGCCGACGGCGACTACCACGCTGCCGGCATTCCCCCGAACAAGGTGTCGTGGCGTGCCGTGGCGGCCATGCGCACGGCTGCGCGCGAGCTGCTGGCGCCCCAGTTCGCCGAGATCATGGAAAAGACGGCACAGCCGTTCCTGCAGGCCATCTACGACGTGAGTTCCGAGCGCATCGCCTTCGGTCGCGTGGCCCTGATGGGTGATGCCTCCTTCGTGGCGCGGCCGCACGTGGGGGCCGGCGTGACCAAGGCGGCCGAGGATGCCATGGCGTTGTCCGACGCCATCCGTGCCCACGGCGCGACACCCGCCGCGCTGGCAGCCTACGAAACCGAGCGCCTCAAGGTGGGCCAGGCCATCGTGGAACGCGGCCGTCGCCTGGGAGGTTACCTCCAGGCCTACAGCGGTGGCGCGCGGCGAGCGCGCAGCGCCAGCGAAGACATCGATGTGGCGCACGACACCGCCATCGAACTGGACGGTTTTACCGTCGAAGACCTGCTTTCCGTACGTGGTGCCCAGCAAGACTGAAGGCACTGATTATTCCAACCAAAGCTGAGGAGACGAGCATGACAGAACGCAATACGCAATTCAATCGCCGCCATGTGCTGCAACTCGGAGCCGCCAGTGCGGCCGTGGCCGGCGCACCTTTTGCGCTCAAGCTGGCGCAGGCCCAGGGCAACGCGCCGATCAAGATCGGTTTTCCGGTGCCGTTGACGGGGGCTTTCTCCGCCGAGGCGCAGGACCAGGTGCGTGCCGCCGAGATTGCCATCAAGGATTTCAACGACGCGGGTGGTTTCAATGGCCGCAAGGCCGAGTTGCTGGTGCGTGACGACAAGCTCAATCCGGGTGAGGCAGCCACCCGCACGCTGGAGCTGATCGAGAAGGACAAGGTGGACTTTGTCGTCGGCTCGCTGTCGGCTGCGACCCAGCTGTCCATCAACGCTGTCTGCCGCGACCGCAAGATCATCTTCAATTCGATCAGTCAGTCCGATGCCATCAACGAAGCGAAGGACTGGAGTTTGTACACCTTCCACGAGGCGCTCAACCCGCACCTGACGGCAGGCGCCGTGGCGCGCTACGCCTTCCCGAGGTTCGGCAAGAAGGTGGTCTACCTGACGGCCGACTACGCCTACGGCCACGAGATGGTGCGCGGTTTCCAGCGCGCCGGCCAGGCCATGGGCGTGCAGACGCTGGCCGACATCCGCCATCCCATCGGGGCGGCCGACTACTCGGCCTTCCTGCCGCGCATCCAGTCCCTGAAGCCCGACATCCTGGTGCTGTGCAACTTCGGTCGCGATCTGGTGAACTCGGCCAAGCAGGCCACCGACTTCGGCATCAAGGCCAACACCAAGATCATTACCCCGGTGCTGCTGTACACGGCGCGCCAGGCCGGCGGTGCCGACGCCTTCGACGGCATTCTGGGTGGCACCTCCTACTACTGGGGTATGGAAGACAAGATTCCCGCGGCGAAGGCCTTCAATGACAAGTTCCGCAAGGCCCACGGTGGTGCGGTGCCCTCGGACTACGGTGCGCTCGGCTACGCCGGCGTGCGCAGCGTGCTGCAGGCCGTTCTCAACGCCAAGTCCACTGACTCCATGAAGGTCAGCATTGCACTGCGCCAGCTGCGCTACAACTGGTACAAGGGCGAGCAGTTCTACCGCAAATGCGACCATCAGTCGGTGCAGTCGGTCGTCATCGTCGAGTCGAAATCGAAGAACATGAAGGACAAGTACGACGTCTTCAATGTGCTCTCGATCGAGAACGCGGACGAGAAGAACCTGCGCACCTGCGAGGAAATGGGCCACAAGGTCTCCACCTGACCCACGTCGTTTCGTTCGCCACTCCTTCGGCGCGTGAGCGCTGGGGGAATTCCTTCCTGATCCAACGGAAAAATCCGAATGCTTGACATCTCGCCGCAACTGTTTGCCCTGCAGTTGATGACCGGTATTGCGCTGGGCGCCATTTACGCCCTGCTGGCGATCGGCCTGTCGTTGATCTTCGGCATGCTGACCGTGGTGAACTTTGCTCACGGTGCTTTTTTCATGGTGGGCGCCTTCCTCGGGGTGTACTTCCTCGGCATCACCGGCAATTTCTGGTTCAGCCTGCTGCTGGTGCCGCTGGCCACCGGCGCCATCGGTCTGGTGTGCGAACGCTTCCTGGTGCGGCCGCTCTATGGCCGGGGCATCGACTACCCGCTGCTGCTGACCTTCGGCCTGTCCTATGTGCTGATCGACGTGATGCGTTTTGCCTTCGGCATTGAGGGCCTGCCCAGTTCCACCCCGGCGGCGTTGCGCGGCTCGGTCTCGCTGGGTTTCGGGCATTTCCCTCTGTACCGACTGTTCCTGATCGGCGCTACCGCGGCCATCGTGTTGGCCCTGTGGCTGTTCATCGAGAAAACGCGCTACGGACTGATCATCCGCGCTGGCTCGCGCGACCCGGAGATTGTCCGCGTGCTGGGCATTGATATCTCGCGCGTCTGGTTGCTGGTGTTCGGCATCGGCACGGCGATTGCCGGCCTGTCTGGCCTGCTGGCGGCGCCCACGCGCGCCGTCAACCCCGAGATGGGCATTCCCATCCTGGCCGAGTCCTTTGTCGTCACCGTGGTGGGCGGCATGGGCTCGCTGCCCGGCGCGGTGGTGGCGGGTTTGCTGGTGGGCATCGTCTTCGCGATGACCTCGCTGGTGGCGCCCGAATACGCCGAACTTTCGATCTTTGTCCTGATGGCCGTGGTCCTGCTGATCCGTCCGCAGGGCTTCTTCGGCAAGGCCGGACTGATGAGCTGAGCGATCCCCATGAACAAGTACCTCTTTCAATTCATCGCCCTGGCACGACAGCACCGTGTGGCTGCCGCCCTGTTGTTCCTGTTGGTGTTTCCTTTCCTGATGCCTTACGACGCGCTGTCGGTCAACATCCTGATCTTCGGCCTCTACGCGGTGGGCTTCAACCTGCTGTTTGGCTACACCGGCATGCTGTCTTTCGGCCATGCCGCTTTTCTGGGGGTGGGCTCCTACCTTGCCGGTATCGCGGTGGTGCACGCCGGCTGGCCCTGGTGGGCGGCCATCCTGGCGGGCGTGGCCTCGTCCAGCCTGGTGGGCCTGGTCATCGGCTTCCTGGCCATCCGCACCCGCGGCATCTACTTTTCCATGGTGACACTGGCGCTGGGCCAGATCGTCTATTACGTCTTCTACAAGGCCGATCACTGGACCGGTGGTGAGAACGGCCTGCGCGGCGTGAAGGTGGAGTTCATCGACCTGCCGGGCATCTCGATCAACTTTCTCGATCCGCTCAACAAGTACTACGTGATTTATGTCTTCGTGGCGCTGGCGCTGTGGTTCCTCTCGCGCGTGCTGAGTTCGCCCTTTGGCGCCGTGATCGAGGCCATCCGCGAAAACGAGAAACGTGCTGCTGCCTGCGGTTATGACGTGGCACGCGCCAAGCTGCTGGTCTTCGTGCTCTCGGCGGGCATCTGCGGGCTGGCGGGCACGCTGCGTGCGCTGCACCTATCCGTCGTGCCGATCGACTCGCTGCATTACCTGCAGTCCGGCCAGGCCGTGATGATGTGCCTGCTGGGCGGCATGGGCACCTTCTTCGGCCCCTTTGTTGGTGCAGCGGTCTTTCTCTACCTGGAAGATGTGGTCACCAATCTCACCCGCTACTGGATGGGGGTGGTGGGCATCGTCTTCATGGTCTTCGTGCTGTTCTTTCCCAAGGGGCTGTGGGGCACGTTGCTGCACCAGTTGGAGCGCTGGCAGGGCCGCCAGGGAGGTGCCGCATGAGCAGCACACCTATTCTGGAAGTACGTCACGCTTCGCGTTTTTATGGCAAGTTCAAGGCGCTCAGCGATGTGAGCGTGTCTTTCCGCGCCGGTGAACTCACAGCCATCATCGGGCCCAACGGCGCGGGCAAAAGCACTTTCTTCAATGTGATCAGCGGTGGCGTGCCGCCCAGCGCTGGGCAGGTGCTGTTCCAGGGGCAGGACATCACGGGCATTGCCCCGCACGAGTTTGCCCGCCTCGGCATTGCCAAGAGCTTCCAGATCACCAACGTCTTCAAGCACCTGAGCGCGCACGAGAACGTGCGGGTGGCGCTGCAGATGCAGACCACGCGCTTCCAGCTACTGCGCCCGCGCAGCCATTACCGCGAACTGATCGAACGGGCCGACGCCCTGCTGGCGCGCGTGGGCCTGCAGGCCTGCCGCGACAAGCTCGCGGGTGACCTGGCCCATGGCCAGCAGCGCTCGCTGGAAGTGGCCATGGCCCTGGCCTGTGAGCCCAAGCTGCTGCTGATGGACGAGCCCACCGCCGGCATGTCGCCCGAGGAAACGCTGGTGATGATGGAACTGATCCGCCGGCTGGCGCAGGAACGCACCGTCATCCTGGTGGAGCACAAGATGAAGATGGTGATGGGCCTGTGCAGCCGGCTCATCGTGCTGCACCACGGCGAACTGCTGGTGGACGGCACGCCCGAGGAGATCCGCAACAACGCCGAGGTCAAGCGCGTCTACCTGGGCCAGGGCTGAAGAAAGAATCCGACATGCTGAAAGTTCAACAACTCAACGCCTGGTACGACCACAGCCACGTGATCCAGGGCCTGGATTTCGAGGTGCGCCAGGGCGAGATCGTCACGCTCATGGGGCGCAATGGCGCAGGCAAGACCAGCACGCTGCGCACCATCATGGGCCTGGTGAGCAAGTGCCAAGGCCAGGTCATCTTCGACGGCCAGGACCTGCTGGGACAACCGCCCCACGTGCGTTTCCACCACAGCCTGGCCTATGTGCCCGAGGAACGGCGCATCGTGCCCGGCCTGACCGTGCTGGAGAACCTGCAGCTCGGCCTGCTGGCCAGTTCGCGCCGTGGCGAGATGGATGCCATGATCGACGAGATCGCCGAGACCTTCCCGCGCCTGAAGGAGCGCCTGCACCAGGAGGGCACCTCGCTCTCCGGCGGTGAGCAGCAGATGCTGGCCATTGCCCGCGCCATGATGGCCCGGCCGCGCATGATCCTGCTGGACGAGCCGTCCGAGGGCATCATGCCGCTGCTGGTCCATGAGATGTTCCAGCTCTTCGTGCGCATGAAGCAGGCCGGCACCACCATCCTGCTGGTGGAGCAGAACGTGGAGCGGGCGCTGTCCATCTCTGACCGCGCCTATATCCTGGACCAGGGCCAGATCGTGCACCAGGGGGCCGCCGACGAGCTGCTGCGCAACGCCGAGATCCAGGAGCGTTATTGCGCGGTATAGAAGATGGGTTTCGAGCGCGCTCTGTAGTCACCGCGTTGGGGTGGGGTGGGTCCAGGCCGGGGATAATCCCCGTCCATGGAACTGATCACCTTTCTCATTGATTTCATCCTGCACGTTGACAAACACCTGGAGGTGTTCGTGCAGAACTATGGCGCGTGGGTTTATGCGCTGCTGTTTCTGATCGTCTTCGTCGAGACGGGGCTGGTGGTCATGCCCTTTCTGCCGGGCGACTCGCTGCTGTTCGTGGTCGGTGCGCTGGCCGGGGCCGGGCTGCTGAGTTATCCCGTTGCGGTGGCGGTGCTGCTGGTGGCGGCCATCCTGGGTGACCAGTGCAACTACTCCATTGGGCGCTACTTTGGGCCGAAGGTGTTCAAGTGGGAGAACTCGCGCCTGTTCAACAAGCGCGCCTTCGACCAGGCCCACAACTTCTACGAAACCTACGGCGGCATCACCATCATCCTGGCGCGCTTCATGCCTTTCATCCGCACCTTTGCACCCTTCGTGGGTGGCGTGGCCGAGATGAGCCGTCTCAAGTTCACGCTCTTCAACGTGGTGGGCGCGCTGATCTGGGTGCTGGGCATCTGTACCGCGGGTTATTTCCTCG
Organism: Hylemonella sp.; assembly: GCA_030680575.1. GTDB lineage: Bacteria > Pseudomonadota > Gammaproteobacteria > Burkholderiales > Burkholderiaceae_C > Hylemonella. Next base: position 38,423 of record JAUXVI010000043.1, read on the forward strand.
GCAGCCTGCCGTGGGTCAAGGCCAACCTGGACAAGATCATCTGGGGCATGATCCTGATCCCCGGCCTGATCGTGATCTACGGCACCTGGAAGGCGCAGCGCCGGCAAAAGGTGGAGTTCATCTCCGGCACCAAATAAGGCCCAGCCGGCTCACAGGAGCAAGCATGCTGGCAATGCGCGTGACACAGCCCGGCCAGCCGTTGCAAGCGGCCGACCTGCCGATGCCGCAGCCGGGCCCGCATGAGGTACTGGTGCAGGTGTTGGCCTGCGGTGTCTGCCGCACCGACCTGCACATCATCGACGCTGATCTGTCGCCGCGCCACCCCGGCATGGTGCCGGGGCACGAGGTAGTGGGCCGCGTGGTGGCCACCGGGCCGGGGGCCAAACGCTTCGCCGTCGGCACCCGCATCGGCATTCCCTGGCTGGGCGGCACCTGCGGCCATTGTTCTTACTGTGCGAGCCAGCACGAGAACCTGTGCGATACACCGGTCTTCACCGGCTACGACCGGCCCGGCGGTTTTGCCGAATACACCGTGGCGGACGAGCGTTATTGTTTCGCGCTGCCGGCGCGTTATGACGATGCGCATGCCGCACCGCTGTTGTGTGCGGGGCTGATCGGCTTTCGCGCCTACCGCCAGGCCGGTTTGACAGGTCGGGCGCGGCTCGGCCTGTACGGCTTTGGCGCGGCGGCGCACATCATTTGCCAGATTGCGGTGGCACAGGGGCACGAGGTCCATGCCTTCGTGCGGGCGGGGGACGAACAAAGTGCGTGTTTTGCCCGGCAACTGGGCGCGGCCTGGGCCGGCCCGTCGGATGCGCTGCCGCCGCAGGAACTCGATGCCGCGCTGATCTTTGCGCCCGTTGGTTCACTGGTGCCGGCGGCCTTGCGCGCCACGCGCAAGGGCGGGGTGGTGGTGTGCGCCGGCATCCACATGAGCGACATTCCGGCCTTCCCGTATTCATTGCTGTGGGGCGAGCGTTGCGTGCGCTCGGTGGCCAACCTGACGCGCGAAGACGGCGAGGCCTTCTTCGATTGCATTGCGCGCCACCCGGTCACGACCCACGTGCAGACCTACCCGCTGGCGCAGGCCAACGAGGCGGTGGCGGCACTGCGTGCTGGTGCCATCGACGGCGCGGCGGTCTTGCTGCCCTGAGATGCCTTGGGCTGAGTGGGCCGTGAGTTGCCCGAAGGGGATGCCGGTGGGCGTTTCGGGCTGGTCTTGAGGAAGGGGCTGGGCGACCAGTCCGGGCGTTGGGCACGCTGGGTATCCACAACGATCAGGTAGCGGCCGGCATGGGCCACCGGTGTGCGCTGGGGCGACAGCACCCAGAGATGGCGCCCTTCGGCCATGGCGTCCTCGTAATCGGCATCCAGCAGGCCGTACTGGTCGAGCAGGCGGTTGAGCGTGGCCGGAATGCGCACGCACCCCTTGGACTGCACGCTGCCGAGTTTGGGCTCCAGCAGGTCCGGGTCGGTCGCATGCAGCAGCAGACGCATGGCACTGGTGCCGCCGTTGCCCCAGCCACGTCGGCCCTGTTGCCAGCCGAAGTCGAACACGCGCATGCCCTGCACCCCGAACCCACGGATGCCGTGCTCGTTGTAGGTGCCTTCGGCGCGAAAGTCCGGGTTGAGGGTGGTGTGGTCGAAGACACCGGTGGGCGTCTCGAAGTAGTCGTACTCGCCGCCGCGTCCGGTGGACACGGGCGATGCGCCGATCAGCACCGCGCGCGCGGGCGGCTCCATCCAGAGCAGCAGCAGCGCCTGCACCCGCGGACTGCGGTCCACCAGCACCAGGTACTGCGGGCGATCGAGCGCGATGCCGGCGGCCTGCAGCCTCTGCAGCGCCAACTCGCCGTAGCGTTTGACCTCGGTGTCTGGCAGCTGCAGTTGTTTGTCCACCAGGCGATTGAAGCGGTCCGCCATGGCCATCGGCAACTCATCAGTAGCCCGCGCAGATTGCCCGCACAACAAGGCCGCTGCCAGCAGGAGCCGCGGCAGCGAGCGGAACAGGCGATGGGCAGAGCGGGTGAGATGCATCAAGAAGGGTATTTCTTTTCGGGGTGGATGAACAAACAGGTGGTTGGTCGATGCCAAGAAGCGTAAGCTGGACAAAGTTTGACGTGGCTCAAGAAACGCCAGGCTGGCTGGACTGATCCTCGCTAATGTAGCGATAGCAAGAGAGAGGTGAACGACATGACAAGCAAGAAACCCGCTGCGGCAAGCAAGAAGACCGCCAGCATGAACACCGTGCCGGAGACGGAGGCCGGCAACGTGGAGCAGGTCATGGCGCGGCCTGACGGCTACTACTGGCGCGCGCCGGGCAGCAAGCAGGAGTTCGGTCCCTTCGCCTCCCTGGAGGACGCCCTGGCCGACATGCAGTCCTTGGACGAGGAGTCCCCCGCGCCGGGCGAAACGCTGCAGGAAGCCGAGAGCGAACTCGGCATTGCCGACTGGATCGACCCCGAGACCGGTGAGCCGGCCGAAGGTCTGTCACCACCGCACATCGACGAGGAGTGAGCGGGTGGAGAAACACACACAGTGGAACCTCTGGTACATCGTTCTGGCCATCCTGGGCGTGCTGGTGCTGCAGAGTTTCGTGCAGCAGTGGCAGCAGGTGCAGCCGCTGCCCTATAGCGAATTCCTGCAGGAACTGGAGAAGAAAAACATCAAGGAGATTGCGGTCTACGCCGACCACCTGGAAGGCACGTTGAACCAGCCGCTGCCCGACGGCCGCACACGTTTTGCCACCACGCGGGTGGAGCTCGATCTGGCGCGCGACCTGGCGCAGTACGGGGTGCGCTTTACCGGCGTCATCCAGAGCACCTTTCTGCGTGATCTGTTTTCCTGGGTGGCGCCGACACTGGTCTTCTTTGCCATTTGGATGTTCTTCATCCGCAAGATGGTCGCCCGCGGCGGCCTCGGGGGCGGTCTGGGCGATGGCCTGCTGTCCATCGGCAAGAGCAAGGCCAAGGTCTACGTGGAGAGCGACACCCGGGTGACGTTCGAGGACGTGGCCGGGGTCGATGAGGCCAAGGTCGAGCTGGAGGAGATTGTTGATTTCCTGAAGGACCCGGCGGCGCACAGCCGGCTGGGCGCACGCATTCCCAAAGGCATTCTGCTGGTCGGCCCGCCGGGCACCGGCAAGACCTTGCTGGCACGCGCAGTGGCGGGGCAAGCCGGGGTGCCGTTCTTCTCCATCAACGGCTCGGAGTTCGTGGAGATGTTTGTCGGTGTCGGTGCGGCGCGGGTGCGTGACCTGTTCGAACAGGCGCGCCAGCGGGCGCCGGCCATCATCTTCATCGACGATATCGACGCCTTGGGCCGTGCCCGCGGCGCCTATGGTCTGGGTGGTCACGACGAGAAGGAGCAGACGCTCAACCAACTGCTGGCCGAGCTCGACGGCTTCGACCCGCGTGCCGGGCTGGTGCTGCTGGCGGCCACCAACCGGCCCGAGATCCTGGACCCAGCGTTGCTGCGCGCCGGCCGCTTCGACCGCCAGGTGCTGGTGGACCGGCCTGACAAACATGGCCGGGTGCAGATCCTGCAGGTGCACATCAAGCGCATCAAGCTGGCAGCGGGCCTGGACCTGGCGCAGATCGCCGCGCTCACACCCGGCTTCACCGGTGCCGACCTGGCCAACCTGGTCAACGAGGCGGCGCTGGTGGCCACACGCCGCAACGCCGACGAGGTGACGCTGGCCGACTTCACCACCGCCATCGAGCGCATCGTGGCCGGGCTGGAGAAGCGCAACCGCATCCTCAACCCGGAGGAGCGCCGCATCATTGCCGTGCACGAGATGGGGCACGCGCTGGTGGCCATGGCCCTGCCGGGGCTGGACACGGTGCACAAGGTCTCCATCATCCCGCGCGGCATTGGCGCCCTGGGTTACACCATCCAGCGCCCGACCGAAGACCGCTACCTGATGACGCGGTTGGAGCTGGAGAACAAGATGGCCATGCTGTTGGCCGGCCGCGCGGCCGAGATGCTGCTCATCGGCCATGCCTCCACCGGCGCGTCGGATGACCTGGCCAAGGCCACCGACATTGCGCGCAGCATGGTGATGCGCTTCGGCATGGACACCACGCTGGGCCAGGTGACCTACGAGAACCAGCCGTCGCCTTTTCTCGGCCCCTTGCCCGAAGGCATGGACTTGGGCCGTGCACAGTACGCCCCGGAGACGGCGCGCGAGATCGACTGCGCGGTGCGTGCCCTGACGGAAACCGCCTTCCAGCGCGCCACCGAACTGCTGACGCAGCGCCGCAGCACGCTGGAAGATGGCAGCCGCCTGCTGCTGGCGCGCGAGACACTGACGGAAGAAGACATCATGGTGCTGGTGCAGCCTGCGGCGGGCGCTGCAGGGCTTGGCGCCTGACAGGAGGAAGCGCATGAACACCTTGACCAAGATGGCTTTGGGTTTGATCGGGCAACTTCACACCCAACCCGCCAGTGGCGAGTCACTCACCATGATGGCGCTGCCGCCGGCGCAGACCACAGGCGGCCTGCCCTTGATGGAGGCCTTGCGCCAGCGTCATTCTGCGCGCGAGTTCCGCGCTGACGCGCTGACGCCCCAGCAACTGTCGGACCTGTTGTGGGCGGCTTGCGGCCTGAATCGCGACGCCTTGGGCGGGCGCACCGCGCCTTCGGCCATGAATGCGCAGGAAGTCGATCTGTACCTGGCGCTGCCGCAGGGCCTGTACCGCTATGAGCCGAAGGCGCACGCGCTGCAACTGGTGGTGGCGCAGGATGTGCGGCGCGTCACCGGTTACCAGGATTTTGTCGACACGGCGCCGCTGGATCTGATCTTCGTGGCGGAGCACAGCCGCATGAAGATGGTGCCGGCTGCCATGCGTGAGTCCTACGCCTCGGTGGCCGCCGGTGCCATGGCGCAGAACATCTACCTCTACTGCGCCTCGGTCGGCCTAGCCACCGTGGTGCGTGCCTGGTTCGACCGCCAGGCCCTGACCCAGGCCATAGGCCTGACCCCGGACCAGCAACTGCTGCTGACGCAGACGGTGGGCTGGCCGGAAGTCTGACCAACCTTGCCATCGTTGCAGCAGAAGGCATCGATTCACTGCGTGCCTTATCAAGCAATGGGAAGTGTGAGATGAGCTGTAATATGTCAATCGATACGGTCCTACAACAACGGGAGACGGCTTTGCCGAGAAGTTTTGTAGTCCGGTCATCTTCACGTTAAACCTATGACCAATGGCCAGATTGACAGGGAGTTGAAAGAGGCACGAAAGCTTGCGGGTGGTTTGCTTCAAGCAGTTTCCGTATTCCCCTCTTTTTGGTTCTTGGCAATGGGAATGGGCGGTCCTAACTTTCAAGTTAGTGACTTACTCACCATGTTTTCAAGAACTGACAATATTTTGTTCGCAATCGCTTGGGTGGGAGTCCCCGTTGCGGGATTGGCCATAGGCCACCTTATCAAGTGCGGAATTCGTTGGTCATACTTCGTCGGGCTATTGGTCGGCGGGATTGCTCTGTTCGCCTTCGCTCCTATCTCCACCATATTTGGTGTTGTACTTCTTTTTCAATTGGCAAAAGTTATTCGACATGAGGCGAGCGTGCTCTGACGCGCAGCGCGAAGAGGCGCTCGGGTCTGAGCCTAGACGCTGCGGCTGCGTGCCAACGGTGGGTTGCGGGCGAAGTAGCCCTCGATGCCGCGCATCAACGCATCTGCCAGCTGCTCCTGGTAGGCCTCGCTGTTGAGTTTGGTCTCTTCTTCCGGGTTGCTGATGAAGGCGGCTTCCACCAGCACGCTGGGGATGTCGGGCGCCTTGAGCACGGCAAAGCCGGCCTGTTCCACTTTGGGTTTGTGCAGTTTGCCGACACGGCCGATCTCCTGCAGCATGGTGTTGCCGAGCTTGAGGCTGTCGTTGATCTGTGCCGTGGTGCTCATGTCGAACAGCATGCGCTGCACGTGCGCGTCCTTGGCCTTGACGTTGAGGCCGCCGATCAGGTCGGCCTTGTTTTCCTTGGCTGCCATCCAGCGTGCTGCGCTGCTCGACGCCCCGCTCTGGCTCAACGCAAAGATGCTGGCACCCTGCGGCCGCGGCGTGTAGAAGGCGTCGGCGTGCAGACTGATGAAGAGGTCGGCCTTCACCTGGCGCGCTTTGTTGACGCGCACGTGCAGCGGCACGAAGAAGTCGGCGTCGCGCGTGAGGTAGGCGCGCATCGGGTTGCCGTTGATGGTGGTGGCGTTGATGCGCTCGCGCAGCCGGTGTGCCAGGCGCAGCACCACGTCTTTCTCGCGCGTGCCGCCGGGGCCGATGGCGCCCGGGTCTTCGCCGCCGTGGCCGGGATCGAGTGCCACGATGATCAGGCGTTCGGTTTTTCCATTGCCTGCCGTTTGAGCTTGATTTTGGCCTCCAGGCCTCGTGGTTGTTGCGCCAGGTGCTCCTGAAACAGGAGCGGATGCGGCGCCCGCCGGCGCGGCGGACTTGTGCGTCTGCTGTGCAATCAGGTCGCCCAACGGGTCATGCGAGCGTGCGGCGGAGGCAGCCGTCGGGGCTGGCGCCGTGGTGGTCGCGGTTGCCTTGTCTTCCTTGTCCTTGAGCCGTTCGGCGATCAACGCCGCCAGCGGGTCGGCGGCCTGGGTGGGGTAGAGGTCGAGCACCAGGCGGTGCTGGTAGGCGGCCACCGGGTCGAGCGTGAAGACCTGCGGCGTGATCGGGAGCTTGAGGTCAATCACCAGGCGCACCACATTGGGTGCGAACTGGCCGACGCGGATGCCGGCGATGTTGGGGTCGTCGGACTTGACCTTGGCCACCAGCTCGCGCAGCGCCGGGTTGAGCTCGATGCCTTCGATGTCCACCGCCAGCCGCGGCGGGCTGGGCACGAACAGTTGCTTGGTGGCGAGGTGGCCGTCGGACTCGATGGTGACACGCGAGTAGTCGGGCGCGGGCCAGACGCGCACCGCCAGGATGGTGGCGCCACGCGCAATCTGCGCCGTGCCCAGCAGCAGCACCAGTGTGCCCGATTGCAGCAGCTCGCGCCTTTTCAAACTCTGCTCTCCTTCTTCAACCCCTGCAGCAGCGCCACACCGGTGGTCGTCTGCGCCGTGAGGGCGACGCGACGTGATTCATCGGGCTGCACCTGGAGCTGGATCACCAGGTCCGCCGGCGGCAGCAGGGCGGCGGCCTTCTCCGGCCACTCGGCCAGCTTGAGACCGGGGCTGGCGAAGAGGTCGCGAAAGCCGGCGTCTTCCCATTCGCGCGGGTCGCTGAAACGGTAGAAGTCGAAATGCCAGATGGCCAGGCCGGGCACCTCGTGCGGCTCGACCACGGCATAGGTCGGGCTCTTGATGCGGCCGGCCACGCCCAGGGCGCGCAGCAGGTGGCGCACCAGCGTGGTCTTGCCGGCACCGAGGTCGCCTTGCAGTTCGATGAAGGCGTGGCGCAGCGCCGGCTGGGCGGCCAGCGCGGTGGCAAACTGCTCTGTGTCGGCCTCGTTGTGCCAGACCAGACTTTCTACAATCAACGCGTGACGTTCAACAGCACTCAATTCGTTTCCCTGATCCGGGGCTGGGCCCGTGAACTCGGATTCTCCCAAATCGGCGTCAGCGGTGTCGACCTGTCCGCCGCCGAGGAAGGATTGCAGGCCTGGCTGGCACGCGGTTTCCATGGCGAGATGGCCTACATGGCCGCCCACGGCCTGCGGCGCGCCCGCCCGGCCGAGCTGGTGCCCGGCACGGTCAGCGTCATCACCGCACGCATGGATTATCTGCCGTCCGGCACGGCCGATGACTGGCAGGCGGTCGAGTTGACCCGTTTGCAACGACCGCAGGAGGGTGTGGTCTCGCTCTACGCCCGTGGCCGCGACTACCACAAGGTCTTGCGCGCGCGGCTGCAGAAGCTGTCCGACCGCATGGCCGAGCACATCGGCCCTTTTGGCCACCGCGTCTTCACCGATTCCGCGCCGGTGCTGGAGGCCGAGCTGGCGGCGCGCAGCGGCCAGGGCTGGCGCGGCAAACACACCCTGGTGCTCAGCCGAGAGGCGGGTTCGATGTTTTTCCTCGGTGAGATCTATGTCGATGTTGCCCTGCCGGCGAGCGAGCCGGTCAGCGGCCACTGTGGCAACTGCAGCGCCTGCCTCGAGGTCTGCCCGACGCAGGCGATCGTGGCGCCGTACCGGCTCGATGCGCGGCGCTGCATTTCCTACCTCACGATTGAGCACGCTGGGTCGATTCCGCTGGCGTTGCGCCCGCTGCTGGGCAACCGCATCTACGGCTGCGACGACTGCCAACTGATCTGCCCCTGGAACAAGTTCGCGCAGCGCAGCCCCTTGCCGGACTTTGATGCACGGGAAGGCTTGAGCGGCAGCAGTCTGATGGCGCTGTTCGCCTGGAGCGAACCCGAGTTTTTGCAACGCACCGAAGGCAGCCCGATCCGTCGCATTGGCCACACACGTTGGCTGCGCAACATCGCCGTTGCCTTGGGCAATGCCTTGCGTGCCACGAGCGACCCTGCGATAGTGGAGGCACTGCGGCTACGGGCGTCGGACCCCAGCGAGTTGGTGCGCGAGCACGTGGCCTGGGCGCTGGCGCAGCAGACAGAAGCAAGACAGGCATAACCACCCAAGGGCCCACCATGACCATGCGCTACAGCTATGTGCCGAACCAGCTGCCAGAAAACAAGATGCGGATGTACCCGACCAAGGTGATCAACATCATTGGTGGGCCTGGTTGCGACAAGTCGCTGTTCACCGCGGCCATCATCCTGTACCTCAACCTGCACCACAAGACGGTGGAGCTGATTCCCGACTACGCCAAGTCGCTGGTCTGGCAGAAGGACTACGAGGCGCTGAAGAACCAGTACCACATTGCCCAGCAGCAGTTCCGCATGCTGGAGCTGCTCGATGGCCAGGTGCAGTACCTGATCACCGAATGCTCGCTGCCGCAAATCCTGTACTACAACGAGCACTACGCCGACAACATCTGCGACGTGGAGAAGACGCGCAAGCAGATCGTCGAGTGGTACCGGCAGTTCAACAACGTGAACGTGGTGGTGGAGCGTGACGCCGACAAACCTTATGTGCACACCGGCCGCTTCCAGGACGAGGAGCAGGCTCGGGCCGTGGACTTCGGGCTGCGCGCCGCGTTGCGCCACGAGGGCATGGCCTTCACACCGCTCAAGCCCGACATCCAGGCCATCCACGAATTCGCCGCCACGCTGCTCAAGGACTGAGCCATCTGGGGTGCCAAGCCCGTCCGTTCGCGCCCGGCCCTTCGATCCGGCTCAGCACAGGCCTGCCGAAACGCTGCAGACCTGGTGTTTTCTCAGCGCAGAATCCCCAGCGCAAAGGTCAGGCTGGCCATGCCCAGCACGGTCGACAGCGTGACTAGCCCGGCCACCAGCGGGCCGTCGTAGCCCATGCGCGCCGCCAGCACATAGGCGCTGGAGGCCGTGGGCAGGGCCGAGAAAGCCAGCAGCATGGTGGTCTGGGCCGAGCTCAGGTGGAAGGCTTGCGACAAGCCGAAGGCGATCAGCGGCAGCACGAAATGCCGGATCGACAGCGTACCCACCGCCAGCATCTTGGCGCGCGCCAGGCTGGAGAACTGCAGGCCGGCGCCAGCCGCCATCAGGCCCAGGGCCAGCGTGGCGGCGCCGATGCGCGACAGCGTGGGGTCGATCCAGACCGGAATCTTGAGGCCGGCCAGATTGGCCAGCAGGCCCGAGACGGTGGCGATGATCAGCGGGTTGCGCAGCAGCTCGCGGCCGAAGTGGCGCTGCGAGTGGCGCGCCATCGGCCACACCGCGGCCACGTTGAACAGCGGCACGCAAAAGCCGATCAGCACCGCAATCAGCAGCACGCCCTCAGGCCCGGCCAGGCGTTCGGCCAATGCCAGGCCGATGAAGGAGTTGAAGCGGAACGCCACCTGCGCGCTGGCGGCGTGCTGGCGCGGGTCAATGTGGCGGCCGATCAGCGGCAGCCAGGGCAGCGCGTACGACAGGGCGATGCCGCACAGGCCCGTGATCAGGCCGGCGCCGATCAGGCCGGAGGCGGCCTGGAAGTCGAGCGTGCTGCGCACGATGCTGTGAAACAACAGCACCGGAAACAGGAAGTAATAAACCAGGGCTTCGACTGGTTCCCATACGCTGCGGTTCAGCGCGGTATAGCGGCAGACCAGGTAGCCGCACAGGATGAGAGAGAAGTCGGGGAAGAGGAGTTGAGCGTAATTCACATCGCGAGAATAACAGCCTGGAATGGGCGGTCCCGGTGAAAAACGATGTAAATTCCAGACCAGAGAGGCTTGTCCCGCCTGTGTCATTCACGTGGAAGTGCCATGAAAAAATTTCTGTTGATTTCCCTTGCCCTGTGGGCGGCTGCGGGTTCACCGCAAGCCCATGCCGCCACGCTGGAAGGCCTGCGGTTCGACGACGCCGTCAAGCTTGCCAACCGTGAACTCAGGCTCAATGGCTTGGGGGTGCGCGCCATTTTCATCTTCAAGGCCTATGTCGCCGGGCTGTACCTGAGCGAAAAAACCTCCGCGCCGCAGGATGTGTTGCGCCAACCCGGCCCGAAGCGCATCCAGATGCGCATGCTGATGGAAATCGGTGCGCCGGACATCAAGAAGGCGCTGGTCGATGGCATGCAGAAAAACGTGAGCGAGGCCGAATGGACGGCCATGCAGGACCGGGTGGCACAGTTCACACGCACCATCGAGTCGATCGGCGTGGCCAAGCCCGGTGACACCATCAACCTGGATTACGTGCCCGAGCAGGGGCTGACACTGGCGGTCAACGACGTCACCAAAGGCAGCGCCATCAGCGGGGCCGATTTCTACAAGGCTTTGTTGGAGATTTTCGTGGGCGACAACTCCGTGGATACCCGTCTCAAAAAGGGCATGTTGGGGCAATAGAATATCCTCACCCGTTCATCACAGGAGAAAACCACCATGCAACGTCGCGCCATTTTCGCTCTCAGCCTGCTTACCGTAGCCGGCTCGGCACTGGCCCAGGGTTACCCCAACAAGGTGATCAAGCTGCAAGTGCCATTCGCACCGGGCGGCACGACCGACATCATTGCGCGCACGATCGCCGACCCGCTGGGCAAGGCCCTGGGCCAGCCCGTGGTGGTGGAAAACAAGGCCGGTGGCGGTGGCGTGATCGGCGCGACCGAAACCGCCAAGGCAGCGCCGGATGGTTACTCGCTGGGCATGGCCACGGTCTCGACCACGGCGGCCAACCCGGCCATCAACCCGAAGATCCAGTACAACCCGCTGACCGACTTCACACCCATCATCAACATCGCGGCCACGCCCAACGTGATCGCCGTGCACCCGAGCTTCCCGGCCAAGGACTACAAGGGTTTCATCGCCGAGCTGAAGAAGTCGCCGGGTAAATACTCGTACGCCACCTCCGGTACCGGCGGCATCGGCCACCTGCAGATGGAGCTCTACAAGAGCCAGACCAGTGTCTTCATCACGCACATTCCCTACCGCGGTGCTGGCCCGGCCCTCAACGACACGGTGGCCGGCCAGGTGCCGGTGATCTTCGACAACCTGCCGTCAGCGCTGCCCTTTATCCAGAGCGGCCGCCTGGTGCCGATCGTGGTGGCCGCGCCGAACCGCCTGGCCGTGCTGCCCAACGTGCCGACCTTCAAGGAAGTCGGCCTGGAGCCGGTGAACCGCATGGCCTATTACGGCATCCTGGCACCCAAGGGTCTGCCCAAGGACATCACCGACAAGATCAATGCTGCCACCCGTCAGGTGTTGCAAGACCCGGCTGTGCGCAAGCGCATCGAAGACACCGGCTCCATCATCGTGGCCAACACACCGGCGCAGTTTGCCGAGCAGATCAAGGCCGAGTACACGGTGTACAAGCGCGTGGTCGACACTGCCAAGCTCAAGCTCGACTGAGGGTCCATGCAGGGCGTTGATGCCTTCATCGATGCTCTGTGGCTGGAAGAAGGCCTGTCACGCAACACGCTGACGGCCTACCGGCGCGACCTCGACCTCTACGCCCGCTGGCTGGAAGGCCGCGGGCGTTCTCTTTTGGCGACCACCGAGGTCGACCTCAACGCCTACTTCGCGGCCAAGCACGCCAGCAGCCGGGCCACCACGGCCAACCGACGCCTCACCGTCTTCAAGCGCTACTTCCGCTGGGCGCTGCGCGAACGCCTGATCCAGACCGATCCCACCTTGCGCTTGCAGGCGGCCAAGCAGCCGTTACGCGTCCCCAAGATACTGAGTGAAGCGCAAGTGGAAGCCTTGCTGGCCGCCCCGGGTGAGGGCACACCACTGGCGGTGCGCGACCGCACCATGCTGGAGCTGATGTACGCCAGTGGTTTACGTGTGAGCGAGTTGGTGACACTCAAGACCTTCAACGTGAGTCTGTCCGAGCATGTGCTGCGCGTGTTCGGCAAGGGCAACAAAGAGCGTCTGGTGCCCTTTGGTGAAGTGGCCAGCGACTGGCTGCAGCGCTACCTGCAGGAGGCGCGGCCGGCGCTCTTGGGGGAGAAGCAGACCGACGATCTGTTCGTCACCTTCCGCGGCTCACGCGCCGGCGAGGCCATGACGCGCATGATGTTCTGGATGATCGTCAAGAAATACGCCCTGGTGGCCGGCATCACGGCGCCGCTGTCACCGCACACCCTGCGCCATGCTTTTGCCACCCATCTGCTGAATCATGGGGCGGATTTGCGGGCGGTGCAGATGTTGTTGGGGCATGCGGATATTTCGACGACCACCATCTATACCCATGTGGCGCGGGAGAGGTTGAAGGCGCTTCACGCTCAGCACCATCCACGCGGGTAGCTGACTTTGTCATGGGTGCCTGACGGGGCCGGCGAGCCGGGTCTCGCCCCGGCACGGTTGCCAAGTCAGGCAAACAACCTGACAAGAAGTGCCATCCAGGATAATTCACCCCATGAACCTGCGTCGCCACTGCCAACAGCTGCTCGCCATCACCGACCCGGTGGCCAAGGCGCGCGCAGTCACGGCACTGGACCGCAATGCGCCAATCGACGCCGAAGAACAGATCGCCCCGATCGACGGCATTCCGGGTCGTGGTGAACGGCCGCCGCTGGTGCCACACACCAGCATCAAGACGGGGTCGCTGGCCACGCCACGGGGCCATGCAGCGCTGGTGCATTCCATCGTTCATATTGAAAAGAACGCCATTGATTTGGCGCTGGATATCTGTTGGCGTTTCGCCGGGATGCCGGAGGCCTTCTATCGCGACTGGCTGCAGGTGGCGTTTGAAGAGGCTTACCACTTCACGCTGTTGCGCGAGCATCTGCTGACGTTAGGCTTCGACTACGGCGACTTTCCGGCGCACGATGGTCTGTGGTCCATGGCCGAGCGAACCCAGGGCGACATCCTGGCGCGAGTGGCGCTGGTGCCGCGCACGCTGGAGGCGCGCGGGCTGGATGCCTCGCCGGCGGTCAAGACCAAGCTGGTGTCGATCGGCGACCACCGGGCTGGGGAGATCCTCGACATCATCCTGCGCGACGAGATCGGTCATGTGGCGATCGGCAACCGCTGGTATGGCTGGTTGTGCGCGCAGCGCGGGCTGGACCCGGTGGCGACCTATGCGGAGCTGACGGTGAAGTACGAGGCGCCGAAGTTGAAGAAGCCATTCAATCTGGATGCGCGGCGGGCGGCTGGCTTCTCGGATGCGGAGTTGACTGCACTGCAGTCTGAGTAATTTTCTTTGATTGATGCCCAGGCGGGCGTAGCTTTGCCGGGATGTGCGCCCGGCAGCGCAGTAACTTTCTTTTGCTTCGCCAAAAGAAAGTCACCAAAGAAAAGGCGAGCCGGATTCGTCGTCCCTCCGCTGCGCTACGGGCACGCTGCGTTGCTCGGGACCGGCGGGAAGCGCAGAAACTCGGCTAACGCCTCAAACATCTGCGCTTCTTCATCCGCCGCTCCCTGCGCTACTCGCCTCCTCATTACGGCGGGGGTGACCAAACAGCCAACAGCCGGATCAGTACGCGCTATCGCGCGTACTGATGAGAATGACAGTTACGAGTCGTGATGGTCTGCAGCAGGCCGAGACGAGTCAGCTTGATAAGGGGTCAGGCCCGTTCACTGAGTGGACCATGCTCTGACTCGCGTTTCACCTTGTCCCATTCTTACTTGAGCAAGGCCTGTGTAGTGCGGGTCATTCGGTCCAACGCGTCCACCAACTCTTTCTGAAGCCGAGGGTCCGTATAGTGAGGAATCTCTTCAATGAGGGTTTCGATCTTCCGGTCATGCTCGCCCAGCGGGTTGAGACGTAATCGAATGACGTGACGCAAGCGATCAAGCTCTTTGAGTAACTCGGCTTCGCCTGGCTTACCCGACATTTCACTGTGTGACCAGTGATAAGCGAGCCCGCAGTAGGCCCCAATATCTTGCCTGAGTTGCTCGATCCACTTGATCCGTTGGCTTGTTACGGTGTTGACGAACGTTGTTCGTTTGTTGATGCGGTGGTTTATTAAGGCATTCCAAACGCCGAGCAGAAACGTCACAACAACACCAGCGGCGAGAACGTAGTCTTTCGCTTCCATAACCTCTCCCTTGTTGCGTTTGTGACCTGTCTTATATCAACAATCTGCAGGACGGTCCAATTGCGTAGTGCGGCGAAAAGACCGTGAAAACGAACAAGGACGCGCCATGGCGCGTCCTTGTGGTCTTTGGCTGTTGGGGCCCTATGCCGTAATGAGGAGGCGAGTAGCGCAGGGTCGGGCGGAATAAGGGGCGCGCATGTTTGAGCGCAGCGAGTTTGCGCGCACCCCGCCCGGGCCGAGCAACGCAGCGTGCCCGTAGCGCAGCGGAGGGTCGACGAATCCGGCTCGCCTTTCTTTTGGGTACTTTGCTTTGGCGAAACAAAGAAAAGTACCTCGCCCGCCGGGGCGAGACCCGGCTTGCCACGACCACAAACCCCTCACAAGAGCAGAAAACCAAGCCTCTTTACAATCAACGCCATTTCCCGAATACAAAAGACGGACACAGAAATGGCAATCTACGAACTCGACGGCCAATCCCCCACGCTAGGCAAAAACGCCTACGTCGCCGACAGCGCCCAAGTCATCGGCAAAGTCACGCTGGAAGAAAACGTCAGCGTGTGGTTCGGCACCGTGATCCGTGGCGACTCCGAGAAAATCCACATCGGCCGCGGCTCCAACATCCAGGACGCCAGCGTGCTGCATGCCGATGCCGGTGTGCCGCTGACGCTGGGTGAGAACGTGTCGGTCGGCCACAAGGTCATGCTGCACGGCTGCACCGTGGGCGACGGCTCGCTGATCGGCATTGGTGCCGTGGTGCTGAACCACGCCAAGATCGGCAAGAACTGTCTGGTGGGCGCCGGTGCGCTGGTGACCGAAGGCAAGGAATTCCCCGACGGCTCGATGATCCTGGGCAGCCCGGCCAAGGCCGTCAAGCAGCTGTCACCCGAGCAGATCGCCGGTCTGCAGCACATTGCAGCGCACTATGTCGAAAATGCCCAGCAATACCGCAAGGGGCTGAAGAAAATCGGCTGAACCGGGCCACCTGCCCATTGAGAACCCAACAACGTGTCTGAACTTCACAAATTTCTTTTCGAGGGTCTGCCGGTGCGCGGCATGATCGTGCGCCTGACCGACGCCTGGGCTGAGATCCTGCGTCGGCGTGCGGCCAGTAGTACCGGCGCCTACCCGCTGCCCGTGCAGGCCCTGCTGGGCGAGATGGCGGCGGCCGGTGTGCTGATGCAGTCCAACATCAAGTTCCGCGGCTCGCTGATCCTGCAGGTTTTTGGTGACGGGCCAGTGAAGTTGGCGGTGGCGGAGATCCAGTCGGACCTGAGCCTGCGTGCCACTGCCACGCTCAAGGGTGAGGTGCCGGCCGATGCCGGGCTGAGCGCGATGCTCAATGTGCACGGGCAGGGCCGCTGCGCCATCACGCTGGACCCGAAGGACCGTCTGCCGGGGCAGCAGCCCTACCAGGGTGTGGTGCCCTTGACGGACGAGTGTGATCAGAAAATGAACAAGCTCAGCGATGCGCTGCAGCACTACATGCGCCAGAGCGAGCAGTTGGAGACCACGCTGGTGCTGGCGGCGGACGACAAGGTGGCGGCAGGCCTCTTGATCCAGCGCCTGCCGGTGAAGGGCATGGCCAACCTTGCAGGCCAGCAGCCGGGCGAGGCCGAACTGTACGAGGCGGAGATGTATGAGCATTACAACCGCATCGCCACGCTGGCCGCCAGCCTCAAGCGCGAGGAACTGCTGACGCTGGATGTCGAAACCATTCTGCGCCGCCTGTTCTGGGAAGAGAAGCTGCAACGTTTCGAGCCGTTTGTGGGCGAGACCGCCCCGCGTTTTGCCTGCACCTGCAACCGCGACCGCGTGGCACGCATGATCCAGGGCTTGGGCGAAGTGGAGGCCAAGGAAATTCTGGCGGAACGCGGTGCGATCATGGTCGACTGCGAGTTCTGCGGTGCGCATTACCGTTTCGACGCCATTGATGCGGCGCAGTTGTTCACGACGCCGGGTGCTAAGCCGCCTTCAAGCCCTTCAATCCAGTAAAAAGCCGGTATTCGCAGTCCGGGTCGGCACATTTTTCGCACACTCCGGTCCAGCGCGGCGGTGGCTCGTCCTGAGGGGTGATGAGGCGCAGCGCCTGGCGCAGGCGCTGTGCACCCTGTCCATAGATGACGCCATAAGCCAGACCGGCCTGTTGCAGGCTGGCACGCAGGGCGGTGTCAGCGTTTTGCTGTACGTCCGAAGCGCTGCCAGGCAGATCAAGTCCGGTAAGCAGGATCAGGTCGAAATGACCTGTGGCCAACTTGGCGGGCGGTGGATCGTCGCTGACTTGGAGTTGCGGCAGGTGCAGGCAAAGTTCCTGCGCGAGACGGGTTTTTCCGCTGCTGGGGGCTCCGAGAATGGCGATGCGCATGCCCACAAGAGGACCGGGCTTACTTGCCGATATGTACGTAGATTTCGTTGGGCTTGACCATGCCCAACTCCAGTCTGGCCTTTTCTTCCACCATCTCCAGGCCTTCCTTGAGGTCGCGCACCTCGGCGGCCAGTCGGTCATTGGCCAGTTGGGCCTGCGCGTTCTTCTGCTTTTGCGCTTCAAGTTCGCCGGCCATGCGTGAAACGTTGGGCACGCTACCCCGGCCAAACCACAACTGCGCGTGGAGAACCACGAGCAGGGTGATGAGGATGGCCGGAATGAGGCGTGAACCCATGACGCTATGCCCTCACGGTCGAGATCGAGGTGAACCCGAATGACCGCGGGACACCGCAGAACCGGCTTGGCCGGACTGCGGGTGTCGCCCCCTGGAGGAGGCGCGTAGCGACTCGGGGGTTTCGCCGTCGGGCCGTCCCAAGGCGAAACGCGGCCCCCTCGGGGGGCAGGGAATCACACGCAGTGGACGACCGTGGGGGCAACATTCACTTCAAGTTATAGAAGGCAGAACGGCCGGGATAGGTGGCGATCTCGCCCAGGTCTTCCTCGATGCGCAGCAGCTGGTTGTACTTGGCCATGCGGTCGGAGCGGCTCATGGAGCCGGTCTTGATCTGGCCGGCATTGGTACCCACGGCGATGTCGGCAATGGTGCTGTCTTCGGTCTCGCCGGAGCGGTGGCTGATGACGGCGGTGTAGCCGGCGCGCTTGGCCATCTCGATGGCAGCGAAGGTCTCGGTCAGGGTGCCGATCTGGTTGATCTTGATCAGGATCGAGTTGGCGATGCCCTTATCGATGCCTTCCTTCAGGATCTTGGTGTTGGTGACGAACAGGTCGTCGCCCACCAGCTGAACCTTCTTGCCCAGACGCTCGGTCAGGATCTTCCAGCCATCCCAGTCGCCTTCGTGCATGCCGTCTTCGATGCTGATGATGGGGTACTTGTCGCACCATGTGGCCAGGATGTCGGTCCACTCGGTGGCCGTCAGCACCAGGCCTTCACCTTCCAGGTGGTATTTGCCGTCCTTGTAGAACTCGCTGGCGGCGCAATCCAGGCCCAGGGCGATCTGTTCACCGGCGGTGTAGCCGGCCTTGTCGATGGCTTCCAGGATCAGCAGGATGGCGGCTTCATGGTTGGCCACGCTGGGAGCAAAACCACCTTCGTCACCCACGGCAGTACTCATGCCCTTGTCGTGCAGGATCTTCTTCAGCGCGTGGAACACCTCGGCGCCGTAGCGCAGGGCTTCGCGGAAGTTGGGGGCGCCCACCGGCAGGATCATGAATTCCTGCAGGTCGAGGTTGTTGTTGGCGTGCGCGCCACCGTTGATGACGTTCATCATCGGCACCGGCATCTGCATGCCGCCCATGCCGCCGAAGTAGCGGTACAGCGGCAGGCCGGCTTCCTCGGCCGCGGCGCGGGCCACAGCCATGGAAACCGCCAGCATGGCGTTGGCGCCCAGGCGGCTCTTGTTGTCAGTGCCGTCGAGGTCGATCAGGGTCTTGTCCAGAAAGGCCTGCTCGGAGGCGTCCAGGCCCAGAACCGCTTCGGAAATTTCGGTGTTGATGTGCTCCACGGCCTTGAGCACGCCCTTGCCGAGGTAACGGCTCTTGTCGCCGTCGCGCAGCTCGATCGCTTCGCGCGAGCCGGTGGAGGCGCCGGACGGCACAGCCGCACGGCCCATGGTGCCGCTTTCCAGCAGCACATCACATTCAACGGTGGGGTTGCCGCGCGAGTCCAGAACTTCGCGACCGACGATATCAACAATAGCGCTCATGCTTTCCTTTCGATAGTTGTATTCAGACGATGGGGGCGGCTACGCCCTCCACCAAAATCATGTTGAAAAATTCAGTGGCGCCGGCGCGTTTGGCGCGGGCCTGGCGGTACATCTCGTCGTCGTAGAAGGCCTTGGCCTGCTCGAAGCTGGGAAAGCGCAGCATCGCGATACGCGCGGGCTGCCAGTGGCCTTCCATCACTTCGAAGCGGCCGCCGCGCACCAGGTATTCGCCGCCAAAGGCCTTCACCGCAGCCGGTGCCGCGGCCATGTAGTCCTTGTACTGCTCCTGGTTGGAGACCTTCATGTCGACGATGATGTAAGCGGGCGTCATGGTGCGTACGGTGAGAGAGTCAGTTGAAGCTGTTTTCGAGGAAGCCGTTTTTCTTGGTGACCTCATCCAGTGCCACCAGCGTTTCCAGCAGCGCCTTCATGTGCTTGAGCGGCACCGCGTTCGGGCCGTCGCTCAGGGCCTTGGCCGGGTCGGGATGGGTTTCCATGAACAGGCCCGACACGCCCACGGCCACGGCGGCGCGCGCCAGCACCGGCACGAATTCACGTTGGCCGCCACTGCTGGTGCCTTGTCCACCCGGCAACTGCACCGAGTGCGTGGCATCGAACACCACCGGGGCGGCGGTCTCGCGCATGATGGCCAGCGAACGCATGTCGCTCACCAGGTTGTTGTAGCCGAAGCTGGCGCCGCGTTCGCAGGCCATGAAGTTGTCTTCCACCAGGCCTTTTTCGCGTGCGGCGGCACGGGCCTTGTCGATGACGTTTTTCATGTCGCCCGGCGCGAGAAACTGGCCCTTCTTGATATTGACGGGCTTGCCACTTTGCGCCACGGCGTGGATGAAGTCGGTCTGGCGGCACAGGAAGGCCGGCGTCTGCAGCACGTCCACCACAGCCGCCACGGCAGCGATGTCGGCTTCGGTATGCACGTCGGTCAGTACTGGCACGCTGAGTTCACGTTTCACCTTGGCCAGGATTTCCAGGCCTTTTTCCATGCCCGGGCCGCGAAAACTGGTGCCTGACGAGCGGTTGGCCTTGTCGTAGCTGCTCTTGAAGATGAAGGGGATGCCCAGGCTGGCCGTGATCTCCTTCAACTGGCCCGCCACGTCCATCTGCAATTGCTCGGACTCGATCACGCAGGGACCGGCGATCAGGAAGAACCGGTGCTGCAAGCCGACATCAAAGCCACAGAGTTTCATGCTTGCTTTCTCAGGCCACGGCCTTCAGGTTTTTCTTGCCGGCAGACTGGTGCTCCAGCGCGGCCTTGATGAAGGCGTTGAATAGCGGGTGACCGTCCCAGGGCGTTGACTTGAATTCCGGGTGGAACTGCACGCCGACAAACCAGGGGTGGGCGCTTTGCGGCAGTTCGACGATTTCCGTCAGGTGCTCGCGTTGCGTCAGCGCTGAGATCACCAGGCCAGCCTTGCGCAGGGTGTCGAGGTAGTTGACGTTGGCCTCATAACGGTGGCGGTGGCGCTCGGTGACCACATCACCGTAGATCTTGTGCGCCAGCGTGCCTTGGGCCACGTCGGAGCTTTGCGCGCCCAGGCGCATGGTGCCGCCGAGGTCGGAGTTGGCGTCCCGCGTCTTGATGGTGCCGTCGGCATCCTTCCACTCGGTGATCAGGGCGATCACCGGGTTGGGAGTTGCGGGCTCAAATTCGGTGCTGTTGGCGCCTTTCAGGCCGGCCACGTGGCGGGCAAATTCGATGGTGGCGACCTGCATGCCCAGACAGATGCCCAGGTAGGGCACCTTGTGCTCGCGCGCGAAGCGGGCGGTGTTGATCTTGCCTTCAACGCCGCGCTTGCCGAAGCCGCCCGGCACCAGGATGGCGTCGAACTTGGCCAGGCGGGAAATGGTCTCGTCGGTGATGGTTTCCGAGTCGACATGCTCGATCTTCACGCGCACATGGTTCTTCATGCCGGCGTGGCGCAGCGCCTCGTTGACCGACTTGTAGCTGTCGGTCAGTTCCACATACTTGCCGACCATGGCAATGGTGACTTCACCGCGCGGATTCTCAGTCTCGTAGACCAGGTCGTCCCAGCGTTTGAGGTTGGCCGGCTGCGTGTTCAGGCGCAGCTTGTCGCAGATCAGGCCGTCCAGGCCTTGCTCGTGCAGCACGCGCGGCACTTTGTAGATGGTGTCCACGTCGGGCATGGAGATCACGCCCCATTGCGCCACGTTGGTGAAGAGTGAGATCTTCTCGCGCTCGTCGTCCGGAATCAGGCGGTCGGCGCGGCACAGCAAGGCGTCGGGCTGGATACCGATCTCGCGCAGTTTCTGCACCGTGTGCTGGGTCGGTTTGGTCTTGAGCTCACCGGCGGCAGCGATCCAGGGCACGTAGGTCAGGTGCACGAAGGCGGCGTTGTTCGGCCCCAGGCGCAGGCTGAGCTGGCGCACTGCCTCCAGGAAAGGCAGGGACTCGATGTCGCCCACGGTGCCGCCAATTTCGACGATGGCCACATCGACCGCGTCCGGCGTGTCGAAGCCGGCGCCGCGCTTGACGAATTCCTGGATTTCGTTGGTGACGTGCGGGATGACCTGGACCGTCTTGCCGAGGTAGTCACCGCGGCGCTCTTTCTCGAGCACGCTCTTGTAGATCTGGCCAGTGGTGAAATTGTTGGCCTTTTTCATGCGCGTTTCGATGAAACGCTCATAGTGGCCGAGGTCGAGGTCGGTTTCTGCGCCGTCGTCGGTGACGAACACCTCGCCGTGCTGGAAGGGCGACATGGTGCCCGGATCGACGTTGAGATAGGGATCGAGCTTGATCAGAGTGACTTTGAGGCCCCGCGATTCCAGAATCGCAGCGAGGGAGGCTGAGGCGATTCCCTTGCCAAGGGAGGACACCACACCGCCGGTGACGAAGACAAATTTGGTCATGTCAGGGGAGCTAGTACGCTCAGGGAGGTGGTAAAGCGAGATTATAGGCTTCGGGCTGGCGATACCGGCGATCTGCGGCGTTGCGACCCTTGCAAAGGCGTTTCAGCCTTTGCTGCGGCTCGCGCCTTGCATCTCATCCGGTCTTGCCAGCCCTAAACTTTCTTGTCACGTCTGATACATTGCCGACCATGAACGACCTTGCTGGAAAACACATTGTCCTGGGCCTGACGGGCGGCATTGCCTGCTACAAGGCGGCCGAGCTGTGCCGGGCCCTGGTCAAGGAAGGCGCCACCGTGCAAGTGGTGATGACCGAGGCCGCCGGCCAGTTCATCACGCCGGTGACGATGCAGGCGCTCTCGAACCGGCCGGTCTACGGCTCGCAGTGGGATGCGCGTGAAGCCAACAACATGGCGCACATCAACCTCAGCCGCGAGGCCGACGCCATCCTGATCGCGCCCTGCAGCGCCGATTTCATGGCCAAGTTGCTGCATGGCCGGGCCGACGACCTGCTGAGCCTGATGTGCCTGGCGCGGCCGATGGCCGAAGTACCGCTGCTGATCGCGCCGGCCATGAACCGCGAGATGTGGGCCCACCCGGCCACCCAGCGCAATGTGGCGCAGCTCAAGGCCGACGGCGCCCATGTCTTCGATGTCGGTACCGGCGAGCAGGCTTGCGGCGAAACCGGTGACGGCCGCATGCTGGAGCCGGGCGAGTTGCTGGAGGAGGTGATTGCCTTCTTCGCCCCCAAATCGCTGCTGGGCCAGCGTGTTCTGGTGACAGCCGGCCCGACCTATGAAGCCATCGACCCGGTACGCGGCATCACCAACCTGTCCAGCGGCAAGATGGGTTTTGCCATTGCCCGCGCGGCGCGCGAAGCCGGTGCCGAGGTCACGCTGGTGGCCGGGCCGGTGCATCTGGCGACGCCACGCGGTGTCCTGCGTGTTGATGTCAAATCAGCACAAAATATGCAGCAGGCCGTTATGGATCATGCGCCTGCAGCTACTGTTTTTATAGCAACTGCGGCGGTGGCCGACTGGCGCCCGGCCAGCACGGCTGAGCAGAAGATCAAGAAGGACGGCTCCGGCCAGCCGCCTGCGTTGGCTTTTGTCGAGAATCCGGACATCCTGGCCGGTGTGGCACAGGGTGAGCGAGCAAAAAGTGGCGCCCTGTACTGCGTCGGTTTCGCCGCCGAGAGTCATGACCTGCTGGCCAATGCGCAAGCCAAGCGCGCGCGCAAGGGCGTGCCGCTGCTGGTGGGTAACATCGGCCCGGCCACCTTTGGTCAGGACGACAACGCCTTGCTGCTGGTCGATGCGCAAGGGGCGACCGAGCTGCCGCGCGCAGACAAGCTGTCGCTGGCACGCCAGTTGGTTGCCGAGATCGCTCGTCGATTGGGCCAGCCGGCTTGAGTCGACAACAGTTTCAGCCATTCTCTTTTCCCAACCATGAAAATCGACGTCAAGATTCTCGATCCGCGCCTGACGGATCAACTCCCCACCTACGCCACCCCCGGCAGTGCCGGCTTGGACCTGCGTGCCTGCCTAAGTGAGCCGCTGATGCTCTTGCCCAATGCCTGGCAGCTGGTGCCCACCGGCATGGCGATCCATCTGAACGACCCCGGTTATGCGGCGTTGATCCTGCCGCGCTCGGGCCTGGGGCACAAGCACGGCATCGTGCTGGGCAATCTGGTCGGCCTGATCGACAGTGACTACCAGGGCCAGCTCATGGTGAGCGCCTGGAACCGCAGCGATGTTGCCTTCACCATCGAGCCGATGGAGCGCATCGCGCAACTGGTCATCGTGCCGGTGGTGCAGGCACAGTTCAACGTGGTGAACGAATTCGCCGCCGCCACCGAGCGTGGCGCTGGCGGCTACGGTTCGACTGGAAAGAGCTAACCCCCTGTTGCCGCTCACTGCGTGTAGCGGCCTCTCCCCCTAAGGGGGACAACCCCAGCGGCCCGGCGAAGCCGGTTCCACGGGGTTCCCCGCTTAAGACACGGGTGGGGCAAAGGGGGTTAGTGAACGCTGCTGCTGCCGGGCGGCAGCGTGTCCATAGGCTGAATGCGGAAGAAGCCGGTGCCGGCCGAACCTTGGCCGACTTCCTCCTCCGTGGCTTCGCGCACCCCTTCAACCTTCATCGTCAGGCGCAGCGCAATGCCGGCCAGCGGGTGGTTGCCGTCGAGCACCACGTGCTCCGGGTAGAGCTCGGTCACGGTGTAGAGCGTGTCTTTCGGCGCATCGGGATTGCAGCCGGCCGGCAGGGCGGAGCCCTCGATGGTCATGCCCTCTTCCAGTTCGGGCGGGAACAGCTGGCGTGACTCCAGGAACACGAGCTGTTCCTTGTAGTCGCCGAAGGCCTCTTCCGGCTCCAGCTGGAGCGCCACTGTGGCGCCCACGCCATGGCCTTGCAGGGCTTCCTCGATTTTTTTGAACAGGTCATGCCCCCCGATCAGGAACTCGACTGGTTCGTCGAGCACGTCAAGTTCCTCGCCCAGGGTGTCCTGGAGTTTCCAGGTCAGGGCGACCACACATTGCTGATTGATTTCCATAGGGCAGAATTGTCGCAGTTCGGCGTATCGTTTGCCGACACAGACTGGAAATACCGATGGATGTCACCCTACCCCTGCAGTTGCTGGGGGGCCTGAGCCCCGAGGCTTTCATGAAACGCCACTGGCACAAGAAGCCCTTGCTGGTGCGGCAGGCCATTCCGGGCTTCAAGCCGCTGCTGGCGCGTCCGGCCTTGTTCGAGCTGGCGGCGCAGGACGATGTCGAGTCCCGCCTGGTCGCCCTCGAGCGCCAGCGTGGCAAGCAGACCTGGCGCCTGCGCCACGGCCCTTTTGCGCGCCGCGACCTGCCGCCGCTCAAGACCCCGGAATGGACGCTGTTGGTGCAGGGGGTTGACCTGCACGTCGATGCCGCGCATGACTTGATGAACCAGTTCCGCTTCGTGCCCGATGCGCGGCTGGACGACCTGATGATCAGCTACGCCAGCGAAGGCGGCGGTGTGGGGCCGCACTACGACAGCTACGACGTGTTCCTGCTGCAGGCGCAGGGGCGCCGGCGCTGGCGCATCGGCCGGCGTTATGACACCACGCTGCGCGACGATGTGCCGGTCAAGATCCTGGCCAATTTCGTGCCGGAGCAGGAGTTCGTGCTGGAGCCGGGTGACATGCTCTATCTGCCGCACCGTTATGCGCACGATGGGGTGGCCGATGGCGGGGAGTGCATGACTTACTCCATCGGGTTCCGTTCACCGGCAGCGGGCGAACTGGCGCAGGAACTGCTGCAGCGTCTGGCCGAGGATGCGGCTGAAGAGGGCGGCGACGAACGCTACCGCGATCCTGCACAGGCGGCGGTCACCACCCCGGCGGCGATTCCTGCGGCCATGCAGGACTTTGCGCGGCAGGCCCTGCAGAACGCACTTCGTGATCCCCAGGCACTGGCCCGGGTGCTGGGTGAGCACCTGACCGAGCCCAAGTCCAGTGTCTGGTTCGAGCCGGGCGAGGCGGAGGCAGTCATGGGTGGTGTGGTGCTGGACCGACGCACGCGCATGATGTACGACGCGCACCACATCTTCATCAATGGCGAGGGCTATCGGGCAGCAGGGCGCGATGCGACGCTGATGCGCCGGCTGGCCGACCAGCGTCGGCTGGACGCGAAGGAACTGGCACGGGCCAGCGAGGCGGCGCGAGAGTTGTTGCAATCCTGGTGCGAGGCGGGGTGGGCCCATGGGTTCTGAGGGCACTGGCGCCGGCCAGAGTACTCCCGTGGCTTTGCCGACAGGGCGCTTCAGTGGTCGTGAGGCTTTTGCGCAATGTGTGCGCGATGCCTTGGCCTGTGCGGCCCGAGAGGGCTGGCGCGACATCATTCTCAGCGATGCGACCTTCACCGATTGGCCATTGCATGAGCGCGTCGTGGTCGAGTCGTTGCAGGCCTGGGCACGGACTGGGCGTCGCTTGTTGATGCTTGCCACCCGCTTTGATGCGGTACAGCGTCAGCAGCCCCGCTTTGTTGCGTGGCGACAAACCTGGGATCACATCATTGAATGCCGCCAGTGTCGAAGCGCGGACCCGCAGGATTTTCCGAGCGCGTTCTGGGGACCGGCCTGGGGCATGCAGCGCCATGACCTTGTGCACAGTGGTTTTGTTTGCGATACTGACGCAGCACGACGACTGGCACTGCGCCAGGCGCTTGATGAATGGTGGCGCAGAAGCTCACCGGGTTTTCCTGCTTCAACCCTGGGTCTCTGACAGGGATTCCACGTAAGGGATTTTCAGGATTGTTTTTTGCCCATATAATTTCTGACTAAGCGAAACGGGCTCGAGCCGTTTCGCTTGGTCAATGCAGAGAACTGCATTGGCAATTTCCGGAAATTGTTTTTTCAACTCATTAGGTAAACCAAATGAACAAATCCCTCGTTTTGGCCGCTGTGATCGCTGCTGCTGCTCTGGCTGCTTGTGGCAAAAAAGAAGAGGCAGCTGCTCCTGCTGCTCCGGCTCCGGCTGCTGCTCCGGCTCCCGCCGCTGCTCCCGCTCCGGCTGCTGACGCTTCCGCTCCCGCTGCCGCCCCGGCTGCTGACGCTGCTGCTCCGGCTGCTGCCCCCGCTGCTGCCAAGTAATTCTCGGCCTCAGCAAAAAGCCACCTTTCGAGGTGGCTTTTTTTTGCCTGCAACGCCCATACCTGACAGGCGATGCAGACACAAATGGGATCGTGCGCTATTTCAGATCAGCGGCGATCACCTTGACAATACGCTGGGCGTTGTCTGACGTTTCAGGCGCGCCACTGGCATTGAGCACGGAGACGGTGGTCGTTTTGCCTTCACTGGTCAAGGTGATGCGGTACTTTTGCGGCGCCTTGTCCTTTGGCGTGCTGCTGAACAATTTGCTGAAGAAGCCGGGCTCTTCCTTGGCGGCAGTCGGTTCGACATAACGCACGAAGTAGGTGCCTTGGCTGCGGTCACGATCTTCCACCGTGAAGCCGGTACGGTCCAGCGTCAGGCCGACACGACGCCAGGCCCGGTCGAAGTCTTCATCAATCTGTACCACCGGTTGGCCATTGAGCGCAGCCACTCTTGACGTGAGCTTGGGTGCATCCGCTGCGACCAGCGCTTTGGATTGTTCCTGGCTGACACCAAGCCTGACCATGAGGCGGCGCAGAAATTCAGTTTCGAGCTCCGGGTCGGCCGGCCGTGGCTGCCAACGGGTGTCCGTGCTTCGTTCGGCGACATAGGTTTCGATCATGCCGCGGTGGCTGATGTAGATCTCGGTGCCCCCGGTGCTGTTGCGTTCCAGCCGCGTCCGGAATTTGTCACGCTCGCCGGTCGAATACAGTGAGTCTAGGAGTTTGCCCAGGGCGTTGCGGATGAAGTCGTCCGGGATTTTGGCCCGGTTTTCCGCCCAGTCGGTTTCCATGATGCCCAGGTCCTTCTGGTCCATGGTGAGCAGGAAACCGCTGTTTTGCCAGAAGTCCTTGACCTCGTCCCAGAGCTGTTCAGGCGGACGGTTGACGACCAGCCAGCGCTGGGTACCGGAGCGCTCGATCCGGACATCGCCCACGGCGACAGGTGCCGTGGGGGCCGCTACCTGGTTGGTTTGTCCGGCCTGGTAACCCGTGGCCGTGACAGCGGCGCCCGGCACCACATATCGGTTATCGCGAGACAGCTGACTCAGGTCCGGCGGTACCTCAAGCGAGGGTGCCTTGCTCTTGCCGGAGCTCTTGTAGTCGACCTTGTCGGATTGCAGGCTTGAGCAAGCTGTCAGCGCCAGGGACAGACCCAGCAGCGCCAGTTTGGAAGAATGATTCACCAGATAGTCCTCAGGGGTCGGGGGGTCAAAGCAGGCCGCTGGCGCGCAAGGCGCCTTCGACCACAGTGGTGTTGCCTGCGGTCAGCGGTGTCATCGGCAGGCGCAGGGTGCCGCCGCACAGGCCCATGCGCTGCATGGCCCATTTCACGGGGATCGGATTGGGTTCGACAAACAGCTGCTTGTGCACCGGCATCAGCTTGAACTGGATGTCCATGGCGCGCTTGACATCGCCGGCCATGGCCGCGACGCACAGCTCGTGCATGAGACGCGGCGCCACATTGGCCGTCACACTGATATTGCCATGGCCACCGCACAGCATCAGGGCCACCGCGGTTGGGTCGTCGCCCGAATAGATGGAGAAGCCTTTCGGCGCTTCGCGGATCAGCCACTGGGCGCGTTCGATGTTGCCGGTGGCTTCCTTGATGGCGACGATGCCCGGCACCTGCGCCAGGCGCAGCACGGTGTCGTGCGCCATATCGGCCACGCTGCGGCCGGGCACGTTGTACAGCACCATGGGCAGATCACCGACGGCTTCGGCAATGGCCTTGAAGTGCAGGTACTGGCCTTCCTGCGTCGGCTTGTTGTAGTAGGGCACGACCTGCAGCTGGCAGTCGGCGCCGACCTTTTTGGCGAAGCGGGCCAGTTCGATGGCCTCGGCGGTGGAATTGGCACCGCAGCCGGCCATGATCGGCACCCGGCCCTTGGCTTGTTCCACCGAGACGCGGATGATTTCGCAGTGTTCGTCCACATTGACGGTGGGCGATTCGCCGGTGGTGCCGACCACGCCAATGCAGTCGGTGCCTTCGTCAATGTGCCAGTCAATCAGCTTTCGCAAGGTGGGGTAGTCAACGCTACCGTCCTCGTGCAAGGGGGTGACGAGGGCCACGATGCTGCCAGTGATTGGGCTGAAGGAGGAGGTCATGTCCGCAATGAAGAGTATTTTGGGTAAATGGACATTTTAACTAGAGCCTATAACGTGCCGGCGCATCATCCGTGGACAGCGGGGTGTCCTGTCTCACCGCTGCAATCCGTTGCACAAAGCGTGCGGGCTGGGTGATGAAACCGTCCTCATACGCTACCACACGCAGGTCGGCAAATTCGCGCAGCAGTTCACCGGGCTGCAGCAGGAAGTCCGGTCGCGAAGGTTTGCCCACGGTTTCGTTGCCAAGGGTAAAAGTTTCGTAAAGCAGCACGCCACCGGGCGCCAGGCTCTGGCGGATCACGGGCAGCAGGGCGCGCCACAGGTAGTTGGTCACCACCACCGCGTCGAATTGCCGCGGCCGGCCATCCTGCATCAGCGGCCAGGGGCCGTTCTCGATGTCGGCCTGCACGGCCTCGCCCAGAGAGGTGACGGCGGCGATGGCCTCGGGTGAGCGGTCCACGCCGGTAACGGTGTGGCCGCGGGCGGCGAACCATTTCATGTGGCGGCCATGGCCGCAGGCGATATCGAGCACCGTGCCGCCGGGGCGTACCAGGTGCGACCAGCGCTGCACCCAGGCTGAGGGCACCTCCAGGCCATGGGCCACGCCACCTTGTACGGGAACCAGGGTCATCGCGGCTTGACCTCGTCCTTGAGGGCGGCCAGTGCCATGTTCTCCACCGCGCCCGGGGCCAGCAGCTTGAGGTAGCGGCCGAGTTTGCCCTTGGTGGTCATGACCACCTCGCGTTGGCGGCGGCTCATGCCGTCCCGGATCAGGCGCGCGCATTCCTCCACCGGCATGGCGTCGTCCTCTTTCAGGCCGCTGGCGCCGGCGGCCACGCCGGCGGCATTAAAGCCGCGGTAGCGGATCTGCGTCGCCACCACGCCGGGGTAGGCCGTGGTGACACTGACGCCAGCCCCTTTGAGCTCGGCGCGCAGCGCTTCGAAAAATCCGGTCATGGCGAACTTGCTGGCGCTGTAGGCGGTGCGCCCCGGCACCCCCACCAGGCCGGCGAGGGACGATACGGCCACCACCTGGCCGCGGCTGGCCTTCAGGTGCGGCAGGGCGGCGTGGGTGCACCAGACGCTGCCCCACAGGTTGACGCGCATCAGGTTCTCATACCAGCCCAGGTCGTCGGCCTGCACGTCCTCGAACAGGGCCTGGGCCGAGACACCGGCGTTGTTGACCAGCGCATCGAGGCGGCCGAACTGCGCCACGCTGCGTGCGATCAGGTCGCGGCATTGCGCCGGGTCGCTGACATCGGTCGGCACCACCAGAACCTCGCTGCCCAGCGGGCGGCACTGCTCGGCCACCTGTTGCAGCAGGTCCTGGTTGCGCGCTGCCAGCACCAGGGCCGCGTCCTGGCGATGCTGCTGTGCCAGCTGGCGTGCCAATTCGGCGCCAATGCCGTCGGAAGCTCCTGTGATAACTATTGTTTTCATAGCATTTGGCGCCCGTTTTATAAGGGTTTGAGGTCAAAATGATTCAGAAACAGGACCAGACTTCATTGGCCAGCGTGACCAGGAAGTCCGGCCGCGTGTAGAGCGCGAACACCGCCAGCAGCACCAGTACCGCAGCGCCGTAGGCCAGCCATGTTGTCCAGGTCTTCATGCGCCGGCGACCTGTTGTTGCGGCTTGTGGCGCTGGATGGCGGCTTCGCGCACCGGCAGGTTGACCAGTGCGGCCGCAATGCCCAGCGCGATGGCGATGTACCAGACGATGTCGTAGCTGCCGGTCTTGTCATACAGGTAGCCGCCGAGCCAGACGCCCATGAAGGAGCCGATCTGGTGGCTGAAGAAGACAAAGCCGCCCAGCATGGACAGATGCGCTACACCGAAGATTTGTGCCACCGTGGCATTGGTCGGCGGCACGGTCGACAGCCACAACAGGCCCATGGTGGCGGAGAACAGGTAAACGCTGGTGGGCGTGAGCGGTGCCAGCAGGAAGAGCGTGATCACCACCGAACGGGCGAAGTAGATGAAGGCCAGGATGTTTTTCTTCTGCAGCCGCTGGCCCAGGGCGCCGGCAGCATAGGTGCCGAAGACGTTGAACAGGCCGATCAGCGCCAACGCGTAGCTGGCCACCTCGGGCGAGAGGTTCTTGTCCTTCAGGTAGCTCGGCATGTGCACGCCGATGAACACCACCTGGAAGCCACAGACGAAATAACCCGCCATCAGTAGCTGAAAACTCGGGTAGCTGAAGGCCTCGCGCAAGGCTTGTCCGATGGTCTGCTCCCGTTTGGGCATCGTGCCGGTGGCGAAGCCGGGCTCGTGCAGGCCCCAGGCGAGCGGGATGATCAGCAGGGCGGCTGCCCCCAGGACCACCAGCGCCTGCTGCCAGCCCAGGCTACCGATGAGAAAGCCCTCGGTCGGCACCATCAGGAACTGGCCGAAGGAGCCGGCCGCGGCCGCCACGCCCATCGCCCAGGAGCGCTTTTCCAGGCTGACGTTGCGGCCGATCACGCCGTAGATCACGGCATAGGTGGTGCCGGCCTGGGCCATGCCGATCAGCACACCGGCGGTCAGCGCAAACAATAGCGGCGTCGGGGCGTGGGCCATGCCGAACAGGCCGAGCGCGTAGAGGATGGCGCCGCCGATGATGACGCGGAAGGCGCCGAACCTGTCGGCCAGCATGCCGGCGAAGATGCCGGCAAAGCCCCAGGTCAGATTCTGGATGGCGATGGCCATGGAAAATGTTTCCCGCGTCCAGTTCTGGGCCTGGGTGACCGGTTGCAGCCAGAGACCAAAACCGTGGCGGATGCCCATGGAGAGGGTGACGATGGTCGCGCCGCAGATCAGGACCTGGGCCATCGAGAGTTTCTTGCTATGCGTTGTCATCCTTGAAATGTAGCCAATCCGCCGGCGTCTTGCTGTGTAAAGGCTGCCGCGCTTCATGCATGGGCGAAACAGGGTCTGTACATATATCCAGTTGTTTTTTCGGTAAGCGACTACAATTCTTCGCCATGGCTCTCAAACCAACCACCGACTATTCCGAAGGTTCCATCCGCGTCCTCAAGGGGCTGGAGCCGGTCAAGCAGCGTCCGGGCATGTACACCCGGACCGACAACCCGCTGCACATCATTCAGGAAGTGCTGGACAACGCGGCCGACGAGGCGCTCGCCGGCCATGGCAAGAAAATCAAGGTCACGCTGCACAGTGACGGCTCGGTCAGCGTCGAGGACGACGGCCGCGGCATTCCTTTCGGCCTGCACCCGGAGGAAAAGGCGCCGGTGATCGAACTGGTGTTCACCCGTCTGCACGCCGGCGGCAAGTTCGACAAGGGCAAGGGCGGTGCCTACAGCTTCTCCGGCGGCCTGCACGGCGTGGGCGTTTCCGTGACCAACGCGCTGGGCAAACGGCTGGAAGCCACCAGCTACCGCGAAGGACAGGTGGCGCATCTGGTGTTTGAGGGCGGCGATGTGACCGAGCCTTTGGTCACGCGCCCGGCCGGTGAGGGCGACCGCAAACAGGGCACCACGGTGCGCGTCTGGCCCGATGCCAAATACTTTGAGTCGGCCGCCCTGCCGATGGGCGAGCTCACCCACCTGCTGCGTAGCAAGGCGGTGCTGATGCCGGGCGTGAGCGTGTCGCTCATCAACGAAAAGACGCGCGACACCCAGACCTGGCAGTACAAGGGCGGCCTGAGCGACTATCTGATGCAGACCCTGAGCGCCGACCCGGTGATCCCGCTGTTCGAGGGCGAGGGTTTTGCCGACGGCGCCAACGACAGCTTTGCCGAAGGCGAAGGCGCGGCCTGGGCCGTGGCCTTCACTGAAGATGGCGCACCGGTGCGCGAGAGCTACGTCAACCTGATTCCCACCAGCGCTGGCGGCACGCACGACAGCGGCCTGCGCGACGGCCTGTTCAACGCCGTCAAGAGCTTCATCGAGTTGCACAGCCTGCTGCCCAAAGGCGTCAAGCTGCTGCCGGAAGACGTCTTCGCCCGCGCCAGTTATGTGCTCTCCGCCAAGGTGCTGGACCCGCAGTTTCAGGGCCAGATCAAGGAGAGGCTGAACTCGCGAGATGCCGTGCGTCTGGTCTCCAGCTTCGTGCGCCCGACGCTGGAGTTGTGGCTGAACCAGCACGTCGAGTACGGCAAGAAGCTGGCGGAGCTCGCCATCAAGGCGGCGCAGACGCGCCAGCGCGCCGGCCAGAAGGTCGAGAAACGCAAGGGCTCCGGCGTGGCCGTGCTGCCGGGCAAGCTGACCGACTGCGAAAGCCGCGACACCGGCCACAACGAGGTCTTCCTGGTCGAGGGCGACTCGGCCGGTGGTAGCGCCAAGATGGGGCGTGACAAGGAATGCCAGGCCGTTCTGCCTTTGCGCGGCAAGGTGCTCAACACCTGGGAGGTTGAGCGCGATCGCCTGTTTGCCAACACCGAGATTCACGACATTGCGGTGGCCATCGGCGTCGATCCGCACGGCCCCAACGACACGCCCGACCTCTCTGGCCTGCGTTATGGCAAAGTCTGCATCCTGAGTGATGCCGACGTCGACGGCTCGCACATCCAAGTGCTGCTACTCACGCTGTTCTTCCGCCACTTCCCCAAGCTGATCGAGACCGGCCATGTTTACGTGGCCAAGCCGCCGCTGTTCCGCGTCGATGTGCCGGCGCGCGGTAAGAAGCCGGCGTCCAAGGCCTATGCGCTGGACGAGGGCGAGCTCACCGCCATCCTCGACAAATGCGCCAAGGACGGCGTGGCCAAGGAGCGCTGCCAGATCAGCCGCTTCAAGGGCCTGGGCGAGATGAACGCCGAGCAATTGTGGGACACCACGCTCAACCCCGACACCCGCCGCCTGCTGCCGGTGGAGCTTGGCGCGGTCGATTTCGCCCAGACTGAAGCCCTGATCACCAAGCTGATGGGTAAAGGCGAGGCGCAATCGCGCCGTGAGTTGATGGAGCTGCACGGTGACTCGGTCGAGATTGACGTGTAAGTCGCTATGGATGTGATAGCTGTCTATGCATGACACACGGGGGCCAGATGTGTATTTGGTATGTTTTCTCGCCACGGCGGTGAATTCGGCATGGGCGGCCGCCTCATGGTGGAGTACCACAAATCGGCGTCCACCCATGCCGAATTCACCGCTAACCCGGGCGTGCCAAGGTATTGGGCTTCACGAGACCTTGGCGTACCAGTGGATAGTGTCTGCGTCGCCGCGAGCGAAATAGAGCCGCTCTCAATGCGGAAGTTAACCCCAAAAGACCAAAATGACCGACCAACCCACGCTCGAATTCAGCCCGCCCGGTGACAGCGGTGACGACCAACTCAACCTCGCCACTTACGCCCAACGCGCCTACCTTGAATATGCATTGAGCGTCGTCAAGGGGCGCGCGCTGCCCGATGTGTGCGACGGCCAGAAGCCGGTGCAGCGGCGCATCCTGTACAGCATGTCGCGCATGGGGCTGGGCTTTGGCGGACCCAACGGCAACACGGGTGCCAAACCGGTCAAGTCGGCGCGGGTGGTGGGTGATGTGCTGGGCCGGTTTCACCCGCACGGCGATCAGGCCGCCTACGACGCCTTGGTGCGCATGGCGCAGGATTTCTCGCAACGTTACCCGCTGATCGACGGGCAGGGAAATTTTGGTTCCCGAGACGGCGACGGTGCCGCGGCGATGCGTTACACCGAAGCGCGGTTGGCGAAGATCACCAGCCTGTTGCTCGATGAAATCGACGAAGGCACGGTCGAATTCATACCCAACTACGACGGCTCGACCGAAGAGCCGCGCCAGTTGCCCGCGCGCCTGCCATTCAACCTGCTCAACGGCGCCAGCGGCATTGCGGTGGGGCTGGCGACCGAAATTCCCAGTCACAATCTGCGCGAAATTGCGGACGCTTGCGTGGCCCTGGTCAAGAGCCCCAAGCTGAGCGACGACGAACTGTTTGCCTTGATTCCGGGGCCGGATTACCCGGCGGGCGGTCAGATCATCAGTTCGGCGTCGGACATCGCCGACGCCTACCGCAGCGGACGCGGCTCGTTGAAGGTGCGGGCACGCTGGAAGATCGAGGACCTGGCGCGTGGTCAGTGGCAGTTGATCGTCACGGAGTTACCTCCCGGCGTCAGCAGCCAGCGTGTGCTCGAAGAAATCGAGGAACTCACCAACCCCAAAGTCAAGACCGGCAAGAAAGCCTTGTCACAGGAGCAGACCCAGCTCAAGGCCAGCGTGTTGGCGGTGCTGGACCTGGTGCGTGACGAATCCAGCAAAGACGCGGCGGTGCGCTTGGTGTTCGAGCCCAAGACCAGCCGTATCGAGCAGAGCGAGTTGATCACCACCTTGTTGGCCAATACCAGTCTGGAAACCTCGGCGCCGATCAACCTGACCATGATTGGTCTGGACGGCCGGCCGACGCAGAAATCGTTGCGCCAGATGCTGCTGGAGTGGATCGAGTTTCGCCAACGCACGATCGAGCGGCGCTCGAATCACCGTTTGGCCAAGGTGCTGGAGCGCATTCACATCCTCGAAGGCCGACAGTTGGTGTTGCTCAACATCGACGAGGTGATTGCCATCATTCGCCAGTCGGACGAGCCGCGCGCGGCCCTGATGGCGCGCTTCAAGCTTTCCGAGCGGCAGGCCGAGGACATTCTGGACATCCGCCTGCGCCAGTTGGCGCGGCTGGAGGCGATCAAAATCGAGCAGGAGCTCGCGACGCTGCGCGCCGAGCAGACCCGCCTGGAAGAAATTCTGGGCAACCCGGCCAGCTTGCGCCGTCTGATGGTGAAAGAAATAGAGGCGGATGCCAAGTTGTTTGCCGATCCCCGGCGGACCTTGATCCAGGCGGAGAAGAAGGTGGTGCTGGAAGTGCGCGTGGTGGATGAGCCCGTCACCGTGGTGGTCAGCGAAAAAGGCTGGGTACGCGCGCGCACCGGCCACGGCCACGACGCCGCCAGCTTCGCCTTCAAGGCGGGTGATGGCTTGTATGGCACCTTTGAGTGCCGCACCGTGGATACGCTGCTGGTGTTCGGCAGCAATGGTCGCGTTTATTCGGTGCCGGTATCGGCACTGCCCGGCGCACGCGGCGACGGTCAGCCCGTCACGACCTTGATTGAACTGGAGGTCGGTACCCAGATCGTTGCGTACTTTGCCGGACCCGGCACCGCAGTCTTGCTGCTTAGCAGCTCAGCCGGTTACGGTTTCCTGGCCAGTGTCGAGGCCATGGTGTCGCGGCTCAAGGCTGGCAAGGCTTTTGTGAGCTGCAATGCGGGTGAGACCATGTGCCGGCCCTCCGTGGTGTCCGGTACGGTGGGCAGCGCATCCGGGCCGGCCGGTGGTTTGGTGGCCAAGCCTTTGACGCCGGCAACCCACGTCGCCTGCGCGTCCATGGGCGGGCGTATTTTGACGTTCGAGATCAGTGAACTCAAGAGCATGAACAACGGTGGGCGCGGTTTGATGCTGATCGATCTCGAAGCCAAGGACACACTGGCAGGCGCCGCGGCATATACCCGCAGCGTGCGCATCGAAGGCATCGGTCGCGGTGGCAAGGAGCGCGACGAGACCTTGGAGATCCGAAGTCTGAACAATGCTCGAGCGTTGCGCGGGCGCAAGGGCAAGGTGGCCGATCTTGGTTTCAAGCCAACACGTGTCACACGCCTTGAGTGAGGCCGTATGATGCAAGGGCTGGCTGGCGGTCAACAGTCGGCTTACTTTTTTTGGGCCGGTGCGATGGGTAACGGAGATGGAATCATCTTTCTGGGGGACGACTCCGGTGCCAAAGGGGCGGCAGGCGTTGGTGTCTCGCCAAGGCTTGGGCCAGGCCAGGAAGCTAGGGGCGCGCCCCGCAAGGCGGTGAGTGGTCGGGTCAGGGTCGTCACCGATTCCGGGGTCAAGCAGGCTGGGCGCTTGGTGGACATGTCCGCCCTTGGCTTTTGCGCCCTGTTGGACGACCCGGTCAAGGCCGGCGTCTTGTGCCTGATCGATTGCGAGGTGACCGTGCGGGGATCACCTGGGGCCATTTCAGCCATAGCCAAGGCGATTCAGAGCATTCTGGTCAGCGGCAAGGGCTATCGCGTTGGCTTCCAATTCACAAGAATCAGTGACGGAAGCAGCGATGTCGTCCGGGCATTGTTATCCTGAGACCTTGCGGGACAGACCTTCAGCTCTGTCCTCAACTGATCGTCGGATGTTGGATGTTCACCTTGCGGGACAGACCTTCAGCTCTGTCCTCAACTGGTGACAGGCATTACTTGCCAGCAGACCGCGCGCGCGCACGGGACCGCGGCCCAAGGCCGGCTGGCAAGTAGCCTTTGAACATATCCGTAATTCGCGCCAGTTGCTCCCGCGCCTGGGGCTCGCCGATAGCGATGGTGAGCTGGGCCATGATGGCGCCACGCAAATACCACAGGGCCTCCACGTTGCGGGCATAACAAACGCGGTTGGACACGGCATTGGTGGTGGCATCGGTTCCGCACTGATCCAGAATGGCCAGCATCGCTTCGCGAATATCTTCGCAGCGGTTATCCATGGTCGAGTCGGACACCTTTTCAGGTTGCCCCAGCAAGCCCATGAGGCTGGTTGCAATTTTTGTCAGTGTCCAATTCATGATGGCTTTTTTATCACGATGGCGTAAGCGATCGTAAGAGAAAGTGTAACCCTTTGTGCTTGAGGCGGTGTGACGGAGTCCAGGACAACACAGCCAGCAATTGATAATAGTCAAGCGCCGACGTGGTTCTTGCGTCAACGCCCACTGCGACTTCCGGATTCGCGCCAAGCCTCGTGCAGAATTCGGACCATCCCTTCAATCTGACATACTGGCCGGATGAACCGTATCTCCCACCAAGACAAGGCAGCATCATGAGCATCTTTGACCGGTTCTGGGGAACCGCAAAGAGAACTGCGACGCCAGTGGCCGTACCCGGGCATGGCGTCCCGGGCGAACTTGCGACTACCGGAGTTGGCACTGGTGAGCGGCGCAACCGCAAGCGCAAGAACGCCCGCCAGGGGGCCAAGGCGCTCATCATCGACGACTCCGCGACGGTGGTGGCTGCACTACGCAGGATATTGCGGTCGGCCGGCTATGCCACTCGGGAAGCGATGGATGCCGAGCAGGGCTTGCTGATGATCGAGCAGGAGCAGCCGGACCTGATCTTCCTGGACATCATCCTGCCGGGCATGAATGGCTTTGGCGCGCTTCGGGTCATCCGCAAGGACCCAGTCACGCAGCACATTCCGGTCATCATGATCAGCGGCAACGAGCACGCGACTGAGCAGTTTTATGCCAACCGGATCGGCGCCGATGACTTCATGAAGAAACCATTCTCACGGTTTGAAGTCTTCGCCCGAATCGAATCCCTGCTTGACGCGAACCGGGTGCCACAGCGCAAGGGTGAGGCCGCGACAGAGCCGGCGCCCCGGGACGTTTCAATAGCCGGTTCGGTTGCCCCGGCGCCGGTGGCCAGAGTGATCGAGGCGTCGGTGGTTCGCCCGGCCCCCGTCGTGACGCCGGGTCTGCCCGCACTGGTCGCTGGCGCCCAAGGTCAGCGCCGTTGGTCCGCGCTGGACGCCCGCAAGGAACTCACCGCCATGGGGCTACAGTATTTTGATCCGGTGCAGCTCTTCGCCGCGATTCGCCGCGGTGATCAACTGGCGGTGGAGCTGTTCATGGCCAGCGGCGGCGTGGCGGTGGACGAGCCGCTGGAGGGCAAGACAGCGCTCGCCCTGGCGACGGAATTAGGAAAGACCGACATTGCACGCCTGTTTCAAGGGCAGCACGCGCAAGCCGACGCTACTTGAACCGATACTCCGCCACAACCCCCATCACACGACCCTGCGCGTCTCGGTAATCCTGCGGGATGATGCCACCGCCGCCCGCGCTGACCGACATCAGATTGCGGGCTTGGTGGCGATCAAACACATTGCGAACAAAGCCGCTCAGAACCATGTTCTTGATGCCGCGATAGGCGATGCTGTAGTCAAGGTTTTTGGTGTCACCGTATCTGCATTCGCCGTCCGTCCAGCCACGACTGGCGCAGTCTTTTGGCGTGTAGTACGCATCGTCCAGCGACAAGTGAAAGACCGTCCCCTTTTGGTATTTGTAGATCAAGCCGTGCGTGAAGTCGCTGTGTGTCAAGCTGGCGGTCAAATTGGCTAGCACACGGGAATTGCCTTGCAGACCGATCATGTTGACCGAGAAGCGCCTTAGGGCCAGGCTGTAGATTCGTCGCTCCAGATAGACCGTGGCGTTGGCGCCCAGATCAAGCTTGCCCAGTGGCGTCAGCATCTGCCCACGCATCGCGAAGTCAATGCCGCTCAGTTTGGTGGCCGCACCGTTCTCAAACTTCGCTGTGAGTGTCTGCAACGCCCCGGCCGTTACTCCGTATTTCGCACGTTCGGCGGCGCTAAATGTCGGATCGTTGGCAAGCTCGCGTCGCACGATCACCCCAGCGGGCAGTTCATCTTCGATTAGCAGTGCGTCAACGAAACTCTTTTGTCCTATCTCGTTGCGACGATTGATGGACCAGTAGTCCGCGCTGACACTCCAACCCGCCCTCGGCTGAAACACTATTCCCAGGTTGGCTGTGGTCGCTGTCTCGGGTTGCAAATCAGGGTTGCCCAACTGGACGGTCGTTACGGCGCCGTGGCATTCACCTGATTCGACGTTATCCGCGCGCACCGCAAGCAACAATCGCTGCGGGTCGGTCGCCGCTAGCTTGGCTGCCTGGGCTCGCAAGTCCGCCACCAGAGTCATTGCCTGGGGGCAGCGTCTCGGGTCTTGAAAATTCGCCTGGAAGCCATAGTCTGCTGAATTGGCGCTTTCGACGAGGTTCGGTGCCCGAAACCCACCCTCGACCGTGGCGCGCACGGTGAAGGCGTTGTTGGGCGCTAATCGCATTCCCAGTTTGGGCGAAAAATGCGCCGCAAATCGGCTGAACTTGTCCACTCGCCCGGCCAGGTCCACCGTGACCGCATCGCTCACGGGCAGGCTCAGTTCGCCAAATACCGCGCCGGCCTTGCGTTGGTCATCCACCGCGCGCAGGCCGCCGCCGATGATGTCTCCGCTGGCCAAGAGATCGGTCGGCTGAATACTGTGACGCTCAAGGCGCAAGTCCATCCCCGTCGCCATCCGAGCATCCCCTGCCGGCATGCGAAACGCGGGGCCATTCAGGCGCGCATCCGCGAAGTGCCGCGTCACGCGGCCGTCGTAGCCATATTCCGGGAATAGGCTGTTGATGACCTCGGCGCTGTTGGGCTGACCGATCTTGTAGCCTCGATTGAAGAACAAGGGGTCGGTTCGAGACGAGTCGTAGTTGCCAATCGTTTGTCGGAATCCGCTGTCGCTGAAGCCCCCATGATCGCGCTGTTTGGTGCGCCCACCCATGGTGCCCACTGCGGCCTCCCAATCGAGCTTGTGCCACATGCCGCGCAGGCCAGCCAGAGCGCGATGTTGGAGCGTGCGCACTGAGGTATCGCTCAAACCGTCGGCAAATCGATACCGAAGCTCCAGATTGTCTTGCCCTGAAGTGTTCAAGGGATGCCCGGCAGGCAGGCCGCGGTAGGTAAAGGTCTTCACCTCGCCCGTTGCTGGCACCACCCACTGCCCGGACCCCAACGCCGGACCGTAGGGCGCAAACGGCGCGACGTACTGCGTGCGTGAATCCGAAAGCAGCAACTCTGCAAAAGCCCGCGTTTCGCCGGACAGTTGCAGTTGCGCGGTGTTGAACGCCGTCACGCGTTGGCCCGCCGCGATCAATTCAAAGCGGCGATAGCGGTCATACCGGCAGAGGCCATTGACGATCAAGCTCTGATCGCAACCAGCAACCGGGCCCGGATTCGAGCCAATCAGGTTGCCCGGATAACTGAAGGTGGAGAAACTGCCCATGGCGGGGAACTTCGTCAAATCCAAATAGCTTGGGTTGACGTACTGCAACACGTCGCGCCAGATCACACTGTCGCGCTGGTACAGCTCAATGTTGCTCATCACGTTGAAGCCGTCCTTGGCGAAGTTGCCAAGGCCCAGGCTCAAGGCCGCACCGCTGCTGCCAAACGACCCGCTGTGTTGTGAGTACTCGTGTTGAGCCCGCAGTTTGACTCCTTCGAAGCCGGGGCGAGTAATGATGTTAATCACCCCCGCGATCGCCTCCGAGCCGTAGATCGCGGATGCTCCGCTGCGCAGCACCTCAATGCGGTCTACTGCCTCCAGTGGCAGCGTATTAACATTGGTCACGATAGAGGAATCGTGTGCCAGTGGATAAGGCGCCACGCGCCGGAAATTCAGTAATAGCAGGGTCGCGTTGGCGCCCATTGGCCCCAGCGCGGCGCCGTCGTATCCGGGGGCGGTGAAACCGGTGGTGCCCAGCTCGGTCGTACCACTCGCCGTGGGGACCAGTCGCTCCAGCGCCTCCTTCACCGTCTTGGCCCCGGTGCGGGCGATTTCTTCCCGGGTGATGATCTGCACCGGTGAACTAGTCTCGTCCTCAATCCTGGCGATATGACTGCCAGTGATCTCCACTCGCTGAAGCTGGGGTGCTGGCACGCTATTCTGCGCGAAGGCGCAAACGCAAACGGATGCGGCCAAGCTGACGGCGCCATTTCTGGCGGTGCAATTGATCATGAGTGTTTCCAACCGTGTGAGGGGCAGCGACCAGCCGTGTGGCAGGCCAAATCTGTCGAATTGGCGTGCCTTGATTCTCTGGTTACAACTGCTTACACGGGGTGTGGCTAGGGTAAGTCCCAGCGAATAAGGCTGGGAAGTGTGGCGGCTAGCATACAAACCATGACCCTGCCTGGTGCAGGTTTTTCTATTGCGGGCTGAGCCGCAATCCGCAGTATTTCAGTGGGAGACCGCGTTCAAAGCCCAGAGCAAGGCCCCGAGGTTCGGGACAGTCGCAACGTGAACTGCGGGCGGCTACCGCTCCAGCGGCAAAATGCGCAGCATTAGTTGACCATTCACATCGAGCCCGGTCTCAAGCGTTTGCAGCCGGTGGTTCACCGCCGCCACTGCCGGTCGCGGCGCCACGATGTTCAGGCGCACGCCACTGGGATCTTGTTCATGCGTCACATTTGCCCCCAAGCCGCGCAGTTCATCCGCCAGCGCCTTCGCCGCATCCGCTGGCGCGGCAACGCGCCAAGTTGCCTCGGTTGCGCCAGCGCCGCGCAGTTGGGGCGCATCGTCGCGGCCGTATGGCCATTGCGACACCAATAGAACGCTGCAGATCGCGATGGCTGCCGCCCAGCCGTAGCGCGCTCGAAAGTGCGACTGGTTTGCCGCCGCAGGTGGGCGCAAAGGGGCTGGCGCGGATGCCGCCAAACGCTCAATTTGCGCCCAAGGCGGTGCAGGGCCCTCAACACGCGTGTCTAGCAAGGCCTCGCGCAGGCGTGCACCATCTCTACTCGCATCGCACGCGACTTCACGCCCGGCCACGCCGTCCAGCCAGGCCAGTGCCTCGGCACTTTGGGGTGGCGAGTCTGGGAGGGGGGGCGGCTCAGGAGCGGTCATCACAATCGGCAAGATACGGTTTGAGTTTGGCTCGGCACTGCGACAGGTACTCGGTTGCCGCGTGGGGCGTGCGCCCCAGAAACTCCGCCAACTCTGCAATGGACCAACCTTCGACTGCGGCGAGGTACAGCACCTGCGCTCGTTCGGGATGGTCCATGGCAAAGGTGGCAAAGCCACGGCGGATACTGTCGCACATGTCGTTGAGACGTGGGTCCTCCCCGTTTGTCAGGCTGTCCGGGTCAACCGGTTCGTCTGCCAGCCGAGCCAGCGGGTTGCTACGCAGGTGGGCCAACAGCACATTGCGGGCAATTGTCCAAAGCCAGGTTGAGAGTTTGCTGTCGCCCTTGAAGTTGGCCAGGCCGCGCAAAGCATTGACAAAGGCGTCTTGCGCCAGCTCGGTGGCAACGGCGTCGCCAACACCGCAGCGTCTGAAGTACCCCACCAGTTTTCGAAAATGAGAGCGGTAGAGCGCCTCTAACGCCTGTGCCGGTGTGTCCGCCATTGATGCTTCGACCTCGGCACTGAGGTTTACGTCGATAGTGGCATCTAAGGCGGGGGAGGCGGACATTTTGGGGAGTAGAGTGCGGGGGATGATAACAAAGCG
Source organism: Hylemonella sp. (assembly GCA_030680575.1). GTDB lineage: Bacteria > Pseudomonadota > Gammaproteobacteria > Burkholderiales > Burkholderiaceae_C > Hylemonella. Next base: position 80,706 of record JAUXVI010000043.1, read on the forward strand.
TTACATGGGGCTTGGCCTTCGGCGCGTCCGCTGCTGCGGCGTTTTGTTGGCTTGCGTCGGTGCGGCGGGCGCTGCCCTGGCTTCGGTGGCGGAGGCTGAGGTCAAAGTCGTTCGCGAAGCCATAGGGCGGGCGAGCCATGTCATGTACGCCTCAGTCGAACAGACTGGGCCGATCAACGACGTAGCGTGCCTGCGCGAGCTGGAGCCGGTGCGGGTGTTGGCCCTTGACATCGACGAAACACGTCGCGATTTCGTCTACTACTACGCGCTGTGCAAGTTTGCAGAAGGCGCCCCTGACAGGGCGGGTTTGACCGAACCGGAGTTCCGCGCCTGGTACGAACAAGTCTTGCGCGCGCGGCGCTTGCCGCCAACGCATCCGGGCGGTGGCTGGGTTGATCTCAAGTCTGAACACGACTACCTGCGTCTGGGCCAAATCTTGGGTCTCTCGGACGAAGTGGAGGCGCGGTTTCACACCGTGTTGCGTGAGCGGATCGCGCGCGCCACGGCTCAGCCGCCCGACGCAGTCGCCAACGACGAACTGTTGGCGTTTGCGAAGGCCTCTTTGGGCTCGTGGCAGTTCCAGGCGCAGGTGGTACGTACTCAGCAAGTGCTGGAGCAAGGCCTGGGCGCCAGCCATCGTGCGTCGCTGGTGTTGCTGCGCGCGGCAGCCTATCACGAGCGCTATCTGGGGCGTGCCCAGCAGGCCCTGGCCTACATAGCCCGTGCTGCCGAACTGACTCAGTTGCATCACCCGCAAGACAGCCTGTTGCAGGCACACATGGCGACTGAATGGGCCGCTTGTCTGTCGAGTGCAGGACGCACTGCCGAGGCGATCCCGAAACTGTTGCAGGCGCGGGAGTTCTTCGAAGGCCAACAACCGGTGCAATGGAGCAACATCGTCCGTACCAACTACAACCTGGCTGGCATCGCGCTGGACATTGGTGACTACGACGGGGCCATCGGGTACGCGCAGCGATCAATTGGCTATATCAACCGTTCCAACGACGAGCTGTTGACCAAGTACGAGATCGTTGTTCCGGCCACCATCACGGAGGTTGCCAAGCTGAGCCAAGGTGACGTCGGCGCAGCCGAGCGCTTGAAAGCCGCCCTACAGATTCCACTCGGCCCAGAGATGCACATTGGTTCCCAAGCCTTCGCCCTGGTGCGCGACGCATTGCGGCGCAACGACGCCGAAATGCTCAAATGGGCCACCGCGTTCACAGATCGGCACATTCACCTTTTCCGCGCGCCATTGCAAGCCGAAAGCGCCTTGCGCCCGCTCATGCAGGCTTGGCAAGAGGCAGGTGTCGCCTTGGCTGATCCCAAGGTACGCGAGCCTTTGGAGCGTGCCTTGACCATCGGCCTGGGCGGCCGCAACCCGGCCACCGCCGCGTTGACGCAATTCAGCATGGCGCGCCACTTGTCCGCCACCAACCCCGGTGCCGCCATCTGGCTCTACAAGCGCGCAGGCAACCTGTTGCAGCAAATTCGCCAGGGCTTGCCATCCGACGATCAAGACCTGTACCGCAGTTGGCTCGCCAACTACGAGGATGAGCTTCGCACCTTTACCGCCTTGTTGATCGACGAAGGGCGCCTGCCCGAGGCTGAGCAGGTGTTGAGCTTGCTGCGTGACGAAGAATTGTTTGAGTACACCCGCCGCTCCAAGGCGCGCCGCAGCGGGGCCACGTCGGCTTTGTCGTTCACACCCGCCGAGCAAGCCGCCAACCCAGCCCTTGACCAATTGGCCCAGGAGGCCGAGCTCGCCGCACGTGCCGCGCATGCGCGCCTGGACGCGCTGCGCCGAGTTGAGTTGCGGACCACGTACCGCGATAGCGACGCCGAGGAGAGCGTGAAAGCCATCCAAGCCCGCCTGCATGACTTACTGGATACTGCCGTGCCAGTGCCTGCCCCTGGTAGCCGCGCTGAGCCAGCGTCAGAAGCGGGCGCGGTCGGCGTGCCGCGCCACACTGCGCGCCTGACTTACCTGCTTGGCCGCGACAGCCTGGACATCATCGTGGGCGTGGGACGCGGGAGTTTTCGCCACCGTGTGGCGGTCAAGGCTGCGGAGTTGCACCATCAAATTCAGGCCGCACGTGGCGCGCTGGCCAACTCGCAGGTGGAGCCGTCGGTGCCTCTTCAACAACTGTGGGCGTGGCTGATCGAACCGGTGCTGCCGCGCCTGCGGCAAGCCAAAGTGCAGCGCCTGCTGCTGGTGCCGGACGGCGCCTTGCGCTACCTGCCGTTTGCCGCGCTGTTTGATGGCAAGCGTTATCTGGTGCAACAGTTTGCCCTGCAAACGCTGCTGACTGGCGCGCGGCAAGCAGCGTTGCCAATACCTGCGCGGCCTGACCTGCGCGGCACATCCGTGCTGGCGGTCGGGCGCACCGTGGGTGATGGGGAGCACAGCGCCTTGCCCGGTGTGGCGCGGGAGTTGTCCGCCATTCGCATGCCGCAAAGCCGCGTGCTGGTGGACGAGGCCTTCACGTCGGCCAGCCTGCGCGAGGGCTTGCAGCGCAGGCCAGGCATCGTACATGTTGCCAGCCATTTTGTGCTGGACCCGGCGGGCGAAGACAAGTCTTACCTGCTGCTGGGCAATGGCCAGCGCCTGAGCTTGTCGGAACTCAAATTGCTGCCTTGGAGTGGCGTGCGGCTGGCCTTGCTTTCGGCGTGCGACAGCGCGGTGTCCCTGGGCAAGGGCGACGGGCGTGAGTGGATGGGTTTTGCCGCCAGCTTGAGCGGCGCTGGCGTCAGCGATGTCATGGCCACCCTGTGGCGCATTGATGACGCGGCCACCGCAAGCTGGATGAACGGGTTTTACGGCCAACTCCGAGCTGCCACGACCGCGCAGCCCAGCTCGGCCACGCTGGCGCATGCACAGCGCGCTTGGTTGCAACGCTATCGCGGAGGCAACTTGGCGCACCCGCACTATTGGGCGGCATTTGTATGGCTGACAACGTGAACACTGGTGTGCCGGCGAGTTGGCTGCGGCGCGCGCCGCTGGTGTTGGCCATGTTGTTCACATGGTTCGGCGCGGCCCACGCAGCCGACTACGCCCTGCTGATTGGCGTGGCCGACTATCCCAACCTGCCGCGCCGCCTGTGGTTGCAGGGACCGATCAACGATGTGGGTTTGGTGCGCGGCGCATTGCTTGAAAAGGGCTTCGCGGCGGAGCACATTCAAACCCTTACCTCTCGCGCCGGGCCAACCGTGGAGCCAACACGCCACAACATCGTGCGGGCCTTTGCCGCCATGCGCAATCGGGTTCAGCCTGGCGACCGCGTGTTCTTCTACTTGGCCGGCCACGGCAGCCAGCAACCTCAGCCCCTCGAACATCCCGGTCGGCCAACCGAGGCCGATGGCTTGGACGAAGTGTTCCTGCCCGCAGACGTGCGCCAATGGGACGGCAGCGGGGCAAAGGCAGCAATTCCCAATGCGTTGCTGGACGACGAAATTGGCGAATGGATGGACGCGCTGGTGGACGCCGGCGCCACGGTGTGGGGTGTGTTTGACGCCTGCCACGCCGGTGGCATTGCGCGCGGCGGCCGTCCGCGTGGCCGTGGCATCAGTGCGTCGGACCTTGGCTTGCCGATAGCAGCGCACGCTGCCAGCTCACGCCAGAAGCAGCTTGGCGGTCAAGAAACCACAGGCGGCGCAGCCACTGCCCGGGCGTTTGGCAGCGCCAGGCTGGATGGCCGCAGCCTCGCCTTCGCCGCCCGCAGCCATGAGCTGACCGGCGAAGAGTGGCTACCGCGTGGCGCACCGCTGGCCAAAGCGCGCCGACACGGGGTGTTCACTTTCCATTTTGTGCGTGCCTTGCGCGCTGGCGCGCTCACCACATCGGAATTGCAACACGCAGTTGGCGCCGGATATGCCGCCGAGAGCCGCATGAGCCCGGTGCCGCAATGGTTGGGCCGCAAGGAATCTACTTGGCCGTGAGCAGGGGTTCGGGGACTATTTGTCTCAAAGCTGACGCCCTTGCCAGGGCTCATGCGTTTGCCGTTTCCAGAAACGCTGCGGGCGTCAGAATCGGCACGCCCTGCCAAGGGTGCAAAACCAGCAAGTCGGCGTCGCTGCTGATTAGTGCGTCGGCATCGCAGGCCTGAACCAACGCCAGGAACATGTTGTCCTTCGGGTCGCGGCAAGGCGGTGCCAGGTTCAACTCAATGGCCTCGGACCCGCAGCGCGGCACTGACCAAGGTGCTGGTGTCAAACACCACGCGCCGCAAGTGGCTCACCGAGGCGCCTTCACCATGCGCACCACGTCTTCGTCGGTCAGGTCCGCAGCGGCGGGCAGGGCGCTCAAGGCGGCACGCTGGCTCCATGCCTCAAATTCAGCCACCGCTTTGCTGCGTCTGCCGCGTGCAATGGTCAGTTCTTGCATGTCCTGTGGCGACACGATGAACGCTGCCGTGCGCCCATGCCGCGTGATGGTGACTGGCTCCCGTTGCACGGTATCAAGCAACTGGCCAAAACGGTTTTGAGCTTCTACTGAAGTGACGGTGATCATGGCATCTCCAAACTGGTTGAGGGTAGAGCGGTAGGTTTGTCAGGAGAGATCTGAATATAGCTATGTTGTACAGTATAGCTAACACATGGGTTCATGACGACAGTCGCTCACCTGGTGAATGGGTCTGCTGTTTCATGCCGCAGTTGGACGGAGTAGACTTCTGCTTTGTGGAATACTGAACAGGAGATCGCAGTATGAGCGCAGTTCTATCCCCTATCGTCTCTGAGTTCGAGACCGAGGAACAAGAAGCCAGCTACACGGCATGGCTTAAGGCCAAGGTGCAGGCTAGTCTTGATGACACGCGCCCCAGTGTGCCCCACGACCAAGTGATGGCGGAGATGGAAGCCATCATTGCCGAAGCGGAGAAAAAGCGGAACTCTTCGCAGGCATGACCCTTCCCATCGTTTGGCGCTCCAGTGCGCGCGGTGATTTGGCGCAGATCATCAAATACGTGGCAGACGTAAACCCGCCAGCGGCTCGGCGCCTCCGCAATCGCCTGATGGCATCCGTGCTCCCGGTATCGGAGCATCCATACCTTTTCCGACAAAGCGAGTCGTCTCCCGGCCTGCGTGAAATCGTGGCGCACCCCAACTACATCGTCCTATACCGGGTCACCGCGACGTGTATCGAGGTGGTGAACGTCGCTCACGCCAGACGCCAGTTTCCTGAGTAGCCGAGAACGTTGGCTCGTTTTCGGCCAGAGCGTCATCGCGAAATTCGCACAATGTCGGTTTGCGTTGCAACGACGTGTCGGCGCGTGCCATCCATTGCATGTGGTGCCACCTTGAAATTCATTCGTTTTCTATTCATAATTGACGCAAGCGATTGTTTTTCAATAACAAATCGTGCAGTTCATCCATTCACAAGAACCCCTGCCGCATGGCTTCAAGTACGTCGCATCAGCAGTCCCTGACTGACTACCTGGAAGGCCGAGGCGCTTCGACTTCAGCCGACATCCAGTCGGCGTTCAAGGTCAGTCAACCCACCGCTTCGCGGCTCATCGCCGCCGTGCCAGGCCAGATCGTGGCGCTTGGGCGTGGGCGCAGTACGCGCTATGCAGTACCCCAGCCGCTTCGGGGCGCGGCCGCCTCGCAGCCGATCTGGTTGATTGATGGCGCAGGGCAAGCGCAGCGTGTCGGCACACTGACCTTGCTTGCCAAGATGCAGGTCCACATAGAGGCCGACGGCATCGACGAGCTCTTTCAGGCTGCGCTGCCTTGGTATCTGGCGCCATTGCGCGCGCAAGGATTCCTGGGGCGGTTATTGGCACAGAAACTGGCTGCTGATGCTGTTCCGCCCAACCCGGAAACATGGAATGTCAAGGAGATGTTGTTTGCCGCCCTGCACCTGCACGATGCACCGGGCAGTCTTTTGCTGGGCGATGGCAGTCTGATATCGACGCACGCCGCCCCAGTTGTCCCTTTGAGCGGAGCCGCCTTGGGCGCAACGCTGGACGCGCTATCGGGCGATGTCGCTCGCACCTTGCCAGCCGGATCATCAGCGGGCGGCGAACAGCCCAAGTTCTTGGTGACCGACGAGGTGGGGGAGCACTTCATCGTCAAGTTCTCCCCACCGCGCGGCACGCCATTCGGAGAGCGCTGGAACGACCTGTTGCATGCGGAGGCACTGTGCGCACTGGTGCTGGCGCGCCATGGCCACGAAGTTGCCCAGTGCCAGGTGGTGGAAAGCGATGCCAGAACCTATCTGCTGAGCAAGCGCTTTGACCGCGAAGGGCGCCTGGGCCGCAGCCACGCCGTGGCCATCGGCGCAGCGCACGCCGGTTTTGTGGCGGGTCCCTACGTCAACTGGGCTGCCACCGCAGAGGCACTGGCGCGCCAAGGCCGGTTGACTGTGCAAGATGCCCAGCGGGTGCAATTTCTCCTGCAATTCGGCCGATTGACTGGCAACACGGACATGCACTCGGGCAATGTCAGCCTGTTCGCAGAGGGCGCCGCGCTTAGCGACATTGCCAAAGGCCGATTCCGACTGGCCCCCGTTTACGACATGCTCCCGATGCGCTGGCGACCCGACCCAACCACGGGCTCGTTGGACTACAGCCCGTTCACGCCGGATGATCGCTTGGCGGACGCGGCGGTGCGGCTTGCGGCGCAAGAGTTCTGGTCTGCGCTGTCGGCGCATCCGGCGGTCAGCGTGGCGATGAGGGTTGTGGCGGGGGAGATGGCTGGGCGGGTGGCCCAGTTTTAAACTTGAGCCGTTGTATGGCGCCGGGTTGAAATGCGCGGTCGGAACGACCAGAGCGGTTCTTGGCTTGCCGAAATCGCGTTGCATGGCGATGACCAGGCAGTCACCTCGAATCATGCGGCCCAACCTCCCATATCGGGCAAAACCTCATCCATGAAACCCAACAACCGCAATTCGGCACTATCAGCCTGAGAGGCAAGTTCGGATTGACGTTTGCACTCTGCCGCAAAGTCGGGCTCCCGCGTGGATCTGTTCCCGCAAAGCACCAAGGCAGGCTGCGCAATCCAAGGGTTTTCACTTATCGGCTGGGCCTGAGGTGTTTGATTTCCGGGCGTCTTACAAATTAGTGCGCTTGTGCATGCGTGGATCACCCCCGTCTATGACGGCGGAGGGGTATCCGCCGCGGCGATAGCGATGAACCACACGACGGAAGCCAGGTAATACATGCCCATTTTCATGACAAAAAACATTGGTGTTGCGAGGAATTGTGTACTCGCGTTGCTTGCTGCCGCTATGTTGGCGTCATGCGGCGGTGGGGGTAACTCGGATGATGTTCCAACCGGCACAACCGTCATTCGCGGCGTGGTCTCGGATGACGCCATTGTGGGGGCTACAGTCACCGCAACTTCGCTGGATACGGGCCTGGCATTGGGTACTGGCACCACCACGGCTGATGGCAGCTTCGCCATAAATGTTGCCACCAATTCCATCGGCTCGGGCTACGGTCTCCGTAGTGCGGGGGGGGCGATGAATGGTGTGCCATTTGAGGGCAATTTGTTGGCCACTTACCCGAGAACCTGGGTGGAACAGTCGTCCAATCTGACACTGATCACAACAGCGTTGGTCGAAGCGGCTAACAGCACGGCCCAGTATCCGGGTGGCCATTTGCAGAAGCATGAAGCCATCAAGACGGACGCCATCAGGCGTGGAGTGCTGCCATCGGACTATTCTTTGATTGAGCCACCTGGTTTCCCAATGGCAGGCTATCGCAATCAGGTGGCAAGCCAAGGTTTGTCGGTGATGATTGGGGATCTTGCGCAAGTACTTGGCAGCAAGCCTCTCCTTGGTGGTTGTGGCGAATTTGACTCAACATGTACAAGAGACGTAAGCCCCTTGGGCGAAAGGCTTGCTGTCTCACTTCAGGGTGCAACAGTCAGTGCTCCAGCGTCAACGCTCACCAATTGTCGTGTCGTCGTCGAGTTCGACGCCAAGTCTCAATTCATGACGGTGCGGCTTGAGAACATCCCCCCTACCACAGGCAACCAGACAGTGCCAATTCCTTGCAAAGCCGCAGGAGATATCACCCTCGCACTTCCTGAATCCCCGGCGCAAGCGCCTGATGCATGCATCCACCCAGCAAAGCGTTCGAGCAGCATGCAACACTGTGTGACGGTTGGGAGTGGCATCACACCGAGCTACTCTGTTTTTGACCAATACAGCCATCGTACCGATTCGCGGACGCACATCAGCAAGGCGCAGCGCTACAAAACAGTCAAGCTCTCGCGCGGGTTTGGCGCGACACTGGCGTCGTCGGACTCGCCATCATCCGGGCAGGCGCTCAACCAATGGGCTGGCAAGACCGCCGTGATCTTTGTACATGGCTACAAACCGGGCGGCGGTTTCGGCGGTGACGATGATACATGGGGCGTACTACCCAAGCTGGTGGCGCAATACCGAGATGATTCATTTGTGGCGCTGAACTTCCAATGGCGAACCGACGCGAGCTACCTGACGGTAGCGACCGAGCTGGCCAAAGCCGTTGACTATGCCAAGCTGAGTACGGGCAAGAAAGTGCATGTTATCGCGCATTCCTTTGGTGGCGTCCTGGCTCGCGTGATGTTGCAAAACCTGACGGACAAAACCAGTGAATCCGCTGTAAATGTGGCAACGCTGACGACGGTTGGTACGCCCCACTCAGGCATTGTTGACAATACAGACCTGTTCTCTGACGCAAGAACAGTGGAGGAAGTTCCCTTGCCAAAGGGGTGGGGTTCATATATTCCTGACAAGTGGTGTGGGCAGATCAGCTGTTATCAATCGGGTCGTGATGCCGGTGTGGCTGAATGGGCCAAGGATAGCTTGGCGGAGGTGGATTCAAGCGGCGTGGCGAAAGTGCCTGAATTTGGGTACATCACTGCGCGCCTAGGCAAACCCCGAAACAAGTTGCCAAGAGATTTGAAGGTGTTGGTCCTCATTGGGCAACTCATGATCAACCAGACGCCACCGAAGGACGCGATGTTCCACACGTCGGATGGTTTGATCACTTACCACGGTCAACGGTTCTTTCCACAGATCGGACGCAATTCCTTGCTTCTTGATACGGTTGTTGTTGACTTTGGCGGCGCGACTGTAACCGAGCGGATTTTGGGTCTTGATGCTGGCGTGGATGCATTTCCGGGTGACCCTCTGAAAGACGAGATCAAGGTCACAGACTACGCGCGCCCTGGCTTGTTCACCACAGGTGGTTACAAGCACTCAGATATGAAAGCCACTTTTGTAACGGGTGGCCCTGTCACGCTCACGGCGAAGCGAGAAGTTTTTGTGCCAGAAGACTGTGGGACACCAGACACCTGCAAGCACGACACCTGGGTCAATCTTCGAGAGGTCTTGAAGACCAATACCGCGCTTTGCGTTGCGCCCCAAATTCTGAAAAATGGTTTTTGCGTGATGCCGCCAGCGTTGCCTGTGATTGAATTCACCGCGTCGCCTTCTTCAATTGCCAGTGGCGAAACGTCCCTTCTTAGGTGGACATCCTCTCACAGCACTTCATGCGCTTCATCCGGTGGCGGGGGTAGCGGCAATGTAGGCGCATTCAGCACACCATCGTTGACCACCAGCACGACCTATACCGTCACGTGCACTGGCGTCGCCGGTAGCGCTAGCCAGAGTGTGACGGTGACCGTGGCTGCGCCGCTGGTGCCAACGGTTACCTTCACGGCGACACCGTCTGTCGTCGGGAGCGGCGCAACGTCAACGCTCCGCTGGACGTCCACCAACAGCACGTACTGTTACTCATCGGATGGTTCCTATGGCACCGGTACCGAAGGTGAATTCACCACGCCGCCATTGACCGCCTCCACAACCTACACCGTGACATGCGCGGGTGCGGGACGCACCGTAAGCCAGAGCGTGATTGTTACCGTGGTGGCGAGCCCGCTGCCCACGGTCAGCTTGGCTGCAACACCCTCCGCCATCGCAAGTGGCGCAACGTCGGCTCTGGCTTGGACGTCCACTCGCAGCACCTCGTGCTTTTCGGCCGGGGGCGGGGGTACCGGGACTGCCGGCGGATTTACTACGCCGCCTTTGACCGCTACCACTACCTACACGGTCACATGCACTGGTGCCGGTGGCAGCGCAAGTCAGAGCGTGACGGTTACCGTTGCGCCGTTGGTGCCTGCCAGCCTGCTGACCGACACCGGCGTTACCTCCAGCCAGTGCTATCAGGCCGGTAGCGACGTTCTGGTCAGTTGCACCAGCGCAGCAGCCATCGCGCTGAACAGCAAGCAAGACGGCATGATCGGGCGCGACGTGACCACGCCCGACAGCAGCGATGGCAAGCTTGGTTTTAGCTACAGCGCAGTTGGCAGCCATGCCAGGACCGAGTGTGTCAAAGACAACCTTACTGGCCTGACGTGGGAGGGTAAACCCACCAGTGGTTTGCGCGCCAATACGAATATGTACACCAACTATGGCGATGGCCGAGCGGGCGATGCCAGTGCCTACGTGGCTGCCGTCAATGCCACGGCGCTATGTGGTTACACCGATTGGCGTTTGCCCATTGCTGATGAGTTGCAGAGCATTGTGGATTACGGTGTTGCTTGGCCCGGCCCAGCAGTTGACGCAGGCTGGTTCCCCAATACTGTAAACCTTGTTTTTTGGTCCTCGTCCTCCTTCTTGGGTGTGGGCGTCGTCAACCACGCTTGGTACGTCAATCTCGGCAATGGCGGTGTCGCCGGCTACACCGTCACCCGGGACATGCATGTGCGTTTGGTGCGCTAGCGGGTGTGGTATGTGCGGGCTTGAGCGTCAATCATTGGAGTCCTTCGTGGAAAGCGTCGCGCTCGCTTGGACGGGTATCTAGTCGGCCCCAGGCGTTGTTTCTTTCAGGCCAACTGCTTGCCATGCCTTTTGGCGACTCATCAGTTTCGTCTTGAGGCAACCAAGCATGGAGGCTGCAGATGTCATTGACAAATTCCGTTGGCGCGGGGGCGGTACCGAGTGGTGTGATGTTTCTTTGAGTCGTTGAAGGAGAGTTTTGATGAAGATGACACGTTGGCTATTGGCTACCGCCTGTGTTGGGGTCAGTTGCTGCGCCTTGGCGCAAGGCCGCTTTAGTTTTGGTGCGGATGGTGCTGAGGTGACTGACAGCCAAACGGGGCTGATCTGGCGACGCTGCAGCGTCGGCCAGGTTTGGGGTGGCGGTACTTGTACCGGCACGATCAGCACGTTCACCCATGAGCTCGCATTGGCGTACGCCCAGAGTCAAACGGGTTGGCGCCTTCCCAATGTCAAAGAACTGAGCAGTATTGCTGACAAGACCAGAATCTACCCTGCTATTGACAGCACCGCCTTTCCGACCACGATTTCTTCCATCTACTGGTCCTCGTCCCCCAACGTGACGGGATCCATCAGCGCCTGGGGCGTGGATTTCACGGGCAGCGGCGTCCCCGGTGGCCACAGTCGCGTCAGCAACTACCCTGTGCGTTTGGTGCGCTAGCGCGCGTTGCGCCAAATGCGTGCCCGCAGACAGGCCGCTGTGGATTTCCGCGCCGAAGGAAGGCCCGGCCTGTTGTCAGTTTTCATCAAGGATTAAGCAAATGATCAATTTGTCCAGTTACCAACGTCGCTTCTTTGCGGTCGCAACGCTTCTTGCCGCGAGCGTGGCGTCCGCCCAGTCCATTGATTTCGTCGACTGGAAGCAAGGCGACCGATGGAAGTACAAATCGGTGGATATGTTCACCAAGTTGGAGCAGGGAACCGTAGAAAAGGTGGTGCTTGAGATTGCCGACGGCATATACAGGACCAGGTTCTCCGAAGCCGCCGGGCAATACGACGATTTGGTTCGGCGTGATGGGACACATGTACGGGCAATGCCGGTGGGGGCCGGCACGTTTGAGTACAACGAGCTCAAGTTCCCGGTTGCCGAAGGCAAGAAATGGAAGTCAACCTTCTTCTTTGCAGCTCGGACCAACGGGAGCCTCGGCAAGAGGGAGATGGACTGCGAAGTCGCCGACAAAGAGAAAGTTTCGACCCCGAGCGGCGAGTTTGATACCTTGCGTATTGAATGCCGTGGCTATTGGCACGCCAACGGTTTCACGGGACGGGTCGAGACCACCCGTTGGTTTTCACCAGCCGTGAAGTGGGTCGTGAAGTTTCGGGTTAAGGCCTGGGAGTCTGGCCGCCTGGCGGTGGCGGATGAGTTCTCACTGATCGAGCATCAGGCCACCCCATGATGCCCAAACACCGAGGGGGCGCTTTCGCGGGGTGAACTCAACCAAGGGTGGCGCAGCCTTGAAGCCGACACCGTCAGGCCGGCTGGCGGATCAGGCTTTCCGCTGGAATGCCAAGGCCGGTGTGCAATTTCCACACCATGGTCATGGTCAGCTTTCTTTTGCCGTTGAGCACTTCATAGACCCGGTTGCGCCGCCCGATCATGGGCTCAAGGTCTTTGGGCTTGAGTCCTTGCTGTTCCATGCGGAACTTGATGGCATCCAGCGGGTCTGGCGGGTCAATGGGGTAGTGCTTGGCCTCGTATCCCTCGATCAGGGTGACCATGGCCTCGAAGTGCGCGCCGGCATCGCTGTCGGGTTCTGGCTCATCATCGAAATAGGGCGCAACCAACTGCAGAGCCGCTTGATAGTCTGCCTCGGTGCGAATCGGGTGAATGGGGCGAATGGCGTAAGTGTCTTGTTTCTTCATGAATGGTTCTCCACAGTTGCCGCGTCGATCATGTCGTACTGCGCGTGGGTGCCGACAAACTTGATGTACAACGCTGCAAAACGGTACGCCACCGCCACCACGAGGCGGTAGTCGTTGCCCTTGATGTTGAACACCACCCGGTTGGTCCCCACAAAACTGGCACTGGCATACCTGGTTTTGATCTCCTGCGGGGACTTCCACTGTGCGTGGCTGGCGTCTTCGAACCAGGTCTGCAGTGCGTGTCTGGAAGCGGGGTGTTTGCGCCAGAACTCGACCAACACCGCTTTCGAAATCACTCGCATGACTCTATTGTAGTCCCGATATGGGACCAAATCCAATTTTCGTTTGTTATTTGCGGGGTCGGATGGTGCCGACACTGGGCGGATCCGGCAGAATCCCCGACCTATGACAAAACGAATATTGATCGCAGGTGGCGGTATTGGCGGCCTGGCAGCGGCGCTGGCGTGCTCGCGAGCCGGTTGTGGGGTGCACGTGATGGAGCGCGGGGCCGAATTCGCCGAGGTAGGCGCCGGCATCCAGTTAGGACCCAATGTCGTGCGTGTTCTGCATGGCTGGGGCTTGAGCGAGGCGCTGGCCGCCGTGGCGGCGTTCCCCGCGCGATTGCAGGTCCGCAACGCCGCCTCGGGCGCGGCGCTGGCCGAGTTGCCGCTGGGCCCGCGCACGGTACAGCGTTACGGCGCCCCGTACGCCACGGTGCATCGCGCCGATTTGCAGCAACTGTTGTTGGCGGCAGTGCGTCAGCGCGATGGGGTTGACTTGCAGCTCAATGCTGAAGTGACTGGCTTTATCGAGACCAGTTCGGGTGTCTCGGTCAAGAACCGAGCGGGCGCGCCGGTTCGGGCCGATGCGCTGATTGGCGCCGATGGCCTGTGGAGCCGGGTGCGCCAGCAATTGTTGGGTGACGGTGGTCCACGTGTGACCGGCCACTTGGCCTACCGCGCGATGGTGCGTCAGGACAGCTTGCCAGAACACTTGCGCAGCCAGCAGGTCACGGCCTGGCTGGGCCCCAAGCTGCACCTGATTCAGTACCCGGTGCGCGGCGGGGATTGGCTCAACGTGGTCGGCATTGTGCAGGGGCAGGCCAAGGGTGATGTGCGCAGTTGGGACCGCAGCACCGAAGCGTCCGACCTGCGCCGCGCCCTCGAAGGCATGTGTCCGGCCCTGACTGATCTGGTCGATGCCGTTCCGTCATGGCGCTTGTGGGAGCTGTGCGACCGCGTGCCCATGCAGGGCGCCAACCAACAGGCGCGCGGCTTGGTGGCCTTGTTGGGTGACGCTGCCCATCCCATGCGGCCCTATCTTGCGCAGGGAGCGGGCATGGCCATCGAGGACGCCGAGGCCTTGGGACGCAGCTTGACCGAAGCGGGCGAGGCCTCCTCCAATACTTCTGCCGCGCTGGCGCGTTACGCGGCCGAACGATGGGCGCGTTGCGCGCGGGTGCAGGCGCGGTCCATCCGCAATGGCGAGATTTTCCACGCCGAGGGTGTGGTGCGCTGGGGGCGCGACCTGTCCATGCGATTGTTGGGCGCGCGGCTGCTGGATGTGCCCTGGCTGTATCGCCACTGAATCCTGGCAGGGCGCGCCCAGTACGCGGGCTTAAAGTTCGGTGCGCAGGCTCCAGATCTCGGGAAACAGCACCACATCCAGCATCTTGCGTAGGTAACTGACACCGCCGGTGCCACCGGTGCCGCGTTTGAAACCGATCACCCGCTCGACCGTGGTGACATGGCGAAAGCGCCAGAGCCGAAAAGCGTCTTCCAGGTCGGTCAGTTCTTCGCCCAATTGGTACAGGTCCCAGTGGTGCTTGGGGTTGCGGTAGACCTGCAGCCAGGCTTGTTCGACCTCGGCGCTCGCCTGGTAGGGCTGGGTCCATTCGCGCGCCGTGTGGGAGCTTGGCACGGCCAGGCCGCGGCGGGCCAGCAAGCGCAGCGACTCGTCGTACAGCGAGGGTGCTTCGAACGCAGCCTGCACCTGCGCCAGCAAGTCGGGTCGGTGTGCGTGCGGTTTGAGCATGGCCGCGTTCTTGTTGCCCAAAGCAAACTCGATGCAGCGGTATTGGTGGCTCTGAAAGCCACTGGAACTGGCCAGGTGCGGGCGAATGGCGCTGTATTCGGGCGGTGTCATGGTGGCCAGCACGTCCCAGGCGTGCACCAGTTGCTCCATGATGCGGCTCACCCGTGCCAACATCTTGAAGGCGGTGCCGAGCTCATCCTGGGCGATGTTGGCAATCGCCCCGCGCAACTCATGCAGCATCAGCTTCATCCACAA
>JAUXVI010000001.1 GCA_030680575.1 Hylemonella sp.
TCGACCTGACGGTGGAGCTGAACAAGGAAGCCAGCTACGAGGAAATCTGTGCCGAGATGAAGGCGCAGAGCCAGGGCGCTTTGAAAGGCATCCTGGGTTACACCGAAGACAAGGTGGTGGCCACCGACTTCCGTGGCGAGACCTGCACCTCGGTGTTCGATGCCGATGCCGGCATTGCGCTGGACAAGACCTTCATCAAGGTGGTGAGCTGGTACGACAACGAGTGGGGCTACTCCAACAAGTGCCTGGAGATGGTGCGCGTGGTCGGTCGTTGAACGGAGGGCACATCATGAACTTCATCCGTTTCCAGGATCTGTGCGCACAGGGCAAGGCCAAGAACCAGCGTGTCTTCATCCGTGCCGACCTCAACGTGCCGCAAGACGACAACGGCGCCATCACGGAAGACACCCGCATCCGTGCCTCCATCCCCTGCATCCAGATGGCACTGGACGCCGGCGCCGCCGTCATGGTGACCTCGCATCTGGGCCGCCCCACCGAAGGCGAGTTCAAACCCGAAGACAGCCTGGCTCCGGTGGCCCGTCGTCTGGGCGAACTCCTCGGCCGCGATATCCCGCTGGTTTCGAACTGGACCGACGGCGTCACCGTCGCTCCGGGGCAATTGATCATGCTGGAGAACGTGCGCGTCAACAAGGGCGAGAAAAAGAACAACGAAGAACTGGCCCGGAAGATGGCCGCGCTGTGCGACATCTTCGTGCACGATGCCTTTGGCACCGCCCACCGCGCCGAAGCGTCCACCTATGGCATTGCCCAGTACGCCAAGATTGCCAGTGCCGGCCCGCTGCTGGCGGCGGAAATGGATGCCATCAGCCAGGCCCTGACGGCACCGAAGCGCCCGCTGGTGGCCATCGTCGCTGGCTCCAAGGTCTCCACCAAACTCACCATTCTCAAGAGCCTGGCCAACAACGTCGACCAGCTGATCGTCGGCGGCGGCATCGCCAACACCTTCATGCTGGCCGCCGGCCTGAAGATCGGCAAAAGCCTGGCCGAGCCCGACCTGCTGGCCGAAGCCAAAGCCGTGATCGACGCCATGAAGGCCCGTGGTGCTGAAGTGCCGATCCCCACCGATGTGGTGACCGCCAAGGAATTCAAGGCCGATGCCAAAGCCGAAATCAAGGCCGCCAACGCCGTGGCCGACGACGACCTGATTCTGGACATCGGACCCGAGACGGCGAAGAAGCTGGCCCAGCAGCTCAAGGCGGCAGGCACCATCGTCTGGAACGGCCCGGTCGGTGTGTTCGAGTTTGCGGCGTTCGAGAACGGCACCAAGGTGATTGCCCAGGCGATTGCCGAATCCAGCGCCTTCTCAATAGCCGGCGGTGGCGACACCCTGGCAGCGATTGCCAAGTACGGCATCGAGAAGGATGTGGGCTACATCTCCACCGGCGGCGGTGCCTTCCTGGAGGTGCTGGAGGGCAAGACGCTGCCGGCCTTCGAGATCCTGCAAAAGCGGGCGAACGGCTAGTTTGCTATAAAAATAATAGCTGCTTGCGCATATTCCATTAAGGCTAGGCCCCGATTTCATTCAAGATTTATCCAACCACAGGACGACTCCCATGGCATTCGCATCGCTTCGACAGGTTCTCGACCACGCCGCCGAACACGGCTACGGCGTTCCCGCCTTCAACGTCAACAACCTTGAGCAGGTGCTGGCCATCATGGAGGCGGCGCAGGAGACCGACAGCCCGGTGATCCTGCAGGCCTCGGCCGGCGCACGCAAGTACGCGGGCGAGGCCTACCTGCGCCACCTGATGCTGGCGGCGGTGGAAACACACCCCGACATTCCGGTGGTGGTGCACCAGGACCATGGCACGTCGGCCGCCGTGTGCCAGCAGTCGATCCGCTCAGGTTTCACCAGCGTGATGATGGACGGCTCGCTTTTGCCGGATGGCAAGACGCCGGCCAGCTACGACTACAACGTCGACATCACGCGTCGCGTCTGCGAGATGGCGCACCCGGTGGGCGTGTCGGTCGAAGGCGAACTCGGCTGCCTCGGTTCACTGGAAACCGGCGAAGCGGGTGAGGAGGATGGCGTCGGTGCCGAGGGCAAGCTGACGCACGACATGATGCTGACCGACCCGGTGCAGGCCAAGGACTTTGTGGCCAAAACCGGTGTGGATGCGCTGGCGATTGCCATCGGCACCAGCCATGGCGCCTACAAGTTCACGCGCAAGCCCACCGGCGACATTCTGGCGATCGACCGTATCGCCGCCATCCATGCACAGATCCCGAACACGCACCTGGTGATGCATGGCTCCAGCAGTGTGCCGCAGGAATGGCTGGCCATCATCCGCCAGTACGGCGGTGACCTGAAGGAAACCTATGGCGTGCCGGTGGAGGAGATCCAGCGCGGCATCCGCAGCGGCGTGCGCAAGATCAACATCGACACCGACATCCGCCTGGCCATGACCGGCGCCATGCGCGAGCTGTTTGCCAAGCAACCGAGCGAGTTCGATCCACGCAAGGCGCTGGCGGCGGCCAAGAAGGCGGCATGCGGCATCGTCAAGGCGCGCTTCGAAGCCTTTGGCTGCGCCGGCATGGCGTCGAAGATCAAGCCGGTGGCCCTGGAGGTCATGGCAGCGCGCTACGTCTGAACGATTCCATTTCAATTGACCCGAGGAGACAAAAAATGAAATACATCCACATCGCTTTGGCAGCGACCGCCCTGGTCGCGGTACCGGCGTTTGCCAGCAAGGAACTGGCGCAGAAGAATGCCTGCATGGCCTGCCATGCCACCGACAAGAAACTGGTCGGCCCGGCCTTTCAGGACGTGGGCAAGAAGTATGCGGCACAGAAGGATGCGCAGGACGCGCTGGCTGCCAGCATCAAGAAGGGCGGGGCCGGCAAGTGGGGCCCGGTGCCGATGCCGGCACAGGCGGCACTGAGCGATACCGATGCCAAGACCTTGGCGGGCTGGGTGCTGGCTGGCGCGAAGTAATGAAGAACGGGCGGGGCGGTCTGCGTGGGCCGCCTCGCGTCAATGCGGGATCAGCCGAACTTTTCCAGCAAGCGGGCTGATTTCTCGACTTCCTCGATGGCCTTGCCTTCGTTCTCGGCATCGTAGACGGCTTCGATCACCGAGCAGGCCATCATCCGGTAGAAGGCCTTGTCCATCGCCTTGCGTGCGGCGGACATCTGCAGGGCCACGTCTTCGCACGAGCGGCCGCTCTGGATCATCTCGACCAATCCCCGTACCTGGCCCTCGATGCGGCGTAGCCGGTTGACCACATCTTTCTGGTGGTCAGCCCGGTAAAGCGAGGCGGGTGTTTGCGATTCGCCGCTGTGGTCTGTGCTCTTGCTTGCCATGGAAATAGACGACTTCGTGGGTTGATCTGCCCTCAGTGTGCCAGATTGTTCGGACCCAGCCTAGGGTGCCTTCTATCTCATTACCCTACCCTGCAGGGTATAGGGTTGTACCTAGTATTCAGCGAATGTTTATTCACGGACGATCGTCTTCGCCGCGGTCATCAAGACAGATCGGTCTTGAAACGGTCGTGATCCTGTCCCATGACAGGGGCATTTATTGAACAAGGAGAGAACGTGAGTGTTGTGAAGAAAACCCTTCTGTGGCTGCCCCTGCTGGCAGCTGTTTTTCTGACCGGCTGCGGAACCATCAGCACCATGGGCAAGCTGGCGGACGGTGCCGGAGCCGAGGCGGGCCGGATGTGGGATCGATGGATCGAGGCCGAGGGTGACATTGCCGTGGCCACCACCTGGGAGCGCAAGGTCAAGGATGGCGTGTCGATCAATGACCTCGAGCAGGTGCTGACGCAGATCGCGGCCGAACGCAACATGAAGGGCGTGGGTGACCTGCCGCTGTCCAAGGAACTGGAGGCGCGCACCGGCAAGCCGCAGAAATTCCTCAAGGTCTATTCCTTCTGCACGCCGACCACGGCACGCGAGATGGTGGACTTCAGTCCGCACATGTCGGCCTATCTGCCCTGCCGCATCACGGTGGTCGAAAAGGAAGACGGGCTGTGGATGTACACGCTCAACATGGACATGATGGTCAAGATGGGACGCAAGTTGCCGTCGCCCTTGAAGGAAAACGCCATGAAGGTGCGCGACACCATCTGGGAAATGATGGAGCGCGGATCGAAGGGCGAGTTTTGAGTCAGTGAGTCAGTGAGTCAGTAAGTCAGTAAGTAAGTCAATATAAATACGAGGAGACATTGGTGCATACAACGAAAGCAATTCGCAACGCAGTCATCGCGGTGGCCGTGGCCGGCCCCTTGAGCGCGGCCATGGCCACCAACGGCTATTTTTCCCACGGCTATGGCATGAAAGCCAAAGGCATGGGCGGTGTCGGTATCGCGCTGCCGCAGGATGCGATGTCCGCGGCCACGAATCCGGCTGGCATGGTCGACGTGGGCAATCGCCTCGACTTCGGTCTGGACGTGTTCATGCCGGATCGGACGGTGACCTACACGAGCGCCTACCAGGGCGTTGCCGCAGGTGAGTACCGCAGCGGTCAGCGCGAATTCTTTGTGCCGGAGTTCGGCTACAACCGCCTGATCGGCAATGACATGGCGGCGGGTGTGGTGGTGTATGGCAACGGCGGCATGAATACCAACTACGGCACCAATCTGATTACTGCCCAAGGCAGCAAGACTTATTCCAATCTGGAGCAGTTGTTCATTGCGCCCACGCTTTCGAAGAAGGTCGGCAACCACGCTTTCGGCGTGTCGTTGAACCTGATCCGCCAGACCTTCGAGGCCAAAGGCCTGGAGGCTTTTGATACCGCCGCCAACACGACCTTTGTCGGCTCGGTGACCAACCGCGGTGAGGATGTCTCGACCGGCTGGGGTCTCAAGTTCGGCTGGACGGGCCAGGTATCGCCAACGGTCACCCTGGGCGCGGTCTATCAGACGCGCAGCAAGATGTCGAAGTTCGACAAATACAAGGGTCTGTTTGCCGAAGAGGGTGGCTTCGATATTCCTGAGACCTACGGCTTTGGCGTTGCGGTCAAGGCAACGCCCAAGGCAACGGTCGCATTCGATGTGAACCAGATCAATTACGGCAGCATCAAGTCGCTGGCAAACCCCGGCACACTGTTCCCGCAAGTTTCTGGCACGCCCATGGGCCTGAGCAATGGTTCCGGCTTTGGCTGGAAAGACATGACGGTGTTCAAGCTGGGTGTGTCATATGAGTACAGTCCGAACGTGATGCTGCGTGCGGGCTACAACTACAGCAAGATGCCGATCACCAGCCAGAACACATATTTCAACATCCTGGCGCCAGCGACGGTTGAGCAGCATCTGACGCTGGGCGCAACCTGGACACTGGCCAACAAGTCGGAACTGACGCTGAGCTACATGCACGCGTTCAATCAGAGCATCGCGGGAGTGTCCAACGGCAACGGCCAGACCGTCGCCGGGTACCCGGTCGATCTGAAGATGCAGCAAAACGCCGTCGGCATTGCTTATGGCTGGCGCTGGTAAGCGCTTGCCATCGTTGGTCTGATCGATCACACAGGCCGCAGAAATGGCCTGTGTGATCCAACAAGTACAGGACAGCATATGGGTGAGTTGCTTCGCGCCGGCATTTTGGGTAGTCTCTGCCTGATGCGAAAACTGGCATTTTTTCTGACGACGGTGCTGACTTCGGCTGGCGCTCAAGTGCCTGAAGTATTTCGGGGCGCGGATCTCAAGTTGGGTGAGAAGCTGATTGCGGAGAACAAGTGCGTTGCTTGCCACCAGCAGAAAGTCGGTGGTGATGGCCATGCCATCTACAAGCCGGCGGGGCGCATCAACTCGCCCGGTTTTCTGCGCGGCATGGTCGAGCAGTGCAATACCGAGCTCAACCTCGGCCTGTTTCCGGAAGAGGTCACGGCCGTGGCGGCGGTACTGAACCGGGACCACTACCGTTTCATAAAGTAAAAAGCAAACCGATCAAAAAAGTCGGGATAGGTATAAACCCTGAGTTATGGGTTTTGTTTAACCTTTATATTCGTGCATGTGAATATTAAGATTTAGCAAATGAAAGACGGTGCCCTCCAGGAAGCGTCAGAGCCGGACTTTGAAGGTGCGGCAGAGCTGTTTGGGGTGCTTTCGACGCCGATCCGGCTGCGCATCATCGGCGCACTGTGCGATGGCGAGAAAAACGTCTCTCAATTGCTGGAGAACATCGTGGTGTCGCAACCCAATATGTCGCAGCATCTGAATGTGCTGTACCGGGCGGGCGTCGTGGCAAAGCGACGCAGTGGCGTGCAGGTGTTTTACCGCATTGGCGACGAGTCGGTGGTGCGGGTGTGCAAGGCGGTTTGTTCGCAGAGCGACCTTGACGGAGAAGCGGATCACGAGCGCCAGCGCGGCTGAGCTCGTGAGCCAGACGGAAGAGATGAGCAACGGATAGCAACTCATTGAAGGAGTGTGTGATGCAAGATGATGTGAGCTCGGGCAGGGTCCGCAAGGCGCCCGAGAATTTTTTGAACAAGGACGGAATCAAGACCGTCCTGGCGGAGGCCAAGCAAGGTCGCCGTCATTTCATTCGCAACGCCTTTGCGGCTGCCGCCGCTGGTGCCGCAGTGCCGGCAGTACTGGCACAGGGCAACCCGGTGCCGACCGAAGGTGGCGATCCGAACATCCTGAACCTGCCTGAGCACAGCAAGGGCCTGGGACAGGGCGTGGCGGCGGATGGCGGCTACGGCAAGCCTTCCCAGTTCGAGGCCAATGTGCAGCGTCGCCAGAGCCCGGGTCTGACCCAGACCACGCAGGCCTCGGTGTCGTTTGCACCGCTGCAGTCGTTGTTCGGCATCATCACGCCCAGCGGCCTTCATTTCGAGCGCCACCACCAAGGCTGGTGGGACATCGACCCGTCCAAACACCGTCTGATGATCAACGGCATGGTCAAGGCCAACAAGGTCTTCACCATGGACGAGATCATGCGTCTGCCGTCCGTCTCGCGCATCCACTTCATCGAGTGCGGCGCCAACACGGCGGTGGAGTGGGGCAATGTGGCGGTGCCGACGGTGCAGTACACCCACGGCATGGTGTCGTGTTCTGAATTCACCGGCGTGCCGCTGATCACCCTGCTGGAGCTGGCGGGCGCCGATCTGAAGAACGGCAAGTTCGTGCTGGCCGAAGGTGCCGATGGCTCCTCCATGACCCGTACCATCCCGATGGAGCTGATCAAGTCGGGCGAGGTGTTCGTGGCCTATGGTCAGAACGGTGAGATGCTGCGCCCCGAACAGGGTTATCCGCTGCGACTGATCGTGCCGGGCGTGCAGGGCGTGAGCTGGGTCAAGTACCTGCGCCGCCTTGAAGTGGGCGACAAGCCCTACGCTGCCAAGGACGAAGCGGTCCATTACGTGGATCTGCAGCCCAGCGGCCTGCACCGCCAGTACACCAGCATCCAGGAGTGCAAGAGCGTGGTGACCACGCCGTCCGGTGGCCAGGTGCTGCTGGACAAGGGCTTCTACAACATCACCGGCCTGGCCTGGTCGGGCCGCGGCAAGGTCAAGCGTGTTGATGTGTCCGTCGATGGCGGTCGCAACTGGCGCACCGCGCGGCTGGAAGGCCCGGTGCAGAACAAGGCGCTGACACGCTTCAACCTGGACTGGATCTGGGACGGCAAGCCCGCCATCATCCAGAGCCGTGCCATGGATGACACGGGTTATGTGCAGCCGACCTACAAGCAATTGCGCGCGGTGCGTGGCACGCGTTCGATCTATCACAACAATGCCATCCAGTCGTGGCTGGTGCAGGAAAGCGGTGAGGTGAAAAATGTTCAGGTTTCGTAAAGCAGTTCTGGCCGCTGCCTTGCTGGCCGTCGCAGGCTTGGCCGGTGCACAAGGCGCCAGCAAGTGGCCGGGTGTTGGCCGCGACGCCACGCCGAAGGAAGTGGCCGCTTGGGACATCGATGTGCGTCCCGACTTCAAAGGTCTGCCGGCGGGTTCCGGCAGTGTTGCCAAGGGCCAGGATGTGTGGGAAGGCAAGTGCGCCCACTGCCACGGCATCTTTGGTGAATCCGGCGAAGTGTTCAGCCCGCTGGTGGGTGGCACCACTGCGGAGGACATCAAGACCGGTCGCGTCGCCAAATTGACCGACTCGTCCTTCCCGGGCCGTACCACGCTGATGAAGGTGCCCACGGTTTCCACGCTGTGGGACTACATCAACCGTGCCATGCCCTGGACGGCACCGAAGTCGCTGAGCACCGAAGAGGTGTACGCCGTTACGGCCTTCCTGCTCAACCTCGGTGGCATCGTGCCGGACGACTTCGTGCTGTCCGACAAGAACATTGCCGATGTCCAGAAGCGCATGCCCAACCGCAACGGCATGACAACCGATCACGCCATGTGGCCGGGCAAGGAATTCGGCAAGGGTGCCAAGCCTGACACCAAGAACGTGGCCTGCATGAAGGATTGCGTGCCCGAAGCCAAGGTGTCGTCGTTCCTGCCGGACTACGCACGCAATGCCCACGGCAATCTGGCGGAACAGAACCGTCTGGTCGGTGCCCAGCGCGGTGTGGACACCACCCGTCCGGAAGGCAAGCCCGGTGCCGCTGCGTCGGCGGCTGCCCAGCCGGTGGCCCAGGCCAAGCCGGCTGCAGCCAAGGCGGATGCCGCAGGTGCGGACAACAAGGCCGCACTGGCCTTGACGCAGAAGAACAGCTGTACCGCCTGCCATGCCATGAACAACAAGCTGGTGGGTCCGAGCTTCCAGGAGATTGCCAAGAAACACGCCGGCAAGGTGGACTACTTGGCAGGCAAAATCAAGGCCGGTGGTTCGGGTGTCTGGGGTCCCATTCCCATGCCGGCCCAGGCCTTGAGTGAAGCCGAAGCAAAGACCATTGCCGCATGGTTGGCTTCAGGTGCGGGAAAATGATAGGTGTAAGTACGGATTTGGGCGGTTATTTTTTTCATTAGCATAGACTTAAGCAAGGAGATTTACATGCAAACTCGTCGCGAGACACTCAAGCACAGCGCCGTCGTGGCGGGCCTGCTGGCCAGCACCGGTCTGTTCCCCCAGCACGCGCTGGCCTATGAAAAGGTGGCGTTCGAAGCCAAGTCCCTGGCTGACGTGGCCAAGGCGCTGGGCGCTGGTGCCCCGGTGGAAAGCAAGGACGTGACCGTCGGTGGTCCGGACATCGCTGAAAACGGCGCCGTGGTGCCGCTGACGGCCAGCACCACCCTGGCTGGCGTCAAGAAGGTTCTGATTCTGGTTGAAAAGAACCCGGCTGCCATGGTGGCCCTGTTCAATGTGACCGACAGCGTGGAAGCCAGCTTCGCCACCCGCGCCAAGATGGGCCAATCTTCTGACGTGTATGCCGTGGCCATCATGGCGGACGGCAAGGCCTTCTACGCCAAGAAGGAAGTCAAGGTCACGCTCGGCGGCTGCGGCGGTTAATCCGGCAGCAACCCTTCCAAAGATTCAACACAGATTTAGGAGTTAAAAATGGCAGATCCGATGCGCATTCGCGCCCAAGCCGCTGGCGACAAGGCCACTGTTCGCGTTCTCATGAGCCACGAAATGGAATCCGGTCAACGTAAGGATTCCGCAGGCAAGCTGGTACCGGCCCACTACATCCAGGACGTGACCGCTTCCCTCAATGGCAAGGTGGTGATGACCGCCGAGTGGGGCCCCGCTGTTTCCAAGAACCCGTTCCTGCAGTTCGTGGTCAAGGGCGCCAAGGCCGGCGACAAGATCAGCGTGAACTGGAAAGACAACAAGGGCGACAGCCGCACCGACGAAGCCACGGTGTCCTGATCGTCAGGTGGTTTCCGTGCAAAATGGAAGAGGGCTTGCCCTTTTCCATTTTCTGTTTTTTAGCAACAACTAGTCGAGGTGACAATGATGAAACGTTTGGCTCTGGCCATCGGAACCGTCGTGGTGGCGGGCAGTGCACTGGCGCAGAAATCAGCGTCAGACGGCATTGCTGAATACCGCGCCATGCTGCAAGACGGCAATCCAGCCGAACTGTTTGAAGCCAAGGGTGAAGACCTCTGGAAGCAAAAACGCGGTCCTAAAAACGTTTCATTGCAGCAATGTGACCTCGGCAAGGGCCCAGGCGTCGTCAAGGGCGCGTTTGTCGAACTGCCGCGCCACTTCGCCGACACCAACAAGGTGCAGGACCTGGAGTCGCGCCTGCTGACCTGCATGGAAACCCTGCAGGGTTTCAACACCGCCGAGATTGCCAAGACCCCGTTTGGTAAGGGCGAGCAAGCCAACGTGACGGCGCTGGCCACCTGGATCGCTGCCGAATCGCGTGGCATGAAATTCAACCTTTCGCAAAGCCATGTGGCCGAGAAGACCATGTATGAAGTGGGCAAGCGCCTGTTCTTCATGCGTGGTGGCCCGCACGACTTTGCCTGTGCGACCTGCCACGGTGAAGAAGGCAAACGTATTCGTCTGCAGGATCTGCCCAACCTGACCAAGAACCCGGGCGACGGCGTGGGCTTTGCCGCTTGGCCGGCTTACCGCGTCTCCAACGGCCAGATGTGGGGCATGCAGTTGCGTCTGAACGACTGCTATCGCCAGCAACGCTTCCCCTTCCCGCTGTTCGGCAGCGACGCCACCATCGCCTTGGGCACCTACATGGGTGTCAACGCCAAGGGTGCCGAATCCATCGCCCCGTCGATCAAGCGCTAAGAGGAGCCCGTTCATGAAGAAACACATCAAATACATCGCTCCGGTTTTGGTGGCCCTGCTGGCTGGCTGTGCCATGGTGCCCACTGGCCCTGAGCTGGACAAGCTGACCGCTGACATCGCCAAGGCCTCTTTCCGAGACCAGGGTCAGGCCAAGGTCGACCGCCTGGAGCAGGACGACGCCAACCGCGAATGCGCTGCCGCCGACGTGGCCGGCAAGCCGATTGATGCGGCCGTGGCCAAGACCATCGAAGCCGCCAACCTGAAGGTTGTCAAGTGGCCCAGCGACGGCAAGTTCCTGGGTGACTGGAAAGAGGGCGAGAAGATCGCACAAAGTGGTCGCGGCATGACCTGGACCGATGCGGCCGGCTCGGCCAATGGCGGCAACTGTTACAACTGCCACCAGATCAGCAAGGAAGAGATCTCCTTCGGCACGCTGGGCCCGAGCCTGTACAACTACGGCAAGATGCGTGGTGTGGCCAATCCGGACGCACCCGAAGCCAAAGCCATCGTGGAGTACACCTGGGGCAAGATATGGAACGCGCGGGCCTACAACGCCTGCTCGCAGATGCCGCGCGCCGGCCACAAGGGCATCCTGAACGAACAGCAGGTCAAGCACATCATGGCGCTGCTGCTGGATCCGAAATCGCCGGTCAACCAATAAACCGCCGGATCCTTTAGTATCCGACCCGGGTGTGTCCCGGGTCTTTTTTCCTCAACTATTTCAGTGGTTGCGAAACTATGAATCTAACCAAACGCGAATTTTTCCAGGTGCTGGGCGCGGGCACCATGGCGGGCATGGGCCTGGGGACATACGCCGAAGCGGATGCGGCCACTGCGGCCAACGGCTTGTATGACATTCCGAAGTTCGGCAATGTGTCCTTTCTGCACATGACCGACTGCCATGCGCAGCTCAAGCCGATCTACTTCCGCGAGCCCAACGTGAATCTGGGCATCGGCAGCATGAAGGGCAACCTGCCGCATCTGGTGGGTGAGCACCTGCTGAAAGTGGCCAAGGTGCGCCCCGGCACCGCCGAAGCGCATGCCCTGACCTACCTCGATTTCGAGAAGGCGGCCAAGCGCTACGGCAAGGTCGGCGGTTTCGCCCACTTGGCCACGCTGGTCAAGCGCCTGAAGGCCAGCCGCCCGGGTTCGCTGCTGCTCGACGGCGGTGACACCTGGCAGGGCTCGGCCACTTCGCTGTGGACCAACGCCCAGGACATGGTTGACGCCTGCAAGCTGCTGGGCGTGGACGTGATGACCGGCCACTGGGAATTCACCTACGGCATGGAACGCGTGAAGGAAATCGTCGAGAAGGACTTCGCCGGCAAGGTCGACTTTGTCGCGCAGAACGTCAAGACCAACGACTTCGGCGACCAGGTGTTCAAGCCCTACGTGATCCGCGAGATGAATGGCGTGCCTTGCGCCATCATCGGCCAGGCTTTCCCCTACACCCCGATCGCCAACCCGCGCTACATGGTCGCCGACTGGGCCTTCGGCATCCAGGACGAGAACATGCAGGCCATGGTCAACGAGGCACGTGCTAAGGGTGCCCAGGTCGTGGTGGTGTTGTCGCACAACGGCATGGACGTCGACCTGAAGATGGCCAGCCGTGTTTCCGGCATTGACGCCATCATGGGCGGCCACACGCACGACGGCATGCCGGTGGCCAGCATCGTCAGCAACAAGGGTGGCAAGACGCTCGTTACTAATGCCGGCTCCAACGGCAAGTTCCTCGGCGTGCTGGACTTCCAGGTCAAGGACAAGAAGGTCACCGACTTCCGCTACAAGCTGTTGCCGATCTTTGCCAACATGCTGCCGGCCGACAAGGAGATGGATGCGCTGATCACCAAGATCCGCGCACCGTATGAAGCCAAGCTGAACGAAGTGCTGGCCGTGACCGAAGGCACGCTGTACCGTCGCGGCAACTTCAACGGCACCGG
Organism: Hylemonella sp.; assembly: GCA_030680575.1. Lineage (GTDB taxonomy): Bacteria > Pseudomonadota > Gammaproteobacteria > Burkholderiales > Burkholderiaceae_C > Hylemonella. The sequence goes on from JAUXVI010000001.1 coordinate 12,548, forward strand.
CGACCAGCTGCTGCTGGATGCGCTGATCGACGTGCAGGGCGCCGACATCGCCTTCTCGCCCGGCTTCCGCTGGGGTACCAGCCTGCTGCCGGGCCAGGCCATCACGCGCGAGTGGCTGATGGACATGACCGCCACCACCTATTCCTACGCCACGGTGACCCCGATGAGCGGCGCCACCATCAAGACGGTGTTGGAAGACGTGTGCGACAACCTGTTCAACCCCGACCCCTACTACCAGCAGGGCGGCGACATGGTGCGCGTGGGCGGTCTGCAGTACAGCTGCAACCCGATGGCCGGCATGGGCAAGCGCATCAGCGACATGCGCCTGAACGGCAAGCTGATCGAGGCCGACAAGTCCTACATGGTGGCCGGCTGGGCACCGGTGGCCGAAGAGGCCAAGAACGCCGGCAACAAGCCCGTCTGGGACGTGGTCGAGACCTGGCTCAAGGCCGGTGGCGGCAAGGTCAAAGCACGCAAGCTCAACATGCCCAAGGTCGAGGGCGTGCTGCCGAATCCGGGTTACGTGGCCTGACCCGGGACACGCAAACACAAACGGGGCCTGCGGGCCCCGTTTGTTTTGGTGGGGATGCGGCCTTCAGCGGATCTGTTCGATGGAGAACTTCTTGTCCTGCACGATGGCCGGAATGAGGGCATAACCCTGGTTCTGCCAGTGCATCAGCTCGGTGATGGCCGAGGGCGTGACCTCGACAAAGTCGTACAGATCAGCGGGGCTGTAGCCGTAGTCCTGCATGGCCAGGCCGCAGACCTTGAACTTCACGCCCATGTCGGCGTAGTAGCGCATGCGCTGCACAACCTCCTGGTAGCGTTCTTCGTTCTTCTTCGCCAACGTCACGATCTCGGTGCCGTGGATCAGCACGATGATGTTCATGTCCTCGGCGAACATGCTGTAGGGCGCTTCCGTCAGCGGGTTGACTAGGCTGCGCACCCAATAGAGGGCGGAAGACATCTTGCGCGGGTCATCGAGAAAGATGTCGATCAGGGCCTTGGGGTTCTTGTAAGGCGTCTGCACGACCTTGGCCTGGGCCAGGACAGGCGCGGCCTGCAGAGTGCCGGTCAGCAGAAGGACCGTGCACAAACTGCGCAGAAGACAGGAGAGACGGGTAGGGCGCATGGTGAGTTCCTTTGCAGCGCCGCTGGTGCCTCCGACAGGAATCGAACCTGTATCTAGCGCTTAGGAGGCGCTCGTTCTATCCATTGAACTACGGCGGCTGGCCCGCCATTGTAAAGGGCAGGTCAGCCGCCGTACGGCCTATTTGGTCAGCAATCGCATGGCTTCCTCGATGCCCTTGATGGTCAGCGGGTACATGCGGTTGTTGGTCAGCTGCTGGATGATGCTGATGCTCTGGCGGTACTGCCAGACGCCCTGCGGCTCCGGGTTGATCCAGGCGAATTTCGGGAAGGCGTTGGTCAGGCGCTGCAGCCATTCGGCGCCGGCTTCCTCGTTGCTGTATTCCACGCTGCCGCCAGGTTGCAGGATCTCGTACGGGCTCATGGTGGCGTCGCCGACGAAGATCAGCTTGTAGTCCTTGTTGTACTTGCGGATGATGTCCCAGGTCGGGAACTTCTCGCTGTAGCGCCGGCGGTTGTTCTTCCACATGAAGTCGTAGACACAGTTGTGGAAGTAATAGAACTCCAGGTGCTTGAACTCGGTTTTGGTGGCGCTGAACAGCTCCTCGACGCGGGCGATGTGCTCGTCCATGGTGCCGCCCACGTCCATCAGCAACAGCACCTTCACGTTGTTGTGGCGCTCCGGAACCATCTTGATGTCCAGGTAGCCGGCGTTGGCCGCAGTGGCGCGGATGGTGTCGGGCAGATCAAGCTCCAGCTCGTGGCCCTCACGCGCAAAGCGGCGCAGGCGGCGCAGCGCCACCTTGATGTTGCGCGTGCCCAGCTCCTGCGTGTCGTCGTAGTCCTTGTAAGCGCGCTGGTCCCATACCTTCACCGCGCTCTTGTTGCGGCTCTTGTCCTGGCCGATGCGGATGCCCTGCGGGTTGTAGCCGTTGGCGCCAAAGGGCGAGGTGCCGCCGGTGCCGATCCATTTGTTGCCGCCTTCGTGGCGCTCTTTCTGCTCCTCGAAGCGCTTCTTCAGCGTTTCCATCAGCTCGTCCCAGCCCATCTTCTCGATCTTCGCCTTCTCCTCGGGGCTCAGTTCGAGCTCCAGGTTCTTGCGCAGCCACTCGAGCGGGATGTCCTTGGTGAAGTCCGCGATCATCTCCACGCCCTTGAAATAGGCGGCGAAGGCGCGATCGAACTTGTCGAAGTGCTTCTCGTCCTTCACCAGCGAGGTGCGGCTCAGGAAATAGAAGTCGTCGATGCTGTAGCCGCTGCCGTCTTCGCTGTTGGGGCCGACCACGCCCAGCTGCAGGGCTTCGAGCAGCGTCAGGTATTCCTTGACCGAGACCGGCAGCTTGGCGCTGCGCAGGGTGTAGAAGAAGTCGATCAGCATGGCGCTATCTCCCTTTGCTGCCTCAATGCGGTCCGCTG
>JAUXVI010000009.1 GCA_030680575.1 Hylemonella sp.
CCTGGCGCTGAACGCGGCGGTGGAAGCCGCCCGTGCTGGCGAACAAGGTCGCGGTTTTGCCGTGGTGGCCAGTGAAGTGCGTTCCCTGGCCGGTCGTTCGGCCGAGGCAGCCAAAGAAATCAAGACCCTGATCGACGACAGCGTGCAACGGGTCGAGCAGGGCAGTGCCTTGGTGGACCGGGCCGGCAGCACCATGACCGAAGTGGTGAGCAGCATCCGCCGCGTCACCGACATCATGGGTGAGATCAGTGCCGCCAGCTCGGAGCAGAGCAGCGGCGTGGCTCAGGTGGGTGAGGCTGTGACGCAGATGGACCAGGCGACGCAACAGAACGCGGCACTGGTGGAAGAGATGGCCGCAGCAGCGTCCAGCTTGCGCGGTCAGGCCAACGAGTTGGTGCAGGCCGTGGCGGTGTTCAAGGTCGACAGCCATATGCAGCTGCGGATGGCTGAACCGGTTTTGCGCACGACGCCGGCGCCCCAGCCCTTGAAACCGCCGGTCGCAGCCGCCCCCAGCAAGGCGCCTGCAAGCCGTGCCAAGGCGCTGCCGGCGGCACCGGCACCCGTCAAACCAGCACCCGTGCCGGAGAAGGACGACTGGGAGTCGTTCTGATTTGTTGCTGGATGTAAGCCGTGATCTAAATCAGTTAGAGTTAGACGGTCTAGGCCGCCTCAGGGCGGCCCTCCTTTTTACGCAATGGCTGGGCGCCCCAGAGAGCCCGGCTGTTTCCCCATTGAAGATCCTATGCGTACCAACCTTCCCGTTACCCAACGCGAGCATCCTTTCCCCTCAGGCCAGACCGTCGTTTCGATCACCGACCTGAAGGGGCGCATCACCCATTGCAATGAGGTGTTCATCGAACTCAGCGGTTTCACCAAGGAAGAGCTGCTGGGCCAGCCGCACAACCTGGTGCGCCATCCCGATGTGCCGGAAGAGGCCTTTCGCGACCTCTGGGCCACGTTGGAAGAAGGCCTGCCCTGGACCGGCATCGTCAAGAACCGGCGCAAGGATGGCGACCACTACTGGGTGGTGGCCAATGCCACGCCGCTGATGGAGGGCGACCGCCCGGTGGCCTACCTGTCGGTGCGGACCGAACCCTCGCGCGAGCAGATCGAGGCAGCAGAAGGTTTGTATGCCGTCATGCGAGCCGAAGTACAGGCGGGCCAGCTGGTGCATCGTTTGCGCCATGGTGCCTTGTACCGGGATACCTGGGGGGGGCGTTTCAGCCGTCTGTTGCGTCCTTCCGCGCAGGCCAAGATCACGCTGGTGGCGTTGCTGCTGGCGGGTCTGGGGCTGGGGACGGGCATGTTGGCTGCGGGCGGCTGGTCGGCCGTGTCGCTTGCTGGACTGGCCGCAAGCGTGGTGCTGACCGCGGTGCTGGGCCTGTTGGGGGGCTGGTTCCTCCGTGCCCTGACCATCAGCCCCTTGGCGCGTCTGCTGGGGTTCGCCAACCGCATGGCGGCTGGTGACCTGACCCGCTCGCTGGACGCCCAGAGCAGCGGCATTCTGGGGCAGTTGGAGCGCGCGCTCAACCAGCTCAATGTCAACATCCGTTCCATCGTCAGCGATGCGCGCACCGAAGTGGACCGCATGGGCAGCGAAACGCACGGCATTGCCCATGGCAACCGTGAACTGTCCGAGCGCACCCAGTCGCAAGGCGCCCGGTTGGAGGAGACGGCGGCTTCCATGGAGCAGATCAGCGGCAACGTGAAGCAGACGGCTGACGCTGCGCGTCAGGCGGCCGGTCTGGCCGGCCAGGCCATGCGCATTTCCGAGCGCAGCGGCCAGGCGGTGCAGGACGTGACCCAGAACATGCACGCGATCAACGAGTCGTCCAGCCGCATTGGCGAAATCGTGCAGGTGATCGACAGCATTGCCTTCCAGACCAACCTGCTGGCGCTCAATGCCGCAGTGGAAGCAGCCCGCGCCGGTGAACAGGGCCGTGGTTTTGCGGTGGTGGCGGCCGAAGTGCGGCAACTGGCCACGCGCAGTTCAGCCGCGGCGCGCGAGATTGCCCAGCTGATCCAGGAGTCGTCCGCCAAGGTCGAGACCGGTACCAAGCTCAGTGACAGTGCCCGCCGCACCATGCAGGAAGCGGTGGATGCGTCACGTCAGGTCAACACCCTCATTTCAGAAATCCACACGGCGGTGGACGAGCAGCTGTTGGGGATCGAGCAGATCAACGAAGCCATGGTGCACATGGACGAACTGACCCAGCAGAACAACCAGCTGGTCCACAACCTGGCCACCTCCGGCATCGCGCTGGAGGCACAGGCCCGCGGTGTGGCTGACGCCATGCATGTGTTCCGCCTCAGCCCGACCGATGTCATGCAGGTGCAGGATGCCGTGGCCCTGCGGCGCGAGATGAAGCAACTGGCCGGCACGGAGGCACGGTGAGCGATCCCCAGCTCGACTTCGGTTTTGAAGGGCCGGTGGTGCCCTTGGCACCGACAAGCAAGGGCAAGGCCAAGGCGCGCACCAAGCTGGCGGCTCCCAAGCCTGCTGCGCCCGTTCTCGCCGCCGCTGCCCCTGCTGCCGACGCCGAGAGTCTGGCGCGCCAGTTGGAGGGACATCCCGATTTCCGCGTGCTGCGCCGGCTGCAGCCCTGCCTGCAGTTCGCACCAGCGCAGGGGCCGGTGCGCCACGTGGTGCTGCTCGACACCGAAACCACCGGCCTTGATGCCAGCCGCGAGAAGATCATTGAACTGGCCTTGGTGCGCGTTGAAGTCGATATTGAGACCGGCCGGCCGTGCGGCGCCGTGCAGGTGTACGACGGCCTGGAAGACCCGGGCATGCCGATCTCCGCAGAGATTGAAGCCCTGACCGGCATCAGCAACGACATGGTGCGTGGCCAGCGGCTTGACGAGACGCGGGTGGCCGAACTGCTGGCGGGTGTCGACCTGATCGTGGCCCACAACGCCGCCTTCGACCGCCCCTTTGTCGAAGCGCGCCTGCCGGCCTTCGCGCAACTGCCCTGGGCCTGCTCCTTTGCCGACATCGACTGGAAAACCGAAGGCCAGTCTTCGGCCAAGCTGGAAAACCTGGCGCTTTCCCATGGCTGGTTTTACGACGCCCACCGCGCCGAGATGGATTGCCATGCCTTGCTCGCCGTGCTGGGGCAGACCTTGCCGAAATCACAGCAGACGGGACTGGCGCGTTTGCTGCTGGCTGGCACGCAGACGTCCTACCGCCTGCAGGCGACAGCTGCACCGTTCGATGCCAAGGATCTGTTGAAGGCACGCGGTTACCGCTGGAATGCCGAACAGCGCGTCTGGCAAACCCTGCTCTCGGACGAGGCCGCCCTGCAGGCCGAGTGCGATTGGCTGCGTTCGGCCGTTTATGGCGGCCGCGCCGCGCGGGTGCAGCTGGAGAAGCTGCATGCCGGCATCAAGTACTCGGCGCGCGCTGGTGAGGTGTCACAGCGGCAGCTTTAGCGCCTGACCTGCCAGGCGCTGAGCCTGGCGCGTCAGTTGGCCGCTTCGACCTGGCCTGATAGTTCAAGCCAGCGCTCTTCCAGCGTGTCCAGTTCGTTCTGCACAACCTGCAGTTGCTGGCCCAACTCGGTGATCTCGGCCACGCTGGGGTGACCCGCCAGCCGGGCTTCCAGCGCCGTTTTCTGCGGGTTGAGTTCGGCCATGCGGGCTTCTGTCTTTTCCAGCTCACGTTTGAGCTGGCGCGTGCGGTTGTCTTCCCGCACCGGCTTGGCGGCCGGCGCCGGGGTGACCGGCTTGGCGCTGGCGGCTGCGGCAGCCTCCTTGGCGGATTCCTTGATGGCTTCGCGTTGGCGCTTGGCTTCGTCCAGCAGGTAACGCTGGTAGTCGTCCAGATCGCCGTCGAAGGGATCGACGCCGCCACGCGACACCAGCCAGAACTCGTCGCACACCGTGCGCAGCAGCGAGCGGTCGTGGCTGACCAGCATCACCGTGCCTTCGAACTCGTTGAGCGCCATGCCCAGGGCCTCGCGCGTGGCCAGATCCAGGTGGTTGGTCGGCTCGTCCAGCAGCAGCAGGTTGGGGCGCTGCCACACCAGCATGCACAGCACCAGGCGGGCCTTCTCGCCGCCGCTCATGCTGCCCACACTCTGCTTGACCTGGTCGCCGGTGAAGTTGAAGCTGCCCAGGAAACTGCGCAGATCCTGCTCGCGTGTAGGCTGGCCGCTGAGCTGGCCTTTGAGCGTGACTTCCTTGACCAGCTGGATCATGTGTTCCAGCGGCGTGTCTTGCGGGCGCAGCACATCGAGTTCCTGCTGGGCAAAGTAGCCGATCGCCAGGCCCTTGCCCTCGGTGATCTCGCCGCTGATCGGCTGCAGCGCACGCGCAATCGTTTTGACCACGGTCGACTTGCCCTGGCCGTTGGCGCCCAGGATGCCGATGCGCTGGCCGGCCAGTACCGATTTACTGACGTTTTTCACGATGACCGTGGGCGGCGTGCCGGCCGGTGCATCGTCCGGCGGCGGGTAGCCGAAGCTCACGTCCTGCATGGCCAGCATCGGGTTGGGCAGGTTGGCAGGTTCCTTGAATTCGAAGGTGAAATCCGCCTCGGCCAGCAGCGGCGCAATGCGCTCCATGCGGCCCAGCGCCTTGACGCGGCTCTGCGCCTGCTTGGCCTTGCTGGCCTTGGCCTTGAAGCGGTCGATGAACTTCTGCAGGTGGGCGATCTTTTCCTGCTGCTTGGCGTAGGAGGCCTGCTGCAGCTCCATCTGCTCGGCCCGCATGTCCTCGAACTTGCTGTAGTTGCCGCCGTAGCGGTTGAGCTTGGCGTTCTCGATGTGCACCGTGACCTGGGTCACGGCGTCGAGGAATTCGCGGTCATGGCTGATCACCAGCATGGTGCCCTGGTAGCGCTGCAGCCAGGCTTCCAGCCAGACCAGGGCGTCCAGGTCCAGGTGGTTGGTGGGTTCGTCCAGCAGCAGCAGGTCGGACGGGCACATCAGCGCCCGTGCCAGTTGTAGGCGCATGCGCCAGCCGCCGGAGAAGCTGTTGACCGGTTTGTCGAGTTCGGTGGTCTTGAAGCCCAGGCCCAGGATCAGTGCCTGGGCGCGGGCCGGGGCATCGTGCGCACCGGCGTCGTGCAGCTCCATGTAGGCATGGGCCATGCGCTCGCCGTCTTCGGTCGCCTCCGAGGCCGTCACCTCGGCCTGCGCTGCCGCCAGCTGCGTGTCGCCGGCGATCACGAAGTCGGTGGCGCTCTCGGCGGTTTCCGGCATGTCCTGCGCCACCTGGGCCAGGCGCCATTGGGCGGGAATGTAGTAGTCGCCGCTGTCCTCGTGCAGCGTGCCGTTGAGCAGCGCGAACAGCGTCGATTTGCCGGCGCCGTTGCGCCCGACCAGACCGACTTTTTCGCCGGGGTTGATGGTCACGGACGCGCCATCGAGGATCACCTTGGCGCCGCGGCGCAGGGTGATGTTTTTCAGAGTAATCATTGGTTCTATTCCGTCGCGCCAAGAGGCTCGCGACGCGTGAAATGGTCTAAACGTGGAACGCCGCGGAACCGGCTTGGCCGGGCCGCTGGCGTTGCCCCCTTGAGGGGGAGACGGCGAAAGCCGGCACAGGGGTGTCTCATCTGACCAAAGCTTCGCGTGTGATCAGCAGCACCTGCTCATCTCCCGCGCTGGTGTCCAGCCAGAACACTTCGAGTTTCGGGAAGGCGGCTTCAAAGTTCTCACGTTCGTTGCCGATTTCCAGCACCAGCACGGCGTGTTCGCTCATGTGGGCCGGCGCCTCGCGCAGCAGGCTGCGGATGAAGTCCATGCCATCGACGCCACCGGCCAGCGCCAGCTCGGGCTCGGCGCGGTACTCGGCCGGCAGGGTCGCCATGCTTTGCGCGTTGACGTAGGGCGGGTTGCACAGGATCAGGTCGTAGGGGCCGCGCACGCTGCTCAAGCCGTCGGACTGCAACAGCGTGATGCGGTCTACCAGTCCGTGTTTCTCGACGTTCATGCGCGCCACCGCCAGCGCATCGAGCGAGAGGTCGGCACCATCCACCGTCACGTCCGGGTAGGTCATGGCCGCCAGCACAGCCAGGCTGCCGTTGCCGGTGCACAGATCCAAGACCTTCTTCGTGTGCTCGCCCAGCCAGGGGTCGATGCTGCCATCGGCCAGCAGCTCGGCAATGAAGGAACGCGGCACGATGGCGCGCTCATCCACGTAGAAAGGCACGCCCTGCAACCAGGCTTCGTGCGTCAGGTAGGCGGCGGGTTTTCGCGTTTTGATGCGTGCTTCAAAAAGTGTAGCAACCCGCGCTTGATCGGCGGGGTCTACCGGCTGATTTGCCACACCATCGAGGTCGTCCAGCGGCAGTCCGAGTTGCCACAGCACCAGCCAGGTCGCTTCGTCGAAGGCATTGTTCGTGCCGTGGCCGAAAGCCACACCCGCATCGGTGAGTTGTTTGGCGCCGGCGACGACCAGTTCGATGACCGTCGGCTGTTCAGTCAGGGTCTGCGTCATGCGGCCAGCTTTTCCAGCACGCGCCGGTAGATGTTCTTCAAGGGCTCGATGTCCGCCACCGGGATGTATTCGTCAATCTTGTGGATGGTGGCATTGGTCGGCCCGAGCTCGATCACCTGCGGGCAGATCTGCGCGATGAAGCGGCCATCGCTGGTGCCGCCGCTGGTGGAGAGTTCGGTCTCGATGCCGGTTTCGTCGCGAATGGCGTCGCGCACCGCGTTCACCAGGGTGCCGGGCGTGGTGAGGAAGGGCAGGCCACCGATGGTCCAGACCAGTTCGTATTCGAGTTCGTGCTTGTCGAGCACGAACGTCAGGCGTTGCTGCAGGCTTTCGGGCGTGGATTCCGTGGAGAAGCGGAAGTTGAAATCGATCACCACCGAACCCGGGATCACGTTGCTGGCGCCGGTGCCGCCATGGATGTTGCTGATCTGCCAGGTGGTGGGCGGGAAGAAGTCGTTGCCGCGGTCCCATTCGATGCCCACCAGCTCGGCCATGGCCGGGGCGAACAGGTGCATCGGGTTCTTCGCCAGGTGCGGGTAGGCGATGTGGCCCTGTACCCCCTTGACGGTGAGCCGGCCAGACATGGTGCCGCGCCGGCCGTTCTTGATCATGTCGCCGGTACGCTGTACCGAGGTGGGTTCGCCGACGATGCAGTAGTCCAGCGCCTCACCGCGCTTTTGTAGTTCGCGGCAGACCATCACGGTGCCGTCCACTGCCGGGCCTTCCTCGTCGCTGGTCAGCAGGAGGGCGATGTTCAATGGGGCCTCGGGCTGAGCGGCGACAAACTCCTCGACCGCCACCACGAAGGCGGCGAGCGAGGTTTTCATGTCGCTGCTGCCACGGCCGTACAGCTTGCCGTCGCGGTGGGTGGGGGCGAACGGGGCGCTCGTCCACTGCGCCACCGGGCCGGTCGGCACGACATCGGTGTGGCCGGCGAATACTATCGTTTTAGGAGCGCCTTGCGCCGTATTGGCGGCGCTTGCGGCTCGTTTTGCCCATAAGTTCGTGACGCGGAAGTCAGCCGGGCCGCTCTCCATGGTTTCACAGGCAAAACCCAAAGGCTGCAGGCGCGACGCGATGAGCGCCTGGCAACCGGCGTCATCCGGTGTGATGGAAGGCAGCGAAATCAGCTGCTCGGCAAGAATCAGGGTGCGGGTCATAAGGGCATGCGCGGGATGGGAGGCGAGGTGGGACGCAGCGCGCCTCAGTGCTTCACATCCAGGGTGATTTCGGTGAACGACGGTTCGTCGTCGTGGTCTTCGGGCGACGCCTGTGCCGGTGCCGCCTTGTGGAAGTCGTTCTGCAGGCGCCACATCAGGTTGGTGGGCGAGTCGGAGTTGGCCAGGCCTTCCTTGCGGTCGACGACGCCATCGTTGATCAGGCGCGCAATGTCCTGCTCGAAGTTCTGCGAGCCTTCGGCCATGGCTTTTTCCAGCGCTTCCTTGATGGCGGAAAAATCACCTTTCTCGATCAGCTCGGACACCAGCTTGGTGTTGAGCATGACCTCGACTGCCGGCGTGCGGCCGCCGTTGGTGGTGCGCAAGAGACGTTGCGACACGATGGCCTTGAGCGCGCTGGACAGGTCGCCCAGCATGGACTGGCGCACTTCCACCGGGTAGAAGCTCAAGATGCGGTTGAGCGCCTGGTAGCTGTTGTTGGCGTGCATGGTGGCCAGGCACAGGTGGCCGGACTGCGCGTAGGCAATGGCCGCGGACATGGTCTCGCGGTCGCGGATCTCGCCGATCAGGATCACATCGGGCGCCTGGCGCAGCGCGTTCTGCAGCGCCACGGCCAGCGAGGCGGTGTCGGAGCCGATCTCGCGCTGGTTGACCACCGAGCGCTTGTTCTTGAACAGGAACTCGATCGGGTCCTCGATGGTCAGGATGTGGCCGGACGCATTTTCGTTGCGGTGGTCGATCATCGAGGCCAGCGAGGTGCTCTTGCCCATGCCGGTGGCACCCACCATCAGCAAGAGGCCGCGCTTTTCCATGATGAGTTCGGACAGGATGGGTGGCACCGACAGCGATGACAGCGGCGGCACTTCGTTGGCAATGAAACGGATCACCGCCGCCACCGAACCGCGCTGGCGCATGGCGCTCAGGCGGAAACGCCCGACACCAGCCAGCGGAAAACCCATGTTGAGCTCGCCGGTGCGGTCGAGCTCGGTCAGGCGCTCGGCCGGCAGGAGTTCCGCCAGCAGGCCGCGCGGCGCCTCGGGCGTCAGCGGCTGGCTGTTGATCGGCACGCACTGGCCGTTGATACGGATGAGCGCCGGCGCGAACGCGGAGAGGTAGACGTCCGAAGCCTTCTTCTCGGCCATCAGCCGCAGGATCCGCTCCATGGTGCCCATCGTCGTGCTCATTTTGTTCCTATCCCTTGAACGCTGATCAACAGCCGAAGACCATAAACCTAGGCGTACTCACGGCCTCAAACCGGGAAACGCCGTGGAACCGGCTTAGCCGGGCCACAGGCGTTGCCCCCTGCAAGGGGGGTGGCGAAGCGACACGAAGTGCGCGCAGCCTGGGGGTGTGCCATCAATCCCTCAGCAAGTCGTTCAAGCTGGTCTTGGCACGGGTCTGTGCATCGACGCGCTTGACGATGATGGCGGCGTACAGGCTGTACTTGCCGCCGTCTTTCGGCAGGCTGCCGCTGATCACCACCGAGCCGGCCGGCACGCGGCCGTAGCTCACCTCGCCGGTCGCGCGGTCATAGATCGGGGTGCTCTGGCCGATGTACACGCCCATGGAGATCACCGAGTTCTCTTCCACGATCACGCCTTCAACGATCTCGGAGCGTGCGCCGATGAAGCAATTGTCTTCGATGATGGTCGGGTTGGCTTGCAGCGGCTCCAGCACGCCGCCCAGGCCGACGCCGCCGGACAGATGCACGTTCTTGCCGACCTGCGCGCAGGAACCGACGGTGGCCCAGGTGTCGACCATGGTGCCTTCATCGACGTAGGCGCCGATGTTGACGTAGGACGGCATCAGGATGGCGCCCTTGGCAATGAAGCTGCCGCGGCGCGCCACGGCCGGCGGCACCACGCGCACGCCGCTGGCTTTCATCTCTTCTTCCGTCAGGTGGGCGAACTTGGTCTGCACCTTGTCGTAAAAGCCGAGGTCACCGGCCTTGATGACTTCGTTGTCCTTCAGGCGGAAAGACAGCAGCACGGCTTTCTTGATCCACTGGTGCACCGTCCACTGGCCCACGCCTTCGCGGCTGGCCACGCGCAGGCGGCCGCCGTTGAGTTCGGTGATGACGTGCTCGACCGCATCGGCCACGTCCTTCGGGGCGGACTTCGGGGAAATGTTGGCGCGGTCTTCCCACGCGGCGTCAATGATCTTTTGCAGTTGTTGGCTCATGGTTTTTCTCAGGCTTTTAGGTTCTGGATTGGACAAACTGGACAATGCGCTCGGCGGCTTCCACGCACTCGGCGGTCTCGGCCACCAGTGCCATGCGGATGCGCCCGGCGCCGGGGTTGAAGCCGTGGGCTTCGCGGGCGAGGTAGCTGCCGGGCAAAACAGTCACATTGTAAAGAGCGAGCAGCTCGCGCGCGAAATCGGTGTCAGAGCCTTTGACGCCGGCCCACAGGTAGAAGGCGGCATCGGGCAGGGCGACGTCCAGCACGTTACTCAGCAGGGGCGTCACCTGCGCGAACTTCTCGCGGTACAGGTTGCGGTTCTCGATCACGTGCTGCTCGTCATTCCACGCCGCCACGCTGGCGGCCTGCACCACGGTGCTCATGGCGCTGCCGTGGTAGGTGCGGTAAAGCAGGAAGGGCTTGATCAGCGCCGCGTCACCAGCCACAAAGCCGCTGCGCATGCCCGGCACGTTGCTGCGTTTGGACAGGCTGGTGAGCGTGATCAGGTTCTTGTAGTCGCTACGGCCGAGTTTCAACGCGGCTTCCAGGCCGCCGAGCGGCGGCTCGTCGCGGAAATAGATCTCGCTGTAGCACTCGTCGGAGGCGATGACAAAACCGTAGCGGTCGCTCAACTCGAACAGCTTTTTCCACTCGTCCATCGGCATCACGGCGCCGGTGGGGTTGCCGGGCGAGCAGGTGAAGATCATCTGGGTGCGGGCCCAGACCTCGGCCGGCACGCTGTCCCAGTCGACCGCGAAATTGCGCGCCGGGTCGCTCGGCACGTAGTAGGGCTGGGCGCTGGCCAGCAGCGTGGCACCTTCGTAGATTTGGTAGAAGGGATTGGGGCAGAGCACGACGGCACCCGGTTTCGTGCCGTCCACCACGGTCTGCGTCAGTGCAAACAGCGCTTCACGCGAGCCGTTGACCGGCAGGATCTGGGTGGCTGGGTTGACATTCACGCCATAGCGCCGTTGCAGCCAGCCGGCAGCGGCTTCGCGCAGGGCCGGCTCGCCGGCGGTTGCCGGGTAGCTGGCCAGGCCGCTCAAGTTGGCGGTCAGGGCATCGGTCACCAGCTTGGGCGTGGCATGGCGCGGCTCGCCAATGCCCAGACTGATGGGGCGGTAGTTCGGGTTGGGCGTGACGCCGGCGAAGAGCTGCTTCAGCCGCTCGAAGGGGTAGGGCTGCAGCCGGGAAAGATTCGGATTCATGGGGTGCCATTATCCCGTGGATGGCGGCTCCGGCCCCAGGGTGCGGCCATTCGGGGGCGGGCGCTGCGCACACGGTATCATCAAGCCTTCACCCGCTCACCCTGGCGGGAAAAAGTCCAATTTAATCAATTACTTAGACTCGCTGTGCGTCTTAACTCCATCAAGCTGTCCGGGTTCAAGTCGTTCGCCGAACCCACCAACTTCATGCTGCCGGGCCAATTGGTGGGCGTGGTCGGCCCCAACGGTTGCGGCAAGTCCAACATCATGGATGCGGTGCGCTGGGTGCTGGGCGAAAGCCGCGCCAGCGAACTGCGCGGCGAGTCCATGCAGGACGTCATCTTCAACGGCACCAACAACCGCAAGCCGGCCAGTCGCGCCAGCGTGGAGCTGGTGTTCGACAACGCCGATCACCGCGCCGGCGGTCAGTGGGGCCAGTACGCCGAGGTGGCGGTCAAGCGCGTGCTGACGCGCGACGGCACCTCCAGCTACTACATCAACAACCAGCCGGTGCGCCGGCGTGACGTGCAGGACGTGTTCCTCGGTACCGGCCTGGGGCCGCGCGCCTACGCCATCATCGGCCAGGGCACCATCAGCCGCATCATCGAATCCAAGCCGGAAGAACTGCGCCTGTTCCTGGAGGAGGCGGCCGGTGTCTCGAAGTACAAGGAACGCCGCCGCGAGACGGAAAACCGTCTGTCGGACACGCGCGAGAACCTGACCCGCGTCGAGGACATCCTGCGCGAACTCAACGCCAACCTGGAGAAGCTGGAACGCCAAGCCGAGGTGGCGCAGAAGTACAACGCGCTGCAGTCCGACGTCACGCTCAAGCAGCACCAGCTCTGGTACCTGCGTCGCAGCGAGGCCGAGGCTGACCAGGCCAAGATCCGCCAGGACGGCGAAAAGGCCGTCATCGAGCTCGAATCGCGCGTGGCCGATCTGCGCCACATTGAGGCCGATCTGGAAACCATCCGCCAGGCGCACTACGCCGCCGGCGACCAGGTCAACCAGGCCCAGGGCCTGCTGTACGAGGCCAGCACCGAAGTGGGCCGGCTGGAAGCCGAGATCCGCTTCGTGGTCGAAGGCCGCCAGCGGGTCGAGGAACGCCTGATCACGCTGAAAGAGCAGACCACCCAGTGGGCCACCCGCAAGGAAGATGCCGCTGCCGAGATTGAGCGGCTGGCAGAACTGGCGCTGATGGGGGAAGAAAAGAACGAACTGCTGGCCGCCCAGCTGGAAGAGCAGGCCCTGGCCTTGCCCGATCTGGAAGAGGCCCTGCGCCAGACGCAGAGCCGCGCCAACGAGCAGCGTGGCAGCGTGGCCCAGGTGCAGCAGCAGATCCAGGTGCTGGCCGCCGAGCAGCGCAATATCGAAGAGCAGTCGCGCCAGTTGCAGCAGCGGCGCGAACGCCTGAGTGCCGACCGCAATGCGCTGGCCGCACCCGACGAAGCGCGCCTGCAGAACCTGCAAAACCAGCTGGCCGAGGCCACCGAGGCGGCCAGCGTGAACGAGGCCCGTCTGCAGGAGCTGCAGGAGCAGGTGCCGCAACTGGATGAGGCCCGCCGCACCCAGCAGGAAACCGTCAACACCGAATCCGCCCGCCAGGCCGACCTGTCGGCACGCATGGAAGCGCTCAAGGCGCTGCAGGAAAAGGTCAAGACCGATGGCAAGCTGCAACCCTGGCTGACCAAGCATGGTCTGGCCGATTTGCAGGCCTTGTGGACCAAGATCCACGTCGAGTCCGGTTGGGAAAACGCCTTGGAGGCGGCGCTGCGCGAACGTATGGGGGCGCTGGAGGTCAGCCGTCTCGACATGGTGCGCGCCTTCGGCGCCGATGCGCCGCCGGCCAAGCTGTCCTTCTACAGTGCGCCGCCGGCCGGTGCGCCGGAGAAGACGGCGAGCCTGCCGCGGCTGTCTGACCTGTTGCGCGTCAATGACGCCGGCCTGAAAGCCGTGCTGGTGGACTGGCTGCAAGGCTGTTATGTGGCGCAGAGCTTCGAGGATGCGCTGGCGCAGCGCGCCCAGTTGCAGCCGGGCGAAACCCTGTACGTCAAGACCGGGCACGCCGTCAGCGCACACAGCGTTAGCTTTTATGCACAGGATTCCGAACAGGCCGGCCTGCTGGCCCGCGCCCAGGAAATCGAGAACCTGGAAAAGCAGTTGCGTGCCCAGTCCCTCATTGTTGATGAAGCACGCAGCGCCCTGATCCGCGCCGAAGCCGCCTACGCCGATGCCTCGCAGCGCCTGGTGACGGCACGTCGGGAGGCGAGCGAGAGCCAGAGCCGTTCGCACGAGTTGCAGGTCGAGACCTTGCGCCTGACGCAGCTGGCCGAGCAGACCCGCGCCCGCAGCGAGCAGATTGCCGGCGACATGGCCGAAGTCGACGCCCAGCTGGAAGACCTGCAGGAACGCCGTGTGGCGGCCGAAGCCCGCTTCGAAGAACTCGACATGCAACTGGCCGACAGCCAGGAACGTCACGCCCAGCTGGACGAAAAGGTGCTGGAGGCCGAGCGCAAGCTGGGCGCCTGCCGCGAACAGCAGCGCAGCCTGGAGCGCCAGGCGCAAGAAGCCACCTTCTCGCTGCGCACGTTGGATGCCCGCAAGGCCGAGTTGTCGCGCGCCATCGAAACCGCCGAGCAGCAGGCCACCTCGCTGGTGGCGGAAGAACAGCGTGCCCGTGACGAACTGGTGCGCCTGACCGATGCCGCCGCCCAGGCCGGCTTGCAGAATGCCTTGGCGCTCAAGCTGGAGCGCGAGCAGGTGCTGGCGGCCAAGCGCAGCGAATACGACGACCTGACGACCAAGCTGCGCGCCAGCGACGAGCGTCGCCTGCAGCTTGAGCGCGAGCTGGAGCCGCTGCGCCAGCGCATCACCGATTTCCAGCTCAAGGAACAGGCCGCGCGTCTGGGGCTGGAGCAGTACGCCCAGTTGCTGGCCGATGCCCAGGCCGACCTGGAGGCCGTGGCCAAGTCCATCACGGAAGGCAATGTCCGCCTGACCGGCCTGCAGGGCGAGATTGACCGCCTGAACCGCGAGATTGCCGCGCTCGGTGCCGTCAACCTGGCAGCGCTGGACGAGTTGGCCCATGCCCGCGAACGCAAACAGTTCCTCGATGCCCAGTCGCTGGACCTGACCGATGCCATGAACACGCTGGAAGCCGCCATCCGCAAGATCGATGGCGAGACGCGTGAACTGCTGGGCGGCACCTTCAAGATCGTCAACGAACACTTTGGCAAGATGTTCCCCGAGCTGTTCGGCGGCGGCCAGGCCAAGCTGATCATGACCGGCGACGAGATTCTGGATTCCGGCGTGCAGGTGATGGCGCAGCCGCCGGGCAAGAAGAACCAGACCATTCACCTGCTGTCGGGTGGCGAGAAGGCGCTGACCGCCATCGCGCTGGTGTTCGCGATCTTCCAGCTCAATCCGGCGCCGTTCTGTCTGCTGGACGAGGTGGACGCGCCGCTGGACGACGCCAACACCGAGCGTTACGCCAAGCTGGTGTCCAGCATGAGCAAAGGCACCCAGTTCCTGTTCATCAGCCACAACAAGATCGCGATGGAGATGGCCGAGCAGTTGATCGGCGTGACCATGCAGGAGCAGGGCGTGTCGCGCATCGTGGCAGTGGACATGGAGTCCGCTGTCTCCATGGTTGAGGCAGCTTGATCCGATGAGCACATTGCAGATCGGACTGGCAATTGCGGGCGGGCTGGTGCTGGCCGGCGTGGTGGCGCATGGCGCCTGGACGTCGCGCCGCAGTCAGCCGCGCCAGGCAGACCCGCAAGCGCCGCGTGTCGAGCCCGAGCCAGGGCCGATTGAGCCGGTTTTTGACAATGACATCGATTTGCAGAACGCCTCCTTCCCGCTGCCTCCGATGGAGAAAAAGCCGCTGATGGACTCGCTGATCGATGTCATCGCCCCCATTCGCCTGGATGGCCCGGTCTCTGGCGATGCCGTGCTGGCCGCCTTGCCGGCCACGCGTCGCGTCGGCAGCAAGCCGTTTGCGGTGGAAGGGCTGAACGAGGTCACCCAGCAATGGGAACTGCCGCACGTGGGGCAGCGCTACGGCGTGCTGCAGGCCGGCATCCAGCTGGCCAACCGTTCGGGGGCGCTGAACGAAATCGAGTACTCCGAATTTGTCGTCACGGCCCAGGCCTTTGCCGACACGGTGGGCGGCACACCCGAATTCCCGGAGATGCTGGACGAAGTGGCGCGCGCCCGCGAACTGGACAACTTTGCCAGCGCGCACGATGCGCAGCTAGGTTTCACGCTGCGCGCGCGTAATGCGGCCTGGAGCCCGGGTTATGTGCACCAGTGCGCCGCACGCCTGGGTTTTGTGCCGGGTGCCATTGCCGGGCGCATGGTGCTGCCGGCCGCCGTGCCCGGTCAGCCGCCCCTGCTGGGCCTGGCCTTTGATTCCCAGGCCGCGTTGTCCGAAGACCTGGACCAGTCCGCCTTGCGCGAGCTCAGCCTGAGCCTGGATGTGGCCCAGGTCGATCGCAGCGAACACCCCTTCGCGCGCATGCGCGAGGTCGCCGAGTCGTTAGCCGCGACCATGGACGGGCTGCTGACCGATGACAACGGCCAGCCCTTGAGTACCGAGGCGCTCGACCAGATCGGGACCGAGCTCGAAAAACTCTACGACACCCTGGATGCGCGCGAGCTGTCTGCCGGCTCCACTTTGGCGCGCAGATTGTTTTCTTGACCTTCGTCCGTCTTCCTGACGACATGACCACACCGGATTTGTTCGATGCGCCGCCGCCTGGGCCTGACCAGGCTCGCGTGGCCGAGTTGCGCCGCCTGCTGCACCACCACGCCCACCGTTATTACGTGCTCGACGAGCCGGAAATTCCGGATGCCGAGTACGACCGCCTGTTCCGCGAGCTGCAGGCCATCGAAGCGGCGCATCCGGAGCTGGTGACGCCTGATTCGCCGACGCAACGTGTCGGCGGCAAACCGCTGGCGCAATTTGCCAGCGTGCGCCATGCCGTGCCGATGCTGAGCATCCGCACCGAGACCGATACCGAAGCCAGCGGCGCCGAGGCCTTCGATGCGCGGGTGCGTCGCGAACTGGGTTTGGGCGAGACCGAACCCGCCCTCGAGTACGTGGCTGAACTCAAGTTCGACGGCCTGGCCATCAACCTGCGCTACGAGCAGGGCGTGCTGGTGCAGGCCGCCACTCGCGGTGATGGCGAGGTGGGCGAGGACGTGACGCAGAACATCCGCACCATTGGGCAGATCCCCCTGCGCTTGCCGAATGGGGTGCCGCCTGTTTTGGAAGTCCGTGGCGAGGTCTATCTGCGGCGCGACGATTTCAATGCCCTCAATGAACGGCAGCGCGAGAAGGGCGAGAAGACCTTCGTCAACCCGCGCAATGCGGCGGCCGGCGCGGTGCGCCAGCTCGATCCGGCCATTGCCGCCCAGCGGCCGTTGAGCTTTTTTACCTACGGCCTGGGTGAAGTCACGCCCGGGGCGGTTCAGGTGGATTCTCACTTCGCATGGCTGCAGCAGCTGAAATCATGGGGTTTTCCGGTCTGTGACCATGTGGAGATTGCGCGAGGTGCTCCTGATTTGATAGCGTTCCACCGTCGCATGGGCGAGTTGCGCGACAGCCTGCCTTACGACATCGACGGCGTGGTCTACAAGGTCAACCGCCTGGACCTGCAACAGCAGCTGGGTTTCGTCACGCGCGAGCCGCGCTGGGCGGTGGCGCACAAGTACCCGGCGCAGGAGATGCTGACCACGGTGCAGGCGATCGAGATCCAGGTCGGTCGTACCGGCAAGCTCACGCCGGTGGCCAAGCTGGCGCCGGTGTTCGTCGGCGGCGTGACGGTCACCAATGCCACGCTGCACAACGAGGACGAGGCGCGGCGCAAGGACGTCCGCGTGGGCGACACCGTGATCGTGCGCCGAGCCGGCGACGTGATTCCTGAAGTGGTGGCGGTGCTGCCGGAGAAGCGCCCGCCAGGGGCCGAGATCTTCACCATGCCGCATACCTGCCCGGTCTGTGGTTCGGCCGCGGTGCGCGAGGAGGGCGAGGCCGACTACCGCTGCACCGGCGGCCTGTTCTGCAGCGCCCAGCGCAAGCAGGCCATCCTGCATTTTGCGCATCGACGTGCGGTCGAGATCGAAGGGCTGGGCGACAAGCTGGTGGACCAGCTGGTGGACAGTGGCGTGGTCAACACCCTGCCGGACCTGTACCGCCTGGGCCTGACAGCCCTGGCCAGCCTGGAGCGCATGGCTGACAAGTCGGCGCAGAACATCGTCGAGGCGCTGGAGAAGTCCAAGCAGACCACCTTGCCGCGTTTCCTCTTTGGCCTGGGCATCCGCCATGTGGGCGAGGCCACGGCCAAGGCGCTGGCGCGCCATTTCGGCAAGCTCGACACCATCATGGATGCCAGCGAGGAGCAGTTGCTGCAGGTGGCCGACGTCGGCCCGGTGGTGGCGCAGAGCATCCGCACCTTCTTCGAGCAGCCGCACAACCGCGAGGTGGTGGAACAACTGCGCGCCTGTGGTGTGACCTGGGAGGAGGGCGAGCCGGCGCCTGTTGAGGTGCTGCCGCTGGCCGGCAAGACCGTGGTGCTGACCGGTACCTTGCCGACACTCAGCCGCGACCAGGCCAAAGAGCTGCTGGAAGCCGCCGGTGCCAAGGTGGCCGGTTCAGTGAGCAAGAAGACCGACTATGTGGTGGCGGGCGAAGAAGCCGGCAGCAAGCTGGAGAAGGCGCAAGCGCTCGGGGTGGCGATCCTGGATGAAACGGGGCTTTTCAGGCTGTTAAACAGGGATTTGTAGCCGTGCTGACCCCTAGACTTCCAAGCGGTTAGACGGGCTTTGGTCGATTCAACAACAAAAGGGCAGGGGGAATACATGGATTTTTTCAAACGACTGGCGTTCAAGCGCATCGGGGCGCGGCTGGGTACTGGGTTTGGCGTGGTGCTGGCCTTGATGCTGCTCATGTTGCTGGCAGCCGGCATTCAGCTCTGGCGCATCCAGGCGCACAACACCGACAACGTGCGCCACACGGAACGCCTGGTGCTGGTGCAGGAGTGGTCCGCCCTGGTTCGCACCAATCTGGACCGGGCCTTGACCGCCAGCCGACTGGATGCGGCCATCGGTGACGACGAAGGGCTGCGTACCGCCATGGGCAGTGTGCTCAACCGGCTCAACGAAGACATGGCGGCTACCGCGACGGCCACCGTGGGCTTGCAGAAAAAGGTGAGCGATGTCACGGATGAGCCGGTGATCGCTGCCATGGTGGAGAAAATCAATCAGGCGCGTACGCGTTTCGTGAGCATCCGCGCCCAGGTCCGTGATGACATCCAGATGGGTGAGGGCAGCAAGCGCATCGACAGCGAGCTGGTGCCACTGGCGCAGTCCATGCTCAAGTCGCTGGACGAGCTGGTGCTGAACCTCAAGTCGCGCAGCACGACGGCTACCGAGCAACTGGCCGGCACGGTGGATCAGGCCAACCAGATCTTGATTCTTATTTGCGGGGTGGCGATGGCGCTCGGCGCCGTGATTGCCTGGTTGACGACCCGTGCCATCACCGGGCCGATGCGCGATGCGGTGGCGATTGCCGAGCACATTGCCCATGGCGATCTGACCCACAACTTTGAGACCGAGCGCCCGGATGAAATCGGTTCCATGTTGCGCCGGCTGTCGCTGATGCAGCAGAAGTTGCGTTCGGCGTTTACCGACATCGGCCATGCGACCGAGCAGATCGGTCATGCCAGCTCCGAAGTTGCCAGTGGCAACGCCGACCTGTCGCACCGCACCGAGCAGGCGGCCAGCAGTCTGCAGGAAACGGCTTCCTCGATGGAGCAGCTCACCGGCACGGTCCAGCAGTCGGCCGAGTCGGCACGTGTGGCCAATCAACTGGCCGCTTCGGCCACCCAAGTGGCCCAGCGCGGCGGCCAGGTGGTGGGGCAGGTGGTGGCCACCATGGACGAGATCAACCAGAGCTCCAGCCAGATTGCCAACATCATCGGTGTGATCGACAGCATTGCCTTCCAGACCAACATCCTGGCCTTGAATGCCGCGGTGGAGGCGGCGCGGGCCGGGGAGCAGGGGCGCGGCTTTGCGGTGGTGGCATCCGAAGTGCGCAGCCTGGCCCAGCGTTCGGCCGAAGCGGCGCGGGAGATCAAGGGCCTGATCGATGCCAGCGTGGGCAAGGTCGAGGCCGGCGCCCGTCTGGTGCGCGATGCCGGCAGCACGATGGATGACATCGTCGCCAGCGTGCAGCGTGTCACCAACATGATTGCCGACATCAGCGCGGCGTCGACCGAGCAGAACCAGGGTATCGGCCAGATGAATGCTGCCGTCAGCCATCTCGACAAGGTGACGCAGCAGAACGCGGCGCTGGTGGAGGAATCGGCCGCGGCAGCCGAAAGTCTGAAAGATCAGGCGCAGCGTCTGGCCGGCATCATGGCGGCGTTCCGTCTGGCCTGAGGCACTAGCGCTCGGCGGCTTCTGCCTCGTCGGTCTGCTGTTCCGGCCGGCGCCACAACCACACGGCCACCGCCGTCATGCAGGTTATGGCCAGCCCGGCGGCCCAGCGCGGGTGGGCGCTCAGCAGCAGGTAAAGCCCGCTGGCGCTCATGACCCCTGTGGCAACCCATTTGGCGCGTCGCCGCACCACGCCACCGCGGCGCCAGTCGCGGATCATCGGCCCGAAGGCGGTGTGTTCCTCCAGCCAGGCCAGCAGGCGTGGTGAACTGCGCGCCGCCGCCCAGGCCGATAGCAGGATGAAAGGCGTGGTTGGCAGCACCGGCAGGAAAATGCCGATCACACCCAGCATCAGGAACAGCAACGCCAGCACCAGATAGACCCAGCGCAACAGCGCCGACAGCGGAGCGGCCAGGACCTGAGGGCGCGGTGCGGATGGGCGGGGCAGCGGCATGACGTCATTGTGCCGCTCTTGTATGCTTGAGTGCTACCGATTCCGAACTCTCATGACCGTACGTACCATTCTCAAGATGGGTGACCCGCGCCTGCTGCGCGTGGCCCAGCCCGTGACCGAATTCGACAGCGACGCGCTGCATCTGCTCATCACCGACCTGCTCGACACCATGCAGGCAGCCAATGGCGCCGGGCTGGCGGCGCCGCAGATTGGCGTTGATCTGCAGGTGGTGATCTTTGGCAGCGGTGAGTTCAACCCGCGCTACCCGGATGCGCCCGTGGTGCCGCGCACCGTGCTGTGCAACCCGGTCATCACGCCGATGGGCGAGGCGGAGGAAGAGGGCTGGGAGGGCTGCCTGTCGGTGCCGGGCCTGCGTGCGGTGGTGCCGCGTTACTCCCGCATCCGCTACACCGGCTTCGACCAGTACGGCGATGCCATTGAGCGCACGGTCGAGGGCTTCCATGCCCGCGTGGTGCAGCACGAGTGCGACCACCTGATGGGCAAGCTCTACCCGATGCGGGTGCGCGACTTCACGAAGTTCGGCTTCACCGAGGTGCTGTTTCCGGGCCTGGATGCCGGGCAGGACGACTGAGGCGGCAAGCCGGAGAGATTGAGCGTCGCCGGGCCGCCCCAAGGCGCGAGGGCCCCCTTGGGGGGCAGCGAACCACACGCAGTGGGGAGCGTGGGGGCGCTATGACGACAGCACGTCCAGCAGTTCGGTCTCGATCGCCAGCTGCGCGCGGTTGTTCTGCAGGGCCTCACCACAGATCAGGAAGCTGTCGTCCACCCGCTCGCCCAGGGTGTTGACTTTGGCCAGCTGCAGGTTGATGCCATGCTGTGCCAGCACGCGTGCGACCTTGTACAGCAGGCCGGTCTGGTCGCTGGCGGTGATGCTGAGCAGCCAACGTTGGGCTTTTTCGTCCGGCCGCAGGCTGACGCGCGGCATGAAGGGAAAGCTTTTGACGCGTCGCGACTGGCGGCCGCGGCTGGGGGTGGGCAGCGGACCGCCCGCCGTGATGGTGCGCGCCAGTTCGGCCTCCACCAGATTGGTCAGTTCACGGTAGTGGTCGGGCATGGCCGACGTGACGATCTGGAAGGTGTCGAGTGCATAGTTGTTGCGCGCGGTGTGGATGCGGGCGTCGAGAATGCTGAAGCCGGCATGATCGAAATAGCCACAGATGCGGGCGAACAGATCGGGCTGGTCCTTGGCGTAGACCAGCACCTGAAGACCTTCGCCCACCGGTGAACGCCTGGCCCGTACGATGGGCTTGTCGGAGCCCACCACGCGTGACAACTGTCGGGTGTGCCAGGCGATGTCGGCCGCGTCGTGGCGCATGAAGTAGCTCACATCCAGCGTGTCCCACAGCGGTTTGTGCGCCTCGAAGGGCAGCGAGTGCAGCGCCAGCTGGATCAGCGCCTCGCGCTTGCGGGCCTCCACCTCGGCATCGGGCGAGGGGACCAGGCCACCCAGGGCGCGCAGTGTGTAGCGGTACAGGTCTTCCAGCAGCTTGCCTTTCCAGGCATTCCAGACCTTGGGGCTGGTGCCGCGGATGTCGGCCACGGTGAGCAGGTAGAGCGCCGTCAGGTAACGCTCGCTGCCGACCTGCTTGGCAAAAGCGGCGATCACATCCGGATCGGTCAGGTCGGACTTCTGTGCAATGTGGCTCATCGACAGGTGTTCCTTGACCAGGAATTCGATGAGTTGGGCATCGTCGCGTGCGATGCCGTGCTGTCGGCAGAAGTGCCGCACCTCGGCAGCGCCCAGCGTGGAATGGTCGCCGCCACGGCCTTTGGCGATGTCGTGAAACAGCGCCGCCGCATAAAGCAGCCAGGGTTTGTCCCAGCCCGCGGCCAGTTGCGAGCAGAACGGGTATTCGTGCGTGTGCTCGGCCATGAAAAAGCGCCGAACATTGCGCAGCACCATCAGGATGTGCTGGTCCACGGTGTAGACATGGAACAGGTCGTGCTGCATCTGGCCGACGATGCGGCGGAAGGGCCAGAGGTAACGCCCCAGCACCGAGGTCTGGTTCATCAGGCGTATCGCGTGCGTGATGCCTTCCGGCTGCTGCAGGATGCGCATGAAGGTCTGCTGGTTGACCGGGTCCTTGCGGAATTTCCCGTCCATCAGGCTGCGTGCGTTGTACAGGGCGCGCAGCGTGCGCGCCGACAGGCCCTTGGCTCCTTCGGTGGTCTGGTAGACCAGAAAGGTCTCCAGGATGGCATGCGGTTCGCGCTGGTAGAGCTCGTCGCTGCGCACCTCGATCAGGCCGGCCTTGTCGGCAAAGCGCTCGTTGATCGGCAGCGGCGGCTGTGCGGTGGGGTTGAGCCGCTCCTCGATGTTGAGCAGCAGGATCTGGTTGAGCTGTGCCACCGCCTTGGCGGCCCAGTAGTAATGGCGCATCAGCGCTTCGCTGGCACGGACCTTGGTCCGGACATCGTTGGTATCTGATCGTTTCGCCGACGGGCCGCCCCTAGGCGGAACAGCCCCCTCGGGGGGCAGCGAGGACACGTCAGTGCCGAGCGTGGGGGCCGGCAGTCCGTAGCCAAAGGTGTTGGCCACCGCGGTCTGCAGGTCGAACACCAGCCGGTCCTCGCGCCGGCCGGCGATCAGGTGCAGGCGCGTGCGGATGAGCTGCAGCATGGCCTCGTTGCGTTTGAGCTGGCGCACCTCGAAGAGGGTGGCCAGGCCGGATTTGGCCAGTTCATCCCAGGATTTGCCGTAGCCGGCGGCCTGGGCCACCCAGAGGATGATCTGCAGGTCGCGCAGGCCACCGGGGGACTCCTTGCAATTCGGCTCCAGCGCGTAGGGGGTGTCCTCGAACTTGCTGTGGCGCTGCTGCATTTCCAAGGTCTTGGCGACAAAGAAGGCGCGCGCGTCCAGGCTCTGGCGGAACTGCTCGCGGAAGGCCTTGAACAGCTCGGTGTTGCCGGCAATCAGGCGCGACTCCAGCAATGCCGTCTGCACCGTCACATCCTTGGCCGCCTCGGCCAGGCATTCGGGCACGGAGCGTACGCTGGAGCCGATTTCCAGGCCGGCGTCCCAGCAGCTGCTGATGAAGGCCTCGATGCGCTGGCGCAGGAACTCGTCGCTGTCGGGAGACTGCCCCTCGGGCAGCAACAGCAGCACGTCAATGTCGGAGGATGGGAACAGCTCGCCGCGGCCGAAGCCGCCGACCCCGACCAGAGCGAAGGGCTGGCCGAAGCCAGCTTGTTTCCACAGGGTCTTGAGTGTGTTGTCGGCCAAGCGGGCCAACTGGCGCAGCGTGCTGCGCACATGGCGCGTGGAGGCGCCGCTTTCGGTGACGTTCTTCAACAGTTCGGCCTTGCGGGCGCGGTACTGGTCTCTCAAAGTCTGGATGGTTTGCATCACCAAAATGAAGCAGGAATCAGGCCAGACGAGGCGAAGGTCAGGCCTGCGCGGTGGCCGTCACGAAAGCCGGTATCGGCGGGCTGCCGGCCGACAGCGTCAGAACCTCATAGCCGGTGGGCGTGACCAGCACCGTGTGCTCCCACTGGGCCGACAGCGAATGGTCCTTGGTGACGATGGTCCAGCCGTCGCCCAGTTCCTTGATGTCGCGCTTGCCGGCGTTGATCATAGGCTCGATGGTGAAGATCATGCCGGGCTTGAGCTCGTCCAGTGTGCCGGGTTTGCCGTAGTGCAGCACCTGTGGCTCTTCGTGGAAGCCCAGGCCGATGCCGTGGCCGCAGAACTCGCGCACCACGGAAAAACCGTTGCTTTCGGCGAATTTCTGGATCGCCCAACCGATGTCGCCCAGGTGCGCACCCGGCTTGACCTGCATGATGCCGTGCCACATGGCGTCATAGGTCATGGCGCACAGGCGCTTGGCCGCAATCGAGGTCTCGCCGACCTGGAACATGCGGCTGGTGTCGCCATGCCAGCCGTCCTTGATGACGGTGATGTCGATGTTGACGATATCGCCCTTCTTGAGCGGCTTGTCGTTCGGAATGCCGTGGCAGACCTGGTGGTTGATCGAGGTGCAGATCGACTTCGGATACGGGTTGTAGCCCGAGGGGGCGTAATTCAGCGGGGCGGGAATGGCACCCTGCACGTCAACCATGTAGCCGTGGGCCAGCATGTCCAGCTCATTGGTGGTGATGCCGGGCTTGATGTGGGGGGTCAGGAAATCCAGCACTTCGGAGGCCAACTTGCCTGCCACGCGCATGCCGGCGATGCCGGCTTCGTCTTTGTAGGTGATCGTCATGGGGGTGAATTATCCCATTGGCCGAGGATTCCCGCAGGCGGGAACGGTAAAGTCCGCCGGGACTTCAGCGCAGACTCACAATTGCCTGCCAGGGCTTGTGACGTCGGAGCTAAAATTGGCGGTTTCCTCGGACCACCGTCCGCCACCCTCATCAAGGCCACCACAGTGACCCTGCATATCAGCTCTTTCGAAGGCGGTAGCGCGCTCAGCGCTTTCCGCGTCCAGCAACTTCTGCCCGGCCTGCAGGCCATCCACGACAAGATCAGCGGCATTGCTGCGCGTTTTGTGCACCTGGTGGCCAGTGACACGGCCCCCAGCACTGAGCTGAAGCACCAGCTTGGTGCCTTGCTGACTTACGGCGATCCCTATGCCGGCCCCACGGACGGGCCGCTGATCGTCGTGTCGCCGCGCTTCGGCACTGTGTCGCCCTGGGCGTCCAAAGCCACCGACATCGCCCATAACTGCGGCCTGGCCGTGCATCGGGTGGAGCGCATCGTCGAATACCGCCTGACGCTCAAGTCACCCTTGCTGGGCAAGGCCAGCCTGACGCCCGAGCAGTTGGGCCAGGTGGCGGCACTGTTGCACGACCGCATGACGGAAAGCGCCATGACCACGCGTGAGCAGGCCTGCGAGCTGTTCACTGAGCTGCACCCGGCGCCGATGGAACATGTCGACATCGTGGGCAGCGGCCCCGAATCAGGCAGAAAAGCACTGGAAAAGGCCAATGTGCAGTTCGGCCTGGCGCTGGCCGACGACGAGATCGACTACCTGGTCAAGTCCTTCACCGACCTGAAGCGCAACCCGACCGATGTCGAGTTGATGATGTTCGCCCAGGCCAACAGCGAACACTGCCGCCACAAGATCTTCAATGCCGACTTCACCATCGACGGCGTGCGTCAGGAGCGCAGCATGTTCGGCATGATCCGCCACACGCACCAGACCAGCCCGCAGCACACGGTGGTGGCGTACTCGGACAACGCCTCCATCATGGAAGGCGTCCCGGTCGAGCGATTTGTGGCCAAAATGGCCTCTAACCCAGGTGGTTACAGTGCCAAAAGCTATCAAAAAGAGAGCGCTCTCAACCACGTACTGATGAAGGTGGAAACCCACAACCACCCAACCGCCATCTCGCCGTTCCCGGGTGCTTCGACCGGCGCCGGCGGCGAAATCCGTGATGAAGGGGCCACGGGCCGTGGTTCCAAGCCCAAGGCCGGCCTGAGCGGCTTTACCGTCTCCAAGCTGTGGGGCGGCTGGTCCGATGAGGCCGGCGGCAAGCCCGAGCACATTGCCAGCCCGCTGCAAATCATGACCGAGGGCCCCTTGGGCGGCGCGGCGTTCAACAACGAATTCGGCCGGCCCAATCTGGCGGGTTATTTCCGCGAGTACGAGCAGACCATCGACAGCGATGTCGACAGCGTTCGCCGCGGTTACCACAAGCCCATCATGATCGCCGGCGGTGTCGGCGTCATTGATGCCAAGCTGACGAAGAAGATCGAGTTCCCGGCCGGCACGTTGCTGATCCAGCTCGGTGGCCCGGGCATGCGCATCGGCATGGGCGGCGGTGCCGCCAGTTCCATGGCCACCGGCGCCAACGCGGCCGAACTCGACTTCGACTCGGTGCAGCGCGGCAACCCGGAGATCGAGCGCCGGGCGCAGGAGGTCATCAACCACTGCTGGGCGCAGGGCGACAAGAACCCAATCCTGGCCATCCACGACGTCGGTGCCGGCGGTCTGTCCAACGCCTTCCCAGAACTGACCAACGACGCCGGCCGCGGTGCGCGCTTTGATTTGCGCGCCGTACCGCTGGAAGAGTCCGGCCTGGCGCCGAAGGAAATCTGGTGCAATGAGAGCCAGGAACGTTATGTGATGGCGATTGCGCCGGAATCACTGGAACAGTTCAAGGCCTTCTGCGAGCGTGAGCGTTGCCCGTTTGCCGTGGTTGGCGTGGCCACCGAAGAGCGCCAGCTGGTGCTGGCCGACGAGGGCGACGCGCGTAGCGCCGGGCCGTCCCAAGCAAGCGCAGCCCCCTCGGGGGGCAGCAAGGACACGTCAGTGCCGAGCGTGGGGGCTTCAGTGCGCCCGGTCGACATGCCGATGAACGTGCTGCTGGGCAAGCCGCCCAAGATGCACCGCGACGTCCAGACCATTGCCCGCAAGTTCAAGCCGTTGGACCTGACCGGTGTGGAGCTGCAGAAAGCGGTGATCGATGTGCTGAGCCACCCCACCGTGGCCTCCAAGCGTTTCCTCATCACCATCGGCGACCGGGCCGTGGGTGGCCTGACGCACCGCGACCAGATGGTCGGCCCCTGGCAGGTGCCGGTGGCCGATGTCGCCGTGACGCTGGCCGACTACGCCGGTTTTGCCGGTGAGGCCATGAGCATGGGCGAGCGTACGCCGCTGGCCGCGCTCGACGCACCGGCCTCAGGCCGCATGGCGGTGGCCGAAGCCATCACCAATCTGCTGGCGGCGCCGATCGAGCTGCCGCGTGTCAAGCTGTCGGCCAACTGGATGGCCGCCTGCGGCGAGCCCGGTGAAGACGCCGCGCTGTACGCCACCGTGCAGGCTGTAGGCATGGAACTCTGCCCGGCGCTCGACATTTCCATTCCGGTCGGCAAGGACAGCCTGTCCATGCGCACCCAATGGCAAGACGGCAACGAGAAAAAGAAGGTCACCTCGCCGGTGTCGCTGATCGTCAGCGCCTTCGCCACGCTGCCGGATGTGCGCGGCACGCTCACCCCTCAGCTGGATGCCAGCGAGGCCGACAGCACGCTGCTGCTGGTCGATCTGGGCAAAGGCCAGAACCGCATGGGCGGCTCCATCCTGGCGCAGACGCTGAATCAGTCCGGCGACACGGTGCCGGATCTGGATGACCCGCAAGACCTGATCAACCTGGTCAAGGCCGTCAACGCGTTGCGGGCGCAGGGCAAGATCCTGGCCTACCACGACCGCAGTGATGGCGGCCTGTTCGCCGCCGCGGCCGAGATGGCTTTTGCCGGCCACGTTGGTGTGGCGCTCAATGTGGACCTGCTGGTCACCGAGGGTGATGGCATTTCCGACAGCCGCATGGACGCCGGCGACAGCAAAAATTGGGCAACCCAAGTCCAGGCTCGGCGCGAAGAACTGACGCTCAAGGCCCTGTTCAACGAAGAGTTGGGCGTGGTGCTGCAGGTGCGCACGGCCGAACGCGATGCGGTGCTGCAAGTGCTGCGCGAGCATGGCCTGTCCAAGTACAGCCACGTCATCGGCAAGACCCGCCCGGCCGGTGGTGCCGTGACGGCCGGTGTGGGCGAAGTGCAGGTCTGGCGCGACGCCAAGGCCGTCTTCAGTGCCAAGCTGACCGACCTGCACCAAGTGTGGGACAGCGTGAGCTGGAAAATCTGCCAGCAGCGCGACAACACCGCCTGTGCCGATGCCGAGCACGCGGCCGCCGGCGCGCCCAATGACCCGGGCATGCACGTGCACCTGACGTTCGACCCTGCGCAACAACTCGCGCCCGCCTTGCTGACCAGCCGCCCGAAGGTGGCCGTGCTGCGCGAGCAGGGTGTCAATTCGCACATCGAGATGGCCTATGCCTTCCATGAGGCCGGTTTCGAAGCCCATGACGTGCACATGACCGACCTGCAGACCGGCCGCGCCAAGCTGCAGGACTTCAAGGGCGTGGTGGCCTGCGGTGGTTTCTCCTATGGCGACACGCTGGGCGCCGGCATCGGCTGGGCACGCTCCATCACCTTCAACCCGGTGCTGGCCGAGCAGTTCAAAGCCTTCTTCGGCCGGACCGACACCTTCGGCCTGGGCGTGTGCAATGGCTGCCAGATGTTTGCCGAACTGGCCGACATCATCCCCGGCGCGCAAGACTGGCCGCGCTTCACCACCAACCGCAGCGAGCGCTTCGAGGCGCGCCTGTCGATGGTGGAGGTGCTGGCGTCGCCGTCGCTGTTCCTGCAGGGCATGGACGGCAGCCGCCTGCCGATCGCCGTGGCGCATGGCGAGGGCTACGCCAACTTTGCCTACCGCGGCAACGCGGCCAAGGCGATCGCCGCCATGCGTTTTGTCGACAACAGCGGTGCGGCGACCGAGGCCTACCCGTTCAACCCGAACGGCAGTGCCGGTGGCCTGACCGCGGTCACCACCGCGGACGGTCGCTTCACCGCCATGATGCCGCACCCCGAGCGCGTGTTCCGCAACATCCAGATGAGCTGGACCCCCCTCGATGCGAGTGCTGCCAGCCCCTGGATGCAGGTGTGGCGCAATGCGCGCAAGTGGGTCGGTTGATGACGGGCCGGCCAAGCCGAGCCTGCAGGCCTTGCTGGCACACGAAGCGGTGGGACTGACGACGAATGGCTAATCGTTCCGTCTTCCGGGTCTTGCTGCTGGGCTTGCTGTTGCTGGTGCTCATGCTCGGCTACCAGCTTCGGGTGGGTTACGACTCGGCCTTGAGCCGGGCCCATGACGATGCAGAAAATCTGGCCTTCGCACTGGATGGCCAGATTCGGGCGATTTTCCGCCGGATTGAGGGCAGCCTTGCCAATATTGCGGGCCAACTTCCCGACCAGGCGCTGCAGACCAACGCGGTGGAGGCTTACCGCGAACGGGTGTCGAAGATTCTGATGCCGTTGACAGAGAATTTCCCGGAGCTGGGGAGTTTTTATGTCTGGGATGCCGAGGGAAACAGCCTCTACGGCTCAGTGCCACCGGCCATGATGCAAAAGCGTGTCAGCATCGCGCACCGGCCCGGTTTCCAACTGCTGAAGAACGATCCTACCGTCAGCATTGCCTATTCCGATGCCATCCGTGGCTCGGTATCCGGTTTGCAGACGGTAGCGGTCTACCTGGCGGTGCGTGACGCATCCGGCAAGCTGAAAGCGGTACTGACGGGCACGCTCAATCTGGCCAATATCGAACAGATTTTCAAGTCGCTGCGGCTGGACAAGGGGAGCGTTGTGTTCATCCGGCGCAGCGATAACCACCATCTGGTGATTCGCTACCCCATGCGTGGATCGGACATCAACACGCCGGTACGCAACCCGATCCAGGCGCGCATCGATGCGGGCGAGACCGAGGGGCGTGAGCGTTTCAAGGCTGTGACGGATGGCGAATACCGCATCTACGCGTTTCGCAAGTTGGAGCAGTTTCCCTTCTACATCGTCGTCGGGATTGCGCAGCACAGTGCCTTGCGTGCCTGGGACACCAATGTGCTCTATACGGCTGGTGCCGGCACCATCATGCTGTTGGTGCTGGGCGGGCTCCTGCTTCGGATGCGCCGGGAGGAGCATCTGCGGATGGCGGCGCAACAAGAGGTCGAAACCATGCACCGGCTGATGAATGAAGCCGTGGACAACATTTCCTTGGGCTTCACGATTTTCGATGCGAAAGGCAAGCTGGTCATTTACAACAAGGCCTATCGGGACATGCTTGGCGAATGCCGTGACACGGTCCACCAGGGCGCCACCTTCAGAGAACTGGCGCGGCTTTCGGCAGAGCGGGGGCTGTATGTCAAGGCGAAGGATCGGGTTGACGCCTGGGTGGCTGAACGCGTCCGGATCCATGAACAAGCGGATGGCCAGCCCCTGGAGCAGGAACTGAGCGATGGGCGCTGGGTGCTGGTGATCGAACATCGGACGCCCAGCGGCTACATCGTCAGCAACCGCATCGACATCACCGAGCGCAAGCGGCTGGAAGCGGAGCTGAAGGCGCTGGCCCATATGGATGCCCTGACGGGTCTGCCCAATCGACGCCAGTTCATGGCCCGGCTGGCCGAAGAGTTACAGCGTGTGCAGCGTCAGATGACCCGGAGCGCCTGTGTGCTCATGCTCGACATCGATCACTTCAAGCAGATCAACGACACCTATGGGCACGCCGGCGGCGACGTGGCGCTGCAGCATTTTGCGGGCTTGATGCGTGCTCAGCTGCGCTCGATCGACAGCTGCGGCCGCCTGGGCGGCGAGGAGTTTGCCATCCTGTTGCCGGGCGCCAGCCTGGAGGACGCCCAGCGCATCGCCGAACGGCTGCGTGCGAAGCTGGCTGAATCGACACTGGACATGGATGGCAAGTCAGTGGTGTTGACGGTCAGCATCGGCATTGCAGCGCTTCTCCCGGCCGACGGGCATCCGGACGCTGTTCTGCAGCGTGCGGATCGGGCGCTCTACCAGGCCAAGGCCGAAGGGCGAAACTGCGTCGTTGTTGATGCTGGCATGGTCTGATCGACAGCACTCACAACTCCGAGGCATCCTGGATCAGGTGCGGCTTGTAGATCACCATGATGCTGCACTCCGTCGCCGACTGCGACTCGTAAGCCAGGGTATCGAACGCCTCCGACTGCCAGACCACGGATTGGCGCGTGACATCACCATCCCCACCATCCTGCGCGCTGAGGCCACTGCCGTATTTCGCGCCGATGTCGGCCACCACGGCGGCATAGACCGACGCATCGCTGCAACGGTCTGGGGTGGACGTCCATCGCTGCTCGATGCGGGAGATGCGTTGGTCCTTGACGTAGAAGGTGGTCTGGAACGGCAAGCCCGAGATGCGGGTATCGGCCAGCGCCCATGAACCGCGCAAGCCGTTCGGGCCCGGCACGGGTTTTCGCATCCGAACCAGCGACTCGAAGCGGGACTGCAACTCTGTCTCACTGCTGCCCAACAGCTGGCCGTCGAGCGGCGTGCTGGCGGATGCCGGCAAAGCGGCCAGCAACAGGCCCGGCAGCAGCGAGCGCAAGGCGATGACGCGCAGCAATCTCATGAGGTTGTCGTCTCGGTACGCGGAACGGGCCTGCCGGGGCGCGTGCGGTAAAACTTCAAGGGTGCAGCCTGCGCTTCGCGGGCGGCCTGGTTCAGCACCGACTTCTTGATCTTGCCGACCACGTGCATCTCGCACGGTTTGCAGTCGAAGCGCAGCGTCAACTTTTCCTTGCCATTGATCAGTGTCAGCGGCTCGGCGCGCACCGTGCCTTGCACGCCGGTCACGCCCTTGGCCTGCTTGGGGCACAGGCTCAAGGAAAAGCGCACGCAGTGCTTGGTGATCATCAGGCTGACGTCGCCTTCCTCTTCCTGGCTCTCGTAGGCGGCGGCAATCACCTTCACACCGTGCTTGGCGTAGAAATCTCGTGCTTTTTCGTTGTACACATTGGCCAGGTAGGTGAGGGTGTCTTCCGGGTAGGGCACCGGTGGCTCCACCGGTTTGGCGCGCGGTGGGCGCTGGTAGGCGACGGCCCGGGTCGCTTCCAGCGCTTGCACCGCATCGCGGCGCAAGGCATTGAGCGTCGAGGCCGGGATGAACCAGGGCTGGCTCAGGTTCAAGCTCATGTCGATCGGCTCGAACAGGGTCGCTCCAAAGCGGCCCAGCTGTTCACGCAAGGTGTGTTCGGCCTGGGCCGCATTCTTAGCCGGCGCCTTGGCGGCAGCGACGCTGGCGTTGCCGGTGTGGCCGTCCTCGTCGGTCAGCTGCAGGGCAAAACCCTCAGCGGTTTCGTCCAGTCTGACCCAGATGCCAATGCGGCGGTCGCTGGACTTCTTCTCCAGCATGCGCACCCAGTTCATGTCGCGGTTGCGGTTGAGCTCGGTGCCACGGCGCAAATCCTTGAACCCGGCCATCGGGTCTTTCGGGTAGACGCGCCACTGGTCCACCGCCAGCGCACTGGCTGGCTCGGCGCGATTGATCGCCATGCCGACCAATTCTTTCTGCAGGTCGTAGTAACACAGGCCATCGCCGTTGTGCAACACGGTGCCGGGCTCGGTGGTGGTCAGCTCCACCCAGTCCGGACCGACCTGGGTGACGTAGCCAAGATGACGGCCCGGGTTCTTGGGGGTATCGAAGGCACCGATGTCCTGTTGACGGCCCTGCACGAAATAGTCGGTGAACTCGCGGTTGAAGTTCTGGTCCGGGTCTGGGGTGAAGCTGAAGGTGGTGTGGCCGCTGGAGGCGCGGGCCAATTCGGGGCGCTGCTCCAGTAGTTCATCGAACAGCTTGCGGTAGTGGGCCGTGATGTTCTTCACATAAGCCAGATCCTTGTAGCGGCCCTCGATCTTGAAGCTGCGGATGCCGGCATCCACCAGCACCGCCAGGTTGGCGCTCTGGTTGTTGTCCTTCATGGACAGCACATGCTTGTCGTGCGCCACGAAGCGGCCCTGGCTGTCCATCACCTGGTAGGGCAGGCGGCAGGCCTGCGAGCAGTCGCCGCGGTTGGCGCTGCGCCCGGTGTGGGCATGGCTGATGTAGCACTGGCCGCTGTAGGCCACGCACAGTGCGCCATGGATGAAGAACTCCAGCGTGCACTGTGTCTGGGCGCGGATGGCCTGGATCTGTTCCAGCGTCAGCTCACGTGCCAACACGATCTGGGACAGGCCGGCGTCCTGCAGGAAACGCGCCTTCTCGGGCGTACGGATGTCGGTCTGGGTGCTGGCGTGCAGTTGGATCGGCGGCAGGTCGATTTCCAGCAGGCCCATGTCCTGGATGATCAGGGCGTCGACCCCGGCATCAAAGAGCTGCCAGGCCAGCTTGCGCGCTGGTTCCAGTTCATCGTCGCGCAGGATGGTGTTGAGGGTGACGAAGATGCGGCTGTTGAAACGGTGCGCGTGCTGTACCAGCCGTGCAATGTCCTGCACCGAATTGTCGGCGCTGGTGCGTGCGCCAAAAGACGGGCCACCGATGTAGATGGCATCCGCGCCATGGTTGATGGCCTCAATGCCGATATCGGCACTGCGCGCCGGCGACAGAAGTTCGAGCTGGTGTTCGGGCATGGACATAGCCTCTGATTATCCCAGCCCGGCCCGTTTTGCGCAGACCAGGCAAAAGCGGCGCCCTTGGGCGCCGCTGTGCGTCCAACGGGGCGGATGGGCTCAGAAGTCGACCTTCTCGCCCGGATTGACCACCAGCATCTTGCCGGACTCCGAGCCGAGCGCGGCCGAGAACTCGGCAGTGGTGCCCTTGAGTTGAGGGATGGTGCCATAGTGGATGGGCAGGGCGAATTTTGGCTTCAGGTAGTTCTTCACCGCATAGGCGGCGTCGGCCGGGCTCATGACGAAGTGGCCGCCGATCGGGATCAGCAGCAGGTCGGGCTTGTAGTACTCGCCGATGAACTTCATGTCGCCGAACAGGCCGGTGTCGCCCATATGGTAGATCTTGAAGCCGTTCTCCAGCTCGATGATGAAACCCACCGGTTCGCCGCCCACGTGCACCTCGTCCTTGTTGGTGGCCGGGTTCTTCCAGGCCAGCTCCGAAGAATGTTCGGCGTGGGTGGCGGTGATCTTCACGCTTTTGGGTCCGAAGGGCTCGATGGTGCCGCCCTTGCCGAAGCGCGGCGCCTGCTCAACCGGCAGGATACCCAGCGTGGCCACGGTCTGGTTCATGCCGGCCGGGCCGTACATCGGAATCTTGTGCATCTTGGCCAGGTCCGGAGCATCGGCAAAGTGGTCGAAGTGGGCGTGGGTGACCAGCACCAGGTCCACCTTGCCCAGCGCTTCCAGACTTTTGAAGTTGGCAGGGGTCTTGGGGTTGGTGCGCAGCCAGGGATCGACCACGATGACCTTGCCGCCGGGCGTGGTGATGCGCACGGCGGCCTGGCCGAGCCAGAGCACTTCGGTCTTGCCGTTCTGCGCAGCGGCGCCGAGCGCGCCGAGCAGCACGGAGGCGGCCAGGGCGCCCTTGAAGAGGGCCTTGATGAGGGTGGGGAAGCTGGTTGGCATGGAGGTCTCCTTATAGGGTCATGGCCGTCGATTGAACCCAGGCGCGACGCCAGCGTCAAGAGCAGCTTCCCGCATCTTGCCAGCCACCAAGAAAAAACGCGGCCAGGGCCGCGTTGATTCCGTGATGTCGACAGGGCCTTATTCGATCTTGGCCTTGGCGCGCAGATCTTCCTGGTACTTCAGCAGCTTTTGCTGACCCAGTTGCTGGGCGATCTGTTGCTTGACGTCGTCCAGCTTGGGCAGTTGGGCATCGCGCACGTCGTCCAGGCGGATCACGTGGTAACCGAACTGGCTCTTGACCGGGGTCTCGGTGGTCTTGCCCTTGCCGAGCTTGACCATGGCGTCGGAAAATTCCTTCACATAGCTGCCGGCGCTGGCCCAGTCCAGGTCGCCACCGTTGGCGCCGGAGCCCGGGTCCTTGGACTGCTTCTTGGCGATGTCTTCGAACTTGGCACCCTTCTTGAGGGACGCGATGATGGCCTTGGCCTGGTCTTCCTTCTCCACCAGGATGTGGCGGGCGCGGTATTCCTTGCCGCTGTTGGCGGCGGCGAACTTGTCGTACTCGGCCTGGATCTCAGCGTCCGTGACGGGATTGTTCTTCTGGAAGGTGGCGAACAGCTCACGGATCAGGATGGCCTGACGTGTCAGTTCCATCTGGGCCTTGAAGTCTTCGCTGGCATCCAGGCCGAGTTTTTGCGCTTCCTGCACGAACAGTTCGCGGGCAATGACTTCGTCCTTGATCTGGCCCATCATCTCAGGCGACACCGGGCGGCCGGCACGCGCCAGCTGCTGGGCCAGCGCATCAACGCGCGACGTCGGCACGGGCTTGCCGTTGACGATGGCGACATTCTGGGCCGAGGCCGGAACGGCCAGGGCGCTCAACAGGGTCGCGGCGGCGAGGGCCGAAAAAATCTGCTTCTTCATCATGGGTCCTACTAGGTACGGAAAGGAACGGAAACAAAAAACAAGGGGGTGGGCCGGATGCTCACATGCGTTCACAGGGTCTCAATGGCAATCGCATGCACGCCTTGGGCGATGAAATCCTGCAGCGCATCATACACAAGGCGGTGGCGGGCCACGCGCGTCTTGCCGTCGAACAGCGGCGAGGCGATGCGCACCCGGAAATGGGTGCCAAAACCGGTGCCATTGGCGCCGGCATGCCCTGCGTGCGCGCCGCTTTCATCGATCACGTCCAGTGTGGTGGGCTGCAGGGTGGTTTGCAGGCGCTGTGCCATCTGTGCAGCGAGCGGGGAGACGTCGCTGCTCATGCTTGGTCACTCTTGCCGCCGTGCAGATGGCGCGCGATGTAGAACCCCTGGGCCACGATGAAAACCAGCGGGAAGGCATAACCCCAGAGCTTGAAATTGACCCAGTCTTCGGTGCTGTAGAACGACGCCACATAACCATTCAGTGCCGCCATGAAAACGCAGTAGAGGATCCAGGCCTGGTTCAGCCGCATCCAGACGCCATCCGGCAATTCCAGCTGGCTGCCGAGCAGAATTTTCAGGAAATTCTTCTTCATGCCCCACAAGGCGACAGCCAGCGCAATCGCCATGGCAGCGTACAGCACGGTGGGTTTCCACATGATGAAGCGCTCGTCATGCAGCAGCAGGGTCATGGCGCCAAAGACCAGGATCAGCGCCAGCGTGATCTTGTGCATGGCCTGCAGCTTGCGGTCGATGGCATAGATCAGCGCCATTTGCAGCACGGTGGCCACCATCAGCACGCCGGTGGCCATGTAGATGTCGTAGAACTTGTAGGCCCCGAAGAACAGCAGGATGGGGAAAAAGTCGATCAGAATTTTCATGCAGTGATTATCAGGCGTTCACACAGGCAACGGCGTATGAAGTGTCCCAGCGGGAAACGCCGTGGAACCGGCTTCGCCGGGCCACTGGCGTTGCCCCCTGCAAGGGGGGAGGAGGAGCGACACGCAGTGCGCGCAGCCTGGGGGTGTTCAATTTTCAGGGCTTGAATTCAAGTGAGGCGGAATTCATGCAGTAGCGCAGGCCGGTGGGCGCCGGGCCGTCCTCGAACACATGACCCAGGTGGGCGCCGCACTGGGCACACAAGGTTTCAACGCGGACCATGCCGTGGCTGACGTCGCGCCGTTCCTCAATCGCGCCGGGCAGGGCAGCCTGCCAGAAGCTGGGCCAGCCGCAGCCGGCGTCGAACTTGGTGGTCGAATCGAACAGCTTGGCACCGCAGCAGACGCAGTGGTACTGGCCCGGCTGCCAGTGGTCTTCGTAGCGGCCGGTGAAGGGGCGCTCGGTGGCGGCGTGGCGCGTGACTTCAAAGGCGGCGGGTTCTGCGCCTTTCTTGGCCAACAGGGCTTTCCATTCGGCTTCGGTTTTCTGGACAGGATGGCTCATGATGAACAGCTGATTTCAATCGTTGAGGCCCAGTCGGGCGGGAAAGACGCCTGGGCTTCGAAGCCCGGGTGTTCGTCGAAAGGATTTTCCAGCAAGGCCTGCAGGCTGGCGAGACCGGCAAAGTCTTTCTCCCGCGCCTGCCGGATCGCCAGCTCGCCCAGGTGGTTGCGCAGCACGAACTTGGGGTTGGTTTTGAGCATCAAATCGGCACTTGGCCCTTGATCCGCCTGTGCCAGGCGCTCTGAATATTGTAGCAACCAGGCATCCAGACCGGTGCGATCAAGGAACAGGTCGCGTACCGGGGTGGTGTTGCCATTGGCGGCGAAATGGCTCAGGCGGCGCCAGAAGATGGTGTAGTCGACCCGGTCCTGCGCCAGCAGCTTGAGAATGCCGTCAATCAGGGCGCGGTCCTCCGGATGGGGCTGCAGCAGGCCCAGCTTGGCCCGCATGCGCGCTTCCAGCTCGGCCGGGAACACGGTCTTGTAGGACTCCAGCGCTGCCAGCGCCAGTTCCTGCTCGCCGATCAGCGGCAGCAGCGCCTGCCCCAGGCAGAACAGGTTCCAGTAGGCGATGTTGGGCTGGCGGTTGTAGGCGTAGCGGCCCTGGGTGTCAGAGTGGTTGCAGATGTGGGCCGGTTCGAAGGCGTCCAGAAACTGGAACGGGCCGTAGTCGATGGTCAGGCCCAGGATGCTCATGTTGTCGGTGTTCATCACGCCGTGGCAGAAGCCCACCGCCTGCCACTGCGCCAGCATGGCGGCGGTGCGCTCGCTCACCGCTTCCAGCAGCGCGGCATAGGGGTTGCCGGCAAACTTGTCCGTGTGGCGGCAGTCCGGGTAGAAGCTGTCGATGACGAAGTCGGCCAACTGGCGCAATTGCTCGTGCTGGCCGCTGTAAGCGAAATGCTCGAAATGGCCGAAGCGGATGAAGCTCGGCGCCACCCGCGTCACCACGGCAGCGGTTTCGATGGTTTCGCGGCGGATCGGGGCGTCCGAACCCGTGACGCACAGGGCGCGCGTGGTCGGGATGCCCAGGGCGTGCATGGCTTCGCTGGCCAGAAACTCGCGGATGCTGGAACGCAGCACGGCACGGCCGTCGCCCATGCGTGAGTAGGGCGTGCGCCCGGCCCCTTTCAGCTGCACTTCCAGGCCACCGTCGGTTTCGCCCAGCAGCAGGGCGCGGCCGTCGCCGAGCTGGCCGGCCCAGACGCCGAACTGATGGCCGCTGTAGACCGTGGCCAGAGGCGCGCTGCCTTCCAGAGCTTGATTGCCGGTGAAGGCCACCAGGGCGGCGTCGGAGTCGAGCCAGTCGTGTGACAAGCCCAGCTCGCCGGCCACGGCGTCGCTGCGCCCGACCCAGTAAGGGGCGGGCAGGGGCGTGGGCATGAGCCGGGTATGGAAATCCGGTCCCAGGTCAGCAAAGCGGTTGCGCCAGTGCAGGCCGCTGGTCGTCTGCGGTGCGGCGGGAGTCTCAACAGTCATGCCGGCATTGTCCCGCAGTGGCTGCAGGCCTGCCGCCCGAAGGGCTATCACCGCCATGGCTTAGGTCGAGGCGGTTTCCTCGAGGTAACGGCCCAGTGCCGCATCGTCCAGGATGGCGACGCGGCCGAGATCGCTGGAGACAATGCCGCGCTCGGCAAGCTGGCGCAACACGCGGTTGACGGTCTGGCGCGACAGGCCGACCAGGGTGCCGAGTTCTTCCTGCGTCAGGTAGAGGCGGCGCGTGCTGCGCCAGAACAGGCGGCTCAGGTAGAGCG
Organism: Hylemonella sp.; assembly: GCA_030680575.1. GTDB lineage: Bacteria > Pseudomonadota > Gammaproteobacteria > Burkholderiales > Burkholderiaceae_C > Hylemonella. Next base: position 37,929 of record JAUXVI010000009.1, read on the forward strand.
CCACCCGGTGCTCGGGGGCGCGAATGCGGCCGGCCTCGATCAGCGCCATGGCCTGGCCCAGCCGCATGTTGAGGTGCTGCACCAGGTACTGGTTGAAGCGCAGGTTGCCCTGTTGCAGCTCGGTAAAGAGATCGCGCGGCAAGCACATCAGCCAGCTGTCGCGCAGGGCCACCACGGCATAACGGCGCAGCTCGCCCTTGAGTACCGAGCCTTCGCCGAACCATTCGCCATCGGGCACGCCGATGAAGGCCGAGCGTCGGCCGTCGGCCGCTTCGGTCTGCAACTTGACTAGGCCATGCAGCACCGCGTACCAGCCTTGCACCGGCTGACCAGCTGACAGCACGGTCTGCCCTTTGTTGGCCTGGAGCAGTTCGACCTGTTGCGTCAATTGCGCCTGACTGGCAGCGTCGAGGCTGGTGAACCAGGGCTGGGTGGCCAGGAAGTGCCGGGCCAGGAGGCGTGCATCGCAAAGCATGCGGCGATTGTGCTGCAGTTGGCGTGAGGATTGAGGGTTTCTACCAAGAAGGTGTCAGCCGGGCGACAGAGATTGCATGCAATCTGGGCTGATGCCATAGTTTGGCATCGATGCCGGAGCGATACTCCGGCCAAGGGATGCGCCTGCCAGCCATGCCCGACATGAAAATGATGAGTTTGACAACCAGGAGATGTGTCCATGCTGGGCCTGATGCAAAGCCAACCCTTGCTGATTTCTTCCCTTATCGAGTTTGCCGAACGGCACCACGGCGATGCCGAAATCGTGTCGCGCCGGGTCGAGGGCGATATCCACCGCTACACCTACCGTGACGTCGCAGCGCGCGCGCGCCGGGTGGCCAATGCCCTCGATGCGATGAAGCTGCAGTTCAGTGACCGCGTCGCCACCCTGGCCTGGAACGGCTACCGCCATCTGGAGCTGTATTTCGGCGTCAGCGGCTCCGGCCGCGTGCTGCACACCATCAACCCGCGCCTGCACCCCGACCAGATTGCCTGGATTGCCAACCACGCCGAAGACCAGGTGCTGTGCTTCGACATGACCTTCCTGCCCCTCATTCAGGCCGTGCATGCCAAGTGCGGCACGGTCAAGCACTGGGTGGCCCTGTGCGATGCCGACAAGCTGCCGGCCGACAGCGGCATCCCGAACCTGTTGAGCTACGAAGCCTGGATCGGCGCCCAGTCCGATCGCTACCACTGGCCCGAATTCGACGAGAACACGGCGTCCAGCATGTGCTACACCAGCGGCACCACGGGCAACCCGAAAGCTGCGCTCTACAGCCACCGTTCCACTCTGCTGCACGCCTACGCCGCAGCCTTGCCCGACGTCATGTGCATGAGCGCACGCGATGCGGTGCTGCCCGTGGTGCCGATGTTCCACGTCAACGCCTGGGGCATCCCGTATTCCGCCGCGCTGACCGGCTGCAAGCTGGTCTTCCCGGGCCCGGCGCTGGACGGCAAGTCGATCTATGAACTGGTCGAGGCCGAGGGGGTCAGCTACGCCGCCGGCGTGCCGACCATCTGGCAGATGTTGCTGGGCCACATGAAGCCCAACAACCTGAAGTTCTCTACCTTGAAGCGCACGGTGATTGGCGGCTCGGCCTGCCCGCCGGCCATGATCGCCGCCTTCCGCGAAGACTATGGCGTGGAGGTGCTGCACGCCTGGGGCATGACCGAGATGTCCCCGCTGGGCACGCTGTGCACGCTGAAGAACAAGCATCTGACGATGCCGGAAGAGGAGCAGATGAAGATCCGCCTCAAGCAGGGGCGTGCCATTTTCGGCGTCGACATGAAGATCGTCGACGGCGACGGCCAGGAGCTGCCCTGGGACGGCAAGGCCTATGGCGACCTGCTGGTGCGCGGGCCGTGGATCCTGGGCGAGTATTTCAAGGGCGAGGGCGGCGACCCGCTGATCAAGGATGCCCAGGGCCATGGCTGGTTCCCCACCGGCGACGTGGCCACCATTGATGCCGACGGCTACATGCAGATCACCGACCGCAGCAAGGATGTGATCAAGTCCGGCGGCGAGTGGATCAGTTCGATCGAGGTCGAGAACATCGCGGTGGCGCACCCGGCCGTGGCCATGGCGGCCTGCATCGGCGTCAAGCACCCGAAATGGGACGAGCGCCCGGTGGTGGTGGTGGTGAAAAAGCCTGGCGCCGAGGTCACGCGCGAAGAACTGCTGGCCTTCTACGAGGGCAAGACCGCCAAGTGGCAGATTCCGGATGACGTGGTGTTTGTCGACGCCATTCCCCTGGGCGCCACCGGCAAGATGCTCAAGACCAAGCTGCGCGACGTGCTCAAGGACTACAAGCTGCCCAATACCTGAGGATGGCGGGATTCGGGCCGTGAGTCGCAAACGCGATAGTTCTAGGGCAATCCCTAGCGACTTGCGGCACGAATCCCTGTACGCTGACCCTGTTTTGACAACGAGGAGACATTAGATGAAGTTCAGCATGAAAATCGTCGCAGCCTCGGCTGCCCTGGCCTTGACAGGCGCCGCTTTTGCCCAGAAGGGCGAAACCGTCAAGATTGCCTGGATTGATCCGCTCTCTGGTCTGATGGCGCCGGTCGGTGCCAACCAGGTCAAGAGCTTCCAGTTCTTTGCCGACAAGTTCAGCGGCGCGGCCAACCCGGCAGGCGTGAAGTTCGAGATCGTCGCCCTGGACAACAAACTCAGCCCGGCCGAAAGCCTGAATCAACTCAAGGCGGCGATCGACCAGGGGGTGCGTTACATCACCCAGGGCAACGGCTCTTCCGTGGCGGGCGCCCTGATCGATGCCGTCAACAAGCACAACGAGCGCAACCCCGGCAAGGAAGTGATCTACCTGAACCACTCGGCCGTGGACCCCGATTTCACCAACAGCAAGTGCAGCTACTGGCACTTCCGTTTCGATGCCGACACGTCGATGAAGCTGGAAGCCATGACCACCTTCATGAAAGACGACCAGAGCGTCAAGAAGGTCTACCTGCTGAACCAGAACTACTCGCACGGGCATCAGGTGGCCAAGTTTGCTAAGGAAAACCTGGCGCGCAAGCGCCCGGATGTGCAAATCGTCGGTGAAGACCTGCATCCGCTGGCCCAGGTGCGCGATTTTGCGCCCTACATCGCCAAGATCAAGGCCTCCGGCGCCGATACCGTGATCACCGGCAACTGGGGCTCCGACCTGGCGCTGCTGGTCAAGGCCGCCAATGAGGGCGGTTACGCGGGCAAGTTCTACACCTATTACACCGGTGTGTCCGGTACGCCGACGGCGCTGGGCACGGGTGGTGCCGGTCGGGTGTACCAGGTGTCCTACAACCACTACAACATGGGTGGTGACATGGGCAAGTGGCAGGCCGAGTACAAGGCCAAGTTCAAGGATGACTTCTACACCGGCTCCGTGATCCATATCCTCAAGGCGCTCGGAGAGTCCATGGCCAAGGCCAAGTCGACCGATCCGGTCAAGGTCGCAGCGGCCCTTGAAGGTCTGAAGTTCAACAGCTACAACGGCGAAGTCGAGATGCGCAAGACCGACCACCAGTTGCAGCAGCCGCTGTACCTGACGGTCTGGCAGAAGGCTGACAAGAAGTTCCCCTACAGCCCGGAGAACACTGGCATGACCTTGGCCCTGGTGAAGGAGTTCCCGGCCTACATTGCCAGCACGCCGACCAGCTGCCAGATGAAGCGTCCCTGAGTCTGCGCAGGAGGGACAAGCGTAAGGGCCCGATTGGTGCAAGGCGGTCGGGCCCTTGTTTTTGCCCGCCCGGGAGGGCTCTGACAATCCCGATGCACATGTATTGACGTCTGTACCGCAGACACAGAAGGTTTTTCCAAATGGAGTTTTTCATCATCTCCATGCTCAACGGTTTGAGCTACGGGCTGCTGCTGTTCATGCTCAGTTCCGGGCTCACGCTGATTTTCAGCATGATGGGTGTGCTCAATTTCGCGCATGCCAGCTTCTATATGCTGGGTGCCTACATCGGTTACTCGGTGGCCAGCCTGGTCGGTTTCTGGCCCGGCCTGGTGGTTGCCCCGCTGGTGGTGGGGGTGCTTGGCGCAGTGTTCGAGCGTCTGGCCCTGCGCAAGGTGCACAAGTTCGGTCATGTACCGGAACTGCTGATCACTTTCGGTTTGTCCTACATCATCCTGGAACTGGTGCAACTGGTCTGGGGCCGTACGGCGCTGGAATTCCGGCCGCCCGAGCTGCTGCAAGGGCCAATGTTCACACTGATCCATCATTCCCTGCATGGACTGAGTCTGGTCTGGGGGGCGGCACCCGCTGAGATGTGCCAGGCCGCTGATGCCGCGGTCCGGGTGGTCTGTTCGCCATTCCCTGCCACGCGCGGCTTCATGATGACGGTGGCCTTGTGCATGCTGGTGGCCTTGTGGCTGCTGCTGACGCGCAGCCGCATCGGCCTGGTGATCCAGGCCGCGTTGACGCACCCGGAGATGGCCGAGGCATTGGGCCACAACGTGCCCCGTGTTTTCATGCTGGTGTTCGGTGCCGGTGCGGCACTGGCGGGGTTGGGGGGCGTGATCGGCGGTAGCACGTTTGTGACCGAACCCGCGATGGCCGGTACGGTCGGCTCCGTCATCTTCGTGGTGGTGGTGGTGGGCGGGCTGGGTTCCTTGTCCGGTGCTTTCCTGGCGTCCGTGCTGATCGGGGTGATCCAGACCTTTGCCGTGGCCTTCGACTACTCCTTCATCACACTGGCGCAGCAGCTGAACATCGAACTCAGCGAAACGCTCAAGGCCAACTCGGTCATCAAGCTCACCTTGTCACAGGTGGCCCCCATCCTGCCTTATCTGTTCCTGGTCCTGATTCTGATCTTCCGGCCCAAGGGTTTGCTGGGTACGCGAGAGGAATGAACATGAAACACCCCCGTAGCGCCTTCGGCGCCACCCCCTCAAGGGGGCGCTACCAGCGGCCCGGCAAAGCCGGTTCCGCGGTAGCCCTTGGTTTGCATCGTGTCATGCAACCGTCTTTGCTGAAACAGTGTGCAATGGAAATCGCCAAGTGAAGCAGTATTACGAATTCAAACCCTACAACGTCGGACGCTGGATCGTCTGGGGGCTGTTTGCCCTGATCCTGCTGCTGGCGCCCAAGGTCTTTACCAGCAGCCTGTCGGTCACCATGCTGTCGCAGATGGGGATTGCCATCATTGCCTGCCTGTCCTACAACATGCTGCTGGGGCAGGGCGGCATGCTGAGTTTCGGCCATGCGGTGTATTCCGGCCTGGGCTCCTACATGGCCATCCATGCCCTCAACATGGTGAGCAATGGCGCCTTGCCGATTCCTGTGAGCCTGCTGCCCATCATCGGCGGCTTCGCCGGCCTGGCCTTTGCCGTGCTGTTCGGTTATGTCACGACACGCAAGTCCGGCACACCGTTTGCCATGATCACGCTGGGCATGGCCGAACTGGTGTTTGCCATGTCGCTGATGTTCTCCGAGTTCTTCGGTGGCGAAGCCGGTGTGTCTGGCAACCGGGTGGCCGGCCAGTCCTTCTTTGGCATCACCTACGGGCCGGCAACCCAGATCTATTACCTGATCGCGGTCTACACCTTTGTCTGCGTGGCGCTGATGTTCGCCTTCACGCGCACGCCGCTGGGCCGCATCCTGAATGCCGTGCGCGACAACCCGGAGCGCGTCGAGTTCATCGGCTACAGCACCCAGCGTGTGCGTTACTTGGCTTTCATCATCTCCGGCTTCTTTGCCGGCGTTGCTGGCGGCCTGGGCAGCCTGCTGTTCGAGATCGTCACGGCCGAGGTGGTCGGAACGGGGCGCTCAGGTGCCTATCTGCTGTTCACCTTCCTCGGCGGCGCGACTTTCTTTTTTGGTCCTATCCTGGGCGGCATCCTGATGGTGATTGCCTTTGTGCTGCTGTCGGAGTTCACCAAGGCCTGGCTGCTCTATCTGGGCCTGATCTTTCTCTTCATGGTGATGTACGCGCCAGGCGGCATTGCCAGCCTGATCATGATGAACCTGCGCGTGGCGTCCTTTGGTCTGCTGCGGCGCTTGTGGGTGAGCTACCTGGCGCTTGGCGTGTCCGCGCTGGTGGTGTTGCTGGGCGCGGCCGTGATGATCGAGATGGTCTACCACCTGCAACTCAATGCCGCCATGGGGCCAATGCTGAAGTTCGTGGGCATCGAGTTCGACACCAGCAGCCTGGACCACTGGTTTGGAGCCGTGTTCGTCTTGCTGACCGGCCTGGGCCTGTTCGAGCTGTGCCGCCGCCAGTTCATTCTGGAATGGGGTGAGGTTCAGGAAGAGATCGAAAAAGAAATCAAGCGGAGGGAGACACTGTGAGTGAAGCACAAACCTGCGCTCTTGAACTGAAGGACCTGCGCAAGAGCTTCGGCAAGACCGAAATCATCCGTGGCGTCAACCTGGCGGTCCAGGCCGGCGAGCGGGTGGCCGTGATCGGCCCGAACGGAGCCGGCAAGTCCACGCTGTTCAATCTGATCAGTGGCCGCTTCGGGGCCACCAGCGGCGAAGTGCTGCTGCACGGCCAGCGTATCGATGGCAAGAAGCCGTACGAGATCAACCGCATGGGCTTGTCGCGCAGCTTCCAGATCACTAACATTTTTCCCAAGCTCAGCGTGTTCGAGAACCTGCGCTGCGCGGTGTTGTGGAGCCTGGGCTACCGTTACACCTTCTTCAAGTTCCTGGCCGACCTGGAAGATGCGAACGAGCGGACCGAGCAGTTGATGGAAATGATCCGGCTCGACAAGAAGCGCGATGTGCTGGCGGTGAACCTGACGTACGCCGAGCAGCGGGCGCTGGAAATCGGCGTCACCATTGCCGGTGGCGCCAGCGTCATCCTGCTGGATGAGCCGACCGCCGGCATGAGCAAGAGCGAAACGGCGCGCTTCATCCACCTGATCCGCGAAGTGACCGAAGGTAAAACCTTGCTGACGGTGGAGCATGACATGGGTGTGGTGTTCGGCCTGGCCGACAAGATTGCGGTGGTGGTCTACGGCGAGGTGATCGCTTTCGACACGCCCGAGGCTGTGCGCGCCAATGCCAAGGTGCAAGAGGCCTATCTCGGCTCGGCCGTGGCCGATGCCCAGGCCGGAGGACATTGATGAGCATCCTGAAAGTTGACAATCTGCACGCCTTCTATGGCAAGAGCCATGTGCTGCACGGCGTGAGTTTCGAGGTCGAGGCCGGCGAGATCGTGGCCCTGCTGGGACGCAACGGATCGGGGCGTTCCACCACGGCCAAGGCCATCATGGGACTGGTGGACTGCGAAGGCGGCATTCAGTGGCAGGGGCGCGATATCCAGGGTCGCAAGACCTTCGAGATTGCGCACCTGGGGTTGGGTTACGTGCCGGAGAACCGCGAGATTTTCCCCAAGTTGACCGTGCAGCAGAACCTGCAGCTCGGGCAGAAACGCGCGGGCCAAAACGGCCGTTGGAGCCTGGACGACATGTACGACATGTTCCCGCGCCTGAAGGAGCGCCAGCACACCGAAGCCGGCGTCCTCTCGGGCGGCGAGCAGCAGATGCTGACCCTGTGCCGCACGTTGATGGGTGACCCTGACCTGATCATCATCGACGAGCCGACCGAAGGCCTGGCGCCCAAGATCGTGGAACTGGTCGGCGAGTACCTGAAGAAGCTCAAGGAGCGCGGTATCTCGGTGCTGCTGATCGAGCAGAAGCTCACCATCGCGATGGCGATTTCCGACCGTGCCCTGGTGATGGGGCACGGCTGTATCGTGTTCGACGGCACGCCCGAGAGCCTGCGCAACGATACCTACACGCGCAAGGAGTGGCTGGAAGTCTGACCTGTTTCGACAGGTTTGTCCCTCCTGCGACAAGTGTGCATTGCACTGCAACACAAAGCTCTTAGAATCCAAAATCGAACGACCGTTCTATTTTTAGAAACCCGAGGAACGCAAGCATGAGCGCTGAATACCAAGTACACGGCGATGTGGCCGTGATCACGCTGAACAATCCCCCCGTCAACGGCCTGGGTCTCGCCACCCGGCAAGGCATTACCAACGCCCTGGAGCGTGCCAATGCCGATGCCGCGGTCAAGGCCATCGTCATCACCGGCGCCGGCAAGGCTTTCTCCGGTGGCGCCGACATCAAGGAATTCGGCACGCCGAAGGCCCTGCAGGAGCCCAATCTGCTGAGCGTCATCCTGGCGATCGAGAACTCCGACAAGCCGGTGGTGGCTGCCATGCACACCATTGCCATGGGCGGTGGCCTGGAGCTGCCACTGGGCTGCCACTACCGCATTGCCGCTCCCGGCTGCAAGATCGCGCTGCCTGAAGTCAAGCTGGGCCTGATTCCGGGTGCCGGCGGCACGCAGCGCCTGCCGCGTGCGCTGGGTGTGGAGCCCGCGCTGAACATGATCGTCAGCGGCGAGCCCGTGCCCAGCGAGATGTTGGCCATGGTGCCGGGCCAGAAGCTGTTCGACAAGATGGCGAAGTCCGCCGAGACCCTGCTGGACGAGGCGCTGGCCTTGGCGCGCGAGAAGGCCGACATCCGTCCGCTGCCGCTGGTGCGTAACCTGCCGGCCAAGCACCCGCAAGGCGATGCCTACTTCCAGTTCGCACGCAACATGGTCAAGGGCATGGCGAAGAACTTCCCGGCACCGGCCAAATGCGTCGACGCGGTGGAAGCCGCCACCAAGAAGAAGTTCGACGACGGCATGCTGTTCGAGCGCGAGATCTTCATCAACCTGATGTGGACACCCGAGTGCCGTGCCTTGCGCCACCTCTTCGCAGCCGAACGTGCCGCCTCCAAGATTCCGGATGTGCCGGAAGACACGCCCAAGCGCTCCATCTTGTCGGTCGCCGTCATCGGCGCCGGTACCATGGGCGGCGGCATCACCATGAACTTCCTGAATGCCGGCATCCCGGTGAAGATGCTGGAGATGAAGCAGGAGGCGCTGGACCGCGGCATCGCCACCATCCGCAAGAACTACGAAGCCCAGGTCGGCAAGGGCAAGCTCAAGCAGGACAAGTACGAACAGCGCATGGCGCTGCTGTCGAGCACGTTGAACTATGAAGACCTGAAGGACGCCGACCTCGTGATCGAGGCAGTGTTCGAGGAAATGGGTGTCAAGGAAGCGGTGTTCAAGAAGCTTGACGAAGTGATGAAACCCGGTGCCATCCTGGCCTCCAACACCTCGACGCTGGACGTCAACAAGATTGCCTCTTTCACGAAACGTCCGCAGGACGTGGTCGGCCTGCACTTCTTCAGCCCGGCCAATGTGATGAAGCTGTTGGAAGTGGTGCGTGGTGCCAAGACCGCCAAGGACGTGCTGGCCACGGTCATGTCGGTGGCCAAGACCATCAAGAAGACGGCGGTCGTCTCCGGCGTCTGCGACGGTTTCATCGGCAATCGAATGATCGAGCAGTACAGCCGCCAGGCCGGTTTCCTGCTGGAGGAGGGCTGCACCCCGGCCCAGGTCGACAAGGCCATCGAAAAGTTCGGTTTTGCCATGGGCCCGTTCCGCATGGGCGACCTGGCCGGCAACGACATTGGCTGGGCCATCCGCAAGCGCCGCTACCAGGAGAAGCCGGGCATGAAATACAGCAAGACGGCCGATCTGCTGTGCGAGCAGGGCCGTTTTGGCCAGAAGACTGGCGCCGGCTGGTACGACTACCAGGCGGGCAAGCGCGACGCCATCCCCAGCCAGCTGGTGGTGGACATGGTCGAGAAGCACCGCAAGGACATGGGCATCACCCCGCGCAAGATTTCCGACGAAGAAATCGTGCAGCGCCTGGTGTACTCGCTGGTTAACGAAGCCGCCCACATTCTGGAAGAAGGCATTGCCTCCCGTGCCAGCGACATCGACATGGTCTACCTCACCGGCTATGGCTTCCCGATCCACCGCGGCGGCCCGATGCAGTACGCCGACACTGTGGGTCTGTTCAACGTGGCGCAAAGCATGAAGCGTTTTGCAAAAAATCCGCTGGACGATGCCCAATTCTGGCAACCCGCACCGCTCTTGGCCCGTCTCGTGGCCGAAGGCAAGACATTCAACGGCTGAGCCGCAGACCTGGAGAATTTGAAATGACGAACGCCGTTATCGTTTCCACCGCACGCACCCCCCTGGCCAAGAGCTGGAAGGGTGCCTTCAACATGACCCATGGTGCCACCCTGGGCGGCCATGCAGTGCAACACGCCATTGCGCGCGCCGGCATTGAGGCCGCCGAGGTCGAGGACGTGCTCATGGGCTGTGCCAACCCCGAGGGCGCGACTGGCGCCAACATCGCACGCCAGATCGCACTCAAGGCCGGCTGCCCGGTCACCGTCTCCGGCATGACGGTCAATCGTTTCTGCTCCTCCGGCCTGCAGACCATTGCGCTGGCCGCCCAGCGCATCATCGCCGGCGAGGGCGATGTTTTTGTAGCCGGTGGCGTGGAAAGCATTTCCTGCGTGCAGCAGGAGATGAACATGCACATGCTGCGCGACCTGTCGCTGGCCAAGACCAAGCCCGAAATCTACTGGTCCATGCTGGAAACCGCCGAGATGGTGGCCAAGCGCTACAACATCAGCCGCGACGCCATGGACGAATACGGCGCCGCCAGCCAGCAAAAGGCCTGCGCGGCCCAGGCTGCCGGCTACTTTGATGCCGAGATCGCCCCCATCACCGTGACCGCCGGCATTGCCGACAAGACACTGGGCCTGATCACCAAGGAAGTGACAGTGTCCAAGGATGAAGGTACGCGCGAGGGCACGACCAAGGAAAACATCAGCGGCCTGCGCTCGGCGCTACCCGGCGGCCTGATCACGGCCGGCAATGCCAGCCAGTTCTCGGATGGTGCTGGCGCCTGCGTGGTGATGAGCGAAGAGCTGGCTTCCAAGCGCGGCCTCCAACCGCTGGGCCGTTTCCTCGGCTTTGCCGTTGCCGGTTGTGAGCCCGATGAAATGGGTATCGGCCCGGTGTTCGCCATTCCGAAAGTGCTGTCCAAGCTGGGCTTGAAGGTCAGTGACATCGACCTGTGGGAGCTCAACGAAGCCTTCGCCGTGCAGGTGCTGTACTGCCGTGACAAGCTGGGCATCCCGGCGGATCGCCTGAACGTCAATGGCGGCGCCATTGCCGTGGGTCACCCCTACGGCGTGAGCGGCCAGCGCTTGACCGGTCATGCGCTCATCGAAGGCAAGCGCCGTAAAGCCAAACGCGTCGTGGTCACCATGTGCATTGGTGGCGGCATGGGCGCAGCCGGCGTGTTCGAGGTGCTCTGAGCTTGCCATGAACAGCCCGGACGCCCCGTGGTCGCCAACGGTTTCGCCTGAAACCTTCCTGGCGATGGGGCGCGAGGTGCTGGCCCAGCAGCCTTTCAGCGTGCTGATCGGCGCCGAGTTGCAGGCGCTCTCGCCGGGCCAGTGCGAACTGCACGTGCCGGTCAGTGACTCGATCCGCCAGCAGCACGGTTTTGTGCATGGCGGCGTGGTCAGTTATGCGGCCGACAACGCGCTGACCTATGCCGGCGGGACCGCCATGCGGGTGCCGGTGGTGACCTCCGAATTCAAGATCAACTATGTGCGACCTGCCGTGGGCGAGCGCCTGATTGCGCGCGCCCACGCGGTCCACCACGGCAAGAGCCAGGCCGTGTGCCGTTGCGACGTCTTTGTGCTGAAAGATGGGGCAGAGAAACTCTGCGCCGTGGCGCAAGGCACGATCACGGCATTGCCGCAAGCCCCATCGGTATAACGACATGAGTTATCGCCAGACACTCGAATTTCTTCTCTACCAGTGGCTTGATGCCGAAGCGCTGAGCCAGCGCACCCGTTTTGCAGATCATTCGCGCGAAACCTTCGATGCCGTGCTGGAAACCTGTGAGCGCATCGCACGCGAAAAGTACGCACCGTTCAATCGCATCGTGGATACCGAAGAGCCACGCTTTGACGGTGAGAAAGTGATCCTGCCGCAGGCCACCTACGAGGCGCAGAAAGCCTATGCGGCGTCCGGCATGCTGAGCGCGGCGCAAGACTACGAGATGGGCGGTATGCAACTGCCCTACACGGTGGAGGCGGCGGCCAACTCCTTTTTTGCCATGGCCTCGGTCAGCATCGGCTCCGGTCTGTTGACGGCCGGCAACGCCAACCTGCTGATGGCACACGGCACGCCCTTGCAGAAGGACGTGTTTGCGAAGAACGAATTCGCCGGCCGCTTTTCCGGCACCATGTGCCTCTCCGAGCCGCAGGCCGGCTCGTCTCTGAGCGACATTGCCACGCGCGCAATTCCTGACGAGGGCCCTTCGGTAGCCGCGGATGGCGCCACTCCTTGGAATCAGGATCCGCTCGGGCCGCGCTTCCGGCTCAAGGGCAACAAGATGTGGATCTCGGCCGGCGAGCATGAGTTGACCGAGAACATCATCCATCTGGTGCTGGCCAAGATTCCCGGGCCGGACGGCAAGACGATTCCCGGCACGCGCGGCATCTCGCTCTTCATCGTGCCGAAGAAGCTGGTGGACGCGCAAGGCCATCTCACGGGCGAGCGCAACGACGTGGCGCTGGCCGGCCTGAACCACAAGTGTGGCTGGCGCGGCACTACCAACACGCTGCTGAATTTCGGCGAGGGCAAGTACCCGGTGCGGGGCGCGGCCGGCGGGGGCCTGGATGGCGCCGGTGCCGGCGCTGTGGGTTATCTGGTCGGCGAGCCCGGCCAGGGCCTACGCTGCATGTTCCACATGATGAATGAGGCGCGCATCGGCATTGGCATGGCGGCCACCATGCTGGGCATGGCCGGTTACCACGCGAGCCTCGACTACGCGAAAAACCGGCCGCAGGGCCGGCCGATCGGACCTGCCGGCAAGGACGCGACCCAGGGGCAGATCCGCATCATCGAGCACGCCGACGTCAAACGCATGCTGCTGGCGCAAAAGGCCTACTGCGAAGGCGCGCTGGCGCTGGACCTGTATTGCGCCCGGCTGGTGGACGAGCAACACACCGGCTCGGTGCAGGCGGCCGACGAAGCGCGGCTGCTGCTGGAAGTGCTGACGCCGATTGCCAAGAGCTGGCCCAGCGAGTGGTGCCTGGAGGCCAACTCGCTGGCGATCCAGATCCATGGCGGCTACGGCTACACGCGCGACTTCCCGGTCGAGCAGTACTGGCGCGACAACCGGCTGAACATGATCCACGAGGGCACGCACGGCATCCAGGCGTTGGACCTGCTGGGGCGCAAGGTGCTGATGGAAAACGGCAGTGGCCTGGCCTTGCTGGCCGACCGCATGGGCACCACCATCGACCGGGCCCGTAAGCACCCGGAACTGCTTGAGTTTGCCGATCAGTTGGAACTGGCGCTGCAGCAGGTGGGCGCGGCCACGCGTGCGGCGTGGTCCACCGGTCAGCCGACCGAGGCGCTGGCCAATGCCGTGCCCTACATGCAAGCCTTCGGCCACACCGTGCTGGCCTGGATCTGGCTGGACGTGGCGTTGACGGCACTTGGCGCGGCGTCAGACATGGCCAACCAGGGGCGTCTGCTCGCCACCCGCTTTTTCTTCCGTTACGAATTGCCGAAAATCGGTGCCTGGCTTAATGTGGTGCAGGCGCGCGACCTGACCTGCGCCGATTTTCCAGAGGAGGCGTTCTGATGGCATCGAAATCCACGCTGATGTGGGTGCAACGGCTGGTATGGATCTGCATCTACGGTGGCCTGCTGGCCATCGTGCTCGGCCTGTTTTTGGCCGCCGCCGAACCGGAGCAGGCCGCCGGCATCCAGAGCGTGGGCGGCATCTTCGTCGCCATTGGCGTGCTGCTGATCTACGTGCGATCGCGGCTGAAGGAATCGACACAGGCCTGACCCTGATCACAACCCTCGCCAAGACAGAGGGATTCAACTGCAAGGAAGACACATGACAAGAACCATTCAGCAACTTTTTGACCTCAAGGGCAAGACCGCCCTGGTCACCGGCGGCTCACGTGGCCTGGGCCTGCAAATGGCCCACGCTCTGGGCGAGGCCGGCGCCCGCATCATGCTGAGTGCGCGCAAGGCCGACGAACTGGAGGTGGCCGTGGCCGACCTCCAGGCCGCCGGCATTGATGCACGCTGGATCGCTGCCGACTGCGCCAAGGAGGCCGACATCCACCGCCTGGCCGACGAGACGATGCAGCGCATGGGCGACGTGGACATCCTGGTCAACAACGCCGGTGCCGCCTGGGGTGCGCCGGCGGAAGACCATCCGATCGAAGCCTGGGACAAGGTGATGAACCTCAACATCCGCGGCTATTTCCTGTTGAGCCAGGTGATCGGCAAGAAGAGCATGATTGCCCGCAAGTCGGGTCGCATCATCAACGTGGCGTCGATTGCCGGCCTGGGTGGCAACCCGCCGCAGATGACGACCATTGCCTACAACACCTCCAAGGGCGCAGTGATCAACTTCACCCGCGCGCTGGCGGCGGAGTGGGGCAAGTACAGCATCAACGTCAACGCCATCTGTCCGGGCTTCTTCCCGAGCAAGATGACGGCCGGCACATTGGAAGCCTGGGGCGAGGACGAACTCAAGAAGCATGCGCCGCTGCAGCGCCTGGGCGATGACGAGGACCTCAAGGGCCTGTGCGTGCTGTTTGCCTCGGATGCCGGCAAGCACATCACTGGCCAGTGGCTGGCCGTCGACGGTGGCGTGAGCTGCGTTACTGGAGGCTGAGATGGCTCACCCCCAGGCTGCGCGCACTGCGTGTCGCTACGCCAGGGGGCAACGCCGACGGCCCGGCAAAGCCGGTTCCGTGGCGTTCCCCGGTTTGGCTATTGCATGCCAAGCATCCTTCTTATTGCCCGCGAGATTGATTGACATGAGTATTCCCTTTGGCGTCCGTATTCCCTTCGTCGAGCATCTGGGCTTCACCCTGGAGCGTTTTGAGGACGGGCAGTCCGAGCTGCACTACGAACCCAAGCCCGAGCACCTGAATTCCTTTGACGTCACGCACGGCGGCGCCAGCATGACGTTGATGGATGTCACCATGGCCACGGCGGCGCGCAGTGTGCAGCCCGACATGGGCGTGGTCACCATCGAGATGAAGACCAGCTTCATGCAGGCCGCGCGCGGCAAGCTCACCGGCAAAGGGCGGCTGATTCACCGTACCGCCACTCTGGCCTTCACCGAAGCCACGATTTATGACGCCGAGGGCAAGGTCTGCGCCCATGCCACCGGCACCTTCAAGTACGTCAAGCGCCTGCCCACCGGTCCCAAGGGCAGCAACGCATTGAACGTCATTTCCACCGACTGATTCATCAAGAGAGACACCATGCCTACCAATCGCCAAATCCTGCTCGACAACCGCCCGCAAGGCGAAGCCAGCACCAGCAACTTCAAGCTCGTCAGCACCGAGACGCCTGCGCTGCAGGACGGCCAGGTGCTGGTGCGCCACCACTATCTGAGTCTGGACCCCTACATGCGCGGCCGCATGAACGAAAGCAAGAGCTACGCCCAGCCGCAGCCGCTGGGTGAGGTGATGATCGGCGGTACCGTCGGTGAGGTGGTCGAGAGCCGTCATCCGAAGTTCAGTGCCGGCGACCAGGTGGTCGGCATGGGCGGCTGGCAGGAATACAGCGTGGTCGACGCCACGCAACCCGGCGCCGTGCGCAAGGTCGATACCACCCACGTGCCGCTGAGCCATTACCTCGGTGCCGTCGGCATGCCCGGCGTGACGGCCTGGTACGGTCTGGTGAAGATCATCGACCCGAAGGCAGGCGACACCGTGGTGGTGAGCGCCGCCGCCGGCGCGGTGGGCAGTGCCTACGGCGCGCTGGCCAAGGCGCGCGGTTGCCGCGTGGTCGGTATTGCCGGCGGCAAGGACAAGTGCGACTATGTGGTGAACGAGTTGGGCTTCGATGCCTGCATCGACTACAAGGAGCACAAGGATGCGTACTCGCTGGCGAAAGCGCTCAAGCAGGCCTGCCCGAACGGCATCGACGGCTACTTCGAGAACGTGGGCGGCATGGTGCTCGACGCTGTGCTGCTGCGCATGAACGCGCATGGCCGTATTGCGGTGTGCGGCATGATCGCCGGCTACGACGGCCAGCCGCTGCCGCTGGCCAACCCGGCGCTGATCCTGGTCAACCGGCTCAAGATCCAGGGCTTCATCGTCAGCGAGCACATGGAAGTCTGGCCGGAGGCGCTCAAGGAGCTGGGCACGCTGGTCGGCACCGGCAAGCTGCGGCCGCGCGAGTCCGTGGCCCAAGGCATCGAGGCGGCGCCGGAGGCGTTCCTGGGCCTGCTCAAGGGCAAGAACTTCGGCAAGCAGTTGGTCAAACTTTGAACCACCCCCGCGCCGCCTACGGCGTCACCCCCTCCAGAGGGCGCCACCAACTGCCCGGCAAAGCCGGTTCAGCGGTGGCCGTGGACAGGAGATCGGCATGAGTGTTACGACGCACGAGGTCTTCAACCAGCCGGCGCCACTGGTCGGCTACAACCTGTTCGAGACCAACCCGCCGCTGAAGGATGCGTTGAAGTTCAACGCCCCGCAGCTGGACACGGCGGCGCTGCACGCGCTTGGCGCCGGGCTGGGAACGGCGGAGATGCAGAGCCATGCGCGGCTGGCCAATGTGCACACGCCGCAGCTGCGCAGCCATGACCGCTTTGGCCGGCGCATCGACCAGGTGGAGTTCCATCCGAGCTACCACGCGTTGATGGCGGCCGCCACCGACGCTGGCTTGCATGGCTCGCCCTGGGCTGCCCAATCGGTTTCTCCGCATGTGTCGCGCGCGGCGGGTTTCGTGCTGTTCACCGAGCTGGAGCCGTCCATCTTGTGTCCGATCTCCATGACCTACGCGGCCACGCCCGCGCTGCGTCGCAACGAGGCGCTGTATGCGCAATGGGGGCCGCGCCTGACCAGCCGCGCCTATGACCCGGTACTCAAGCCGTACAGCCAGAAACTGGGCGTGACCATGGGCATGGGCATGACCGAAAAGCAAGGCGGCTCGGACGTGCGTGCCAACACGACGCAGGCCGTGCCGGACGGCAGCGACGGCTGGGGCCAGCGCTACCGGCTTACCGGGCACAAGTGGTTTTTCTCGGCGCCGATGTGCGACGCCTTTCTGGTGCTGGCGCAGGCGCCGGCCGGTCTGAGCTGTTTCTTCTTGCCGCGCGTGCTGCCGGACGGCTCGCTCAATGCCCTGTACATCCAGCGCCTGAAGGACAAGTTGGGCAACAAGGCCAATGCCAGTTCCGAGGTGGAGTTCGTGCAGGCCACGGCCTGGCTGGTGGGCGAGGAGGGGCGCGGCGTGCCGCAGATTCTGGAGATGGGCACCATGACGCGGCTGGACTGCGCCTTGGGCACCAGCGGCCTGATGCGCCAGGCATTGAGCCTGGCCTTGCACCACACACGCCAGCGCCAGGCCTTCGGCAAGCGCCTGGTCGAGCACGATCTGATGCGTAATGTGCTGGCCGATCTTGCTATAGAAAGTGAAGCAGCTTGCGCATTATCCATCAGGCTTGCAAGCGCATTTGACCATCAAAACGAAGCACATGAGCAGCTCATGGCGCGCCTGCTGACGCCGATCGCCAAGTTCTGGATCTGCAAGCGCGGCAGCTACTTTGCCCAGGAGGCGATGGAGTGCCTGGGCGGCAACGGTTATGTGGAGGAGGGCGGCGAGGGCGTGATGGCGCGCATCTACCGCGAGATGCCGGTGAACTCGATCTGGGAGGGCGCCGGCAACATCATGGCACTGGACCTGCTGCGCGCCCTGCGCAAGGGCGATGTTGCCAGCGCGCTGGAGCAGGAGCTGGCACCGGCGCGGGGCATGCACCCGGCGCTGGATCGGCTGGCGCAAAGCCTGCCGCACCGGGTGGAAGCCATGGCCAGCGAAATGGAAGCGCGTCGGCTGGCACAGGACGTGGCGCTGGCGGTGCAGGCTGCGCTGCTGGCACAAAGCGCGCCGGCCGAGGTGTTTGCCGCCTTCTGCGATTCGCGCCTGGCCGGTAACTGGGGCCACACCTTTGGCAGCCTGGGGGCGGGAACGGCGTTTGACACGATCTTGCAGCGGGCCTTGCCCGCATAACAACGAGGAAGACAGGAATGATCACAGACTTCAAAAACAAAGTGGCAGTGCTGACCGGTGCCGGCTCCGGTTTCGGCCTGGAGTGCGCCCGCATCGGCGCGCAACGCGGCATGAAGCTGGTGCTGGCGGATGTGCAGCAGGATGCACTGAACAAGGCGGCAGCCGAACTGACGGCCGCCGGATCCGAAGTGCTGGCCTTGCAGGTCGACGTGTCGGATGCGTCGCAAATGGAGCATCTGGCACGCCGGGTGCAGGAGCGTTTTGGTGCGCCCCATTTCGTCTTCAACAACGCCGGTGTCGGCGCCGGTGGCCTGGTATGGGAAAACTCGGTGCAGGACTGGCAATGGGTGTTGGGCGTCAACCTCTGGGGCGTGATCCACGGCGTGCGCCTGTTCACGCCCATGATGCTCGAAGTGGCCCAAAAAGATCCGTCCTACCGGGGGCATATCGTCAACACCGCCAGCATGGCCGGTCTGCTCAATGCGCCCAATATGGGCGTCTACAACGTGAGCAAGCACGCGGTGGTGAGCTTGAGCGAGACCCTGTACCAGGACCTGGCGCTGGTGACCGAGCAGGTCAGCGCCTCTGTGCTCTGCCCGTACTTCGTGCCCACCGGCATCCACCAGAGCGAGCGCAACCGCCCGGGCGAGTTGTCTGCCGCCAAACCCACGCGCAGCCAGCTCATCGGTCAGGCCATGAGTGACAAGGCTGTGAGTTCCGGCAAGGTGACGGCAGCCGAGGTGGCGCAAAAAGTATTCGATGCCGTCGCTGCCAACCAGTTCTATATCTACAGCCACCCCAAGGCGATTGGCTCAGTGCAGACGCGGCTGGAGGATGTTCTGCAGGCGCGCAATCCGACCGACCCGTTTGCGCACAAGCCGGAGCTGGGGACGGAGTTGCGCCGCGCCTTGCGGTCCACCTGATCGGGGTGGGGACGCGTCTTCGGCCTGCGCTCAATGCATCTTGCGGGAGGGGCCTTCGGTGCTCTCCAGGACCAGATCAAGCTGGGCCAGTGGATCGCCAGGCTGGCCCATCAACTGGAGCAGTTGCTGAAGTTTTTCATCCTGGATGAAACTGGCAGCCGACTTGGCCTCCAACACTTTCTGCGGTGCCTGCGGGCGGGCCACCACGAAGCCCTGGACATAGTCCACTCCGATCTCGGCCAGGGTTTCGACGGTCGCGGTATCTTCGGCCCACTCGGCAACGGTCTTCATGCCGAGGTTGCGTGCCAGGTTGACGATGGCCTCCACGATCGAGACATTGGCGGGATGCTGGTTCATGTTCACAATGAAACTGCCATCGATCTTGAGCAGGTCGGCTGGCAACTCCTTGAGGTAGGAGAACGAGGTGTAGCCGGCGCCAAAGTCGTCGAGTGCGACCCGGGCACCAAAGCCGCGCACCTTGTCGATGAAACGACGCGTATTGCTCAGGTCGTGCAAGGCCACGCTTTCAGTGATCTCGATACTGAGGAAATCGACCACATGGCTGTTGTGGCGCAGCATGTCGAACACTTCCTGCATGAACTCCTCGTCATTGAGCGACGTACCGCTGAGGTTGATGCACACGAATTTTGTTTTCTGCAGGTGGGCGCGGTGCTGGTCGAGCCAGGCCAGGGTGGTGGAGAGCACCCAACGGTCGATCATGCTCATGCGACCGCTGTGCTCGGCCGCCGCAATCAGGCGGTTGACCGGGACCAGTTTCCCGTTCGGGTCACGCATGCGCAGCAGCACCTCGAAATTCAGCGAGTCAAACGGCCGCGTCAGCGACATGATGGGCTGCATCTCGACGAACAGGCCTTCGATGGCATCGCTGCCAGACAAGCGTTCGACCAAGCGGATTTCAGCCTGGTGTTCCAGGAAGGCCGGAGCGTCGAGCTCATAGACGACCAGCCCCTTGTGCTGCCCGCCCTTGGCTTCCCGACAGGCGTGGTCGGCGGTCGAGATGGCGTCTTTCATGTGCGTCCCCGGAGCGATCTCGATCAGGCCGATGGAGCCACGCACATGGAAGGCCTTGTCACGAACCTTGAAGGGATCGCTGTCGATGCTGTCGATGATGCCGCGGCAGATCACGGTGGCCAGGGGCATCTTGATGTTGGGCAGCAGGATCACGAACTCATCACCGCCAACGCGCCCCATGCGCATGCCACCGGACAGCATTCGTGTCACACGTTCGCAGACTTGACTGAGAATTTCGTCACCCGTGTTGTGGCCATACAGATCATTGATGAGCTTGAAACGGTCCAGGTCCAGATAGGCCATGGTCAGGGGATGGTGCTCTTGCAGCTGATGCACTGTCTGGTTGAATACGTCCTCGATGCCGCGGCGATTCAGCACTTTGGTCAGTGAATCGTTGTTGGCCCGGAAGTTCAACTCGTCGGCGGCCAGGGCTTTTTCGGTCACGTCCTGCAGCGAGCCCTCGATCTTGCCGCTGACCAGTGTGGCCTTCACCAGATAGCGCCTGGATTTGTCCTGGCCTGCGCTGTCGTGGCTGCGCACCTCGATTTCCCCCTCCTGCTGCTGGCAGAGCATCTGGTACAGGGCCGTCCAGGAGCCATTGTTGAAGTATTGCCCCCAGGCATTGCGCCCACGCCGAAGCACATAGCGGCCGAGCATCTTGTGCATGGCGGGATTGGCGCTCATGAAGTTGCCTTGCAGATCCAGTGAGAACAGCCCGATCGGCATGGCGTCGAAGGTGTGCTGCAGCTCCGCCTGAGCTGCCAGGCGCTGGCGATGTTCCTGACGGATTTGCTCGGAGATGGCCAGCGCTGCCAGCAGACTGGATGCCAATGCCACTGCGACACTGTTGGCCGAGTTGTCGATGCCTTTGCTGCTATAGGCTGCGGCCACGATTTCGAACAGGCTCGAAAGCAGGGTGACGGCCAGGGAGGCGCCATACAGCAGCGCTGCCTTTGATCGGGTTTTGTAGACGATGATCAGCAGGCCCAGCAGCATCAACGGCAACAAGAGGCCGCCGATGATCCACATGGCCGTCAGAAATGTACTGCGCGGCAGGGTGATGGCGGCGACAAACAAGCCAATGCACAGCCACAGTCCTGCGGTGACGGCCATGCGGATACGAGAATCGGAAAGATGCTCCCGGAACAGGCTTTTGAAAAGCGTGATGGTCAGGAGTCCCCAGGCTGCGCGGGTCAGGGATCGTCCGGTTGAAAGCCATTCATGCGGCACGGCGTGGTTGAGCCATTGCTCATCCCAGCCGGCGGAGGTGGCGCTGATGCGCAAGGTCACGATCAACCAGGCGGCAAAGAGGATGTACAGGCGTTGACGATAGATCAACGCAGTCATGACAACGAACACCACCAAGACCAGCATGCCACCATCGAGCAATCCTGATTTGCGATGGAAATCCCGGCTTGAAATGTCCAGTTGCTCGGTCGACCACAGGTGGGCACTCAGGCGGGCCGGTCCACTGAATGAGGCTCGGCAAACAATCACTGGTCCCAGACCGCCGAGCGTCAAACCGAAACCAGCCTTGACCCGCTGCAGCCGGCCGCCTGGCGTCACTTGATTCGACTCGCCGAGAAGCGCTTGTGTGTTGCCGTCCCAGCAAGACAGATCCACGACATGGCGCGAGGGGAACTCCAGCGTGCTGGATGGCGGGGCAGATGCAGGCAGATCAACGCTGAACCAGACGGGGCGCTCCGACAGTCGCGGATTGAAGTATTGAGTGGCGGGGGTTTGCGGCAGTTGCTGCAGGGCTTGCAGGGGCGTTATGTCGCCCTCTGACTGAATCAGTGCGTGCAGCGCCAACGGCTTGTCGTTCGGGGCGGCATAAAGGTCATCCCATAACAGCAGCGCAGCCAGCGAGAGTAAGGTGATTGCCAAAGGAATGGCATAAAACGCGAGGGCGTCTGGCAGCCATGTCAGCGCGTTGGCGAGTAAACCCGGGCGCCGCTGATGTATCGGGATCAATCGACTCAAAAAGTGTTTCCTCTCTGCGCGGTACGGTCTTGGCCATGCAACGGCCCCTGGCTGTCGGGCTCATAGGATAACGCGTATCCTGCGCAGCCAGGGGGGTGTGAATCGCTGTTCGACCTCAGCGCCAGATCTGGATGGCGCGTTCCTTGACCCTGAAATTCGATGGCACGTTTCGCCGTTCGTGCGACACGTTCTGCGCGATACCGACCCGGATATCTGGATGCGCCGTATGGCAAAAGAAGTCCAGCAAGGGGTGCTGGGCTTGGGTATAGGTGTTTTCAAGCTGCTCCATGTCCAAGCCGAGGACCCGATGGGCAACGTTGTTGTCGCGTGGCAGTGGAATGAAGGTATCGCCGTCCAGCAGGTCGCGGAACAACAGCTTTTCATAAGAGCGGTCCAGCGGCGGCCTGGCTGCCAGGACGGACCATTGCAGCTCATGCTCCATGCTGTAAAGCAGGCAAGCCTTGATCAGGGCCATCTTGACCAGACGGCCGGCACTGCCGGGTGCTACGGCCAGACGACGGGCTTCCGCGAGTCTTTTGCCCTTCAGCCAATGCGGCAGATCCACTGACTGTTCCAAATTCAGGGGGCGCAACAGGTTGTTTTGAATGCGTGCCGTCCCCAGTGGTGAGCCGTCGAGTTTGGATTCCGCCAGAAGGATCATGACGTCGTCCTCCATGTCGTCGCTTTCCGGCGTTCGCAGCGCATCGGCAAACAGTGGCATGTGGCGGGCATAAGCCGAGTACCGCACGTCCAGTGCTTTTTGAAAGTCTTCCTGATTGCGTATTGGCCGGATGGTGAATGGCAGATACTCGGTGTGATAGCCAGATGCCATGGCATCTGTAACAGCATGGCTTGTTTGACCATGCATGGCATGCGACGACGGGGCGGTGTGGGTGGTAAGGTAGTTCATGTGACAGTCTTGGCTAGGGTTGAACACAACAGGCCAAAGGCCTGCCTCCTGGATGTATCCACAGCCACTGTAGGTTTTTGTCCTACAAACTTAAGTCAGAATTTCCCTGAATCGCTTGTAAGAATTTCCCTTACTTTTCCTTACATTTGCACCAAGATGGTTCCATTCTTTGGTTTCTGACGGCATCTCTACCGCTTTGGAAGCCGATGCAGGGGGAAAGCCTTGACAGGCTGTAAGACGTGATTTGAAATATGTAAACAAATGTGACTGCCCATTCGGGCGTTCACCGCTGTTATGAGGACTGCCTATGAGCGCGTCTGCCCTTGAAGAACTGCCTGCGCTTGCTGCGGCCAAGGTGTCGTTCGGAAGTTCAACCGCCAATGCCTGGGCTGCCAGTTATGTTCGTTATCTGAATACTGAACTGGAGCGCCACCGGGGGCCGGACGCACAGCGACTCATGTCGCAGATCTGTCATGCCGCGCAGGTCTTGTTCAATGCACGTTCCCTTCCGCGGCCAGAGACGCAGTCGTCCACCGTCCTGGGCATGTGCGCACTCATGCTGGCGACCTACCAGCAGTTGTCCGCCGACACAGGCCGGTCAGACCTGGCGCACGATCTCGTGAAACGAGGGTTTGACCAGGCCTATCAGGCGTTTATCCAGAACATTGCCAAGCCGCTGCTTCTGAACCATAGCCGCTCTCCGAAGACACTGGCCGGCATGAATTTCAAGGCCTGGAGCGAGCGCCTCTACCCGAACGACAGAAGTCGCCATGCCCTTGCCCAGAAGGGCGACTTCACGGGTTACCACCTTTTTTTCATGGAGCAGGGCGCGCCGGCTCTGGCGCAAATCATTCAGCGTGCCGACGAAGCCTGGATGGCAGCAGTGGCGTCCTATGGGCAATCACAGCTGGGCGAAAGCCGCCGCACCCGTGCGACGGACGCCGCGGCGGAGGAGGAAGGTTTTGTTCCATTTCGATTTGCGCCGAGAGGCCGGGGACGAACAGGCTGCCAGCAGGATGTGATTCTGGAACTGCAACTCCATGCCGTGGCTGGCGACCGGCGCAGCTATACGTCCAACGCTGACCGCCGGCACCATTGGAGTGGTGTGGACAGGCGCCAGGCGGGACGGCGTCAAGATGACGAGCGTGTCTGGCAATAGTCGGTTGCTGTTTTTTACTTTTTGTCTGGTGCGACGGCCCTGAAAACGGCCGCGCCGCTCTGTGGCACACTCGCGAACTTCGTTTCGTTTTGAAGGGCCGGCATTGACCGGCGGTTCGCAGAGTCATGCAGAAAATCATCGCGCAAATCGCGCAGGAACTCCGGGTACTGGACAGACAGGTTGCGGCCGCCGTGGCCTTGCTTGACGGAGGTGCCACCGTCCCCTTTATTGCCCGTTACCGCAAGGAAGCCACCGAAGGGCTGGATGACATCCAGTTGCGTGAACTCGAATACCGCCTGGGTTATCTGCGCGAGCTGACCGAACGGCGCGACGCCATCCTCAAGAGCATCGAAGAGCAAGGCAAGCTCACCCCCGAATTGCAAGCCGCACTGCATGCGGCCACCACCAAGCAGGAACTGGAAGACCTGTATCTGCCCTTCAAGCCCAAGCGCCGTACTAAAGGGCAGATTGCCCGCGAAGCTGGCATCGAACCGCTGGCTGACCTGCTGTTTGCCAATCCGACGCTGGACCCCACGGCCGAAGCACAGGCCTTCGTGTTACCGCAGAAAACCGAAGCCGGCGATGATTTCACCACCGTGGCCGCGGTGCTCGACGGTGTGCGCGACATCCTGTCCGAGCACTGGGCCGAAGATGCCGCACTGGTGCAGCGTCTGCGCGAATGGCTGTGGAGCGAAGGCCTGTTCAAGAGCCGACTGATGGATGGCAAGGATGAAAACAACGCGGACGTGGCCAAGTTCCGCGACTATTTCGATTACGACGAGCCGATCGGCCGCGTGCCTTCGCACCGTGCCTTGGCGGTGTTCCGCGGCCGAGCGCAGGATATTCTGGATGCCAAGCTGGTATTGCCCGTAGAACCCGAGCCAGGCAAGCCGTCGCTGGCGGAGGGCAAGATTGCCCTGCACCTGGGCTGGAGCCACCAGGGCCGGCCGGCTGACGACCTGCTGCGCAAGTGCGTGGCCTGGACCTGGCGCGTCAAGCTCAGCCTGTCCACCGAACGCGACCTGTTTGCCCGCCTGCGTGAAGACGCCGAGAAAGTAGCCATCAAGGTTTTCGCCGACAACCTGCGCGACCTGCTTCTGGCCGCGCCCGCCGGTCCGCGTGTCGTGATGGGCCTGGACCCCGGCATCCGCACCGGCGTCAAGGTAGCCGTGGTCGATGCCACCGGCAAATTGGTCGACACCGCCACGGTCTACCCGCACGAGCCCAAGCGCGACTGGGAAGGTTCGCTGCACACCCTGGCGCGCCTGGTCGAGAAGCATGGCGTGAACCTGATTGCCATCGGCAATGGCACCGCCAGCCGGGAGACCGACAAGTTGGCGGCGGACCTGATCAAGCTGGCGGCCAAGGTGGACAAGCAGATCGAGAAGGTGGTGGTCAGCGAGGCTGGCGCCTCGGTCTATTCCGCCAGCGAATTCGCTTCTCAAGAGATGCCGGACGTGGACGTCAGTCTGCGTGGCGCAGCCAGCATCGCGCGCCGGCTGCAGGACCCGCTGGCGGAGCTGGTGAAGATCGATCCCAAATCCATCGGTGTCGGCCAGTACCAGCACGACGTGAACCAGAGCGAACTGGCGCGCACGCTGGACGCCGTGGTGGAAGACTGCGTGAACTCGGTCGGTGTCGACCTCAACACCGCCAGCGTGCCGCTGCTGTCGCGCGTGTCGGGTCTGTCAGGGGGTGTGGCCAAGGCAGTAGTGCGTTGGCGCGAGGCGAACGGCGCTTTCCACAATCGGCAAGACCTGCTCAAGGTCACCGGCCTGGGCGCCAAGACTTTCGAGCAGAGCGCCGGCTTCCTGCGCATCCGCGATGGCGACAACCCGCTGGACATGACCGGTGTGCACCCGGAAACCTATCCGGTGGTGGAGCAGATCATGGCCAAGACCGGCAAGCCGGTGGCCGAATTGATGGGACGCGCCGAGATGCTCAAGACGCTCAAGCCCGAGTTGTTCGCCAACGAAAAGTTCGGTGTCATCACCGTCAAGGACATCCTGGGCGAACTGGAGAAGCCGGGGCGCGATCCGCGTCCGGACTTCAAGGTGGCGCGTTTCAACGATGGCGTGGACGACATCAAGGATCTTCGTGAGGACATGGTGATCGAAGGCACGGTCAGCAACGTGGCCCAGTTCGGCGCCTTTGTCGACCTGGGCGTGCATCAGGACGGTCTGGTGCACGTGAGCCAGTTGAGCAACAAGTTCGTCACCGACGCGCGCGAGGTGGTCAAGACCGGCGACATCGTCAAGGTCAAGGTGCTGGAAGTGGATGTGGCGCGCAAGCGCATCAGCCTGACCATGAAGCTCGATGCGGCACCAGCGCGGCGCGATGGACCGCGTGACAACCGTTTCGAAGGGGCAGGGCGCGGCCAGCAGCCGCGCCGCGCCAACGAGCCGGCGCCGCAGTCGGCCATGGCGTCCGCCTTCGCCAAGCTCAAACGCTGAAGGCTGGCGGTGGGCTGAGGGCTGTCAGGGCGCCGACAGTCGGGCAAGCCATAATCAGCCCATGGTCAGGAACAATCACCGGAGATCGTCATGGAGCTGAGCGCCCTGTTGGCGCAGCCCATTGTCCTGCCCAGCATTCCGAAAGTCATTGCCTTGCTGCTGGGGGAGCTTGACCGCGAGGAGCCCGACCTGCGCAAGGTGTCCCAACTCATCAGCACCGACCCGGCGCTCACCACACGCCTGTTGCAGGCGGCCAATACGCCGTTTTTCAAGCTTCCAGGCAAGGTCAACAGCGTGCCGGAAGCCCTGGCCATTCTGGGCTTGTCCCATATCCGGGCCATGGCGGCGGAAGCCGCCACAGCGGCATCGCTCAAGGCGGTGCCGGGCATCAACCTGCAGCAGTTCTGGGCCTACAGCCTGAATGTGGCCAAGCTCTCGCGCTCCCTGGCCGGCGTGGTGCGGCAGAACCAGGGCGCCGCTTTCACCTGCGGCCTGATTCATGCCGTGGGCGAGCTGGTGATGCATGTCGGCATGCCGGTCGACATCGCGGCGTTGAACAAGGAAGTGCCGTCGCTGGATATCAAGCGCGCCCGGGCCGAGTTCAAGCAGTTCGGCTACAGCTATGCCCAAGTCGGTGCCGCGTATGCCCGGCGCCGGCAGTTTCCGCAACCGATTGTCGACGCGCTGGAGCACCAGTACGCGCCGTTCGAGAACCATGTCTACGAACCGCTGGCCGGCGTCATCCACCTGGCCACCTGGCGCGCCCGGGCCCGCGAAGCCAACCTCAGCGAACGCGCCATGGCGGTGACCTTCCCGGGTGAAGTGGGCGAGGTGCTGGGACTGGACATCGACATGGTGCTGCAGCAGGACCCATTCGACTGGTCGGCCTATTCTTGAGCTCAACGCGCGGCTGAAATCCATCCGCCTTTTCGATCGATCCCATGAAAGCGCTTCGCATCTATGCCGACCCGCAGGCTCGGCGCCATCTGGAACAGGGGGGCCTGCAGGCCCGCGATGTGGTCACCATTCCCGCGGCAGCCGGGGGGCCCAAGGGACTGATCCTGGGCGCGCTCGACCGTTTCATCTTTGGCGACTGGCTGGCACCGACAACACACGCTGTTGATCTGGTGGGTGCCTCGATCGGCGCATGGCGCATGGCCACCGCCTGTCTGAACGACCCGCTGGCAGCCTTCGAGCGGCTGGAACACGATTACATCCGGCAGCATTACGAATTGCAGCCAGGGCAGAAACGCCCGCCGGCTGAGCTCATCAGCGAGCGCTTCGGCGCAAACCTGCAGGCCTTCTATGGCGGGCGTGTGTCCGAGGTACTGAGCCACCCGCGCTACCGTCTTCACATGCTGACCTCGCGGGGTCGTCATCTGCTGGGGCACGAGCACAGTCTGCGCACCCCGCTGGGTTATCTCGGCGCCTTTCTCACCAACACCGTTCACCGCAAGGCCATGGGGGCCTGGCTGGAGCGTGTGGTGTTTTCCACGCCGGGCGCCGAGTTGCCATTCGCCACCGGCGACTACCGCACGCGCCGGGTCGCCTTGAGCGAAGCCAACTTCATGCCGGCCTTGCAGGCCAGTTGCTCCATTCCCTTCGTGTTGCGCGCGGTGCAACATATTGACGGCGCCCCGCCCGGCGCCTACTGGGATGGCGGCATCACCGATTACCACCTGCATCTCAATTACGCGGCAGCGCCGAATGCTATCAATTTGGAAGCATCTGGCGCAGATGATAAAAGGGCAGGCGCCTCAAAAGGCTTGGTACTTTACCCGCACTTCCAGCAGGCTGTGGTGCCAGGCTGGCTCGACAAAGGCCTGACATGGCGCCACCGTGCCACGCACCATCTGGATACCATGGTGCTGCTGGCACCCGACCCGGAATGGATCAAGACCCTGCCCAACGGCAAGCTACCCGACCGCAATGACTTCACGCACTACGGCAACGACCTGGCCGGCCGCGTCAAGGCCTGGGGCACCGCTGTACAGATGAGCCGCCAGCTGGCGGATGAGTTCCAGGCCTGGCTGGCCAGGCCTGACCTGGGCCAGGTGCAGGCCTTGTGATGTGAACGTAGAGCCAACCATGAAATACCTGCTGACAAGTCTGATCGCCATCACCCTCTTGGCCGCCTGCGCGCCCGAAGTTGGCAGCAAACAGTGGTGCACCAACATGCAGGAAAAACCCAAGGGCGACTGGACGCTCAACGAGGCGACCGATTACGCCAAGCACTGCCTGTTGAAGTAAGCCATGCCCTGCCGACGGCGGGGAACGGCCCGGATCACATGGCTTGCTGCAGCATCTCGCGGTAGTCGGCCTCGCTGGCTAGGCGCGGGTTGGTCTTGTGGCAGTGGTCGGCCAGGGCACCGGTGATCACCTTGTCGAACAGGCTCTCCGTCACACCCATGTCGCGCAAGCCGCTGGGAAGGCCGAGGCGGGCGTTCATGTCCTTGATCGCGTCGCCAATGTCACCCGCGGAATCCAGATTCATGGCCTGCGCCATGCGCAGCAGGCGGTTTTCCTTCTGCACCGATTCGGCACCGGCATTGAAGGCAATCACCGCCGGCAGGAACATGGCGTTGAGCGTGCCGTGGTGCAGGCGCGGATCGACGCCACCCAGGCTGTGGCTCAGGGAATGCACGCAGCCCAGCCCCTTCTGGAACGCCATGGCGCCCTGCATGGAGGCGCTCATCAGATTCAGGCGTGCCTCGCGGTCGCTGCCATCTTTCGTGGCGCGTTCAATATGGGCCCAGGCGCGCTGCAGCCCGTCCAGCGCAATGCCGTCGGCCGGCGGGTTGAAGGGTGCCGCCATGAAGGTTTCCATGCAGTGGGCAATGGCGTCCATGCCGGTGGCGGCGGTCAGCTTCGGGGGCAGGCCCAGCGTCAGCTCGGGGTCGCAAATGGCGGTCTTGGGCACCAGGTGCCAGGAGTGGAAGCCCAGCTTGCGGCCGTCGTCGACGATCAGGATGGCGCCACGTGCCACCTCGCTGCCAGTGCCGGCCGTGGTCGGCACGGCAATCAACGGTGCCACTAGGGAGCTGATCTTCGGTGAGCCGCCTTCGATGGTGGCGTAGGTCTTGAGCGGTCCTTCGTGCGTGGCGGCAATCGCCACACCCTTGGCGCAGTCGATCGAGCTGCCACCGCCCAGCGCAATCAGGCCGTCGCAACGGTTGGCCTGGTAGACCTCGACCGCCGCACGCACGGCGGCCTCGGTCGGGTTGGACGGCGTCTGGTCGAATACGGCGGCGTTCATGCCGGGCAGGGCGTCGAGCGCCTTTTGCAGCAGGCCGGCGGCACGCACGCCGGCGTCGGTCACGATCAGCGGGCGGCTGATGCCGACGCGCTCGCACTCCTGTTTGAGCAGCTTGACGGCGCCGAAATCAAACTGGACCTGGGTGATGTAGTAGATGAGTGCCATGGCGCGGTGTCTCCTCGGTGTACGATCAAAAATCTTTATCCAGCCACTTTAGCAAGCTATCCGCCTTTCATGAGTCACCAACGCAACCCGCGCGCACTGCTCACGCCCGCCATGCACCATGTGCTGGAGCGTATGGCGCGCGCAGCCCATGTGCCGATGCACGCCCTGAGTGCCCAGCAGGCGCGCGCCACCTACGCCGCCGGCGCGGGGGTACTGGACATTCCGCCGCACAAGCTGGCACGGGTCGAGGAACTGGCCATTCCGGTGCGTGACGGCCAGTCCATTCCGGCCCGCTTGTATGCGCCCAGCCGCGATGCGTTGCCGATGCTGGTCTATTTCCATGGTGGCGGCTTCACCGTGGGCAGCGTGGCTACACACGACAGCCTGTGCCGGCACCTGAGCCAGCTGGCGCAATGCGCTGTGGTCTCGGTGGATTACCGCCTTGCGCCGGAGCACAAGTTCCCGACCGCCGTGCATGACGCCTGGGACGCCCTGCAGTGGCTGGCGGCTCAGGGGGGCGCGCTGGGCCTGGATACCAGCCGCTTGGCCGTGGGCGGTGACAGTGCTGGCGGCACGCTGGCCGCAGTCTGCGCCATCCTGGCACGCGAAGCCGGCCTGCCGCTGGTCTTGCAACTGCTGTTCTACCCCGGTTGTGCCGCGCATCAGGACACGCCTTCGCACAAGACTTTTGAGAAAGGTTTTGTGCTGGAGGAACCGCACATCACCTATTTCTTCAACCACTACATCAACTCGGTGACCGACCGCGATGACTGGCGTTTCTCGCCGCTGAACGCACCGGACGTTGATGGCGTGGCACCGGCCTGGATCGGTCTGGCCGAATGCGACCCGCTGGTGGACGAGGGCGTGATGTACGCCGACAAGCTGCGGCTGGCCGGCGTGCCGGTCGACCTGGAAATCTACCGTGGCGTGGTGCACGAGTTCATCAAGATGGGGCGCGCCATTCCGCAGGCCCTGCAAGCCCATGCCGATGCGGCACGTGCCTTGAAAAACGCCTTTCAAACACCATGACCCAGCACACTGTGAATCGGGCCGACTTCCGCTTCCTTCACCGCCTGCGCGTGCGTTGGGCCGAGGTGGACATGCAGAAGATCGTCTTCAACGCGCACTACCTGATGTACTTCGATACGGCGATGGCCGACTACTGGCGCGCCCTGGCGCTGCCGTACGAAGAAGCTTTGCGGCAACTCGGGGGCGACCTGTACGTGAAGAAGGCCTGCGTCGAATACCACGCATCGGCACGCTACGACGACCAGATCGACATCGGCCTGAAATGCGCGCGCATCGGCAACTCGTCGATCCAGTTCACGGGCGGCATCTTTCTGGGCGATCAGTTGCTGGTCACGGGTGAGTTGATTTATGTCTTTGCCGATCCGGCAACACAGACGGCCAAGCCGGTGCCGCCGGCCCTGCGGGACGTCATGAGAGGTTTTGAGGCCGGCGAGGCGGTGGTCGACATCCGGGTGGGCACCTGGGACGCGCTGGCGGAGGGAGCACGCCAGGTCCGTACCGAAGTTTTTCTTCAGGAGCAGCGCATCCCGGTGGAAATGGAGTGGGATGAGGCCGACGCGAGCGCCGTGCACGCCGTGGCCTACAACCGCCTGGGCATGCCGTTGGCCACCGGCCGCTTGCTGCAGCATGCGCCCGGCGTAGGCCGGATCGGCCGCATGGCGGTCAAGCGGGTGCAGCGCGGTGCTGGACTGGGACGGGACATCCTGCACGCGCTGCTGCAGGCAGCTGAGCAGCGCGGTGACCGCGAAGTGATGCTGCATGCCCAGCGCAGTGCCGAAGGGTTTTACGCCGGCGAGGGGTTTGTGTCGCGCGGTGCCCCGTTCGATGAGGCCGACATTCCTCATATCGAGATGGTCAAAGCCCTGGCTGGGCGGTCGGCATGAGCGAAGCCATTCACGAAACCACGGCCAGCCCCCCCGCGTCACGGACAAGCGCCTTGCTTGAATCCCTGTCGTTACGCCCCGGCGACGGGGTGGTCTTGCTCTTGGCCGCCATGATGCTCTTGGCGCCGGCCGTGGGTGTGCCGCATGAATACATGCTGCAGGACACGCTGAAGTCCATGATGGTTGCCTTTGGCACGCTGGCTGCCGCTTGGCTGCTGTTGTGGCAGAACCGGCAGCGCAACGAGCCCCTGCAGTGGCATGGCGTGTTGTGGTTGCCGCTTCTGTTGATGGTGTATGCCCTGGGCAGCATGGCCTGGTCGCACACCTACCTGGCGGCTGTGGAGGCGGTGCGCTGGTTTGTGTTCTTCGTGCTGCTGTGGGTTGGCATGAACAGCCTGACGCGGGAGCGCGTGCCGATGCTGGTCAGCGGCATCCATTGGGGCGCGGTGCTGGCTGCGTTGTGGGCTGCCTTGCAGTTCTGGTTCGACTTTCAACTGTTTCCCCAAGGCGCATCTCCAGCCTCGACCTTCATCAACCGCAACTTCTTTGCCGAGTTTGTGGTGTGCACTCTGCCGTTTTCACTCTGGCTGCTGGTTCAGGCGCGCAACAGCAGCGAGATTGCACTGCGGGCCTTCTTCCTGGCTTTCAATCTGGTCGCCATCCTCATGACTGGGACCCGATCGGCCCTGCTGGGCTTGCTGTTTCTGCTGTTGGTGCTGCCCCCGATCGTGTGGATGTATCGACAACAGTTTGAATTGGCCCACTGGCGACGCCACCAGGCGTGGCTCGCCCTGGCGGTGTTGCTGGCCACTGTGGCGGGGCTAGGCTCCTTGCCCACGGGCAACCCACAGATCGAAACCGAAAAATTGGGTCACACCGCGTTGCAGCGCAGTTTCTTCAGAGCAGCTTCTCTGGTAGAGAAAGACGCGTACACCAAGGGCTCGGCCTCTGTGCGTCTGATCATGTGGAAATCCACGGCGCGCATGATCGAAGCCCATCCTGTGACTGGGGTAGGAGCCGGTGCGTGGGAAGCGGTGGTGCCGCTCTATCAAGTCAATGACGAATTGCTGGAGACTGATTTTTACGCACACAACGAAATTCTCCAACTGTTGGCCGAATATGGGCTGGCGGGATGGGGCTTCCTGTTGGGCTTGCTCACCTACCTCAGCTTGACTGCCTGGCGAACCTGGAACGATCAAAGCGACGCAGGACAGGAAGAGGCGCCACTGAGGGCTCTGGCACTGGCTTGTTTGCTGGCGCTGCTGGTGGTGAGTTGTGCCGGTTTCCCCTGGCGTATGGCCAGCACGGGCGCGCTGTTCGCCCTGGCGCTGGCGATACTGATCGCTTCCGATGTGCGGTTAGGTATTCGCGGGAGCGTGTTGGCGCACGCCTTGCCCTGGAGCCCGCGACGGGCCCGTCTGTTGATGATTTTTGTTCTGGCCTGTCTGGTACTTGCGGTCTATATCGCCCTGCAGGCGGCAGCCAGCGAACGCCGGCTGGTGATGGCGGTCAAACTGGCTGCAACGGTGTCGCAGTCAGGGGAGGCGAATCACCCGCGCTGGGAGCCGGTCAAGGCTCAGATACTTCAGTTGACGCGTGAAGGCATCGCCATCAATTCCCATTACCGCAAGATCACGCCGCTGGTGGGTGACCAGCTCACTGTCTGGGGTGACTGGACCAATGCCATCTGGATCTGGGAGTCGGTTGTGGATTCGCGGCCTTATGTGTCAGGCATATTGGCCAACATTGCACGTGGCTACCTCCAGACTGGAAACAGTGACAAGGCCGCGGTCTATCTGGAACGGATCCGTTTGCTACGGCCCAATACGCCCATGGTGCATTCGCTGGAGGTTGCCATACTGAACAACACGGGGCAACAAGGTCAGGCCATCCAGCTGATTCGGCAGTACCTGCAAGAGGGCAGCTATGACTTTGACCTGTTGAACACAGCGTACCTGTTAGGGATGCAGGCCAAGGACTGGCCGCTGGCGTTGCAGGCGCTTCAATTGCGTAACGAACGCTGGCCCATGCTGGCCTGGGATGGCTGGCTCAAGATGGGCGACATTTACACCTTGCCGGAGGTGGCGGACGAGGCCCGTGCCTTGCAGGCCTACCGTGCAGCGGTGGCGGCGGTGGCGGAAGCCCAGAAAGACGCCGTGCGCCAGAAAGTGCCGCCGGCCTACCGTGCCCGGCTGTAAGCCCGACGGCGGCTCAGATGTCTTCCAGCAGCGGGTAGGGCAGGGGCAACAGTTCGAGGGCGGGACCATCGGCTTGCCCCAATCGCAGCCCCGAGCCGGTCGCCGCACTGATTTGCAATGAAATGAGGGCGTCAAAGCCACCGCCGGGTGCCGCCGCGGCCTGTGCCACGGTGCCGCAAGGCTGGCTGGCATCCGCGGAGTCAAACACCTCATCACCGGCTTGCAGCGGCTCGGCGCAATGCGCGAGGTAGGCGCGGCGCTTGAGCGTGCCGCGGAACTGGCTGCGCGCCACGATCTCCTGGCCCGGGTAGCAGCCCTTCTTGAAGTTGACGCCGCCGACCGATTCGTAGTTGAGCATCTGCGGCACAAAGGCATCGATGATGGGGGTTGTCACCGTCGCGATGCCGCTGCGGACCTCGCTCCAGAGCCAAAGGTCCGGGCTCAGAACGTTGCCGGCAGGGGGCGCCTCCGCCGCCGGGGCGACCCACAGCGCGCGCGGCACACCATCGGCTGGGTACAGACGAACCAGCGTTGTGGTGCCAGAATCGGTCTTGGACCACGCTGATGGAGCGACAGGCGCTACATCTTTAATAGCATCTCCGGCCAAGCCATAGAGGGCGAAATCGGCGCTGGCATCGCTGAGCTTGACCTTGGCACGCAAGACGAACATCGACAGGCGTTTCAGCGTGGGCGCCAGCAGGTCGCGGCTGCAGACCAGGAGGATCTCGCTGTGGCTGCGCTTGAAGCCGATGAAGCTCGCCTGCATGCGGCCCTTGGCCGAGCAGAAAGCGGCCAGCCGGGCTTCGGACAGGCCGAGCAGGGAGAAATCCTGCGTCAGCTGACCGTGCAGGAATTTGGCGGCGTCTTCACCTTCGGCGCGGATGATGCCGAGGTGGGCCAGAGGCGCAACGCCTTGCAGTGAACCGTGAAATGAATCGCTCATGGGCTGAATTATCATCGTCCATCGATGTCATGAAGGAAGTAGGGCTGTGCGTATCTGGTTTGTAGGTCTGCTTATTGCGGTTGCTGGGGCGGCCGGCGGCGCTGTCTGGTGGTTGAACCAGCCACTGGGGCTGGCCGCCGATCCGGTCGATCTGGCCATCGAGCCCGGCACCTCGGCGCGCGGCGTCGCGCAGGCGGCGGTCGATGCCGGCGTGCAGGTTGACCCGACGCTGCTGTACTGGTGGTTCCGCCTCTCCGGCCATGCACGCGAGATCCGTGCTGGCAGCTATGAAATCAACGCCGGCACAACGCCGCGCAGCCTGCTGCGCAAGCTGGTGCGCGGCGAAGAGGCCTTGCGCGCCCTCACGCTGGTGGAAGGCTGGAACTTCCGCCAGGTGCGTGAAGCGCTCTCAAAAGCAGAGCATCTCCGGCAGGAAACACGTGGGCTGAGTGACGATCTGATCATGCAAAAACTGGCGCGGCCGGGTCTGCACCCGGAGGGTCGCTTTTTCCCGGACACCTACACCTATGCCAAAGGCAGCAGCGATCTGGCCGTGCTGCAGCGTGCCCTTCGGGCCATGGACCGGCAGCTTGACGCGGCCTGGCGCCAGCGTGCGCCGAACCTGGCCTTGCGCACCCCGGACGAGGCCCTGACCCTGGCCAGCATCGTGGAAAAGGAGACCGGACGCCCGAGCGACCGCGCCATGATCTCTTCGGTGTTCAACAACCGCTTGCGCATCGGCATGATGTTGCAGACCGACCCCACGGTGATCTACGGCCTTGGCACGCAGTTTGACGGCAACCTGCGCCGGCGCGACTTGCTGGCCGACACCCCCTGGAACACCTACACCCGTGCCGGCCTGCCGCCCACGCCGATTGCCATGCCGGGCAAGGCCTCGCTGCTGGCCGCGGTGCAGCCGGCACAAAGCAAGGCGCTCTACTTTGTGGCGCGCGGCGACGGCACCAGCCACTTCAGTGCCTCGCTGGATGAGCACAACCGCGCGGTCAACAAGTACCAGCGTGGACAATAGAGGCATGAACACCGGTATGAACAGCGGCCAGGGCGGCGTCTTTATCAGCTTTGAGGGCATCGACGGCGCCGGCAAATCGACCCATATCGAGGGTTTGGCGCAGGCCTTTCGTGAGCAGGGGCGCAGCGTTACGCTGACGCGTGAGCCCGGCGGCACACCGCTGGCCGAGAAGCTGCGGTCCATCGTGCTCAACGATCCGATGGACGCCATTACCGAGGCCCTGCTGGTGTTTGCCGCCCGCCGTGACCATTTGCAGCAGCTCATCGAGCCGGCGCTGGCACGCGGCGAGGTGGTGCTGTGCGACCGTTTTACCGACGCCACCTTTGCCTATCAGGGTGGCGGCCGTGGGTTTGATCTGACCGTGCTGGCCCAACTGGAGTGTTGGGTCCAGACCGTGGCACCGGCCGGTACGCCGCTGTTGCGCGAACCCGATCTGACATTGTGGTTCGACCTTGACCCGGCCATCGCCGCCCAGCGCCTGGCCACGGCCCGCGTGCCAGACAAGTTCGAGGCGCAACCGGTCGAGTTTTTCCGCCTCGTGGCAGCAGGTTATGCCCAGCGCCTGGCGGCCGCACCGCAGCGTTTTGCACGCATCAAGGCCGACCAGAACATCGATGCCGTCTGGCAAGACGTGCTGGCGGCCGCTCGTGCCCAAGGCTGTTTGTCATGAGCGCGCTGGCGCCCTGGATTGCCGAACAAAGCCACCAACTACTGGCGCAGCGCGGCCACGCCTGGCTGCTGCAAGGCCCGTCGGGCCTGGGCCAGTACAGCCTGGCGCTGGCCTTGGTCCGGGCCTGGCTGTGTGAAAACCCGGGCGAGGAGGGTGCCTGCGGCCAGTGTCCGAGCTGTCACGCCATCGACGTGCGCACCCATGCCGACCTGTGTGTGCTGATGCCCGAAGTCGTGATGCTGGAGTTGGGCTGGCCTTTGGGTGAAAAGGCCCAGGAGGCCATCGACAAGAAGGAACGCAAGCCGAGCAAGGAGATCCGCATCGAGGCCATGCGCGACGCGATCGAGTTTGCCCAGCGCACCAGCGCACGCGGGCGCGGCAAGGCGGTGCTGGTGTTCCCGGCCGAGCGCATGAACAACGTGACGGCCAACGCCCTGCTCAAGACCCTGGAGGAGCCACCTGGTGATGTGCGTTTTGTGCTGGCCAGCGAGGCGGCGCACATGCTGCTGCCGACCATCCGCAGCCGCTGCCTGGGGCACACCATGCATTGGCCGGATGAACAGGCCTCGTTGACGTGGCTCCAGACGCAAGGGATCGCAGACCAGGATGCGCCGATCCTGCTGCGCGCTGCGGGTGGCCGCCCTGAAGACGCCCTGCGCTTTGCTGGCTCGATACGCGAACCCAAGAGCTGGAGCGTCTTGCCGCGCGCTGTGGCGCGTGGCGAGGTGGGCGTTTTCAAGGACTGGACGCCAGCCCAGGCGATCGATGCACTGCACAAGTTATGCCATGACCTGCTGGCGCGCCAGGTTGGCGCTGCCCCGAGGTTTTTTGATGTATCCGAACTGCCTGCAGCCAGCTCTCTGGCTGCGTTGAGCGCTTGGGCGCGTGAACTGGCGCTTGCCAGCCGCAGGGCCGAACACCCTTTCAACAGCGGCCTGATGCTGGAAGACCTTGTGAGCCGGGCGCAAAGCGCCCTAAACTCCAAGCTCTGAATCCCGCCGCCTGTGCGGAAAGATGCCTTCGGGCTGGATGGCTGACCGCACCGCTGCGCAGCCCACTTTGATTGTTTTGCATGTTTACCGACTCCCATTGCCACCTGACCTTTCCCGAATTGCGGGCTGAGCTGCCGCAGATCCGGCAGGCGATGACGGACGCGCAAGTGACGCGCGCCCTGTGCATCTGCACCACCCTGGAGGAGTTTGCGGACGTCCATGCGCTGGCCCTGCAATACGACAACTTCTGGTCGACCGTGGGTGTCCATCCTGACAATGAAGGGGTCACCGAGCCGTCGCTCGACGACCTGCTCAGTCGCGGCGCCTTGCCGCGTGTGATCGGGATCGGGGAAACTGGGCTCGATTACTACCGCCTGGGCGAGCGGACCGTGGCCGACATGGCCTGGCAGCGCGAGCGTT
This sequence comes from Hylemonella sp., assembly GCA_030680575.1. Classification (GTDB taxonomy): domain Bacteria; phylum Pseudomonadota; class Gammaproteobacteria; order Burkholderiales; family Burkholderiaceae_C; genus Hylemonella. The sequence continues at coordinate 75,909 of JAUXVI010000009.1, forward strand.
TTTGCACCCATATCCGCGCCGCGCGGCAACTGGCCAAACCCTTGGTGATTCACACCCGTAGCGCGTCGGCTGACACACTGGCCATCTTGAAGGAGGAGGGCGAGGACGGCTCATCCGGCAGTGCCGGCGGCGTGTTCCATTGTTTTACCGAAACCGCGCAGGTGGCGCGGGCTGCGCTCGATCTGGGGTTTTACATCTCGTTTTCCGGCATTCTGACGTTCAAGAGCGCCCAGGACCTGCGTGAGGTGGCCGCTTTTGTGCCGATGGAGCGCATACTGATCGAAACCGACAGCCCTTATCTGGCGCCCATGCCCTACCGCGGCAAAACCAACAATCCATCCTATGTGCCCTACGTGGCCAAACAGGTGGCCGAGCTCAAGCTGGTGCCGGTGGAAACCATTGCCGAGGCCACCAGCCGCAATTTCGAGCATCTGTTTTCAGGAGTGACGAGATGAAAAATTACTTTACAAATTACATTAAAAACGCTGTCTATCTAATTGTTTTTGCTGGATATGTTTCGGCGTTCGCCGGGTCCTACGAAGACTTCTTTGTGGCCATCAAACGTGACGATGCGGCGCAAGTCCGGCAACTGCTGGGCCGCGGCTTCGACCCCAACACCATAGACCCCCAGGGCCAGAACGGCCTTTACCTGGCGCTACAGGAGCCATCGCCCAAGGTGGCCCAGGTGCTGGCCGAGTGGCCGAAAACCAATGTCAACATGCTCAACGCCCAGGGTGAAAGCGTGCTGATGATCGCTGCGCTCAAAGGCAATCTGGAGGCCGCGACCAGCCTGGTCGAACGCGACGCCCACGTCAACAAGACCGGCTGGGCGCCGCTGCATTACGCGGCCACCAGCGGCAGCTTACCGATCCTGAGCTTGCTGCTGGACAACCATGCCTACATCGACGCCGAGTCGCCGAACGGATCGACACCGCTGATGATGGCCGCGATGTACGGCACGCCGCAGGCCGTCAAGCTGCTGGTCGACGCCGGCGCCGATCCCTTGCTGAAAAACCAGCAGGGCCTGACCGCCATCG
>JAUXVI010000026.1 GCA_030680575.1 Hylemonella sp.
GACTTCGCCACGCAATGGATGTGGTCCTACAATCACGACCGCCCGAATATGGCTCTGGGCGGGTTCACCCCAAAGCAGCATCTGGCCATGGCTGCATAACCGTTCTACTTTTAGGTCCAGTGAAATTCGGGGGGATTACCCCTCTATGGCGAAGACCGATGAGCTCCTCTTCATGGAAACTGACGGTGCATGCGCATGCTGCGGAACACGCGACACGCGTGCACTGACAACACATCACATCGATCAGTCTTCCCCAAAAGACGAAAGTTACGACAACAAGATTGTTCTCTGTCATAACTGCCACAAGTGCCATCATGATGGGAAAGGTCCAACGACGAAGGAATTGAAGGAGATTAAGCGACGACTAATTGTTAAATCGCTAACTCAGGTTGGACTCAATGCAATGAAGCAGGCGTATCGAAAACCATATGTTGTCGCGATGCCGTTTCTCGTCGTGCATCTAGTTGAACGTCGATTTTTGAAATACGGAGAAATGCTTAGTGGAACTCAGGAAGAAGAATCAAGTGAAGACTGGCTAATTGAAACTGCCTCATACACTCTTACCGAAAGTGGCCGTTCCCTCCTCAAGAAATGGAATCTCTATTAACAGCAGGTATCCATCCGTTAGCACCACCCTATGCCACAACCGGGTAGGTGCATTGGGCTCTGCGCGATAAAGCCGCGTAGTGCCCCTAACCTTGAACGTAACAACTCCATTCGGTGAAACGATACGCTGCTTCTCCTTCAGAATGACCCCAAGGACGCGCCACGGCGCGTCCTTGGGGTTTCCGGTATCCGGTCCCGCCGCCGTTATGAGGAGGCGAGTAGCGCAGGGGCAAGCGGATCAAGGGGCGCGTATGTTTGAGCGCAGCGAGTTTACGCGCACCCCGCTTGGCCCGAGCAACGCAGCGTGCCCGCAGCGTTAGCGGAGGGCCGACGAATCCGGCTCGCCTTCTCTTTGCTTACTTTCTCTTGGCGAAGCAAGAGAAAGTGAGTCGCCCGCCGGGGCGAGACCCGGCAAGCCTGCCTCGTCAGGCACACAAGCCGAAACACATCCAACAGCCCACACCCGCCATGCCCAGTTAGCATCCCTACATGCCAACAACCCGCCAGCACAAAGCCAAACTCATGGCCCCCGCCCTGCTGGCCTGGGTTGCCGGTGTGGCCCTGCAGCTGCAGCAAGCGCAACTCTGGTCCACCACGGTTTATGGCATTTTTCTGGCCACAGCCCTCGTCCTCATTGCGCCAACAGCTATCAAATCAGTAGCATTCTGGCTTCGTGTGATCAGCATCACAGCTGCCTTCGCCCTGCTCGGCTTCGCCAGCACCGGCCTGCGTGCCACCGCCTTCAGCAGCCACGCCCTGGCGTCGGCACTGGAAGGACGCGACATCACCGTCACCGGCCGGGTAGCCGCCATGCCGCAGTACAGCGAAGCCGGTACCCGGTTCCGTTTTGAAGTGGAACAGGCCGAGCTGAACGGCCAGCCGGTCGAGCTGCCGCCGCGCCTGTACCTGGGTTGGTACGGTGGCGTCTGGGGCGGCGGTGAGCTGCTGGCCGATCTGCAGCGTGCGCCGCAGCCGCTGCAGGCCGGCGAGCGCTGGCGCATGACGGTGCGGCTGAAAGCGCCGCACGGCGGCAGCAACCCGCATGGTTTCGACTTCGAGCTCTGGCTGTGGGAGCAAGGGCTGCAGGCCACCGGTTATGTGCGCGCCGGCCCGCGCGACACCCCACCGCAGCGGCTGGCGCAAACGGGGCGACACCCGGTGGAGTGGGCACGCCAGCAGGTGCGAGATGCCATCTTCGAACGCCTGCTGGCCAGCGGCGGTGACGAACGTGACCGTGTGCGCCTGGCCGGTGTGGTGGCCGCCCTGGTGGTGGGCGACCAGCAGGCGATCGACCGTGCCGACTGGGACGTGTTTCGCGCCACCGGCGTGGCGCACCTGATGAGCATCTCGGGCCTGCATGTGACGCTGTTCGCCTGGCTGGCGGCCATGGCCATCGGCTGGTTGTGGCGGCGCTCACCGCGGCTGTGCCTGACGATGCCGGCGCCCCATGCCGGCCTGCTGGGTGGGCTGCTGCTGGCTGCGGCCTACGCGCTGTTCAGCGGCTGGGGCGTGCCAGCGCAGCGCACGGTCTGGATGCTGGCCACCATCACCCTGCTGCGCCTGTCGGCGCGGCGCTGGCCCTGGCCGCAGGTCTGGTTGCTGGCCTGCGCCGTGGTGGTGGCAGCCGACCCCTGGGCCTTGCTGCAGGCCGGCTTCTGGCTCAGCTTCGTGGCGGTGGGCGTGCTGTTCGCCACCGATTCCGGCGCGCGCCCCTTGGGCCGGGCCAGCTGGCGCCACCGCGTGCTGGCCTTGCTGCGTGAGCAATGGCTCATCACGCTGACGCTGACACCGCTCACCCTGCTGCTGTTCGGCCAGGTCTCGCTGGTGAGCCTGGTCGCCAACGCGCTGGCCATCCCCTGGGTGACGTTGGTGGTCACGCCGCTGTCGCTGCTGGGCGTGCTGCTGCCGCCGCTGTGGGACGCGGCCGCACAGGCGGTGCAGTGGCTGGTGGTGTACCTCGGGCTGCTGGCTGGCCTGCCGCTGGCCACGCTGTCGGTGGCGCAGGCGCCGTTGTGGGCCGGTGTGGCGGGCCTGCTCGGCGGTGTGCTGCTGGCCCTGCGGCTGCCGTGGAGCCTACGCCTATTGGGCCTGCCCTTGCTGCTGCCGGTGCTGCTGTGGCAGGCACCGCGCCCGGCGCCGGGCCAGTTCGAGCTGCTGGCGGCCGACATCGGCCAGGGCAATGCGGTGCTGGTGCAGACGGCCACGCACGCGCTGCTGTATGACACCGGGCCGCGCTACTCGCGCGAGAGCGACGCCGGCCACCGCGTGCTGGTGCCGCTGCTGCGCGCGCTGGATGTCCGACTCGACCGCCTGGTGCTGAGCCACCGCGACAGCGACCACACCGGCGGCGCGGCCGCCGTGCTGTCCATGCAGCCGGCGGCCTCCCTGCTGAGCTCCATCGAGGAAGAGCACGAACTGCAAACCCTGCGCCGCGCCAGCCGCTGCGAAGCGGGCCAGGCCTGGGACTGGGATGGCGTGCACTTCGAGGTACTGCACCCCGCGGCAGAAGACTATGACTGGGGACGGCGTTCCAACGCGCTGTCCTGCGTGCTGCGCATCAGCAACGGCAGGCAAACGGTGCTGCTGGCCGGCGACATCGAGCAGGCCCAGGAAGCACAACTGCTGGCCCGTGGCGTGCCGCTCCAGGCCGATCTGCTGTTGATGCCGCACCATGGCAGCAAGACCTCCAGCAGCCCGGCCTTCCTGGATGCGGTGGCCCCCTCGCTGGCGCTGGTCCAGGCCGGCTACCGCAACCGTTTCGGCCACCCGGCGCCGCCCGTGCTGGCGCGCTACGCCGAGCGCGGGGTGCGGGTGGTCGACACACCGCATTGCGGCGCGGCACACTGGCAGTCGACACTGCCGCAGCAGATGACTTGCCAGCGCGACGTGGCCCGGCGCTACTGGCAACACCAGATGCCCTGAGGGGTGTCCCGCTTTTTCCGCATAATGCCCTGACAGGAGACCATGCCATGAAAGTTGCGGACATCGATCGGGAACTCGATCAGGCCAAGCGAGAGGGGCCGGTGAGCGACATCGTCATACCGCCCTGCCCCGAACTGCTGACCGCGCTGCAGCTCGAAATGCAGAAGGCCGACCCCGACCCGGCCGAGATCGCCCGCATTGCCGGCAGCGACGTCGCCATGGCGGCCGCCTTGCTGCGCACCGCCAACAGCCCGCTGTATGCCCGCGCGCGTCCGGCCAACACCGTGGGCGAAGCGGTGGCCATGCTGGGCATGGGGCAGGCCGCGGCCATCCTGACCGGTTTTCTCACGCGCCACGCCATCCGCATCAACTCGCCACTGGTCGAGCACTTCTGGGAAACTTCAACCCGCCGTTCGTTGGCCATGGCCTACATTGCGCGCCAGCTCTACGGCATGAATGCCGAGGTGGCCCAGACCTGCGGCCTGTTCATGCACGTGGGCATTCCCATCCTGTTGCAGGGCGTGCGCGACTATGACGGCACCCTGGCCGAGGCCATGGCGCGGCAAGACCGCAGCTTCACCGAAACCGAGAACGCGGTGCACCGCACCGACCATGCCGTGGTGGGCGCCATCGTGGCCAAGACCTGGCACCTGCCGCCGGTGGTAGCCGTCGCGGTGCGCCTGCACCACGACTTCACCGTGCTACAGGACAGCGCTGTGCCGGCCGAAATCCGCAGCCTGGTGGCGATCGCGGCCTTGGCCGAACACCTGGTGGCCGACTTCGAAGGCGTGCAGCCGCAGCGGGAGTGGGAACAGCATGGCACGCAATGTCTGGCCTCCCTGCAGATCGACGAGGCCGAAGTCGATCACTGGGTCGATGCGCTGCACTCGGTGTTCGAGAGCGTGGCGCTGGCCTGAGCAGCCACCTCGCTGGTGCGGCAAGGCGCTCGCATGGCGGCAGCGACCGCCTGGCCGAGTTCGATTACCGCCAGCGCGTAGTAGCTGCTCCAGTTGTAGCGCGTGATGACGTAGAAATTCTCGGTGCCGGCAAGGTAGCTTGGTGCCTCGTCGCCGTTTTGCAGCTCCACCAGCGCCAGCGGCCCGGTGTGCCGCAGACCGGCCGCATCGAGCACGGCACCCTTGGCGGTGAAGCTGGCCACCGGGAAGGTGGGCAGGATGTCAGGCGCCAGCAGCGTGTCCTTGTCGAGCCGCTCGGCATCGAAACCCACCGTGTAGTGCGTCGGCATGCCGGGCTGCCAGTTGAACAGCTTGAAATAGTTGGCCACCGAGCCGATCACATCCGCCGGGCTGTTGAAGAGATCGACGCGGCCGTCGCCGTCGAAGTCCACCGCAAAACGCGCCCAACTGGATGGCATGAACTGCGGCAGCCCCATGGCACCGGCGTAGCTGCCGCGCACGCTCAACGCGTCCAGCCCCTGGCGGCCATGCAAGCTCAGCAGCTGCTCCAGCTCGCCGCGGAAGAAGCGGCTGCGCTCGGCCGCGCGTGGATGCGAGGCCGGAAAGTCGAACGCCAACGTGGCCAGCGCGTCGAGCACACGGAAGCTACCGGTCTGCTGGCCGTAGATGGTCTCCACGCCGATGATGCCGACGATGATCTCGGCCGGCACGCCAAAGGCGGCTTCGGCGCGGGCCAAGGTGGCTTGCTGGGCTTGCCAGAAGCGCACGCCGGCGGCAATGCGCCGGGGCTCGATGAAGCGGCTGCGGTAGAGCTGCCAGTTCTTGGGCGTGCCCACCGGTGCCGGCGTCATGAGCTTGGCCACCTGCGGCAGCTGGCGGGCCTGCCCGATGGTTTGCCGCACCCAGGCGCGGTCCAGGCCGCGCCGTTCGGCAATGTCGTCAGCCAGTGCCATGGCCTCGGGTCGGCTGGCGTACACCGGGCCGGCTGGCTGCGTACGGCTCGCTTGGGTTTTGGGTTTCTTGGTATGTTTTGTGGCCATGGCGCCCGTGGAAACGGCGCCGGCAGCTATCAAAACAAGAGCAGTTCGAAAAAATGTCGTGATCACAGAGGCCAGTGTAATTGTTTGAACTCGCGTCGCAGCGCGGCCAGGCCACGCTTTGCCCCCTCGGCCGTGCCGGGCGCATAACGCAGGGCTTCGAGCCGCAGCAGCCAGCCACGCCAGGCCTGCACGCGTGGGTCGGTGGCGCCATGTCGGTGCGCCAGGACCTGCGCCAAGGCCCGCGGCGTCAGGTCGGGCGCGACAGCGGTCTTGTGCAGGCGCTGCTGCGCCGCCTCGAACAAGCGCAGCCAGGGATCGTGCTGGCGCCGCTCCCACAAGGCCCAGGCCGCGCCCGCCAGGCTGAGCAGCACGAGGCAAGCGGCCATCAGCAGCCCCAGGTCTTCCCAACTGGGCGACGCGAAACCGAGATCCCGCAACAGGTTGAGCTGGCGGCTCTGGGTGTAGTTCAGCACCCACTGGTTCCAGCGGTTGTTGACGGCCTCCCAGACGGCGCGCAGGTTCAGCGCCACGGCCGGGCTGACGGTGTTGATGGCGGCAGCCACCACGCCGCGCGGGGCCTGCAGGCGCTGCAGCGTGCCGATGCGCCCGGGCGCCACCGCGCCGGTCGGGTCCACACGCAGCCAGCCCTGGCCGGCGAGCCAGACCTCGGTCCAGGCATGGGCATCACTCTGGCGCACGACCCAGAAATCGTCGACCGTGTTGCGCGCACCGCCCTGGTAGCCGGTGACGATGCGCGCCGGGATGCCGGAGGCGCGCATCAGGATGACAAAGGACGAGGCGATGTGCTCGCAAAACCCCTGCTTGCGGTCGAACCAGAACTCGTCGGCACTGTGCTGCCCGAAGACGCCGGGCTCCAGCGTGTAGCGGTAGCCGCCGCTGCGCAAGCGCGCCAGTGCGGCGGCAATCAGGACGCCGGCATCCCCTTGCGATTCGCGCCGCAATTCGACCGCCAGCTGCAACGTGCGCGGGTTGAAGCCGGCCGGCAGGTCAAGGTAGTCCTGCAGGCCGGCCATCGGCCGCTGCGGGCCGTGGCGGAACTGCGGGTAACTCTGCACCCGGTAGCGCACGATGTCGTGCAGCGGGGCATTGGCCAGCCACTGCAGTTCGCGCGTCATGCGCGGCGCATACGTCGGCAACTGCGGCGGCTCGAGCGTGGCATCGAGCACCGGCAGCCAGGGCCGGCCACTCGGCTCCAGCGTCACTTCATAACGCAGCGGCGCACCGGCCACCTGCAACTGGGTCGGCGGTTGCAGCTGGGCCGGAAAAGTCGGGCGCAGCGCCTGCCATTCGCGCCCATCGAAGGTGGAGAGCACCGGCCCACGAAAGTAGAGCTCGGCGGAGGGCGGCGGAGCGCCCTCAAAGCGCACGCGCAGGGCTACGCTGTCGTCCAGCGCCAGGCGGGCCACGCTGCCGACCTGCATGCGCTCGGACAGGCCACTGCGCCCGCTCATGGCGTCGCCGGGTGTGCCCCACAGCGGCGCCAGGCGCGGAAACAGCAGGAACAGCATCAGCATGATGGGCGTACCCAGCAGCGCCATGCGGCCGGCTAAGCGCGCCGATTGCCCCAGCGAAGGGCGGCCTACCGGCATATGGCTGTTGACCAGTGCCGTCAGCAGGCCCAGCAAGCCCAGCAGCATGGCCAGCGCGGTCAGCAGCGACTGCGAGAAGAAAAACTGCGTCAGCATCGTGAAGAAGCCGAGGAAAAACACGACAAAAGCATCGCGTCGCGCGCGCAGCTCCAACGTCTTGAGCGCCAGCAGCACCACGATCAGCGTCACGCCGGCATCGCGCCCCAGCAGCGTGCGGTAGGTGGCCAGCGTGGCCGCCACGGTGAGCAGCAGCAGGCCGAACAACCACCACTTGCCCGGCAACGGCCGCAAGGTCAGCGCCAGCCAGCCACGCCACAGCAACACGGCCGCAGCCAGCACGCTGCACCATAGAGGCAGGTGCACCATCTGCGGCAGCATGATCCAGGCGATCACGGCCAGCAGAAACAGGGTGTCGCGGCTGTCGCGCGGCAAGGAGGCAAGCTGGTTCAACATGAGGGGGTGAGAACTTTCAGTGGCAACAATACCCGACAATCGGTGTGCTTGAATTGCGAATTGAAAGGTCTTCCCATGAACGTTTACGACAAACTGAAAGAACTCAACATCACCCTGCCCCCGGTCGCCACGCCGGCCGCGGCCTATGTGCCCTTTGTGCAGACCGGCAATCTGGTCTTCCTCAGCGGCCACATTGCCAAGAAAGACGGCAAACCCTGGGTTGGCCAGTTCGGCAAGACCATGACGACGGAAGAAGGCCAGGCCGCCGCGCGCGCCGTGGCCATTGACCTGATGGGCACGCTGCATGCCGCCGTGGATGACCTCCAACGTGTCAAGCGCATCGTCAAGCTCATGTCGCTGGTCAACTCAACCGGCGACTTCACCGAACACCACCTGGTGACCAATGGCGCCAGCGAGCTGTTGGGCCAGGTGTTCGGCGAGAAGGGCACGCATGCGCGCAGCGCCTTCGGCGTGGCCCAGATCCCGCTGGGCGCCTGCGTCGAGATCGAGCTGATTGCCGAGCTGGACTGAAATCCCAACCCCTCAAACAAACGGGCCTGCATTGCAGGCCCGTTGTATTTCAGCGCGACGTCAGAAGGTTTCCCACTCGTCCGACTCGGCCGCTGCAGCCTTGGCCGGAGAAGCCGGTTTCTCAACGGGTTTCGCCGCCGGTTGGCTGGCCGGCTTCTCGGCCGCCGGCAAGGCAACGACCGGTTTGGCGGCCAGCGGCTTGGCCGGCTCGGAGCGCGGCGTGACATTCATCACCGGACGCTGCGGCATGGCGGCCATGCCATTGACCTTGAACACCGCCACCGCCTGCGTCAGCTGATCGGCCTGTTCACGCATGCTTTGCGCCGCCGCCGCGCTTTGCTCCACCAGCGCGGCATTCTGCTGCGTCATCTGGTCGAGGTTGGCGATCGAATTGTTCACCTGGGAGATACCGGCACTCTGCTCACTGGAGGCGGCCGTGATCTCGCCGATCACATCGGCCACGCGGCGCACCGACTGGACGATGTCGTTCATGGTGGCACCCGCATCGGTGACCAGTTGGGTGCCGGACTCCACCTTGTCGACGGACGTATTGATCAGGCCCTTGATTTCCTTGGCGGCCTCGGCACTGCGTCCGGCCAGGGAGCGGACCTCGCCCGCCACCACGGCAAAGCCGCGCCCCTGCTCACCAGCGCGTGCCGCTTCCACCGCAGCGTTCAGCGCCAGAATGTTGGTCTGGAAGGCAATGCCGTCGATCACACCAATGATGTCGGAAATCTTCTTGCTGCTGGTGTTGATCTCCTCCATCGTGGAGACCACCTGCTGCACCACCGCACCGCCCTTTTGCGCCACGGTCGAGGCACTGGCAGCCAACTGGGACGCCTGGCGCGCGTTGTCGGCGCTGTGCTGCACGGTGCTGGTGAGTTCTTCCATGGCAGCAGCCGTGGACTGCAGGTTGCTGGAAGTCTGCTCGGTGCGCACCGACAAATCGTGGTTGCCGGTGGCGATCTCGGCACTGGCGGTGGCAATGCTGTCGGTACTCTGGCGCACCTGCTGCACCATGCGCGCCAGTGATTCATTCATGCGCGCCAGCGACTTCATGAGCGTGCCGAACTCGTCGCCGCGCGAGGTGTCGATGTGGGCACTCAGATCGCCCTGCGCAATGCGGGCCGCCAGTTCGTTGGCCTGGTCCAGCGGGCGGCGGATCGAACGGATCAGCACGCCGGCCCCGACCAGAATGCCGATCAGAATCACGAGGACAGCAACACCGGCAATGCGCACCGTCATGTTGCGGGCCTGCCCCATTTCCTCCGAGTATTTCAACGTCGCGGCCTCTTCCTGCTGCACCAGATCACGCAGATTGGTCAGGTAGGTGGTCACCGCCGGGTTGTACTGCTCCTTGATGACTTTTTGTGCCTCTTCGCTGTTGCCTTCGGATTTGAGCTGGCTGGCCTTGCCTTGGATCTCGAGCATGAGCTTCTGGCTGGCATCGATCTTTTTCATCTGCGCCAGTTCTTCCGGGCTCAAGGACATCGTCTCGATGCTCTTTTGCACCTCGGCCATTTTCTTGGCCGTTGTCGCCATCGCGTCGGTAAATGCCTCTTCGATACCAGGATCGAAGGTGGTAATCACGGCACGGGTGCGCACCGCGTTGGTTTCCGCCAGGCCGGTCCAGACATTGGCTGCCTTCACGCGGTCGCTCAGCGCCTGCAAGGTCACCGTCGTTTCAGCCTGCAGCCTGGCGGAGCGAACCGCAGCAAAACCAATCAGCATCGCCAACGAAAGAACGATCGCACTCACCGCCAGCCACAATTTCGTGGCAACACTCATATTCTTGAAATTCATCATGTCCTTGACTACTCCCCTGAAAACGACAAGTCATTCTATCGACGCAAAAAGTCGGTTCTGAATGTGAACCACCCGCAAAATCATCATGGGTCTGCCGGCAAGCGCTCAATGGCTTGCTCACGCACGGCTTTGAGCGGGTACGCACCAAGCAGGTGCGGCGCAATTTCAGTCAGGGGCACCAGGACAAAAGCGCGCGCCGCCATGCGCGGGTGCGGAATCGTCAGGGTCGGGCTGTCCAGCCGGAGGTCGTCATACAGCAGGATGTCCAGATCCAGCGTGCGCGGTGCGTTGAGATACGGCCGCTCACGGCCGGCCGCCAGTTCCAGGCCTTGCAATTCGGTGAGCAGGACGTGGGGGCTCAACGTGGTGGTCACTTCTGCCACCGCATTGATGTAGTCCGGCCCGCTGGAATCGATCGGCGCGGTGCGGTACAAGGACGAAGCCCGCACCAGACGGGTCTGCGGCAGGTGATCCAGAGCCAGCAGCGCCTGCCGGATCGTGCGGCGGGCATCCCCCAGATTGGCGCCCAGCGCGACGTAGGCCGCGACCGGCCGGGCGTCAGATGAAATCACTCGCCCGAATCCGGCGTTGGAGCGGAATCGCCCCCGCTTTTGGCACCGCCGGAGCGCCGGCGCCGACGCCGCTTCTTCGGCGGCGCCTCACTGCCATCAGCTTCTGTCGGTGGCTCAGGCCTGTCGGTCGCCGGTTTGTCGGCAGACGGACTGGTGTGCACGCGCGGCGCACGCGTGCGCTGGCGTGACTGCTGCTCTTCGCGCACCTGGTCCACCAGATCCTGGCGCAGGTTGTCATCGGCGGTGCTGAACTCCTGCCACCAATCGGCCAGCAACTCATCAATCTCGCCGACATCGGCACGCAGGCGCATGAAGTCGAAGCCGGCACGGAAACGCGCCTGCTCCACCAGACCAAAGGGGGCGCTGCCGACGCGTTTGTCGAAGCGCGGCTGCATCATCCAGATTTCGCGCATGTCAGCGGCCAGCTTGCCGCGGCCAGAGACATCGCCGATGCGGGCGTCGAACACCTCGTCAATCGCATCCTGCAGCGCTGGGTGCGAGTGCTGGCGCTGCGCCATGCGCCGGGCCCAGCCGTCGCGCACATCGGCCCACAGGGCACAGGCCAGCAGAAAGCTCGGTGCCACCGGCTTGCCTTCACCGACACGGCGGTCGGTGTCTTGCAGGGCGGCGTTGACAAAGGGCTGCTCGGCCCGCTCCACGATGACGTCGAGCAACGGGTAGATGCCGCGCGCCAGCCCCAGGGCTTTGAGTTGTGCAATCGAGGCCAGCGCATGGCCGGTCTGCAGCAGCTTGAGCATCTCGTCGAACAGGCGGCTTTGCGGCACATCGGCCAGCAGTTCGTGCGACTTGACCAGCGGCGCGGCGGTCTTGGCTTCGAGCTTGAAGCCCAGGGCACTGAGCTTGGCAGCAAAACGCACGGCGCGGATGATGCGCACCGGGTCCTCGCGGTAACGCGTGGCCGGGTCACCGATCATGCGCAGCACGCGCTTCTTCACGTCCTTGAAACCGCCGTGGTAGTCGACCACGGTCTGCGTTTCCGGGTCGTAGTACATGGCGTTGATGGTGAAGTCGCGCCGGGTTGCATCCTCATTCTGCGGCCCCCAGACGTTGTCGCGCAGCACACGGCCGCTGGAGTCCACGGCATGTTTCATGCCCGCCAGTTCGCTCTTGCTGGTGCGCTCGTTGCCGGCCACCTGCTCGGCGGCCGCGTTGTCCATGTAGGCACGGAAGGTCGAGATCTCGATCACCTCGTGCTCGCGGCCGCGGCCGTAGACCACGTGCACGATGCGAAAACGCCGCCCGATGATGAAGGCACGGCGGAACAGGCCCTTGACCTGCTCGGGCGTGGCGTCGGTGGCAACGTCGAAATCCTTGGGGCGCAAGCCGACCAGCAGGTCGCGCACCGCGCCACCTACGATATAGGCCTCGTAGCCGGCGTCCTGCAGGGTGCGCACGACATTGAGGGCCCGTTCGTCCACCAGTTCCGGGTCGATACCGTGCACGGCAGCGCCGATTTCCTCGCGCTTGCCGAACGAGGGCTTCTGGCCGCGGCTGTTGGCCGCAGGCGATTTGCCCAGCAGCTTGTTGATTATTTTTTTGATCATGAGTTGAAGAGGTCCAGTATGCGCCAGCCACGCTGGGTGGCCAACAGGCGCAGGCGGTCGTCCGGATTGGTCGCCACCGGATGGTTCACATTTTCCATCAGCGGCAGGTCGTTGATGGAATCGGTATAAAAAGTGACATCAACATCGTCCTGGGCCAGTCGGCGTGCGACCAGCCAGTCCGCAAAGCGCTTGACCTTGCCTTCGCGGAAAGAGGGGACGCCCTGGATGTCACCGGTGATCCAGCCCGCGGCATCACGCACCAGCTCGACGGCAATCAGATGCTGCACGCCAAAGGCGTCGGCAATCGGCCGCGTGACGAATTCATTGGTGGCGGTGATGATCACCACCTCGTCGCCGGCCTGCCGGTGCTGCTGCACCAGTTCCCGTGCCTGCGGCCTGATCGCCGGCTCAATGATCTCACGCATGAAGCGTTCGCGCGCCGCCAGCGCCTTCTCCGCCCCCTGCAAGCGCACCGCCTCGGTGGCAAAGCGCACATAGTCATGCACATCGAGCGTGCCGGCTTGGTAGTGGGCGTAAAACTCGTCATTGCGCCGGGCGAAATCCACCGGATCGGTCCACCCGATGGTGATGGTGAAAGTGCCCCAGGAGTAGTCGGAGTCGATCGGCAACAGGGTATGGTCCAGATCGAACAGGGCCAGTTTGGTCTTTTTTGTCATAGCAGTCATTGCACCTCGTCGCCAAGATCGCGTGGCATGAGGTAATCCAGTCGGGAAACGCCGTGGAACCGGCTTTGCCGGGCCACTGGCGTTGTCCCCCTGGGGGGAAGCGGCGCCAGCCGCTCAGGGGGGCTACTCATTCTCCAGCATCGCCTTGATCAACGGAATGGTGATGGCGCGCTGGGTCTGCAGGGCATAGCCATCGAGGTGTTCCAGCAGTTGCATCAGGCTGCCCAGGTCACGGCTGAAACGCGTCAGCATGAAATCCATCACCTCGTCGCTCAGGAAGACACCGCGCTCATCGGCGGCCTGGCGCAACACGGCGCGGCGCTCCGGTTCGCTGAGCACCTGCAGCGCATAGACATGGCCCCAGCCCAGGCGGGTGCGCAAGTCCTCGCGCAGCTTGAGATCGGCCGGCGGCAATTCGCCGGCGGCCAGTACACCCTGGTGCCCGGTCTGGGCATTAACGAACCAGTTGAAGGCCGCATGCTGCTGTACGGCGGTGTACAGGTGCACATCGTCCATCAGCACCGCGGCCCAGTTTTCGTCGAAGGCCGGTGGCTCGTGTACCGTGGCATCCAGCCAGCCGATGCTGGCCCCCTGCTCGCGCAAGGCCTCGCGAACCGCCTTCAGAAGATGCGTCTTGCCGCTGCCGCTGCTGCCCCACAGATAGGTCGGCACGGGTGAGCGTTGTGCCCTGTTGGACTTCTCACCGGTCCACAGTTGCAAATGGCGCAAGGCCGCCTCATTCGGACCGGCAAAAAAGTTGGTCAGTGTCGGACCGGTGGCCAGTCCGATGTCGAGTGCGATCTGTTTCATCTGAAGCTCTCAACCCCGGTACAAACCGCTACCCAGATAACTGACACGCATGCGCCGCACTGCTACCAGCAGCACGGCACTGGCCGGCAGAGCGATCAGCACACCGACAAAACCGAACAGCTGACCAAAGGCCAGCAAGGCAAAGATCACCACCAGTGGATGCAGGCCGATGCGCTCGCCCACCAGCCGCGGCGTCAGAAAAAAGCTCTCGATCAGTTGCCCCAGCCCATAGACCACGACCAGCATCACGATGACCTTCGAGAGCCCGTCGCTGACGGCAAATTCGAGCAAACCTGCCAACGCCGCCAGCACCAGACCGAGCCCGAAACCCACATAGGGCACAAAGATCGCCAGGCCGGTAAAGATGCCGACGGGCAGCGCCACATCCAGCCCGAACAGGCTCAAGGCCACGCTGTAATAGACCGCCAGAATCAGCATGACCAGCAACTGGCCGCGCAGGTACTGGCCCAGTACATCGTCCGACTCGGCCATGAAGCTGTCGTAGCGGCCGCGCAGGTGCGGTGGCACCAGTTCGGTCACACGCGCGACGAAGCGCTTCCAGTCCAGCAGCAGGTAGAACAGGGCCACCGGGATCAGGATCAGATTGCCAAACACCGTCAGCACCACGCTGCCACCGATCTTGAGCGAGGCCAGCAGCGAGCCCAGGGTCTCTTCCAGGTTGGCATTGAGGTACTTCATGAGCGCCGGCTTGATCGTCGCCAGATCGAGCGAGAACTTGATGCCGAAGGGCGCCAGCAGCGGCTGGAGCCAGCCATCGAGCCGCTCCAGCAGCACGGGCACCTGCTCGCGCAGCTGCGGCAACTCCTTGGCCAGAATCGGCACCATCAGCAATGCCACGCCCAGCAAGACCAGCAGGAGCAGCAACTCCACCAGCAACACCGCCACGAAGCGCGGCATCCGACCACCGGCCAGGGTATCGAGCCGGTCTACCAGTGGTGTGAGTGCATAGGCCAGCACCGCCGCCACCACAAAAGGCGTCAGCACCGGCGTCAGTAACCACAGCGCCAGCGCCAGCAAAACCGCCATGGCGGTCCAGGCAGCGGTACTTTTTTGGGTGGGGGTCAAAGGCATACGGGAGATGGAGGGGGACGAAACCCTTAAAATCAGGCAAATTCTATCGGGGTCTGCACCCATTGCCGCATCCCGCCACCTTCCATGACCACATCCAACAGCTCCACCCCCCTTTCCTACAAAGATGCTGGCGTCGACATTGACGCTGGCGACGCCTTGGTCGAACGCATCAAGCCGCTGGCCAAAAAGACCATGCGTGAAGGCGTGCTGGCCGGCATCGGCGGCTTTGGCGCCCTGTTCGAAGTGCCGAAGCGCTACCAGGAACCGGTGCTGGTCTCCGGCACCGACGGCGTGGGCACCAAGCTCAAACTGGCTTTTGAGTGGAACATGCACGACACCGTGGGCATCGACCTGGTGGCCATGAGCGTGAACGACGTGCTGGTGCAGGGTGCTGAACCGCTGTACTTCCTCGACTTCTTCGCCTGCGGCAAGCTGCATGTGGACACCGCGGCCGCCGTGGTCGGCGGCATCGCCAAGGGTTGCGAACTCTCCGGCTGCGCCCTGATCGGCGGCGAAACCGCCGAGATGCCCGGCATGTACCCGGACGGTGAATACGACCTGGCCGGCTTTGCCGTCGGTGCGGTCGAGAAATCCAAGATCCTGACCGGCCAGAGCGTCAAGCCCGGCGACGTGGTGCTGGGCCTGGCCTCCAGCGGTGTCCATTCCAACGGTTTCTCGCTGGTACGCAAGTGCATCGAGCGCGCCGGCAGCAGCCTGCCCGCCACGCTGGACGGCAAACCCTTCAAGCAGGCGATCATGGAGCCGACCCGCCTGTATGTGAAGAACGTGCTGGCCGCGCTGGCCCAGCACCCGATCAAGGCGCTGGCCCACATCACGGGCGGCGGCCTGCTGGAAAACATTCCGCGCGTGCTGCCCGAAGGTACCGCCGCCAACCTCAGATCAGGCAGCTGGCCGCAGACTGAACTGTTTGCCTGGCTGCAAAAGACGGCGGGCATCGACGACTTCGAAATGAACCGCACCTTCAACAACGGCATCGGCATGGTGGTCGTGATCGATGCCGCCGAAGCGGCCGCCACGGCGCAAACATTGCGCGACGCGGGTGAAACGGTGTTCGAAATCGGCGTCATTGCTGCACGCGGCGACGGTGCGCCGGTCGTCGTCGCCTGACGCGCTCATCGCTGCCGCAGGCGTCCTATGCCTGAAAAAGCCACGCCCCAGCGTCTGCCAGCCGGCATCTGGGCGCTGGGCTTCGTCAGCCTGCTGATGGACATCTCCTCTGAGCTGATCCATAGCCTGCTGCCGGTCTTTCTCGTTACCGCCCTGGGCGTGAGCATGCTGACGGTGGGCCTGATCGAAGGCGCCGCCGAGGCCACGGCCCTCATTGTCAAGGTCTTCTCCGGCGCCTTGAGCGACTGGTGGGGCAAACGCAAACCGCTGGCCGTGCTGGGCTATAGCCTGGGGGCGCTGACCAAACCGTTGTTTGCCCTGGCCACCTCGGCCGAACCGGTGATTGCCGCACGCCTGCTGGATCGTGTTGGCAAAGGCATCCGCGGCGCCCCGCGCGATGCGTTGGTCGCCGACATCGCCCCGCCCGCGCTGCGCGGCGCGGCCTTCGGCCTGCGCCAGTCGCTCGACACCGTAGGCGCCTTTCTCGGTCCGCTGCTGGCCATGGGCCTGATGCTGTTGTGGGCGAACGATTTCCGCGCTGTGTTCTGGGTTGCGGTGATTCCGGCCTTCCTGTGCGTGGCCCTTCTGGTGTTCGGCGTCCACGAGCCGGAACGCCCGGCCGGCACGGCACGCACCAATCCGATCCTGCGTGACAACCTAAAGCGCCTGAGCGGGCGCTACTGGTGGGTCGTCGGCATTGGTGCCGTCTTCACGCTGGCGCGCTTCAGCGAGGCTTTTCTGGTGCTGCGTGTCCAGCAGGGCGGCCTGTCGCTGGCCTGGGTGCCACTGGTGCTGATCGTCATGAACGCCATCTATGCCCTGGGAGCCTACCCACTGGGTAAGCTGGCAGACCGGATGGACCACCGTCACCTGCTGGTCTGGGGCCTGCTCCTGCTGATCGCGGCCGACGTGTTGCTGGCCTGGAGCGACCGCGGCCCCATCGTCTGGGCCGGCATCGCGCTATGGGGCTTGCACATGGCCATGACACAAGGACTGCTGGCCACCATGGTGGCCGATGTGGCCCCCGCCGACCTGCGCGGTACCGCCTTCGGCATGTTCAACCTGGTCAGCGGTCTGGCCATGCTCCTGGCCAGCGTCCTGGCCGGACTGCTGTGGGACCAGTTGGGCGCCCGCTTCACCTTTGCTGCCGGCGCCGGTTTCAGCCTGCTGGCTTTGCTGTTGCTGGCCTGGCGCCGCCCCGTTGCGACCTAGCGATCAGTTGGCGCAACCCGGCCAGGGTATATCCGTCACGTTGTTTTGCTACAAAAACCATAGCCGATCACGATAAACAACTGTGGACGCATCCCGGTTTTTGTATCAAACTGTTACTTTCGGCTGTTTATGGAGTTCCCATGCCTGTGATTGCCGTGGTCAATCGCAAAGGCGGCAGTGGCAAAAGCACGGTTTCCGCCCATCTGGCTGCCTGGTTGGCACACCAAGGCTGTGCCGTCATGCTGGGCGACGTGGACCGGCAGCAGTCGACCCGTGCCTGGCTGCGCCGGCGCAATGCGGCACTCCCTTCCATCGCTCCCTGGACGGTTGACCAAAATGTCTTGCGCGTGCCCACCGGCATCACCCATGTGGTGCTGGACACGCCTGGCGGCATGCACGGTTTTGAGTTGGCACGCATGGTGATGTTTGCCGATGCCATCCTGATGCCGGTCTGCAATTCGGCTTTTGACCGCGAAGCCGCCGCCGCCTGCCATGCCGAACTGATGGCGTTGCCGCGTGTTGCCAGCGGCCGCTGCAAGCTGGCCTCCATTGGCATGCGCATTGATGCACGCACCCACGCAGCGCAGGTGCTGGGCGATTGGGCAGCTGGCCTGAATCTGCCATTCCTCGGCTCCTTGCGCGAGACCCAGTTGTATGTGCAGTGCCTGGAGCGTGGCATGACCATCTTCGATCTGCCGGGGCAGAAAACGGCCATCGACGTAACGCAGTGGCAACCGATTCTGGATTGGCTCAGGCCCATCATGCACCCGGCCTCGGCAGTCCAGCCACCCGCTGAGACACCACCGGCCACGCCCCCAAGCCGGCTCGGAAGCTCCCGCCCCGACAGCCTGATGCCAGCCCAGGAGTCCATGATCCCGGGTGGCCGCTTCACGGGCGCACAGGTTGAGCGCCGGGTAGAGCGCCAGGAACCTGCGAATGGGATCTTCGGCCCCGCTCGCCCCGGCGTACTCCAGCCGCGCCAGCAGATCCCGGCCTTCCTGAGACAGACCGGCTAAGCAGCGCCTACTTTCCCGGCCGGATACTGGCCTGCAATTCCAGGTATTTCGGCAGGCGCGGGCCCCCCAGGGCGACCGCCTTGGCAACGGCGAGTCGTGCTTCACGCATCCTGCCTTGCACCATCAACACCTGCGCCAGGTTGTTCCAGGCATCAGCGAAATCCGGATGCATCTGGACGGCGTGACGGTAAGCCGCCACCGCACGTTCACGCTGACCCAGCGCATAAGCCGTATTGCCCACACCCAGCAGGCTGGCGCGGTGCGCAGGCCAGGCCTGCAGGCCGCGCATGTAGGCGACCAAGGCAGCTTTCGGCTCAACGCGCTCAAGCGCCGCAACAGCAAGGGCATGGGCATCCGGTTCGGCCGTGGCCGGCAAGCGCGTCGGTGACAGGGCCACCATGGCCCAGTGCTCACCGCGAGCCCAGGTGCGCTCGAAAGTCGACAGTGACATTGCCATGCGCTCACTCCGGCCCGAGTGCAGCCTCAGAAGGCCTTCGTCACGGTCATAGCCGACGACCACCGCGTAATGCCACACCGGATAAAACGGCAGCGACAGGTTCTGGAACACAATGACCGGATGCCCGGCGGCCACCTCGCGCAGCACGGCATCCAGCCGCCGCGGCAGTACATAACTCAGCAGGCCCTGGCGCCGACCGGCCGCCAGCATCTCCTGCTGCAGCGAGCCTTTGCGTCCCGGTAGATAAACCTGCTCCACCAACTGTTCGGGCCGCAAGCTGACACCGGCCGCCGTAGCCGCCATGGCCAGCGCGGCCGGGCCGCACTCATAGTCTTCCTGCGGATAGAACGGCACCTGCTTGAGCTCGGCCCGCACCGGCACATCCGCCGGCCACACCTGTTCCAGCTGGCTGAGTTGCGGTGGCGTGGCGCAAGCACTGAGCAGGAGCGCCACGCAAAGCAGAACCCCCGCCAGGGCGGGGGCTCGGATGGAAGCGAAAAAACCGAGTGTCATCGAACCGATCGGGTGAAAGGAAAGACCTTGGTCAGCCCCATGATGTCCGTCACCAACAGCACGATGAACACCGTGAACAACACACCCAGCACGTCACCACCGGCAGGCGCCTGGTCGATGCGGCCCGCCAACTGCTCGATTTCGGCATCCGACATCGCTTGCACGCGCTCGGCTGCAACCTGCTGGCTGACACCCTGCGCCTGCAGCGCCTGGCGCACATCGTCGCGCGCAAGATAACTGCTGACCCGCTCGCGGTTGGGGTTCGCAGCGGGAGCGCTGCTGGAGATGAATTCGTCTGTGGACACGATGCCGGCTTGCGCCGTGAGGGGCAGACCGGTCAGGGCGGTGGCGACGATCAGAACGGAAGCGATGTGGCGTTTGAAATTTGTCATGCTGGCACTGTAGCGACGCCACCGCGCCAGCGTCAACGCGCCTTACACGACCTCAACGCTCCTTACACTTGTTCACATCAGGGAGCGTCGCAACTCGGCCAATCGGGCGGCAATGATGTCCCCGTCCAGCATGTCCTCGGCCTGAGACAAGTAGGTATCCAGATCCTGTGCAGCCAGCGACACATGGCCCAGTTCCGCATGGGCCAGACCGCGATCACGGTACTCGTCCCAGGCCTGCGGCAGCAGCACCAGCAAGCGGTTCTGAACCGCCACGACGCGCGGCCAGTCCGCACGTGTCGCGTGAATTTCCTTGAGATTGCGCAGCATGCGCGCAATGATGTCGCGCGAGGGCGCCACCTGGAGATAAAGCCCCAATGGAACGTCCATCTCATCCAACAGACCATGGCGGCGGAGGTAAGGCTCAAGCCGCTCGGACAGCTCCTCGCGACTGAGTGACTGCCCCGTGAAAGGATCAACCACCACCTGTCCATGCGGCAGATTGACCTTGACCATGAAATGCCCCGGAAACCCAACGCCGCGTGCCGACAGCCCCAGCCCTTGCGCCAGTTCAAGCCAGAGCACGGCCAGCGAGATGGGAATGCCGCGACGGCTGTGCAACACGACACTCACATAGCTGTTGTCAGGATCGTAGTAGTCGTTGACGTTGCCACGGAAATGCAACTCGCGGAAAAAGAACTGGTTCAGCAGGCGCAGTTTGTGAGCAGCGGGCGCATCGGCAGGAATACGGTGCCGGATGCGCGCCAGCAACTGATCCACCTCGCCGAGCACCTGCTGCACATCCAGATGCGGATAGTCGTCCTGCGCCAGGCTGATGGCCGCCTCCAACAGCGGAAATTCGGCGTCGCTTTGCACCAGTGCGCCGAAGTACTGGAGCGGAGTGGGCGCCATCAGGGAAAGATTCATGAGCTCTGTCTTGCCGTCACGGTCGAGTGCATTGTGCCCTTCAGACCGCCTGCGGCCAAGATACCGTTGTCAGCGTAAGGCCACAGGACATCAACGCCGCATGAACTGCAGCAGCCTCAAGCCAGCAGCCCAGGCAGCACCCAGATAGATGAGTCCCGCACCCGCCACGATCAGTCCCAACAAGCCGATGCGCATCCAAGCCTGCGCCTGCAACTGGGTCCAATTGAAGGCGCCGGCCGCCCACATCAGAAAAACCGTGAACAAGGCGCTGGCGGCCAAGACTTGCAACACAAAAAGGCCCCAACCCGGTGCCGGACGATAGCTGCCGCGTTTGAGCAGCCCCAACAGCAGCCACAACGCATTGATCAGCGCACCGATGCCGATCGACAAGGACAGCGCGGCATGCTGGAACAACGGCACCAGTCCGATGTTGAGCAATTGCGTGATGACCAGCACCACGATGGCAATGCGCACCGGGGTGCGGATGTCCTGGCTGGCGTAATAGCCGGGCGCCAGCACCTTGATGGCGATCACCCCCACCAGCCCGACACCCCAGCCCATCAGCGCCACCGTCGTCTGCTGCACATCGCGTTCGCTGAAGGCGCCATAGTGGTAAAGCACGGCCACCAGGGGTTTGGCAAAGGTCAGCAGCGCCAGCGCGCAGGGCACGGCCAGCAGGACTACCAGGCGCAACCCCCAGTCGAGCATGGCGGAATAACGCGCCGCATCGTTGGAGGCCTTGGCGGCTGCCAGCTGCGGCATCAGCACCACGCCCAAAGCAACTCCCAGCATGGCGGTAGGGAATTCCATCAGGCGATCGGCGTAGCTGAGCCAGCTGACGCTGCCAGGCGCCAGGTGCGAGGCGATCTGGGTATTGATGAGCAGGGAAATCTGGGCCACGCTCACCCCCAGCAGGGCTGGTGCCATCAGCTTGGCCACGCGCTGGGTGTGCGGATCCGCCCAGGCTTCACGCAAGGCACGCCCATTCAGACCGATGGAAGGCAATAGGCCGAGTTTTTTGAGGACCGGAATCTGTACCCCCAGCTGCAGCATGCCGC
The DNA here is from genome assembly GCA_030680575.1 of Hylemonella sp. Lineage (GTDB taxonomy): Bacteria > Pseudomonadota > Gammaproteobacteria > Burkholderiales > Burkholderiaceae_C > Hylemonella. The sequence goes on from JAUXVI010000026.1 coordinate 21,311, forward strand.
CGGCCATCACACCCACGGCCAAGGCGTATATCGGCTCAATCCCCATGCGCATGAACCAGGGCGCCCCCAGCCAAGCCGCCATGATCATGGCCAGGTTCAGCAGTACCGGCGTCGCCGCCGGCACAGCAAAACGCTTCCAGGTGTTGAGGACGCCGGATGCCAGCGCCACCAGTGACATGAAGGCGATGTAAGGAAACATCCAACGAGTCATGACAACGGCGGCTTCGAAGGCACCGCCCGCCTCGACCTGTCGCAGGCCGCTGGCCATGGCCCAGACCAGCACCGGCGCGGCCAGCACGCCGATCACGCTGGTCAGCAATAGCACCCAGACCAGCACTGTCGCCACGCGGCCGATCACCAACTGGGTAGCCGCCTCCCCCTCCTGGGCCTTGGTGGCCGCCAGCACCGGCACGAAAGCCTGGCTGAAGGCCCCTTCGGCAAACAGGCGGCGAAACAGATTAGGGATGCGAAAGGCGACGTTGAAGGCGTCCGTCAAGGCGCTGGCACCAAAGGTGGAGGCGATCAGCAGTTCGCGCGCCAAGCCCGTGATGCGCGAAACCAGGGTCAGGAGGGAAACCGTCGAAGCGGCTTTGAAGAGGCTCACGGCGACAGGGTCCTGTTCTCACTCAAAAACGAACCCTAGTGTAGCCCGGCTCGCCGGGGGCTGAACGCCCGCTCGCCCTGGCTGCAACAAACTGGTACAATCGCAGGCTTTGCTGACAACATCCACAGACACAAGGAACTACTGATATGGCATCTGGAAAGCCAAAGAAAAAGAACCCGCGCCTGGCGTCGGGCCGCAAACGCGCACGTCAGGACGTCAAGCTCAATGCAGCCAACACGTCCCTGCGCTCGAAATACCGCACCGCTGTGAAGAACGTCGAAAAGGCTGTTCTGAGCGGCGACAAGGCCAAGGCCACCGAACTGTTTGCCAAGATGCAAGCCGTGGTGGATACCGTGGCCGACAAGGGCATCTTCCACAAGAACAAGGCCGCTCGCGACAAGAGCCGCCTGTCGACCAAGGTCAAGGCCCTGGCCACCGCCTGATTCTCAGGCAAATCGCACGGACCCCTCACCGGGTCTGCCGTTTGTAACGGGTGCGCTGTCAGCAAAGCAAAAAGCCGTCGAAAGACGGCTTTTTTGTTTGTCGAATCTGAAATCGCGTTCAGGCCGTCTGCTGACCTGCCCCATCGCCCTCGCAGACCTGGAGTTCGTTGTCGCGGGCAAAGTTCATGCAGAAGTCCCAGGCCATGGGCTCGGCGTCGCGCAGGTCACGGTGCACCACCACGCATTTCACGCCATCGGCGGTGGTCGTCGGAACACACCAGGGGGAATAACCCAGATGGCTGCCAGGCTGCGGTCCGCCGGGGCGGAACTGGCTCATCACGCCCGCCAGCCGCTCTGCCCAGTCGCTGGGGCGGAAAGTCTTACCGGCGCGGGTCAGCCCCAGGATGAAGACTTCTTTGGCGGTGTTGGAGACCATCGGATAGACAACTCGTTCACCAAGTGCGGGCCGGATACGGCAACTGACCTGGTATCGATAGGGGTTGCGGGTATTGTATCTTATATAAGACTTGCGAATTGACACCGGGACGCGCTCATCATACGGAGGCGCCGGGCGCATCCGCCATGTGCCACAAGCCGGAACTCTGAGTCTAAAATCACGGCTCAACGGCCCAACCTGCGTTGGGCCGACTCTTTTTTGTGCCACTCCGGAGTGTGAAGACATGAACGCCGCCGCCCCGCAACTCATCGAAGCCTCGTCGCCGCACGTGATGAACACCTACGGCCGGGTTCCGATTGCACTGTCACACGGCCAGGGCTGCCGCGTCTGGGATATCAACGGCAAGCCCTACCTCGATGCACTGGCTGGCATTGCCGTCAACACCCTGGGCCACAACCACCCCAAGCTGGTGCCGGCGCTGCAGGATCAGTTGACCAAGATCATCCACAGCTGCAACTATTACCATGTGCCTGGCCAGGAGCTGCTGGCGAAGAAACTGGTCGAACTCTCGGGCATGACGAATGCCTTTTTCTGCTCCACCGGCCTGGAGGCCAACGAGGCCGTGCTCAAGCTGGCACGCAAGTTCGGCCATGACAAGGGCATTGAGAACCCGCAGATCGTGGTCTACGAGCGCGCCTTCCATGGCCGCTCCATCGCCACGCTCAGCGCTACCGGCAACGAGAAGCTGCAAAAGGGCTTCGGTCCGCTGGTGCCGGGTTTCATCCGCGTACCACTGAACGACATCGATGCACTCAAGAAAGCCACCGAGGGCAACCCGAATGTGGTGGCCGTGTTCTTCGAGACCATCCAGGGCGAAGGCGGCATCAACCCGATGCGCACCGAGTACCTGCGCGCCGTGCGCCAGCTCTGCACTGAGCGCGACTGGCTGCTGTGCATCGACGAGGTGCAAAGCGGCATGGGACGCACCGGCAAGTGGTTCGCGCACCAGTGGGCCGGCATCGTGCCTGACGTGATGGCGCTGGCCAAGGGCCTGGGCTCGGGTGTGCCGATCGGTGCGGTGGTGGCCGGCCCCAAGGCCGCCAACATCTTCCAGCCCGGCAACCACGGCACCACCTTTGGCGGCAACCCGCTGGCCATGCGTGCCGGCGTCGAGACGCTGCGCATCATGGAAGAGGACGGTCTGCTGGAACATGCGGCCAAGCTCGGCGCCCACATCCGCGCCGTCCTGGCGCGCGAACTGGGCAGCCACCCCGGCGTGAAGGATATCCGCGGCCAGGGCCTGATAATCGGCATCGAGCTCAGCAAACCCTGTGGCGTGCTGATCAACCGGGCGGCCGAGGCCGGCCTGCTCATCAGCGTGACCGCTGACAGCGTGATCCGCCTGCTGCCGCCCCTGATCATGACGCAGACCGAGGCCGACGAAATTCTGGGCCTGCTGCTGCCGCTGGTACGCCAGTTCCTGGCCGAAGCCTGAAGACCCCAAGAGATTGACTCATGAGCCTCAAGCATTACCTGCAATTCACCGATCTCACGGCTGACGAATACGCCTACCTGTTCGATCGTGCCGCGCTGATCAAGAAGAAATTCAAGGCCTACGAAAAGCACCAGCCGCTGGCTGACCGTACGCTGGCCATGATCTTCGAGAAAGCCTCCACCCGCACGCGTGTGAGCTTCGAGGCTGGCATGTACCAGCTCGGTGGCAGCGTGGTGCATCTGACCACCGGCGACAGCCAGTTGGGGCGCGCCGAGCCGATCGAGGATAGCGCACGCGTGATCAGCCGCATGGTCGATCTGGTGATGATCCGAACCTACGAGCAGACCAAGATCGCGCGCTTTGCCGAGTACTCGCGCGTGCCGGTCATCAACGGCCTGACCAACGAATTTCACCCCTGCCAGATCATGGCCGACATCTTCACCTTCATCGAACACCGCGGCAGCATCCGTGGCAAGACGGTGGCCTGGGTGGGTGACGGCAACAACATGGCCAACACCTGGCTGCAGGCCGCCGAATTGTTGGGCTTCACTGTCCATGTCAGCACCCCCGGCGGCTACGAAGTCAACCAGGCCGTGGCCGGCGTCAAAAGCGATTGCTACCAAGTCTTCAAAGACCCGATGCAAGCCTGCGCCGGCGCCGACCTGGTGACCACCGACGTCTGGACCAGCATGGGCTACGAGGCCGAGAACGAGGCCCGCAAAAAAGCCTTTGCCGACTGGTGTGTCGATGCCGACATGATGCGCGCTGCGAAACCCGATGCCCTCTTCATGCACTGCCTGCCGGCACACCGCGGTGAGGAAGTCGAGGCCGAGGTCATCGACGGGCCGCAGTCCGTGGTGTGGGACGAAGCCGAGAACAGATTGCATGTACAGAAGGCACTGATGGAGTACCTGCTCCTCGGCCGACTCTGAAACCTGTCGCCGGAAACGCCGATGTCCGCCTGCACCAGTTGCGGCGCCTGCTGCGCCAGTTTTCGCGTCGACTTTGCCGTCTATGAGCTTCAGAGCATGGGCGGTACAGTGCCGGACGGACTGACAGTGGAACTCAATGGCAGCACCTGCCGCATGCGGGGCACCGACCATGTGCCGATCCGCTGCGCCGCCCTGACCGGCACGGTGGGTGAACAAGTGGCTTGCGGCATCTACGAATGGCGCTCTTCCCCCTGCCGGGAATTTCAGGAAGGCGACTACGCCTGCAACAAGGCCCGTGCGCGCCACGGCTTGCCGACCCTGGACGGCAGCGTGTTCTAGGGCCTGTTCACGCTCATTTTCAAGCGCCGCGGTACAGCCACGGCACGTCGAGCAAACGCTCGCCGAGCAGCTTCAGCGAGGCATCACGGCACCAGCCGATCGGCCCGTCCAGGTGGAAGACTTCACCGTTACGGATCGAGCGCGCCTGGACACGGGCGTTGCGCTGCCAGCGATTAAGGGCGTAGCGGCGCAACATGGTCGGCACATCCAGGACAGCATCGACCTGCGCCAGATTGCGCCCCAGCTCCGCCGCATCTTCGATCGCCATGCCCGCCCCTTGCGCCAGGTAGGGGCGCATGGGATGTGCCGCATCGCCCAGCAAGGCGATGCGCCCGCCCGCCTGCTCGTCAGCACTGCGCATGGGCGCCCGGTCGCACAAGGCCCACAGCCGCCACTCGGGAACGGCATCGATCAGGGAGCGCAAAGGGCTGCAGGTGCCCGCCAGCACCATGCGCAGATCAGCGGCGTTGGTGCTGTGGTCCCAGTTCTGCAGATCACCCGCGACACGACCTTGCACGATGGCCACCACATTGAGCCATTCGCCGCGACGCACCGGGTACTGCACCACATGCAGCTTCGGACCGAGCCAGGCGGTGATCTGCTGGCTGCGCAAGGCCTGTGGCAGGCTGGCCTGCGGCAACATGGCACGAAAAGCCAGATGACCAGTGACACGCGGCGGGCTGTCACCCAGCAACTGGGTACGCACCCGGCTCCACAGGCCGTCAGCGCCGATCAAGGCATCGCCTTCGATCTCCAGCCCGTCCTCGGTCTGCAGCGTGACGGCCTCAGGCGTCTGCACATAAGCGGCCAGCGCCTGGTTGAGATGGAGTCGGACTCCCTCACGCGCCTGCACGGCACGCAACAGCAGTTCGAGCAGATCGGCACGGTGGATGGTGGCATAGGGGGCGCCGTAGCGCTGCACCGCGGTTTTCCCCAGACGCAAGACGCCAAGCTCCCCGCCCGAGAGTGCATGGCGCACCTGCAGACGCTCAGGGAATGCCGCCACCTCGGACAAGGCATCGACCAGATCCCAGCCGTGCAGCACGCGCACGACATTGGGCCCCATCTGGATGCCGGCACCGACCTCGCTGAAGGCTGGCACCCGTTCATAGAGTCGAACCTGCCAACCGGCACGCGAACTGGCGAGGGCCGCGGCCAAGCCGCCAATGCCACCGCCCGCGATCAAAACCTGTTTGCTTGCCTGTGAAGTCATGAGCGGCAATTCTGCCTGACCACGGCCTTGATTTGGGTCAGGATTTACTCGACGCGGGTGATGGACGTCGGTTTGAAGCCGAGATCAGCAGCCTTGCCCTTGCGACCGCGGGCGGCACGGGCATTGTTGAGGCTGCGAATCTCCAGCGTCTCCTCGCGGGCCTTGCCGCCGCGGCCAATGCCTTCGATCTTCACGCTGCGCGTATACGCAGCGACGCCGGCCAGCGTGTCCTTGGCTTCCAGGTCGATCAGCATCAGGCCGCGGCCACCATTGGCCATGGGCTTGAGTTCGCCAATCTCGAAGGTCAGGATGCGCCCGCCAGTAGAGGCACAGGCCACATGGGTGGCCGGCGTGTACAGCGCGGACGCCGGCGCGCCGCCAGCAGGTGGCGCCACATTGGCTGGCGAAGGACGGCACACCGTGTCGCCCTCGCTGCAGTTGATGAAGGTCTTGCCGCCCTTCTGGCGCGAGATCATGTTCTCTACCGTGGCCAGGAAACCGTAACCAGCCGACGTGGACAGCAGTAGCCAGGCATTGGCCGGGCCGGCGAAATAGTGGGCCAGCTGCGTGCCGGCTTCCAGTTCGATCAGCGTGGTCACCGGCTGACCGTCGCCGCGCGCACCCGGCAGGCTGGCCACCGGCACCGAGTAGACACGACCGTTGGAGCCGAAGGCCAGCAGCGTATCGACCGTACGGCACTCAAAAGTGCCATACAGACCGTCACCGGCCTTGAAGGCAAAACTCGCCGCCTCATGGCCATGGCCGGTGCGTGCTCGCACCCAGCCTTTTTGCGACACCACCACGGTCACCGGCTCGTCCACCACCTTGACCTCGACCACGGCCTTCTTCTCGGCCTGGATCAGGGTGCGGCGTGCATCGGCGAACTGCTTGGCGTCGGTCTCGATCTCCTTGACCATGAGACGGCGCAAGGCTGTCGGGCTACCCAGGATTTCTTCCAGTTTCTGCTGCTCTTCACGCAAGCCCTTGAGTTCCTGCTCGATCTTGATCGCTTCCAGCCGCGCCAGCTGGCGCAGTCGGATTTCCAGGATGTCCTCGGCCTGCCGCTCGGACAAGCGGAAGCGCTCAATCAGCGCCGCCTTCGGCTCGTCCGACTGGCGGATGATGGCAATCACCTCGTCGATGTTGAGCAGCACCAGCTGCCGGCCTTCGAGGATGTGGATGCGGTCCAGCACCTTGTCCAGGCGGTGGCGCGAGCGCCGCTCGATGGTAGTCTGGCGGAAGGCGATCCACTCTTCCAGCATCTGCCGCAACGATTTCTGTGTCGGCCGGCCGTCCAGCCCCACCATGGTGAGGTTGATCGGTGCTGAAGTCTCCAGACTGGTGTGCGCCAGCAAGGTGGTGATGAGTTCCTGCTGTTCAATGCGGCTGGTCTTGGGCTCACACACCAGGCGCACCGGCGCATCCTTGGACGATTCGTCGCGCACGACGTCGAGCACCGCCAGCACCGTGGCCTTGAGCTGGTTCTGCTCCTGCGTCAGCGCCTTCTTGCCGGCCTTGACCTTGGGATTGGTCAGCTCCTCGATTTCTTCCAGCACCTTTTGCGTGCTGACACCCGGCGGCAGCTCGGTCACCACCAGCTGCCACTGGCCACGTGCCAGTTCCTCGATCTTCCAGCGTGCACGCACCTTGAGCGAACCGCGTCCGGTGCGGTAGGCCTCGGCGATGTCGTTGGCACTGCTGATGATCTGGCCGCCGCCCGGATAGTCCGGGCCGGGCAGCAGTGTGAACAACTCCTCGTCGCTCAGCTTCGGGCTCTTGAGCAACGCCACGCAGGCCTGCGCCACCTCGCCCAGGTTGTGGCTCGGGATCTCGGTGGCCAGCCCCACGGCAATGCCGCTGGCGCCGTTGAGCAGATTGAACGGCAGGCGTGCCGGCAACTGTTTCGGCTCCTCGGTGGAGCCGTCGTAGTTGGGTTGGAAGTCGACCGTGCCCTCGTCGATCTCGTCAAGCAGCAGGCTGCTGATGCGCGCCAGCCGTGCCTCGGTGTAGCGCATGGCGGCGGCACCGTCGCCGTCGCGCGAGCCGAAGTTACCCTGGCCGTCGATCAACGGGTAGCGCTGGGCAAAGTTTTGCGCCATGCGCACCAGTGCGTCGTAGGCGGCCTGGTCACCGTGCGGATGGAAACGACCCAGCACATCACCCACCACACGCGCCGACTTGACCGGTTTGGCGCCGGTGGCGCCATTGGGACCGCCAAAGCCCAGCCCCATGCGTGACATGGCGTACAGGATGCGGCGCTGCACCGGTTTCTGACCGTCGCACACGTCGGGCAGGGCCCGGCCCTTGACCACGCTCAGCGCATATTCAAGGTAGGCCTGCTGGGCATAGTTGGCCAGGGTCAGGGCGTCGCCGCCGGGGGCATCCGCTGCGAAATCAAGGGTCGGCTGGTCGGTCATGGAAACTAGTCGGTCTCGGTCGATGAGGGGATCTGGATAGCAGAAGAGCGCACGGAGGCCAGCATGTTGCCGCGGCCAGCGGCACCGCCGCCCAGCTCCATGCGCACACGCAATGGGGTTGGCGGCTTGAGCACGGCATACAGCTGCAGCACGGTACGCACGTAGCTTTGGGTCTCGCGGTAGTTGGGCACGCGACTGCCGGCGCGCAACACGGCACCTTCGCCCGCGTTGTAGGCGGCCAGCGCCAACTCCAGCTGTCCCGGGAACATGGCCATCAGGTCACGCAGGTAGCGCGCCCCGACTCGGATGTTGGTCCGCGGATCGGTCAGCTTTTTCTCCACCGGGATCTTGGCGTCGCCGGCCACGCCGTAGCGCTGCGCCGTCGCCGGCATGATCTGCATCAGGCCAACGGCCCCCTTGGGCGACACCGCGGTGGCGTCGAAGCCGGACTCGGTGGCAATCACAGCCTGCAGCAGCTCATAGTCGACGCGGTACTGGCTTGCGGCCTCGCGCAACAAGTGCTTGACCTGTTTGTAACTGGGCGCGACCTCAAAAAAAGCAATCAGCTTCGGTGCCACGGTGGGCACCGATACCGGCCGCAAAGCCTCCCCTGCGCCGGGGGCGGTCCGCCCCACCTGCAGGTTTTGGCCGGAGCGCGAAAACAGCTCATAGCGGTTATCGAGCCGCTCGGTCGCGAAATTCGCTACACCCTTGTCGTCGATGTAACCCCAAATATCGGCGCGTGCCAACTGCTGCGAAAACAATAGCACCCCACACAGCATCAGCGCGGCCAGAGGCCGAAAAACCTTGGCAAAAGTGAGACGATCAAACAGATCGGCGACCATCAGATATCCACCTCGACGGAATCGCCATGCAGCTCCATGAGCTCGCGCCGCGCCGCGGCCTCGCCCTTGCCCATGAGCTGGGTGATCAGGTTCTCGGTCTGCAGGAAATCGAGCTGGCCCAACTGCACGCGCAGCAGGCGGCGCGTGTCCGGGTTGAGCGTGGTCTCCCACAACTGCTCGGCGTTCATCTCGCCCAGACCCTTGAAGCGGCTGATGCTCCAGGCGCCTTCCCGCACACCTTCCTTGCGCAGTTTGTCCAGAATGGCGGTGAGTTCACCGGCGTCCAGCGCATAGGCCTTGGACGCCGGCTTCTTGCCGCGCGCGGGGGCATCCACTCGGAACAGCGGCGGCCTGGCCACGTAGATGTGCCCGGTCTCGATCAGCTTGGGGAAATGGCGGAAGAACAGCGTCAGTAGCAGCACCTGAATGTGCGAGCCGTCCACGTCCGCATCACTCAGGATGCAGACCTTGCCATAGCGCAGGCCAGAGAGATCCGGCGTGTCGTTGGGGCCATGCGGGTCCACCCCAATGGCCACCGAGATGTCGTGAATCTCGGTGTTGGCAAACAAACGGTCGCGATCCACCTCCCAGGTATTGAGCACCTTGCCGCGCAGCGGCAATATCGCCTGGCATTCCTTGTCGCGGCCCATCTTGGCGCTGCCGCCCGCGGAATCACCTTCGACCAGAAACACTTCATTGTGGGCCAAGTCACGGCTTTCGCAATCGGTGAGTTTGCCGGGCAACACCGCCACACCCGAGCTCTTGCGCTTTTCGACCTTCTGCCCCGCCTTCTGGCGCGTCTGCGCCGCCCGGATCGCCAGTTCGGCCAACTTCTTGCCGTACTCCACGTGTTGATTCAGCCACAGCTCCAGCGCCGGGCGCACGAAGCTGGAGACCAGCCGCACGGCGTCACGCGAGTTCAGACGCTCCTTGATCTGGCCCTGAAACTGCGGGTCCAGCACCTTGGTGGAGAGCACGTAATTGGCGCGGGCAAAAACGTCTTCCGGCAGCAACTTGACGCCCTTTGGCAGCAAAGCGTGCAACTCGATGAAACTCTTGACCGCCTGAAACAGGCCGTCGCGCAAGCCACTCTCGTGGGTACCACCGGCGCTGGTCGGAATCAGGTTGACATAACTCTCGCGCATCGGCTGGCCGTCTTCGGTGAAGGCCACACACCAGGCGGCGCCCTCGCCTTCGGCAAAATTATCACTCTGCGCATCGGCGAAACCCTCACCCTCAAACAGCGGGATCACCGGCTCGCCAGTCAGGGTCTGGCTCAAGTAATCGTTCAACCCGCCCTTGTACAGCCAACTCTGGGTCTGCTTGGTCTTTTCCACCAGCAGCGACACCGACACACCGGGCATCAACACCGCTTTGCTGCGCAGCAGGTGGGTCAACTCCGCCATCGGCAGGGTTATGGTCTCGAAGTACTTGGCATCGGGCCAGGCCCGCACCGTGGTGCCGGACTTGCGGTCACCCTCGCCGGCTTTGCGGGTTTGCAGTGGTGAGATCACATCCCCACCGGCAAACACCAGGCTGGCCACCATGCCCTCGCGGTAGGTGGTCACCTCCAGCCGCTTGGCCAGCGCGTTGGTCACACTCACGCCCACGCCGTGCAGGCCACCCGAGAAACTGTAGGCGCCGCCCTTGCCCTTGTCGAACTTGCCACCGGCGTGCAAGCGGGTGAACACCAGTTCGACCACCGGCGCCTGCTCCTCGGGATGCATGCCAAACGGGATGCCGCGCCCGTCGTCTTCGATCGTGACCGAGTCGTCACTGTGCACAATCACCTTGATCTTCTTGCCGTGCCCGGCCAACGCCTCGTCGGCCGCGTTGTCCAGCACTTCCTGGATCACGTGCAAGGTGTTGTCGGTGCGGGTGTACATGCCGGGCCGTTGTTTGACCGGCTCCAGGCCCTTGAGGACCCGGATCGAACGCTCGGAATATTCGGGGATAGGTTTGACTGCCATAGGGGAGAATTGTAGTCCGAACCCGACAAACAACTGTATATCCATCCATATCGCGAAGCAGCAGGCGCCAAGGATCACCCGCCGTTTCACCCCCGCGACACACCCAACCATCCCCCATTGACTACAGTTGAGCCATGACCCAGCGCGCCACCCCCCTGTCCATGACCCAAGTTCTGCTGTGCGGAGCTGCCATCGTCACGATGTCCATGGGCATCCGCCACGGCTTTGGCCTGTGGTTGCAGCCCATCACCCAAACCCAGGGCTGGACCCGCGAGAACTTCGCCTTTGCCATCGCTATCCAGAATCTGGCATGGGGCTTTGCCGGCATCTTTGCGGGCATGGTGGCCGACAAGTTCGGCGCCTTCAAGGTCATCGTCGTCGGCGCCGTGTTGTACGCCCTGGGTTTGGTTGGCATGGCGTTTTCCGCAACGCCGCTCCTGTTTGGGCTGACGGCCGGCATCCTGATCGGCATTGCCCAGGCGGGCACCACCTACGCCGTAATCTACGGCGTGATCGGGCGCAACGTGGCGGCCAGCAAACGATCCAGGGCCATGGGCATCGCGGCCGCAGCCGGCTCCTTCGGTCAGTTCTTGATGGTGCCGACCGAGAGTTATCTGATTCAGAACATCGGGTGGCAACAAGCGCTGGTGGTACTGGCCATGGCCGCCTTGCTGATGGCGCCACTGGCCTGGGGCCTGCGCGAGCCCGGCTTCGGCCCCGGTGGGGTGACCAAGCGGGATCAGAGCATTGTGCAGGCCTTGCGAGAGGCCTTTGTTTACCCCAGCTTCCAGTTGTTGATGGCCGGCTATTTTGTGTGCGGCTTTCAGGTGGTGTTCATCGGGGTGCACATGCCCAGCTACCTCAAGGACCAGGGCCTCGCGCCCCAAGTGGCCGGTTACGCGCTGGCGCTGATCGGCCTGACCAATGTGTTGGGCACCTACGCTGCCGGTGTGCTGGGTCAACACTTGAGCAAACGCCACATCCTGGCCTTCATCTACCTGGCACGTGCGGTCGCCATCGCGGTGTTCCTGATCGTTCCGCTCTCGCCCGCGAGTGTCTATGTGTTTTCCGCCATCATGGGCCTGCTGTGGCTGTCGACCGTGCCGGTGACCAATGCCGCCGTGGCACAGATTTTTGGCGTGGCGCACCTGTCCATGCTCAGCGGTTTCGTGTTCTTCAGCCACCAGATCGGTTCGTTCATGGGGGTTTGGCTGGGTGGCTACCTGTATGACCGCACCGGCAGCTACGACATCGTCTGGTACATCGCCATCGCCCTGGGCGTGCTGGCGGCCTTGGTCAACCTGCCGATCAAGGAAAGCGCGATCGAACGCAAATCCTTGGCCCTGCCCGCATAGTCACCATGAAGCGCACGCACCGCACCCTGCTCTATGCCGCCATGCTGGGCTTGCTGTTGATGGTCTTTGCACTCTATCTGCAACCTGATTTCCTGCGGGCCGTGGCGGATCAGGTGTGGGCTTGTTTCTAGGTCGCGCGATGTCGCCGTCAGCGCCCGTACCGCCCAACCCCGCTCCGTCCGACTGGGTGCGGCGCTGGTCGCACTTGGTGCCGCCGCACGGCCGGGTGCTGGACCTGGCTTGTGGACAGGGTCGCCACATGCAGTGGTTTGCGTCCTTGGGCCACCCGGTGCTCGGGGTGGACTGCTCGGCCGAGGCGATTGCCGCCGCAGCCTCGTTCGGCCGCACCGTTGTGGCGGACATTGAAAATGGTCCGTGGCCACTGTGCCAGGAAGACCGCCGACCCGAGACCTTTGCGGCCGTGGTGGTGACCAATTACCTGTGGCGCCCGCTGTTTGGGCGCATCCTTGAGAGCCTTCAACCTGGCGGTGTGCTGCTCTACGAGACCTTTGCCAGCGGGCAGGAGACCATCGGCCGGCCGGCACGTGCGGAGTTCCTGCTGCAACCCGGCGAACTGCTGCGCGCCTTTGGCGACTTGCGGGTGGTGGCATTCGAGGACGGGTTTTCGGACTCGCCGCCTCGATTTGTGCAACGCATCGTGGCGGTCAAGCCGCCCCACGACACCGAGCCGACCAGCGAACCTGCGCGCTACCGGCTAGCCTGAGATATTGCGGGACAGACCGGAGCGTCGCGACGCTCTGTCCTCAACTGGTCGTCAAACCCGGTCTCGCGATGGCCAAGCCTACTTCGCGTCAATGGCTGTGCTGGTGGTGCGCATCCGGAAAGTGGGCGTGGGAATGCGTCATGCCCTGGTGTTGGTGTCGATGGCTGTGGCGCGCACCGGGCGCGATCGGCTCCTCGTGTCCATGCGCATGATGATCGTCGCCCACACCGTGCTCGTGTTCATGCTCGTGTTCGATCACAGGATGCGCATGCGCGTGTTCATGGCGCTCGGTCAGGTGCAGGATCACGCCAAGGGCCATCAGGGCGCCACCCAGCAGCAAAGTCTTGGTCACCGGTTCATCCAGTAACAGCAGCGCCAACACGGCGCCAAAAAACGGCGCCACCGAAAAATAGGCGCCCGTACGGGCCGTGCCCAAGTGCCGCAGGGCCAGCACAAACAGGGTCAGGCTGGCGCCGTAGCTAATGAACCCGAGCAGTGCCGCACTGGCGACGACGCTCAAGCCCGGCCAGGATACGCCCAGGCCCAAGGCCACCAGGAGGTTCGTCGTGCCCGCAGTCAAGCCCTTGACCATGGCGATCCAGGAGGCATCCGACAGCGCCACTTTTCGCGTCAGGTTGTTGTCCAGCGCCCAGCCAAGGCAGGCGCCCAACACCGCCAGCGTTGGCCACAGGCTGGCGAACTCGACCGCGCCAGCGCTGGGCCAGCTCAGCACCACCGCCCCGGCGACGATCGCCAGCATGCCCAATGCAACACGCCGATCAAAATTCTCACGAAAAACAAACCAGGCCAACAAGGCCGTCAACACCCCCTCGGCGTTGAGCAACAGGGACGCGCCCGAGGCCGGCATGGCCGCCAAGCCCCACATCAGCAGCACCGGCGCCGCGACGCCGCCCGAGAGCACCGCACCGGCCAGCCAACGCCACTCACCAGGGCCTAGACGCACTGTCGGGCTGCGTCGGAACCAACGCACCAGCCACAGGCCGACCCCCGAACCCAGGTACAACAAGGCTGCCATCAGCCAAGGACTGGTCTGCACGAGCAACAGCTTGGCCAGCGGCGTACTGGCGCCAAACAGCAGCGCCGCCATGAGCGCGGCAGGAATTCCGGCCGGGGCCAGCTTCATTGCGCCCCCTCCGCCGCCAGGGGCCGAGTGGGACGCTGGCGACCACCCCTGTGCACGCCATGCACATGCCCGGTAGCTGAGGCCGATGCATCAACGCCCTGGCGACCCCCCACCGAGAGCCCTTTCAGGATGCCGCATTGGCTGGCGTCCTGCGCGACGCGGCACTGATCCCGCAAACCCTTGAGTTGGCGCTCCAGGGCGCGCAACTCGCGAATCCTTTGCGCAACATGGCCAATGTGTTCATCCAGCAAGGTGTTGACTTCGCCGCAGTTCTCTGACGGCGCGTCCTTGAAACGCAGCAGGGTGCGGATCTCGTCGAGTGTCATGTCCAGGCCCCGGCAATGGCGTATGAACGCCAGGCGCTCGGCATGCGTGTCGTTGTAAATCCGGTAATTGCCCTCGGTTCGGGCAGTCTGCGGCAACAGGCCTTCGCGCTCGTAGTAGCGAATGGTCTCTACCTGCGTCTGCGTGGCACGTGCCAGTTCACCAATCTTCATCCGAGATTGTCCAATAGCCAAAAAAAACTGTCATTGCGGGCTTGACCCGCAATCCATGTGTGAAGCGGTCCCTGCATGGATCGCGGCTTTCGCCGGGATGACAGCCCTAATGGACAATCTCGGTTGATTCCTTGGCGGGACAAGCGGGTTCGTATCAACATGCGACTCCATTGTAGGCATGGCACGCTTGAGCAGCTACGGAGTTTGGCCCGGCCCCCGATCCACTCTAGTTAAAATGCCCGTTTACCGATTAATTGCTCGCTCATGACATCTCCAACCGGCCCAATCCGAGGCAGCATCGTCGCCCTGGTGACCCCCCTGCATGACGATGGCAGCGTGGACTACCCGACGCTGCGCAAGCTGATCGACTGGCACATTGCCGAGGGCACCGACTGCATTGGCGTGGTCGGCACCACCGGCGAGTCGCCCACGGTCACGGTGGCGGAACACTGCGAGATCATCCGGGTCGCGGTGGAACAGGCCAAGACCCACGGCGACAAACGCGTGCCCATCATGGCCGGCTGCGGCGCCAATTCCACCGCCGAGGCGATCGAGCTGGCGCGTTTTGCCAGGCGAGTCGGCGCCGACTGCCAGTTGCAGGTGGTGCCCTACTACAACAAACCCACACAAGAAGGCCAGTACCTTCACTTCAAGGCGATTGCCCAAGCCGTCGGTGATCTGCCCATGGTGCTGTACAACGTGCCCGGCCGCACAGTGGCGGACATGGCGCATGACACCGTGCTGCGTCTGGCCCAAATCCCGGGCATCGTCGGCATCAAGGAGGCCACTGGCAACATTGACCGTGCCCAGTGGCTGATCCGCGAGGCACCCAAGCACTTCTCGATCTATTCCGGCGACGACCCCACCGCTGTCGCGCTCATGCTGTGCGGCGGTCATGGCAACGTCAGCGTCACCGCCAACGTGGCGCCCCGGCGCATGCATGAACTGTGCGCAGCCGCCATCGCCGGCGATGTCCAGCGCGCCATGGCGCTACAGTTCGCACTGATGCCCTTGCACAAACACCTGTTCGTTGAAGCCAACCCGATCCCCGTGAAATGGGCCATGGCACGCATGAAGCTGTGCGGTAGTGCCTTGCGCCTGCCGATGACCCCGCTCACCCAGCCCAACCAGGCTGTGGTCGAAAGCGCCCTGCGCGCTTGCGACCTGATCTGACCCCCACTTTTTCTCCCAAGGAATCATTTGTGAATCAAATTTCTAGA
This sequence comes from Hylemonella sp., assembly GCA_030680575.1. Classification (GTDB taxonomy): domain Bacteria; phylum Pseudomonadota; class Gammaproteobacteria; order Burkholderiales; family Burkholderiaceae_C; genus Hylemonella. The sequence continues at coordinate 36,906 of JAUXVI010000026.1, forward strand.
CTGGCATTGCTGGGTATCACCGTGGCACTGGGCGCGTGCTCGGTGCTCGAAGGCGACAAGATCGACTACCGCAGCTCCGGCAAAGGCCCGTCACTGGAGGTCCCCCCCGATCTGACTCAACTGTCCCGCGACGGCCGCTACACCGTCGCCGGTGGCGCGGTCAGCGCGTCAAGCTACCAGACCACCAGCACCGGCGCGCCCGGTGCACCCACCGCGCTGTCCGCCGCGGGCGACGTGCGCATGGAGCGCGCTGGCTCACAGCGTTGGCTGGTGGTCAACCGCCCGGCCGACCAACTGTGGGGCCCGACACGCGACTTCTGGCAAGAGAACGGCTTCCTGCTGGCCCAGGAGCAGGCCAATCTGGGCATCATGGAAACCGACTGGGCCGAGAACCGCGCCAAGCTGCCCAACGACCTGATCCGCAATGCCCTGGGCAAGGTGTTGGACTCGTTCTACTCCACCGGCGAACGTGACAGGTTCCGCACGCGGCTGGAACGCAATGCCAGTGGCGGCACTGAAATCTACATCAGCCATCGCGGCATGGTCGAGGTCTACACCACCAATCTCAAGGATCAAACGGTGTGGCAACCGCGCCCCGCCGATCCCGAGCTTGAGGCCGAATTTCTGCGACGCCTGCTGGTGAAACTGGGACTGCCCGCGGAACAGGCCAAGCAGGCCGTAGCCGCCACCACGCCGACCAAGGAAGCCGCCCGAGTCACCACCGCGCAAGGGCAGTCGGCCGTCCAGTTGGATGACGGGTTTGACCGCGCCTGGCGCCGGGTGGGCCTGGCGCTGGACCGCACCGGCTTTACCGTCGAAGACCGCGACCGCGCTCAAGGCATCTACTTCGTGCGTTATGTCGAGCCCGGATCGGAAAAGAGCGGTGGCAGCTTCTTCGGCAAGCTGTTTGGTGGCGACAGCGGTGGCACACCGCTAAAGTACCGCGTTCTGGTGCGCAGCCAGGGCGAGTCGAGCACCGTTTCGGTACTGGACGACAAGGGCCAACCCGACACCACGGCCAACGCCCAACGCATCCTCAAACTGCTGGCCGACGACCTCAAATAGCCGCTCCGGCACAAGCAAGCACCACCCGGCGCGGCCGCATCAGCCCCCGGGTGCCTGCAGCGCCCAATCGATGTGTTCGCGCAGCAAGGGGCTGGCGGTTGCCTGGGCCTGCGTCAACGCACAACGGATTGCCACCAGTTCCGCCTCCTGCGGGGCCGAGCGCAAGGCATTGCCCAAGGCGACGACGACATTGCGCCGCCAACGTTCGTGCCCAATGCGTCGAATCGGACCACCCTCGGTGTAGTGCAGAAACTGGTCTTCAGACCACGCCAACAATTGCAGCAACTGCACACCGCTCAGACCCTCGCGCTCGTCAAAATCGGGCAAGGCGCTGCGTTGCGCGTATTTGTTCCACGGGCAGATCAGTTGACAGTCATCGCAGCCGTAAATGCGGTTGCCGATCAGGGCGCGCAGCTCCAGCGGGATCGGGCCCGCATGTTCAATCGTCAGGTACGAAATACAACGCCGCGCATCGAGCCGATAGGGTGCCACGATGGCCTGCGTCGGACACACCTCGATGCAGGCCTGGCAAGTGCCGCAGTGCGCGCTGAGTGGCTCACTAGGCGGCAAAGGCAAGCTCACATAGATCTCGCCCAGGAAAAACATGCTTCCGGCCTCGCGACTCAACACCAACGTGTGTTTGCCGCGCCAGCCCTGGCCGCTGCGCGCCGCCAGCTCCGCCTCCAGCACCGGCGCCGAATCGGTGAAGACACGGTGCCCAAATGGACCAAGATGCCGCGCAATGCGCTCGCTGAGCTTCTGCAGGCGTTGGCGCATCACCTTGTGGTAGTCCCGCCCCCTGGCATAGACCGACACCACGCCCTCGCCGGGACGCTTCAGGCGGTCAAACTCGATCACCTGCCAGTTCTGGGGCGTCGCGGCGCTCAGGTAGTCCATGCGCGCGGTGATGACACTGACGGTGCCCGGCACCAGCTCGGCCGGGCGCGCGCGCTTGAGGCCATGGGCGGCCATATAACCCATCTCACCGTGGAAGCCACGGGCCAGCCACTCCGTCAAACCGGGCTCTGCGGTACTCAGATCGACGCCCGTCACGCCAATTTGGGAGAATCCAAGTTCCTGGGCCCAAGCCCGGAATGTGGAAACCAACTGATTACTATCGATTTGAGTGCTGTGGACCGTCACCCCCCGATTGTAAAAACCTTGTGCTGGCAGGACGAGGCGGCCACGCGCGCCTTTGCTCAAGCCCTCGCGCGGCAGCCTCAGTTGGGCCGTGCCTTGATTGCGCTACGGGGTGATCTGGGGGCCGGCAAGACCACATTCGTGCGCCACCTGCTGCACGCCCTGGGCGTGCGTGGTCGTATCAAGAGTCCCACCTACGCGGTGGTCGAACCCTACGAATTGCCGACGCTGGCGATCTGGCACTTTGACTTCTATCGTTTCTCCGATCCGCGCGAATGGGAAGACGCGGGCTTTCGCGATATCTTCGCCAGCCCGGGCCTGAAGCTGGTGGAGTGGCCAGACAAGGCCGCAGGCATGTTACCCAGCCCGGACCTGACGATTCACATGTCGTGCAGCAGCGAGGATGCGCGCGAAGTTACCCTCACCGCCGAGTCCGCGCTTGGCGCCGGCCTGCTTAAGGGTATGCGCGGGAACGGCGCCGCTCAGGATCGGCCATGAGCGGCGCGCCGAGCCGCATTGGGCATGCTCGCACCACAGTGCGCAGCACGAAGGTACTCCAGTGAAGCGCCGCCGCTTGCTGCAATCCGGCTCGCTGGTGCTGTTGCTGGGCGTTCAGGAGTTGGCGCGTGGCGCCACGATTTTGGCGGTGCGCGTGTGGCCCGCGCCAGACTACTCGCGTGTCACGATCGAGTCTGACCAGCGACTCAAGACCTCGCAGTTGTTCGTCAGCAACCCGCCGCGCCTGGCGGTCGACATCGAGGGCGTTGAGCTCAACCCCGCCCTGCGCGAACTGGTGGCCAAGGTCCGGGCGGACGACCCGAACATCGCCGGCATCCGGGTCGGTCAATTCTCGCCTACCGTGGTGCGTCTGGTGGTCGACCTGAAGCAGGCCATCGCACCCCAGGTCTTCACCCTGACGCCGGTGGCGGCCTACCAGCATCGGCTGGTGTTCGACCTCTATCCAACCCAGGTATTGGACCCACTGGAGGCGCTGATCGCCGAACGCCTGCGCGACCAGGGCGCCGCCACCCAGGTCAGTCCGACCGAGCCCCCTCAGGCCAGCAAAGATCCCTTGGGCGAGCTGATTGCGCAACATGCCGGCAAGCCCGCCTCCGCACCGCGTGCCGCAGCGCCGGCGCCCCACGCGGCGAGCCCGACTGCAGGCAAGACCGACCGGCTGATCATCATCGCCCTGGACCCTGGCCACGGCGGCGAAGACCCTGGCGCGATCGGCCCGGGCGGCACGCGCGAGAAGGACGTGGTGCTGAGCATCGCGCACCGCCTGCGCGACCGCATCAACGCGACTTCGGTCAATGGCAACGCGATGCGCGCCTACCTCACGCGTGACGCGGACTTCTTTGTACCCCTGCATGTGCGGGTGCAGAAGGCGCAACGGGTGCAGGCCGACCTGTTCATCAGCATTCATGCCGACGCATTTTTCACACCGCGCCCCCAAGGCGCCAGCATCTTTGCCCTCAGCCAGGGCGGCGCATCCAGCAGCGCGGCACGCTGGATGGCCGACAAGGAAAACCGGGCCGACCAGGTGGGCGGGCTCAACGTGAAGGCCAAGGACGCACAGGTTCGCCGCGCATTGCTGGACATGAGCACGACCGCGCAGATCAATGACAGTCTCAAATTGGGCGGCGCCATGCTGGGCGAGATTGGGCGCGTCGGCAAGCTACACAAACCACGGGTGGAACAGGCCGGTTTCGCGGTGCTTAAAGCGCCCGATATACCCAGCGTGCTGGTGGAATCCGCATTCATCAGCAACCCCGATGAAGAGGCCAAACTCAACAGCGAGGCCTACCAGGAACAATTGGCAGACGCCTTGATGCGCGGCATTGAGCGTTATTTCGCCAAGAACCCACCGCTGGCGCGCAACCGGGTGGTGAGTTAAACCAGCAAGCGCACGTAGTCCCCCATCGCCAGGGCACTGGTCAGGCCTGGTGACTCGATGCCAAACAGGTTGACCAGGCCCGCCAGACCGTGCTGCGCCGGGCCCTGGATCAAGAAGTCACGCCCGGACTCTTCAGGGCCGTGAATCTTGGGGCGCATGCCGGCATAGCCCGGCTGCAGCGCACCGTCTGGCAGGGCCGGCCAGTAGTTTCGGATGTCTGCATAAAAGCCCGCCGCACGCGCGGGGTCCACCTGCAAGTCATCGGCCGACTCCACCCACTGGACATCCGGACCAAAGCGAGCTTGGCCGCCCAGGTCCAGCGTCAGGTGCACACCCAGTCCCCCCGCCTGCGGCACCGGATAAATCAGGTGCGAAAAAGGCGCGCGCCCCGTCAGCGTGAAGTAGTTGCCCTTTGCCCAGCCGGTGCGCGGCACGCAGGCCGGGCTCAGCCCCTGGCAGCGCGACGCCAGCGCCGGCGCGTGCAGGCCAGCGGCATTGACGACGCTGCGCGCGGCCAGCCGGGTTCCGTCCTCTGCTATCACAACAATAGCGTCTGGCGTCCACGCCATGGATGCCACCGGCGTGTTGAGCGCCACCATGCCGCTGGCATTCTCCAGATCGCCTTGCAGCGACAGCATCAGCGCGTGGCTGTCCACTATTCCCGTGCTCGGCGACAGGACCGCCGCATGGCACGCAAGCTCGGGCTCCAGGGCGCGCGCCTGCTCGGCGCTCAGCCAACGCAAGTCATCGACGCCGTTGGCCTTCGCCTGTTCGACCAGAGCCATTAGCCGGTCCTGCTGCGCGGGGGCCGTTGCCACGATCAGCTTGCCGCAGCGCCGGTGTCCAATGCCGCGCTCGGCGCAGTAGGCATACAGCATGGCCTTGCCCCGAACACACAGCGCGGCCTTGAGTGAGCCGCTCTGGTAGTAGATCCCGGCATGAATGACCTCGCTGTTGCGCGAGCTGATGCCGGTGCCAATCGCCGCGGCGCTCTCCAGCACCATCACTTCCCGCCCGGCCAGGGCCAGCGCGCGGGCCACCGACAGGCCCACCACACCGGCGCCTATCACCACGCAGTCAACGGTGTCCACAACTTCCCAATCAGGCGCTATCGAGGTCACTCGACGCCGTGTTGTAAAAGCGCATGGTGTTGCGCCCGGCGCCCTTGGCCTTGTACATCGCATGATCGGCTTGCTTGAGGATGTCGTCCACCGCGACGGTCACGCCCTTGAACATGACCAGCCCGATGCTGGGCGTGCTGTGGCACACGTGATCGGCCAGCGTGTAGGGCGCATTGAGGGCGCTTAAGATCTTCTCGGCCACCGACTGCGCTTGCGCCACGGCCGCCACCTCGTCGATGCTCAACTCCGCCAGCACTACCACGAACTCGTCGCCGCCCAGTCGCGCCACCGTATCCTGTGCGCGAACATGGGCCATCAGGCGCTGCCCGACGATCTTGAGCAGCAGGTCCCCCGCATCGTGACCCAGCGCGTCGTTAAGCGACTTGAAATTGTCGATGTCCATGAACAGCACCGCACCAAACTGTCCTCCCCGTGCACTCATCAGCATGGCCCGCTGCAGACGGTCCTCTAACAGACGCCGATTGGGCAAGCCAGTTAGCGCATCGTGGAAGGCCAGCCGATGGATTTCCTGCTGGTCCCGCTTGCGCTGGCTGATGTCGCGCGAGATACCCATCACGCCGATGACGCGGCCCTGCGGATCACGCATCGCCTTCTTGATTGACTCATACACGCACCGTGACCCATCCACCGCCAGCGTCTTCCAGTCCTCATAGACCACCGGCGCATCGGTGGCCATCGCGGCGCGGTCCAGCTCACGAAACAGCGCGGCAGCCTCGGCAGGTACAAAATCGAGGTCGGTCTTGCCGACGATCTGCGCGCGCGGTTTGTTCCACAGGCGCTCAAAAGCCGGATTGCAGTCAAGGTACACACCGTCCACGTCCTTGAGCCAGATCATGTCCGGAATAGTCTCGATCAGCGTGCGCACGAGTGCCCGGCTCTGCCGCAAATCCACTTCGACGTGCTTGCGCATCGAGATGTCCAGGTGGGTGCCCAGCATACGCACCGCAGCGCCATTGGCATCACGTTCCATGACTTTTCCGCGTTCCTGGATCCAGACCCAATGCCCTGCCTTATGGCGCATTCGGTACTCGCACTCGCAAAACTCGGTCACCCCACTGAAGTGCTTGCTCAAGGCCATGTTCACGCCGGCACGATCATCCGGATGCAACATGGCTTCCCATGCCGCCACGGTCGGTGCAAGCTCACTCAATTCATAACCCAGTTGGGCGCACCAACGCTGGTCGCGTACCACCCGCCCTCTGGGCACATGCCAGTCCCACAAACCCAAGTCGGCGCCACCCAACGCAAGTTCCATGCGTTCGGCGTGTTCGCGCCGCAAGTGCTCGATAGTGGACAGCTCCTGCGCCACCGACTGGCGGCGCTGCTGGCGCAACCACAAACAGGTCGCCAGGAGGGCGCTGATCAGCAGGTAACTGCCAGCAATCCAGAAGGTCTGGCTCCCCCACAGCGAAAAGACCTGTTCGCGGTCACGCTGCAGGATCAAGGCCAACCCGGTTTCGTCGGTTCTGCCAACCTGACTCCAGACACCCACGTGAGCGCCCGACTGACCGGCGCCGAGGCCCCAGCTCACCGGCGAGACGCTGATCCCTTCACGCCAGCGGTCAAACAAGGGATCACGAATCGTCGTGCTGGGTGCTGTTGAGGCCGTGGCATTGGCGGGGACGGTGAGCCAGATGCGGCCGTCGGCAAACGTCAACGCTGCCGTCATGTCCGCGGCATAGGGCGCCGACGCCAGCACACTTGCAAAGAACTGGGCATCAACCACCGCGCTGACCAAGCCGACCACGTGACCGCTGGCGTCTTGCACCACCCTGTCGGCAGTCAGGAACCGGCCGTCATTGTGGCGGTAAACCAGGGGCGCCGCCGGAGCAAGACTGGCGGGCGCGGGCTGCATGGCGCGCTTGAATCCAGCGCTGTCGCGCAGGCTCAGTCCGAGACGTTCGGCCTGGCTGGACTCGACGATCCGACCCTCGCCATCGAGAAGCCGCAACTCGCGCAGACCCACCAACAAAGGCACGTAGCGACGCAAGCGCTGTGAGGAACCGGCCGCAGGATCAGCGATAGGGGTGGATTCATCGGCGACGGCGGCCAGCAGCTTGTCCAGGCGCTGCAACTGCCGCTGCACGCTTGCATCGAGCGAGCGCGCCTGCGCCGACAGACGATCACGCTCCTGGTCCCCGGTCTGGGCATAGGAGGTGTAGCGCTCGGCGGCCCACAAGGCCGCCATCGCCAACAGCGCCAGAACCAGGAACACCCACTCTCGAAAGACACGGCCCCTGGCCGCTGCGGCGGCGGGGCTGTCGGGCGACGGCATGGCGGTCATGTTGGAGATGGGCTAGGCGCTCATCTTACCGCCTGCCCGCGCAGCACCCGCATGCATCCATCGGCTGACGCTGAGGCTGAGGCTGAGGATGTGGCGGCAGGGTGATGCCGCCACCATTTCAAGCCTCGCTTGGCAACAACACCTGGTGTTCCACGCTGTATTGGTAGTCGTGGAAGATGTGTTGGGCACTCAGCTCCTGGTAGGTGCCATCCGGCAGGCGCCGCGTGGTGTCCTTGAGCCGGTAGGTGTAGTGGCCACAAGTCCAGCAGTTGTAGTTGCGCATGTGCGTGCACAAACAGGTCTTGTCGGGCACCACCACCACCTTGGCATCGGGGTGGGCCGCGACGGCACGGTTGTAGGCGGTAATGTAGGCGCAGTTGCCCGCGGCATCGAGCAGATAGCCATAAGACTCACAGCCAGGTCGCACGCCGGCATTGATGGCCGGTGTGTTCTTGAGCATGCGCATCGGATAACCGGTGGGTGACAGCGTATTGACCACGATGTCGTCTTCGCTGGCCTTGAAGTACTCCTGCTTGACTTTGGCCGGCAGTCCGCACTCCTTGGAGATGGTGAAACGCGTGGCCACTTGCACCGCCGCGCAACCACTTTCCAGAAACGCCACCGCGTCCGAGCCGGTGAACACACCGCCCGCCGCGATCAGAGGAATGTCGAGCTGCTCGGTCTTGAGGAATTGCACGATCTCAGCGGCGATGGTGGCCAGGTCGTACTGCGCCCAGTCCATGCCGAAGCCCAGATGGCCGCCCGCCAAGGGGCCCTCGACGATGATGTAGTCTGGCAAGCGGTTGAGCCGCGCGTTCTTGCGCAAAAACAGTTGCAGCGCACGCACCGACGAGACGATGATACCCAGCTTGGCGTCACGAAAACGCGGGTGCTCTTCCATCAAGGCGAATGACCCAAGATGCAGCCCGGCGCTCAGCGTGATGCCATCAATGCCAGCATCGAGCGCGGCCTTCAAACGCACCTGCAGGGTCTCGCGCGGACCGCCCATGGTGAGCTTTTCCATGCAGTTGACAAACACCATGCCGTCGCCCTGCTTGGCTTGCATGGTCATGCCAACATGCTGGCGGGCGGCTTCGGCCAGTTCGTCCAGATTGAACTTGATCTTGGACTTGTCCGAGTTGTTGATGTTGTGTTTGTAGAGCCGGGTGCGGTCACGCACGAACTTGGTGTCGAAGCGCTTGTCGGACACGTCGGTGACCATGGCGTCCGAGATGTGACCCACACCGCCCAGGCGGGCCGCCTCCAGAGCCAATTCCGCAGTCGAAATATCCACGCCCATGCCGCCAATCATGATCGGCACCAGCTCTCGCTTTCCGAACTTCAGCCGGAAATCATCAACACGTTTCATCACTATCCTTGGGGTGCCCTAGCCACTGGCGATCCTCTTGGCCAACGGCCCAAGCAAGCCCAGGGAGAACACCGCGAATTCTAACCTTGCCATATGTCAGATCCCTTGCACGGACATTTCGCCTGCTCGCGTGGAGTACTTGGTCAGCGCGTCGAGTTTTTCGACCTGCAGCCGGGCCGAGCGAGCGCCATAAACGTGGGCCTTGAGCCACTCGAATTCGGCCTGCAAGGTGTTCGCGCTGGCCAGCACGGTGTGCCAGACCTTTTGCTCGGCATTCCAGCGGTAGCCGCGTGCCTTGAGCAAGTCCTTGGCGTCGAAGGGCGCACCATTGGCTTGCAGGCGATAACTGGGGGTGCCGCTGGCAGCCAGAATGCCCAGCATGGGGTTGGCAAGGTCGCCCTTCAACCTGACACCCAACACCGCCAGCAAGGCATGGCAATCCACCTCTGCGCGGTGCGCATCGTAAAACCAGCCATTGGCCAACGCCAGTTGTTCCAGTTTGGCCGAGCTGTAGCCGGCGGCCTTCCAGTCCACATCGGCCAATGAGCAGCCCCAGCGCAGCGCGGCAAACGCGGGCAGACGCGCTTCGCAGAACGGCCGGTCAAAACCTGCATTGTGGGCAATCACCAGGTCGACGCCGTCAAGCATCTCGGCGATGCAGGCCTCGTCGAGTTGTTGCCCCTGTACCATGACGTTGGTAATACCGGTGATCTCCTGCACTTCCTTCGAAATCGGTATGCCAGGGTCTTGCAAACCGTCATGGACGCGCACCGCGCCCACTGGCAAACCGGTGATGCTGTCGACCTGCACGCGCAGCAAAGCCAGTTCGATAATTTTGTCCTTGGTCGCGTCCAGCCCGGTGGTCTCGGTGTCGAGCACCAGCACGTTGAGCACACTGCCCGGCGCGGCACCGTCAAAGTCCAAGCGCGGCACCAGGCGCCGCAGCACGCGGTAGTCCGGATGGCGCTCCAGTTCGCGCGCCAGGGCCTCGGCCGGAGCATGGATCTGTGCAGGAGTCTCGGACTGCATTGGGGCATGGACCTTACCTTCGCCCTGAGCTTCGCCTTCTGTCGGGGCTGCGGCCTGAGCAGTGGCGACCACATCGGCCCCGGCCTGGGCCGACTCAGACATCAGCGGCGCGCCCGCCTGCAACCTCTGTGCGGTCGACGCGTCGCCCAGGAGCGGCAGCGCACTCGGACCTCGCGGTACCAAAGGCTTGCGTGCAGCCGCTTTACGCGGCTTGGCGCCTTTGCCCTGGGCGGCGCTTGGCACGCCGGGGTCAAAGCCGAAATCGAGTTGTTCAGTGGTCACGCTCATGCACTGAATAGTAGCGCAGTGGTGCGCGCAAAACTGGCACCGCGTCAGCCACTGGCCGGGGCAAGCACTTGGAGGAATTGAGCGGTGACCGCGCTGGACAACACAGCATACGCATCAACCTGCAATGGCGCGTTTGCTGGGTGTGGACCGAGGATGGCCCGCACAACGTCGAAATCGTGGACTACCACTAAACACTTGGAGATTGCGATGGCAAAGAATGGAATGCGCCCCATCCACCCCGGCGAGATTCTGCGGGAGGACTACCTTGCACCCTTGGGACTGACGCCGCACGCCCTGTCCAAAGCCTTGCACGTGACACCGGCGCGGATCAACGACGTCGTGCGAGAAGTTCGCGGAATCACGCCCGACACCGCATTGCGTCTGGCCCGCTTTTTTGGGGGAGACGCGCAGTCCTGGCTGAACCTGCAACAGGCATACGACCTGAAATTGGCCGAAAAAGCCGCATTGAAAGCCATCAACAAGGAAATCCACCCCTTGGGCCAGAGCGAACAGCTCATGCTGGCCGCCTGAAGCGAGCGCTGCCTGCGAGCGCCCCGACTGAAGCACACGGGCCAACCAATCTTGCCAATCATCGTGCGCCCAAGCCCAATCTCAGTGGGTTCGCCCTCGCATGGCCGACATGGACCTGTATGATTTCGCTCGTCCGGTGCGCCCGACAGGCCCCGGTTGGCACGGCGAGAGCCCGTTCATTTGTCACGCAGTCAAAGCGATCATCACACCATGGCAGAAGGCTTCTTTCACCCCAATTCGCTTGCTATTCCCAACGTCGACGCCAGTCGCCTAAGTGGTGCAATGGTCAGGATTGTTCCAAAGACACGACTGGTTTTGGATCTCGCCCAGTCATCCAAGGCGGCAATTGAACAAGCTCGCAACGAGTCGATGCCCGACGGAAGCGAGTGTTGGTACCGGTTCTTCACTCGCGACGATCTGGCGCGCGTACATGATCCTGAATTCTCGATGGGAATGGTTCGGCATGAGTTCTCTCGACTCGTTCGGCAAGGCGCAACATTTCCTGCCACCGACTTGCTCGATGGAGGCGGCACAGGGTTCTGCTTTGATAAACAAGGCTTGGTCCTGACCAACTACCATTTGGTTACCGGAGAAGTCGCGAACTATCACCGCGAAGCAGGCGCGATCGGTGCCGAAGTGCTTTGCAAAGGACTGCGAGCCGAGGTTGCCCAAATCGACAACGCAGGCAACTGGTTCTGGGCCCCTGCCTCAAGAGTGTGGCTCGTGTCGAACCCGTCTACTGATCGCGCTGTTTGGGAAGACGAACACGGTCAAAGCCATTTGCGCGAAGACACGGCCGTACTTCGCATCGAACCACCACCGCCGAGCACGCTGGACCTGTCTTGCGAGGGCGCAGTCATTGGCGAGCCCGTCTGGATGACAGGATTCCCACTTCGAAGCGCTCGCCCCCAAAGTTCGTTGGCCAAAGTTGGCTATGCCGACGCCGATGGCACGCTACGCGTTTCTCGTGGCGTCATCACGGACCTGGAGACGCCGGATTACTTCACCACTGATCTCGACGGATCGATGGGTAGCAGCGGCTCACCGGTCTTCAACAGCAATGGCAGAGTGATCGGCATGTTCTCCAGGGCCACGGGCAACGGGCCCAAGAACGCATTTGAATATGGTCACATGAAACGTGTGCATGTCTCAACCGGACTCGCAGCCAGTGGATTGCGCTTAGGCGTCCCTTCGCTGTGAGACCCAACCGTTATTGTCTTGTCGGCCCACCGGTACATGAAGTAAGCGGGTTGTTTGGTGGGGGGCACGTCTGTGTCGTGAGCACCCAGCCGGATGGCCACGTCACACCCAGTCGCGTCAGGGGCACCGCTGCGAATCGTGGCAAGCCCAGGTGGCAACGGACTTCAATAGGTCTCGAAGTGGATGCGGCCCTCGCGCTGCATTTGGCTCAGGCAGTCGTCCCATTGCAAGCCCCGCGCAATGGCAGCGTCGCGCAGGGCGGCGGCGACGCCTTCTTCCATGGCCTTGAGGCCGCAAACAAACACGCTGGTGTTGGCATCAGCCAGCATGGCCGCCACATCCGCGGCGCGCTCGCGCAGCGAGTCCTGCACATAGCGCTTTGGCGCGCCCGGCGTTCGCGAGAAAGCCAGGTTGATGTCGATGAAGTCCTTGGGCAACTTCATCAGGGGTCCGAAGTAGGGCAACTCTTGCTGCGTGCGGGCGCCAAAGAACAGCATCAGGCGTCCACCCACGGCCTTGCCCTGCAAGCGGCGCCGGTACTCGGTCATGGCGCGCATCGGCGCCGAACCGGTGCCGGTGCAGATCATCAGCAGGTTGGAACCCGGGTGATTGGGCATCAGGAAGGTGTTGCCAAACGGCCCGATCACCTGCACCGCGTCACCCACCTTGGCATCGCACAGGTAGTTGGAGCAAACACCACGCACCGGCTGACCCTGATGGTCCAGCGTGACACGCTTGACCGTGAGCGACAGGTTGTTGTAGCCGGCGCGCTCGCCATTGCGCGGACTGGCCACGGAATACTGGCGCGCGTGGTGCGGCCTGCCGCCTGCATCCGCGCCCGGTGGCACTAGCCCCAGGGACTGTCCTTCGAGCACCGGGAACGGCATGACACCGAAGTCCAGCATCAGGTGGTGCGTGTCGCTGTCCGGCGCGCCATGGGTCACCTTGAAGTTGCCCACCACGGTGGCCGTCACCGGCGCCTTGGGACCATACAGATTGAGGTAAGGATGCGCCGCCGACCAGGGCGGCACGCTGGCGCTGAGGGTCTGAACCGCCACTGGCTGGACCCCAATGGCTGGCGTTGCCACCGCAAAAGTCGTCGTGGCCATGCCAAGCACGTCAGCGGCAAGCGCTTGTTCGCGCTGCGCCACGGGCTCTTCGACCGGCAATTCATCCCAACTCAGTTGTTGTGCCAGCGAGTAGGGCTGGGCCAGAGGCACCGTGCGCCAGTTGTCGATGGCCCCGGTTGGACAGGGCGCTATGCAGGCCTTGCAAGCCTCGCATTTGCTGGCGTCCACCACGTAGTTGCGGCTGTCATGCGTGATCGCCTGAATCGGACAGGTGAGCTCGCAGGTGTTGCAGCGGATGCATATCTCGGGGTCGATCAGATGCTGCTTGAGTACAGCGCTTGCAACGGGCGCGTTCATGGTGGTGTGGGGCAGACGATCCGGATCAGTTGAATCGCACGTACTCAAAATCCACCGGCTGGCGGTTGATGCCCACGCTGGGTGGCGCAATCCAGTTGGCGTACTTGCCCGGTGCCACCACACGGCCCATCAAGGATGCCACGTAGGCGCGGTCCGACGCACTGGGCAGCCACTGGTCCAGGCCTGCGTTCCACTCCTGCTCGGACAGCAGCTTGCCATCGGGCGAGACCCGCACCTTGGACAGCGTGCCAATCTTGCGGTTGAAGGCCTTGTGGGGCGTGGTCAAACGAAAATCAACACCCGCCTTCTCCAGCACCCGGTTCCAGCGTCCCACGCCACCACGCGAATCGGTGATGTAGTCGTCGCGCAGCACTTCGTTGAGCGCATTGAGCATGGGCACTTCGCGCTCCACCAGCACGCCGTCCTGCACCGCCAACAGCCGGTAAGCATCGCCCTGTAGACGGTGGTCGTCGCCGCGCTTGGTTTCCTCGAAGCGGCCCTTCAGTCCGCTGTTGTAGAAGATCGCCGCGTTGGACGACTCATCCGCGCCAAACAGGTCGATCGTCACCGAGAAATGGAAGTTGAGATAGCGCTGGAGGGTGGGCAAATCAATCACGCCCGCCGCGCGAAGTTGCGCCGGGTTGTCGGTTTTGAGCTGGTTCATCACTTCACAGGTGCGCTGGATCACGCGCGACACGCCGGATTCCCCCACAAACATGTGGTGCGCCTCTTCGGTCAGCATGAAGCGGCAGGTGCGCGCCAGCGGGTCGAAGCCCGATTCGGCCAGCGCGCACAACTGGAACTTGCCGTCGCGGTCGGTGAAATAGGTGAACATGAAGAAGGACAACCAGTCAGGCGTTTTCTCGTTGAAGGCCTGCAGGATGCGCGGGTTGTCCGCATCACCCGAGCGGCGCTGCAACAGCGCGTCGCCCTCCTCGCGCCCGTCGCGGCCAAAGTAGCGGTGCAGCAGGTAGACCATGGCCCACAGGTGCCGCCCTTCTTCGACGTTGACCTGGAACAGGTTGCGCATGTCATAGAGCGAGGGCGCCGTCAGCCCCAGGTGGCGCTGCTGTTCGACCGAGGCGGGCTCGGTGTCGCCCTGCGTGACGATGATGCGGCGCAGGTTGGCGCGGTGCTCGCCGGGCACGTCCTGCCAGGCGGCCTCGCCCTTGTGTTCACCGAAATTGACCTGTCGCCCCGCTTCCGCCGGGTTCAGGAAGATGCCCCAGCGGTAGTCGGGCATTTTCACGTGGTCAAAGTGGGCCCAGCCAGACGGGTCGACGCTGACTGCCGTGCGCAGGTAGACGTCATAGTCGGGCGAGCCTTCCGGCCCCATGTCCTGCCACCAGTTCAGAAAACCGGGCTGCCAATGCTCCAGCGCGCGCTGCAAGGTCTTGTCACTGGACAGATCGACGTTGTTGGGGATCTTCTCGCTGTAATTGATGGTGGACATGAGGGGTTTCCTTGAGTGATGGAACGACTATTGAAGTGGTGTCAGACAACGGCAAGACCCGTCATTGCGAGCGCAGCGCTCGCAATGACGAGGGCCACTTGCATCAAACCCGGTTGAGATCGAATGCCGCTTTTTCGCCCTTGCCGTAGACCTTGAGCGCGCCTTTGGCGCCACTGGCATTGGGCCGCACGAAGATCCAGTTTTGCCAGGCGGACAGACGTCCGAAGATGCGTGTCTCCATGGTCTCCTTGCTGCAAAAGCGCAGGTTGGCTTCCAGGCCGGTCAGTGCGTCGGGCGACATGGCCGCGCGCTCTTCCAGCGCCAGGCGAATCTCGTCGGCCCAATCCAGATCATCCGGCGCGGCGGTGATCAGACCCAGTTCCAGCGCCTGTAGCGCCGTCAAAGGCCGATCACAGGCCTCGGCGCAAGCTGCCATGGGCGCTGCCTCCTCATAGAAGCGCCGTGCCAAGCGTGATTGAGCCGTGACCATCGGGTACAAGCCCAGATTACTTGGCGTCAACGTCAGTTTGGGCTCGCGAGCCGCATCAGAGGCCAAATGCGCCATGTAACTGCGGTCGGCGCAGAACGCCAGCTCGGCCAGCACGCCGGCAAAACATGAGCCCGGCTCGATCAGCGCGAACAGCGAACGCGAGGACACGTCCAGCCGCGCCAGCGTGCGCCGCAGCAGGCCCACGGTCTCTTTGACCAGCCAGTGCGCACCATGCGTGCGCAGGCTGGCATCGACTTCCAGCACCCGCGCCGAGTCGCCCTCGGTCTTGAGAATCCAGGTGCCAATCTCGGGCTCGTTGGTGCGCAGGTGCAGACAAGCGTCGTCCAGTTCACGCGCCATGACCAGCGGCCACCAATGTGCACCCAGCGCTTCGATGCCGGCCAGGTCGGCCGGCTGCGCGGAGGTGGGCGCCTTGACCAGCACGGTGGCGCTGCGCTTGGCGCGGTCGATCGCCACATCCACATGGTTGTAATGCACGCCCTGCTCGTCGTCCCGGCGTTGCAGGGGCGCGAGCACCACGGCTTTGGCCTCAAGCGGACGTTGACTTTGCGCGGACAGAACGGCGACACGCTCCTGCAACTTCTGCGCGAACACCGCCGGCTTGGCCACCTCGTCCACCAGGCGCCAGTCCTTGGCCTTCTGCCCCCGCACGCCCTCCGAGGTGTTGCAGAAGACATCGGCCAGGTCGTGGCGCACGTGGCGCTTGTCGGTCATGCGAGTCAAACCGCCGGTGCCAGGCAACACGCCCAGCAAAGGCACCTCCGGCAAGGACACCGACGAGGACCGGTCGTCAACCAGCAGGATGTCGTCGCACGCCAGTGCCAGCTCGTAGCCACCACCGGCGCAGGCGCCGTTGACGGCGGCAATGAACTTCAGCCCACCATGGCGGCTGGAGTCTTCCAGCCCGTTGCGCGTCTCGTTGGTGAACTTGCAGAAGTTGACCTTCCAGCCGTGGGTGGACAGGCCCAGCATGAAGATGTTGGCACCCGAGCAGAACACCCTTTCCTTGGCACTGGTGATCACCACCACGCTGACTTGCGGGTGCTCGAAGCGGATGCGCTGCACGGCATCATGCAACTCGATGTCCACGCCCAGGTCGTAGGAGTTGAGCTTGAGCTTGTAGCCATCGCGGATGCCCCCCTCCTCGGCCACATCCAGGCGCAGCGTCGCCACGCGGCCGTCCACGGCGAGTTTCCAATGGCGGTAGCGCGAGGGATCGGTCTGGTAGTCCACGCGGGGGGTATCGGACATAGTGTTCTCTCCAGTTGAAGTCAGAGCACATTTGCTGCACAAAGTGGTCTGACCCACAAGGTTTCAGGTTTGGGGCAGTCACGCAATGAATGGGTGCGGTGTGCGGCGAATAATAGTGTCTTTCTTGAATTCTTGCACGACGATGCGCATTTAACCCGCCTCCCCTGTCCGGTACCGCTTTAGCGCCGCTGGTGCCAGCCCACCCTATTTATGCATGACGATACCTATTTACGGGTTTATCACTAGGCGTGCAACCCTCGCGCCGGTCTACCATTTGTCAGTTCGCGCCGACTGCCGCGCACCCCTCAAAACAGGAGCCTTCCATGACCTCACGCCGACTTGTACTTTCCCAAAGCGCCGCGCTGTTGGGCGCAGCCTCAACCGGCCTGCTGCTGCCTGAAGTCGCCCAAGCTCAGCCCGGCAAGGTGCGCGTGGGCCTGATGCTGCCCTACACCGGCACCTTTGCCCAGCTTGGCGTCGCCATTGAAAACGGTTTTCGCATGGCCATTGATGAGCAGGGTGGCAAGCTCGGCGGGCGCGAGATTGAGTACTTCAAGGTGGACGACGAGTCCGACCCGTCCAAGGGCGTCGAAAACGCCAACAAGCTGGTGCAACGCGACAAGGTCGACGTGCTGGTGGGCACGGTGCACTCGGGCGTGCAAATGGGCATCCAGAAGGTGGCGCGAGACACCGGTGTGCTCAGCCTGATCCCCAACGCTGGGGTACACGCCGCCACCCGCAGCCTGTGCGCGCCCAATGTGTTTCGCACCAGCTTTACCAACTCCCAACCCACCCGCGCGCTGGGCAAGGCGATGGTGGACAAGGGCCACAAGAAGGCCGTCTGGATTACCTGGAAGTACGCCGCGGGCGACGAGGCCTTCGAGGGCTTCAAGGAAAGCTACACCGCGGCCGGTGGCACCATCATCAAGGAATTAGGCCTGCCGTTCCCGCAGGTGGAATTCCAGGCGCTGTTGACCGAAATCGCCTCGCTCAAACCCGACGCCGTGGCCTGTTTCTTTGCTGGCGGCGGTGCCGCCAAGTTCATTCGCGACTATGCGGCGGCGGGCCTCAAGGGCAAGATCCCGCTGTACGGCTCGGGCTTCCTGACCGAGGGCGTGCTCGACGCCGCTGGAGCGGCGGCCGAGGGCATCATCACCACCATGCATTACAGCGATTCGCTGGACACACCCCGCAACAAGGCGTTTCGCTTGGCCTACGCCAAAACCTTTCGGATGCAGCCCGATGTGTACGCCATGCAAGGCTACGACACCGGCTTGCTGTTGGCGCAAGGCGCGGCCGCCGTCAAGGGCGACCTGTCCAGCAAGGTGGCGCTGTACAAAGCACTGGAGTCCGCCACCATCGACAGTCCGCGCGGCAAATGGACCATGAGCAAGGCACACAACCCGGTGCAGGACATCTATTTACGCGTGGTCGAAAACAAAGAGAACAAAGTGCTGGGCGTCGCCGCCAAGGCCCTGGCCGACAGCGGCGCTGGCTGCAAGATGAGCTGAGCGCGCGCCCCTGGTCTAGCCATTGGACTTCGCCACCTTCCTGATTCAATTGCTCAACAGCGTGCAGTACGGGCTGCTGCTGTTCATGCTGGCCGCCGGCCTGACGCTGATCTTCGGCATCATGGGTGTGGTCAACCTGGCCCACGGCAGCTTCTACATGCTGGGGGCCTACCTGGCGTATGCGCTGAGCGGCTACTTTGGCAGCCTGACCCTGGCGATCCTGGGCGGCGCGGTGCTGGCGGCCCTGTTCGGCCTGGCGCTGGAGTGGCTGCTGTTCCGACATTTCTACCACCGCGACCACCTCGACCAGGTGTTGCTGACCTTCGGGCTGATCTACATCTTCGAAGAACTGCGCTCGATCCTGTGGGGTGATGACGTACACGGGGTGGCGATTCCGGCGTTTCTGAGCGCCTCCATCCCCTTGACCGACAACCTGTCCTACCCGGTTTACCGGCTGTTCATGTCGGGCGTGTGCGTGGCGTTGGCGCTGGGCTTGTACCTGCTGATTTCCAAGACTCGGTTGGGCATGAAGATTCGCGCGGGCGCCTTCAACCGTGACATGACCGAGGCCCTGGGCGTCAACATCAAGCTGATTCACGCCATCGTCTTTGCCCTGGGCGTGGCGCTGGCGGCGGTGGCGGGCATGATTGCGGCCCCCATCTCCAGCGTTTACCCAAACATGGGCTCGCAAGTGTTGATCATGTGTTTTGTGGTGGTGGTGATCGGCGGCATCGGATCGGTGCGCGGCGCGCTGATTTCGGCCCTGTTAGTGGGCCTGGTCGACACCTTTGGCAAGATTTTGCTGCCCTCGGTGGCGGGCATGCTGGTCTACATGCTGATGGCCGCGGTACTGCTCTGGAAGCCGGAGGGTCTGTTCAAACAATGACTGTTGCCTCGTCCCACCTGGAGCATCTACCGCGCAGCGTGCAGTTCACGCTGGCGCTGGCGCTGGGCGCGCTGGCGCTGTTCCCGCTGGTCGGCAGCGACTTCTACACCCAGATGGTCACGCGCATGATGATCCTGGCGATCTTCGCCATGAGTCTGGACCTGCTGCAGGGCGTCACCGGCCTGGTGTCGCTGGGCCACGCCGCCTACTTTGGGCTGGCCGGGTATGTGTTGGCATTTGCCATGCCACCGAGCGAGCCGGTCAGCCTGTGGTGGACGCTGCCGCTGGCGGTGCTGGGCTCGGCCCTGGGCGCGCTGATCATCGGCTTCTTCGTGGTGCGCACGCATGGCATCTACTTCATCATGGTCACCATGGCGTTTGCACAGATGGTGTTCTACCTGTTCTTCGACAACAAGGCGCTGGGCGGCTCCGACGGCCTGTACATCAACTTCAAACCCACCGTGACGCTGGGTGGCTGGGTGTTGCTGGACCTGGAGCAGAAGACCAGTCTGTACTACCTCACGCTGGCCCTGATGCTGCTGGTCTACGGGTTTCTGCGCCGCCTGTTGTGGAGCCCGTTCGGGCGCGCGCTGTCGGGCATCCGCGTCAACGAGCACCGCATGCGGGCACTGGGCTACAGCACCTTTGGCTACAAGCTCAGCGCCTTTACCCTGGCCGGCGCCTTAGCCGGGCTGGCGGGCTACTTGTGGGGCGTGCAGACTGGCTACATCAACCCCGAACTGATGGGCTTTCACATGAGCGCGCACGCCATCATGATGGTGATTCTGGGTGGCATGGGCAACTTCGCCGGCGCGATTGTCGGCGCCTTCACTTTTGAGGTGGTGTTGCACGTGTTCAAGGATTTGCCGCGCGTCGGCCAGGTGGAGCTGGGCAAACACTGGCAACTGTGGATGGGCCTGTTTATCGTGCTGGTGGTGCTGTGGGCGCCACGCGGCGTGCTCGGCCTGATTGCACAGGCCACGCGGCGCCTGCGTTGGGGCAAATCCCCATGAGCGAACGGCTGCTCAGCGCCCATAACCTGACCAAGCGATTTGGTGGGCTGACTGCGGTGGGCGGGGTCTCGGTCGACCTGTGGCGCAACCGCATTCATGCCGTGATCGGCCCCAACGGCGCGGGCAAGTCCACCCTAACCAACCTACTGTCAGGCGACATCGCGCCCACCAGCGGCACCATCACACTGGGCGAGCAGGACATCACCGGTTGGGCACCCGAACGCATCGCACGCCAGGGTCTGGGGCGCAGTTACCAAAAGACCAATATCTTTCTGCCCTTCACGATCTGGGATAACGTGCTGCTGGCGGCCCAATCGCGCGAACGCCAACAGCCCTGGAACCCCTTGGCCTGGCTGCGCTCGGCTGACAAGTGCGTGGCGGCCCGGCGCCGGGCGACCCAGGCTGTCGAACTGGTGGGTCTGCAAGACCGGCGCTACGCCCTGGCCAGCGCCATCAGCCATGGCGAGCAGCGCCAACTGGAAATCGCCATGACGCTGGCAACCGAGCCCCAGGTGTTGCTGCTGGACGAACCCTTGGCCGGCATGGGCGTGGCGGAAGCTGAACGCATGGTGGCGCTACTGTTGCGCATCAAGCCCGACCACGCCATGCTGCTGGTGGAACACGACATGGACGCGATCTTCACGCTGGCCGACCACCTGACCGTGATGGTCAACGGCCAGGTC
Source organism: Hylemonella sp. (assembly GCA_030680575.1). Lineage (GTDB taxonomy): Bacteria > Pseudomonadota > Gammaproteobacteria > Burkholderiales > Burkholderiaceae_C > Hylemonella. Next base: position 57,586 of record JAUXVI010000026.1, read on the forward strand.
ATCGCCAGCGGCGCTCCGGCCGAGGTGCGCGCCGATGCGGGCGTGCAGGCTGCCTACCTGGGTGAGGAGCACGCGTGAGTGAATTGCTCATCAGCGCCCGCCAGCTCAACACCTATTACGGTGCCAGCCACATCCTGCGCGACATCGACTTCGACGTGGCGCGCGGCGAAACCATTGGCCTGATGGGGCGCAACGGCATGGGCAAGAGCACCCTGCTCAAAAGCATCATGGGCCTGGTGCGCCCGCGCGGCGGCACGGTCCACATCAAAGGCCGCGACATGACGCGCCGACCACCATTCGAGATCGCCCAGCTCGGCATTGCCTACGTGCCCGAGGGGCGTGGCATCTTCGGAAACCTAAGCGTGGTGGAGAACCTGAAGATGGCGGCACGCCCTGGCACCCAAGGCCAACGCGACTGGACCTATGAGCGCGTGCTGGACACCTTCCCGCGCCTCAAGGAGCGCCTGGGCCACGGCGGCCAGCAGCTCAGCGGCGGCGAACAACAAATGTTGACCATCGGC
>JAUXVI010000027.1 GCA_030680575.1 Hylemonella sp.
TACTTCGAGGCTTCGTCGATGCGGCGCTTCAGGTCGTCTTTCGATTCGAGCTGGCCGAGCTTGGTGGTCACCAGGCCGAGCACCACGGTCTTGCCCTTGGGCAGGAAGCGCAGCGGCTTGAAGTCGCCGCTGCGGGCGTCGTCGTATTCCAGGAAGTAGCCGTCCACGCCCATCTCGCTCAGCAGCGCTTCGGCCACCGGCTCGTAGCCGCCCTGCGCGGCCCAGGTGCTCTGGAAGTTGCCGCGGCACAGGTGCACGGCCAGCGTCATGCCGGCGGGCTTTTGCGCGACCACGCGGTTGATGAACGAGGCGTAGCGGTGAGGCAGTTCGTCGGGGTCGTCACCGCGCGAACGGGCGGCTTCGCGCATCTTGTCGTCGCACAGGTAGGCCAGGTTGGTGTCGTCCATCTGCACGTAGGTGCAGCCGGCCGCGGCGAGCGAGCGCAGTTCGTCGCCGTAGGCGTTGGCCACGTCCTGGTAGAAGGGCTCGAGGTCGGGGTAGTGTTCCTTGCTGATGCCGGCGCGGCCACCGCGGAAGTGCAGCATGGTCGGCGACGGGATCGTCACCTTCGGCGTCAGGCCCGGCTTGACCTGGCTCTTCAGGAAGTTGAAGTCGGCCAGCTGGATGTCCTTCACGTGGCGCACCTTGTCGATCACGCGCATCACGGGCGGCGCCAGTTCCTGCGTGCCGTCGGGTTTTTGAATCGTGACCGGGATGTCGGACTTCACGCCGCCGATCTGCTCCAGGAAGTCGACGTGGAAGTAGGTGCGACGGAACTCGCCGTCGGTGATGCTTTGCAGGCCGACATCCTCCTGGAACTTCACGATCTCGGTGATGGCCTTGTCTTCCACCTTGCGCAGTTGCTCGGCGGTGATTTCGCCTTTGGCTTTCTGTTCACGCGCTTCCAGCAGGAATTTGGGGCGCAGAAAGCTGCCAACGTGGTCGGCACGGAAGGGCGGGGTGGTGCGTAGTGTCATGACGAAGTCTCCGGAAGGTCGTTGGATGAGATAACCGAAAGTTGCCGGCATTATGGCATTCAGGGTACGGATCGCGATCAAAGCGTCGGCACGACGAACTATATTGAACAGAAGCTGCCAGATGGTGGTCCTGTCAGTAGAATGGAATGCGGTGGTTAGCTGTCTGGTTATCGCAAATTGTTATATCAATCAGTCTGAAATTGGACTTGCGAATGAATAATTTTGCGGCGACAGTTACGCGCCTTCGTCATTACGCTGTTTGGGGCCTGCAAGCCTGAACAGACGGGTGAAGCAATAACTCATATCTAGGAGTCCCCCATGAAAAAACGAGTGTTCCTCAGTGCCTCCGCCTTGGCGGTCATGGCCTTGTCCTCGGCCGCCGTGCTGGCGCAGGACAATACATTCAAGATCGGCCTGATCCTGCCCATGACCGGACAGCAGGCTTCGACCGGCCGCCAGATCGAGGCAGCCGCGAAGCTGTACATGGCGCAGAACGGCGACACCGTGGCGGGCAAGAAGATCCAGCTGATCGTCAAGGACGACACCAGCATTCCTGACGTCACCAAGCGCATGGCGCAGGAACTGGTGGTCAACGACAAGGTCAACGTGCTGGCCGGTTTCGGCATCACGCCTTCGGCCCTGGCCACGGCCCCGATCGCCACCCAGTCAAAGACCCCGACCGTCGTGATGGCGGCGGCCACCTCCAGCATCACCCAGGCCTCGCCCTACATCGTGCGCACCAGCTTCACGCTGCCGCAGGCCTCGGTCTCCATGGCCGACTGGGCTGCCAGCAAGGGTGGCATGAAGAAGGTCGTGACCCTGGTGAGCGACTACGGCCCGGGCATCGATGCCGAGAAGTTCTTCAAGGACCGCTTCATCTTCAACGGCGGCACCATCGTCGAGAGCCTGCGCGTGCCGATGCGCAACCCCGACTTCGCTCCCTTCCTGCAGAAGGTGCGTGATGCCAAGCCCGACGCTCTGTTCGTCTTCGTTCCGTCCGGCGCTGGCGCTGCGGTCATGAAGCAGTTCCTCGAGCGCGGCATGGACAAGGCCGGCATCAAGCTGATCGGCACCGGCGACATCACCGATGACGACCAGCTGAACGACATGGGTGACGGCGCTCTGGGCGTGGTCACGGCGCACCACTACGCTGCGGCCCACCCTTCGGCCATGAACAAGAAGTTCGTCGAAGCCTTCAAGAAGGCCAACAAGGGCATGCGTCCCAACTTCATGGCCGTGGGTGGCTATGACGGCATGCGCGTGATCTACGAAGCGCTCAAGGCCACCAAGGGCCAGGGCGGCGGCGATGCGCTGCTGGCAGCCATGAAGGGCCAGACCTTTGAAAGCCCGCGCGGTCCGATGTTCATCGATGCGCAGACCCGCGATGTGGTCCAGAACATCTACCTGCGCAAGGTGGAGCGCCAGGGTGGCGAACTGCACAACGTGGAATTTGACGTGATCAAGGACGTCAAGGACCCCGGCAAGTCCAAGTGATACGCCGTCCATGGATGCTGCCGTGTCGGTGGCATCCATGGATTTTTTTTGCCTTGACCTGACGTGAAGAGTTCATGCTGACGATTCTGTTTGATGGCATTGCCTACGGCATGCTGCTGTTTATCCTGGCGGTCGGTCTGGCCGTGACCATGGGTCTGATGAACTTCATCAACCTGGCGCACGGTGCCTTCGCCATGGTGGGCGGTTACATCACGGTGCTGCTGATGCAGCGCTTCGATGTCCCGTTCCTCCTCTGTCTTCCGATTGCCTTCGTCGGCGTGGCGCTGCTGGGCGCCGTGCTGGAACGCACGCTGTACCGGCCAATGTACAAGAAGCCGCACTTGGACCAGGTGCTGTTTTCCATCGGCCTGACCTTCATGGCGGTGGCGGCGATGGACTACTTCATGACCTCCAGCCAGCAGATCGTCCAGTTGCCCGAGTGGCTCAAGGGCCGTACCGAGCTGGGTGAGGGCGCCCTGATGCTGGGCATGGGTCACTACCGCCTCTTCATCATCCTGGTCTGCGCCGCCTTGACGGTGGGCCTGCAGTACATCCTGACGAAAACCCGCTTCGGCAGCCGCCTGCGCGCGTCGGTGGATGACCAGCGCGTCGCCGCCGGCCTGGGCATCAACGTCAACGTGGTGTTTCTCTCGACCTTTGCCGTCGGTTCCGGTCTGGCCGGTCTTGGCGGTGCCTTGGGGGCTGAAGTGCTGGGCCTGGACCCCTCTTTCCCCTTGAAATTCATGGTTTACTTTCTGATCGTGGTGGCCGTCGGAGGAACTTCCTCCATCACCGGCCCGTTGCTGGCTGCCTTGTTGCTGGGCATTGCCGACGTGGCCGGCAAGTACTACATCCCGACCTTCGGTGCCTTCATCGTCTACGGGCTGATGATCGCCATCCTGATCTGGCGTCCGCAAGGCTTGTTCGTGCGCAAAGGGGGCAAGGCATGATGAACGCTCAACAATCCCTGCACAACAGCCGCCGCTGGAAGATCTGGGAGCCCGTGCTCTGGCTGCTGGCCCTGGCATTGCCCTACGTGCTGGGCAGCCACGCGCTGATCATCAATGAGATCGCCATCGTCGCGCTGTTCGCCGTCTCGCTCGACCTGATCCTCGGCTACACCGGCATCGTCTCGCTGGGCCATGCCGCTTTCTTCGGCATGGGCGCTTATGCGGCGGCGCTGTTCGCCAAGCTGGTGATGCCCGATCCGCTGGTCGGCCTGGCCTTCGGCATGGCGGTCGCCACGCTGCTGGGCGCGCTGTGTTCTTTCACCATCATTCGCGGCTCCGACCTGACGCGCCTGATGGTGACGCTGGGCGTTGGCCTGATCCTGATGGAGCTGGCCAACAAACTCGACTGGCTGACCGGCGGTGCCGACGGCCTGCAGGGCGTGGTGATGGGGCCGGTGCTCGGTCGCTTCGAGTTCGACCTGCAAGGCCAGGTGGCCGCCTGGTACTCGATTTCGGTCCTGCTGGTGCTGCTCTTCTTGGCGCGTCGCCTGGTGAACTCGCCGTTCGGCGCCACACTCACCGCCATTCGCGACAACCGTCTGCGCGCCATGGCCATCGGTATTCCGGTGACCTCGCGCCTGGCGGTGATCTACACCATTGCCGCCGGCGTGGCCGGTGCCGCTGGCGCCCTGCTGGCGCAGACCACGGGTTTCGCCTCGATCGACGTGTTCGAATTCCATCGCTCCGCCGACTTGATGCTGCTGCTGGTGATCGGCGGCACGGGCTGGCTCTATGGCGGCGTGGCCGGTGCGATCGTGTTCAAGATCATGCAGGATCTGATCTCGTCCATCACGCCGCAGTACTGGACCTTCTGGATCGGCCTGTTCCTGGTGGTGTTGGTGATGGTGGGTCGTGAACGCTTTATCCGTCCCTGGACCTGGTTTGGGGGGAAGAAGTGATGAGTAGCGCAGAAATCGTTTTGTCTGCCAAGGGCCTGGTCAAGCGTTTTGGCGGCATCACGGCCACCGGCAACGTCAACCTGGACCTGCGCAAAGGCGCCCGCCATGCCCTGATCGGCCCCAACGGTGCCGGCAAGACCACGCTGATCAATCTGCTGACTGGTGTGCTGGAGCCCACCGAGGGCCGCATCCTGCTCGAAGGCCGGGACATCACCGACCTGGCACCGCACCAGCGCGTGCGCCGCGGCATGGTGCGCACCTTCCAGATCAACCAGCTGTTCGACACGCTCACGCCGCTGGAAACCCTGGCGCTGACGGTGTCGCAACACCAGGGGCTGGGCGGCAAGTGGTGGCAGGCGCTGGGGCGCCGTACCCAGGTGGCCGAGCGTTGCGAACAACTGCTGGAGCAGTTCCACCTGACCGAGGTGATGAACCAGCAGACCCATGTGCTGGCCTACGGCAAGCGCCGCCTGCTGGAAATCGCCATTGCGCTGGCCTGCGAGCCACGCGTGCTGCTGCTCGATGAACCGGTGGCCGGCGTGCCTGCCGGCGAGCGCGAGGAACTGCTGCAGACCGTGGCGGCCCTGCCGGCCGATGTGTCGGTGCTCCTGATTGAACATGACATGGATCTCGTATTTAGTTTTGCCAACCGCATGACGGTGCTGGTCAACGGCACGGTGCTGACCGAGGGCGACCCGGACACCATTGCCAACGACCCGCAGGTCAAGGCGGTCTACCTCGGCCACGGTGAGGAGTTGGCGCATGGCTGATCTGCTCAAAGTTGAAAAACTGAGTGCCGGCTACGGCGAAGCCGTGGTGCTGCACGACGTGTCGGTGTCTCTCAAGCAAGGCCAGACCCTGGCGCTGCTGGGCCGCAACGGCACTGGCAAGACCACCTTCATGAACACCCTGGCCGGCGCCACGCGCCAGCACGGTGGCACCATCGAACTCGATGGCGTGGCCTTGCACAAGGTCGCCTTGCATGAACGTGCCAATGCCGGCATCGGCTGGGTGCCGCAAGAGCGCAACATCTTCAAGTCGCTCACGGTCGACGAGAACCTGACCGCCGTGGCGCGTCCCGGTGCCTGGACGCCGGCACGTGTGTACGAGATGTTCCCGCGTCTGGCCGAGCGCAAGACCAACCTCGGCACCCAGCTCTCGGGTGGTGAGCAGCAGATGCTGGCCGTCGGCCGCGCGCTGGTGCTCAACCCCAAGCTGCTGCTTCTGGACGAGCCGCTCGAAGGCCTGGCGCCCATCATCGTGCAGGAACTGCTGCGCGCCATCCGCCGCATCACGCGCGAAGAGGGCCTCTCGGCCATCATCGTGGAGCAGCATCCGCAGGCCATCCTGGCCATCTCGGATGTCGCCGCCGTGCTCGACCGCGGCACCGTGGTGCATGCCAGCAGCGCCAGTTCGCTGCAGGAACAACCCGAACTGCTGGATCGACTGCTGGGCGTGGCACGCTGACCTTGCTATCAAAAGGGTAGCTGTTCGCGCCCTTTTGATAAGGGGTAGAGCATGATTTTGGCAATATTTCGGCGTGCGGCCGGCTTGCTGCTGGCCGGTCTGCTGGCCACGCAGGTCAACGCACAAGGCTTTCCCGGCAAACCCATTCGTCTGGTGGTGCCCAATGCGCCCGGCGGTGCGGCCGACCTGACGGCACGCGCCGTCGGACAAAAGCTCGGCGAGACGCTCGGGCAGCCGGTGGTGATCGACAACAAGCCCGGCGCGGGTGGCGTGGCCGCCGGCGAGGCGGTGGCCAAGGCCGCGCCCGATGGCCACACCTTGCTGCTGATCTCCAGCGGCACCGCCGTCAGTGCCGCGCTTTTCAAGTCGCTGCCCTTTGATACGGCGAAAGACTTCATCCCGGTCGCGCCGCTGGCCACCTTCGATCTGGTGATCGTGGCACCCGAAGGCGGGCGTTTCAAAACCCTGGGGGAACTCGTGGCCTATGCGCGCGCCAACCCGGGCAAGCTCAACATCGGTACCCCCAACATCGGCACCACGCAGAACCTGGCGGCCGAGCTGTTCAAGTCCGCGGCCGGCCTGGACGTGCAGATCGTCCCCTTCAACGGCACACCGGCCGTGATCAACGCGCTGCGCGGCGGTCAGATCGATGCCGGGCTCGACATCCTGAGCCCGCTGTTGGCGCAGATCAAGGCGCGCGCCCTGCATCCGCTGGCCATCACCGGCGACAAACGCTCGCGCGTGCTGCCCGAGGTGCCGACGGCCAAGGAGGCTGGTATCAACGGCTTTGTGGCCGCTTCGTGGAATGGCTTGGCGGTGTCGGCGAAGACGCCGCGGGACATCGTTGAGCGACTCAACCGCGACGTGGTGGCGGCCCTCAAGGACCCGGTGGTGAAAAAGAAGCTGGAAGACCTCAACCTCGACCCGCACCCCGGCACACCCGAGCAGGCCGCCGCCTTGCTTTACAACGACATGCGCCGCTGGGGTGGTGTCATCGAGCGCGCCAAGATTCCGAAGCAATAAAACGCGGGGCGTGCGTCATCTTTGAAGAGGACCACGATGGCATTCGATATCGGACTCGTTGGCTACGGTGAAGTCGGCAAGATCTTCACCCGTGGCCTGAAAGCCCAGACCGGCCGCTGGGTGGGTGCCTGGGATCTGAAGTTCGCTGACGCAGCGACCCGTGAGGCCGAATGCGGCCACGCTGCGGCCAACGGCATCGAGGCCTGTGCCAGCGCGGCGGCCCTGTGCGGCCAGGCCCATCTCATCATCTCCGCCGTCACCGCCTCCAACACGCTGGCCGTGGCGCAGGAGGTGGCGCGCAGCATCCGGCCCGGCACGCTGTTCCTCGATTTCAACTCCGCCTCGCCCGGTACCAAGGCGCAATGTGCCGCGCTGATCGACGCCGCCGGCGGTCACTACGTCGAAGCCGGTGTCATGACCTCGGTGCCGCCCTATGGCATTCAGGTGCCCATGCTGCTGGGGGGCGCCAAGGCGGCCGAGCTGGCCGCGGTGTTGAACGGCTGGGGCATGAACGCCACCGCCGTGGCCGAGAAGATCGGCGTCGCCTCGGCCATCAAGATGTGCCGCAGCGTCATGATCAAGGGGCTGGAGGCGCTGGTGATCGAGAGTTACACCACGGCGCGCGCCTATGGCGTGGAAGAACACATGATTCCGACGCTGTTTGAGACCTTTCCCGGCATCGACTGGAACCAGCAGGGCGCCTACTTCTTCAGCCGCGTGGCCCAGCACGGCAAGCGTCGCGCCGAGGAAATGCGCGAGTCGGCCAACACCGTGCGCGAAGCGGGCTTTGAGCCCTTCATGGCCGCCGCCATTGCCGAGAAACACGACTGGGTGGCGCAGCAGTCGCGTGCCGGTGTGTTTGCTGGTCTTGCCAAGGATGCGACCTGGCAGGACTACGCGGACCGTTTGCTGCAACAGATGCTACAAAAAAAGTAGCGCCTGACAAATATACAACGAGGGCTGGGGCCGGATTTTGTTCCGGTCTGGGGTGCTCTTACAGCGTGGCTTCGATCATCTGGCGCAGCGCCGGCGTGAGTTCCGGCATGACACCAAACCAGGCCTGGAAAGCCGGGCGCGCCTGGTTCAGCAGCATGCCCAGGCCGTTGACGGTGGGGTTGCCGCGCTGGCGGGCGGCGGTCAGCAGTGGCGTTTCCAGCGGCACGTAGATGATGTCCGACACCAGCGCCTGCTTCGGCAAGTGGTCGAGCGACAACTCCAGTGGGTTCTGCCCCTTCATGCCCAGGCTGGTGGTGTTGACCAGCAACGCCACGTCAGCCAGGGCCTCATGTCGCTGCTCCCACGCAATGGCTTTCACCGGTGCGCCGAACTCCTGGGCCAGTGCTTGCGCCTTGTCCCAGCTGCGGTTGCACAGGCGGATTTCTTTCGCGCCGCGCTCGGCCAGCGCCACAAGGATGGCACGCGAAGCGCCGCCGGCACCCAGCACCGTCACCGGGCCGGCATCAGCGCGCCAGTCGGGCTGGGCGTCGAGCAGGCTCTGGATGAAGCCGAAGGCATCGGTGTTGAAGCCACTCAAGGTGCCGTCGGCTTCCACCACCACGGTGTTGATGGCGCCGATGCGCTTGGCCAGCGGGTCGATGCGGTCCACCAGCGGCATGGCGGCCACCTTGTGCGGAATGGTGATGTTGCAGCCGGCAAAACCCAGGGCGCGCAGGCCGCGCACGGCGTCGCCGATCAAGTCGGGCTGCACCGGCAGCAGCACATAGCTGCCGTTCAGGCCGTACTGGCGGATCCAGTGGTTGTGGATGGCGGGGGAGCGAGAGTGCGCCACCGGCCAGCCCATCACGCCGGCCAGGATGAATGTGTTGTCAGTCGCCATGGTGTTCTCGCTCAGGGGTCGTTATTGTGCCGCCCGCTCGGTGGGGCCGAACACCTGGCCGGCCACTTCCTGGATCAGCTCCAGCATGGCCTGCTGCGTCATGGTGGTGGTGCGGCTGGCGGCCGTGGCCAGCGCCAGCTTGCTGCTCAGCCTGGGCTTGACGATGGGGCGGGCCAGGTAGGCCTCGGGCTGGGTCGAGGTCATCAGCGCGTATTTCGACAGGATGGCGTGGCCCGCGCCGTCGGCCACCAAGTCGAGGATGGCGGCCACGCCGTCGATCTCCAGGCTGATGTTGGGCTTGCAGCCGATGCCGGCCATCTCGGTCTCCACCGTCATGCGGATGGCGTTCGGGCGGCTCGGAATCACCAGCGGCAAAGCGCTCACCTCCTTCAGGCTGATCGGCGTGGCTTTGGCCTTGGTCTCGCGCGGGCCGATCAGGAACAGCTCTTCCTCCATCAGCGGCTGGGTGTCGAGCTCGGGGGTGGGCGAGGGGTTGTAGAGCAGGGCGATGTCCAGCCGGCCGGTGAGCAGCCCCTCCTGCATGGAAATCGTCAAGCCCTCGCTGATGGACAGCGCCGCGCTGGGCAGGCGCTTGCGGAATTCGCGCGTCAACGGCACCGTCATCATCTTGGCAATGCTGGGCGGCAGGCCCACGGCCACGCGGCCCGCCAGGGCGCCGCGCACCCGGCCCAGGTCCTCGCGGGCCCGCTCCACCTGGTGCAGGATGCCGCGGCCGTGTTCCAGCAGCAGCTTGCCGGCTTCGGTGGTGGTGACGCCGCGGCCGTTGCGCAGCAGCAGGTTCTGCCGCAACTCCACCTCCAGCAGCCGCACCTGGCGGCTCAGCGCCGGTTGGGCGATGTCCAGCACGCTGGAAGCGCGGGTGAAACTGCCGAGTTCGGCCACCCGGACGAAGTATTCAAGTTGCTTGAGGTCCACTTTTTTTAGGGCATAGCTTTCGCGTCATTATGCCGAATTGTGATACCTGCTAGAAACCGCTCCACCTAGGCGCCAACCCTTGCAAAGGCCACAATCCCCGGTTAATCCTAGAAGCTGGCAGTGTTCATGACGACCGAAATCAAAGGCATCTCTTCCATGGCCACCCGCTTGGTGCTGGCCGAGCTGGTGGACGCGTTTCAGCGTCGCAGCGGCACCCGTGTGGCCATCGAGTCGGTGGGCGGGGTCGATGCCGCCAAGCGCGTGCAGGCCGGCGAGGCCTTCGACGTTGTCATCCTGGCGTCCGACGCCATCGACAAGCTGATCGCCTCCGGCCATGTGCAGGCCGACAGCAAGGTTGACCTGGTGCGCTCGGGCGTGGCGGTGGCCGTGCGCGCCGGTGCTCCCAAGCACGACATCTCGAGCGAAGACGCCGTGCGCGCCGCTGTGCTGGCCGCGCGCAACATCAGCTACTCCACCGGCCCCAGCGGCGTGGCGCTGGCCAAACTGTTCGAGCGCTGGGGCATTGCGGATGAGATCAAGGACCGCATCGTCACCCCGCCGCCGGGCATCCCGGTCGGCAGCCTGGTGGCCACGGGCGAGGTCGAGCTGGGTTTCCAGCAACTGAGTGAACTGATCAACCTCGACGGCATCACCGTGCTCGGCCCCTTGCCACCGGCGATCCAGATCATCACCACCTTCTCCGCCGGCGTGTGCGCCGGCAGCCAGCAGGCGGCCGCCGTGCGTGCCATGCTGGCCGACATGAATACGCCCGAGGCCGCTGCTGCCAAGTTGCGCCAAGGCATGGAGCCGGCACGATGAAGAACACCCCCGTTGCTTGCCCACTGCGTGTGGCCGCCTCCCCCCTCCAGGGGGCAACGCCAGTGGCCCGGCGAAGCCGGTTCCACGGCGTTCCGCGGTTAGAAGCGCTCATGCGTGGGGCAGCGAGTGGATTGAATACTTGAACTTCAGGAGACTTTTATGAAAAACCCCATGATCATCGACTGCCACGGTCACTACACCACGGCACCGAAGGCGCTGGAAAACTGGCGCAACCAGCAGATCGCCGGCATCAAAGACCCGGCCCTCATGCCCAAAGTGGCGGATCTGAAGATCAGCGACGACGAGCTGCGCGAGTCGATCGAAACCACCCAGCTGCGCCTGATGAAAGAGCGCGGCTCCGACCTCACCATCTTCAGCCCGCGCGCCAGTTTCATGGCGCACCACATCGGCGACTTCAATGTGTCCAGCACCTGGGCCGCCATCTGCAACGAACTCTGCTACCGCGTCAGCCAGCTGTTCCCCGACCACTTCGTGCCGGCTGCCATGCTGCCGCAATCGCCCGGCGTCGACCCCGCCACCTGCATTCCCGAGCTGGAGAAGTGCGTCAAGGAATACGGCAACGTCGGCATCAACCTGAACCCCGATCCGAGTGGCGGCCACTGGACCAGCCCGCCGCTGACCGACCGGCAGTGGTACCCCATCTACGAAAAGATGGTGGAGTACGACATCCCGGCCATGATCCACGTCTCCACCAGTTGCAACGCCTGCTTCCACACCACCGGCGCGCACTACCTGAACGCCGACACCACGGCCTTCATGCAACTGATCCAGGGCGACCTGTTCAAGGACTTCCCGACGCTGAAGTTCATCATTCCGCATGGCGGCGGCGCCGTGCCCTATCACTGGGGCCGTTTCCGCGGCCTGGCACAGGAAATGAAGAAGCCGCTGTTGAAGGACCATCTGCTGAACAACGTGTTCTTCGACACCTGCGTCTACCACCAGCCCGGCATCGACCTGTTGACCAAGGTGATCCCGGTCGAGAACATCCTGTTCGCCTCCGAGATGATCGGCGCCGTGCGTGGCATCGACCCCGAGACCGGCAACTACTACGACGACACCAAGCGCTACATTCAGGCCTCCAACATCCTGAATGACGAGCACCGCTACAAGGTGTACGAGGGCAATGCCCGTCGCGTCTTCCCGCGCCTGGACGCCGCGCTGAAGGCCAAGGGCAAATAAGCCCGCGCCACGAATTCAAGAACCCCTTACGAGGACAACACCATGAGCATCAACGGACCCCTGGGCATCGTCAAGCGCAACATCGTGCGCGCCGACAAGACTGCCGTCGAGAAACTGGGCCGCTTCGGCGTGGCCACCGTGCATGAAGCACAAGGCCGCGTCGGCCTGATGAAACCCTACATGCGTCCGATCTACCCCGACGTTCACGTGGCCGGCACCGCCGTCACGGTGCTGCTGCACCCGGGCGACAACTGGATGATGCACGTCGTGGCCGAGCAGATCCAGCCTGGCGACATCGTCGTGGCCGCCTGCTCCGCCGACAACACCGACGGCTTCTTCGGCGACCTGCTGGCCACCTCCTTCATGGCGCGCGGCGCCAAGGCCCTGATCATCGACGGCGGCTGCCGTGACGTACGCGAACTCAAGGCCATGGGCTTCCCGGTCTGGAGCCGCGCCATCAGCGCCAAGGGCACCATCAAGGCCACGCTCGGTTCGGTCAACATCCCCGTGGTGTGCGCCGGCATGATCATCAACCCCGGTGACGCCATCGTGGCCGACGACGACGGCGTGGTGGTCGTCAATGCCGCTGACGTCCAGACCGTGGCCGATGCCGCCGAAGCGCGCGAAGCCAACGAAGGTGAGAAGCGCGCCAAGCTGGCCGCTGGCGTGCTGGGCCTGGACATGTACAAGTTCCGCGAGCCGCTGGAAAAGCTCGGCCTTAAGTACATCGACTGAGCGACGCAGCAAGGACGCTCGCGCGCATGCCACGGCCAGCCGCTTCATTCAGGGGCGGCACGCGGGCGGCGAGCAGGACGTTCTGATAGCAATACACAACGAGGAGAAGCACATCATGGTCGGAACCGGTTTTCAGCAGATACGTCGCCAAGCCCTGGGCTGGGTGGCGGGCGTCCTCGTCTTGGCCAGTCCGCTGGCGCAGGCCCAGCAGTACCCGACCAAACCCGTGAAAGTGGTGGTGGGCTACTCGGCCGGCGGCGCCGTGGACGCCGTGGCCCGCGCCGTAGGGCAGGCGCTGTCGGCCAGCCTGGGCCAGTCCTTCGTGGTGGAGAACAAGCCCGGTGCCGGCACCAACATTGCCGTCAAGTACGTGATCGGTGCCGAGCCCGACGGCTACACCCTGATGATGGCGGCCAATGCGCTGGCCGCCAACATGGCGCTGTACCAGCCGGCCCCGTTCGACGCCGAGCGCGACCTGGTGCCGGTGTCCCTCATCGGCCGTGTGCCGGTGGTGATTGCCGCCAACGCCAATGCGCCCTACGCCAACATCGCCCAGTTGATTGCCGCCGCCAAGGCCAAGCCTGGCAGCATTTCCTTCGCCTCGCCGGGCAACGGCTCGACGCCGCACATGGCTATCGAGTTCTTCAAGCGCGCCGCCGGCATCTCCTTGCTGCACATTCCTTACCGCGGCGGCTCGCAGGCTCTGACCGACGTGATCGGCGGCCAGTTGCCGCTGGCGGCCATGAATGCGCTGGAAGTACAACCGCACGTGAAGAGCGGCAAGCTGAAAGTGCTGGCCGTGCTCAGCCCCAACCGCACGGTGATCTTCCCCGACGCGCCCACCATTGCCGAGTCCGGTTATCCGGGCTTCGAGGCCTCGGTCTGGTATGGCCTGGTGGCGCCGGTCGCCACGCCCAAGCCCATCGTCGCCAAGCTGCATGCCGAAGTGCAGAAAGCCCTGCAGACCAAGGAAGTGCGCGAGCGCATGACGGCGGTGGGCGGTGAAGTCATTCCCGGCAGCTCCGACATGTTCGCTGCACTGATCCGCTCCGAGCGTCAGCGCTACGAGAAGCTGGTGCGCGAAGCCAACATCAAACCCGATTGAAATTCAACTTAGAGAGCAAGACCCGCATGAGCAAACCCACAACACGCCCGTTCGAAAAAACCGCCGGCTGGATGGACTGGTACACCGGCCCGAGCAAACCGCGCTTCCAGTTGCCCGCAGGCGCGGTGGACGCGCATTGCCACGTGTTCGGCCCCGGTGCTGAGTTCCCCTACGCCCCGGAGCGCAAGTACACTCCGTGCGACGCTTCCAAGCAGCAGCTCTATGCGTTGCGTGACCACCTGGGCTTTGCGCGCAACGTGGTGGTGCAGGCCACCTGCCACGGCGCCGACAACCGCGCCATGGTGGACGCTTGTGTGTCGTCGGGCGGTAAGGCACGCGGTGTGGCCACCGTCAAGCGCAGCGTGAGCGATGCCGAGCTGCAGGCCATGCACGACGCCGGTGTGCGCGGCGTGCGTTTCAACTTCGTCAAGCGCCTGGTGGACTTCACGCCCAAGGACGAGCTGATGGAAATCGCCGGCCGCATCGCCAAATTCGGCTGGCATGTGGTGATCTATTTCGAAGCGGTGGACCTGCCCGAGCTGTGGGACTTCTTCACCGCGCTGCCCACCACTGTGGTGGTGGACCACATGGGCCGCCCCGACGTGAGCAAGCCCATTGACGGCCCCGAGTTCGAGTTGTTCGTGAAGTTCATGCGCGAGCACAAGAACGTGTGGAGCACGGTGAGCTGCCCCGAGCGTCTGTCGGTCACCGGCCCCAAGGCCTTGAATGGCGAGCAGGCGGCTTACCGCGACGTGGTACCGTTTGCCAAGCGCATCGTGGAAGAGTTTCCCGACCGCGTGCTGTGGGGCACCGACTGGCCGCACCCCAACCTGAAGGACTACATGCCCGACGACGGCCTGCTGGTGGATTTCATCCCCCACATCGCGCCCACGGCCGAGCTGCAGAAAAAGCTGCTGGTCGACAACCCGATGCGCCTGTATTGGCCTGAAGAAGTGAAGTAAGGAGACCCCATGTCACTTGAGAAACCCTACCTCGACGTTCCCGGCACCACCATCTTCGATGCCGAGCAATCCCGTCTGGGCTACCACCTGAACCAGTTCTGCATGTCGCTGATGAAGGCCGCCAACCGCGAGCGCTTCAAGGCCAACGAACGCGCCTACCTGGACGAGTGGCCGATGACCGAAGAGCAGAAGCAGGCCGTGCTGGCGCGCGATCTGAACCGCTGCATCAAGGCCGGCGGCAACATCTACTTCCTGGCCAAGATTGGCGCCACCGACGGCAAGAGCTTCCAGCAGATGGCCGGCTCCATGACCGGCATGACCGAAGAAGAGTACCGCGACATGATGATCCGTGGCGGCCGCTCCGCCGAGGGCAACCGCGTCATCGGTGAAGACGGCGACGCCCAAGCCCATCGCCAACCCCAGGGCAAAGCCGGCAAGAAATGAGAATCTGACATGGCCAAAATTACCGCATCCGTTTACACCTCCCACGTGCCCGCCATCGGCGCGGCCATCGACCAGGGCAAGACCCAGGAACCCTACTGGCAACCCGTGTTCCAGGGTTACGAGTTCTCCAAGCAGTGGATGAAGGACAACAAGCCCGACGTCATCTTCTTGGTCTACAACGACCACGCCACCGCCTTCAGCCTGGAGATGATCCCCACCTTCGCCATCGGTACCGCTGCCGAGTTCACGCCGGCCGACGAAGGTTATGGTGCCCGCCCGGTGCCTGTGGTGCAGGGCCACCCGGAACTGGCCTCGCACATTGCGCAGTCCGTCATCCAGCAGGACTTCGACCTCACCATCGTCAACAAGATGGACGTCGACCACGGCCTGACCGTGCCGCTGTCCCTGATGTGCGGCCAGCCGCAAGCCTGGCCCTGCCCGGTGATTCCCTTCGCCGTCAACGTAGTGCAGTACCCCGTGCCCAGCGGCCAGCGCTGCTTCAACCTCGGCAAGGCCATCCGCCGTGCGGTGGAGAGCTTCGACAAGGACCTCAACGTGCAGATCTGGGGCACCGGCGGCATGAGCCACCAGCTGCAGGGCCCGCGCGCCGGCCTGATCAACAAGGAATTCGACAACGCCTTCCTCGACAAGCTGATCGCCGACCCGGCCGCTGCTGCCGCCATTCCGCACATCGACTACGTGCGTGAAGCCGGCTCCGAGGGCATCGAACTCGTGATGTGGCTGATCGCCCGTGGCGCCATGGCCGACATCGACGGCGGCAAGCCGCCGAAAGTGGCGCACCGCTTCTACCATGTGCCTGCGTCGAATACCGCCGTGGGCCATCTGATTCTGGAGAACCAGCGCTAAGCTGCAAGGCGGATGCGCTACAAGGAGTACCTATGAGCAAAACCATCAAAGTCGCCCTGGCAGGCGCGGGTGCCTTCGGCATCAAGCACCTGGACGGCATCAAGAACATCGACGGCGTGGAAGTTGTCTCGCTGATCAGCCGCGACCTGGAGAAAACCAAGGAAGTGGCCAACAAGTACGGCATCCAGCACGTCACCACCGATCTGGCTGACAGCCTGGCCTTGAAGGAAGTGGACGCCGTCATCCTGTGCACGCCCACGCAGATGCACGCCGCGCAAAGCATTGCCTGCCTGAAGGCTGGCAAGCACGTGCAGGTGGAGATTCCGCTGGCTGACAGCTGGCGCGACGCGCAGGAAGTGGTGGAGCTGCAGAAGAAGACCGGCTTGGTCGCCATGTGCGGCCACACCCGTCGTTTCAACCCCAGCCACCAGTACGTGCACAAGGAAATCACTGCCGGCAAGTTCAACATCCAGCAGATGGATGTGCAGACCTATTTCTTCCGCCGCACCAACATGAATGCGCTGGGCCAAGCCCGCAGCTGGACCGACCACCTGCTGTGGCACCACGCCGCCCACACGGTGGACCTGTTCGCCTACCAGGCCGGCAGCCCGATCGTGAAGGCCAACGCCATCCAGGGCCCGATCCACCCGACGCTGGGCATTGCGATGGACATGAGCATTCAGCTCAAGGCCGCTAACGGCGCCATCTGCACGCTCTCCCTGTCGTTCAACAACGACGGCCCGCTCGGCACCTTCTTCCGTTACATCGGCGACAGCGCGACCTACATCGCCCGTTACGACGACCTGTTCAACGGCAAGGAAGAGAAGATTGATGTCAGCAAGGTGGACGTCTCCATGAACGGCATCGAGCTGCAGGACCGCGAGTTCTTCGCCGCCATTCGCGAAGGCCGCGAGCCCAACGCCAGCGTGGCGCAGGTGCTGCCGTGTTACCAGGTGCTACACCAGCTGGAGCAACAGCTGCAGTCTTGAACAGGGGCTGAGCGCTCTTGAAGGCGCCTGCCTTTCAGGCCGCTTCGCGATTGCGCAGGATGCGGGGCAGGTTACCTTCGATGCAGTTGATCAATTCGTAGACGTGCACGCTCACCTCGTAGCCCAGCGAGGTGAGCTGGTAATCCACGTGCGGCGGCATGACGGGATGGACCTGTCGTTTCACAAAACCGTCGGCCTCCAATTCCTGTAGCGTTTGCGCCAGCATGCGCTCGCTCACGCCTTCGATCTTGCGGCGCAGTTCGCTGAAGCGGTGCAAACCTTCCCTGAGGACGAGCAGCACCAATCCCCCCCAGCGGTTGGTGATGTGGTTGAGCACGACACGCGACGGGCAGTCGGCGCTGAGCACATCGCCGCGGGTCGGTTTTCGCTTGGGCTTGGCCTGGGCTTCGGTTTTCATACTTACCTTTTTGTTAGTACTTACGAAAAGTTTGTTTAAACGATATTCTCCCTGCGTGTCTTCGTTTAATCAAGGAGTTTGTATGAGCGTGATGGCAATCACAGGGGCCTCCGGCCAATTGGGTCGTCTGGTGATCGAAAGTTTGTTGACGCGCCACCCCGCGGCCAACATCGTGGCTGTGGTGCGTGACCCGGCCAAAGTGGCCGATCTGCAGGCCCGCGGCGTGCAGGTGCGTGTGGCCGACTACAACCAGGCCGATGCGCTGGAGGCCGCTTTCCAAGGTGTTCACAAGCTGCTGCTGATCTCCTCCAGCGAGGTGGGGCAGCGGGTGCCGCAGCACCGCAATGTCATCACTGCCGCGCAGCGCGCTGGCGTGGGGCTGGTGGCCTACACCAGCATCTTGCACGCTGATCGATCGCCCATGGGGCTGGCCACAGAGCACCGCGAGACCGAAGCCTTGCTGCGCGCCTCGGGCCTGCCTCACGTGCTGTTGCGCAATGGCTGGTACACCGAGAACTACACCGCCAGTGTGCCCGCTGCGCTGCAGTACGGTGCCGTGCTCGGTTGCGCCGGGGACGGTCAAATCTCGTCGGCCGCCCGGGCCGACTATGCGGTAGCCGCCGCTACCGTACTGAGCCGGGCCGATCAGGCCGGCCGGGTGTACGAACTGGCCGGGGACGAGGCCTATACCCTGAGCGAGCTGGCCGTCGAGATCGCGCGCCAATCGGGTCAGCCGGTGGTGTACCGCGACCTGCCCGAGGCAGCCTACGAAGCTGCGCTGGTGCAAGCCGGGCTACCGGGCTTTCTGGCCGCCATGCTGGCCGAATCGGACGTGGGCGCCGCCAAGGGCGGCTTGTTCGACGACAGCCATGAGCTGAGCCGACTCATCGGCCGCCCGACCACACCGCTGGCCGAGTTGGTGAAGGCGGCATTGCCAGTCTGAACGCCTGCCGTGTCAGGCCTGCTGGGGAAGTCTTGCTGATAACACCCTCTCGATCATGAGGCACGCGTCCAACTTGCCTATGATCGGGGCTGGGTTCGAGATTGCTCGAACCGTTTTGTTTTCGGAGTCCCTGACATGCAACAAAGAAAACTTGGTCCTTATCAGGTTTCGGCCCTGGCGCTCGGCTGCATGAGCCTGAGTTACGCCTACGGCGTGCCGCCGGCGCCGAAGCACGGCGAGCGTGTGCTGCTGGCCGCGCTCGACGCCGGCATCACCCACTTCGACACCGCCGCCCTGTACGGCTTTGGTGTCAACGAAGAGCTGGTCGGCCGCGTGCTCAAACCCTACCGCAGCGAGATCGTGCTCGCCAGCAAGGGCGGCATGGCGGGCGTGACGTTTCCGGACGGCATCAAGCGCGTCATCGACGGCCGGCCCGAGGCCATCCGCCAGAACTGCGAAGACAGCCTGCGCCGCCTCGGTACCGACGTGATCGACCTCTACTACCTGCACCGCTGGGACAAGAAGGTCCCGATCGAAGACAGCGTGGGCGAGCTGTCGCGCCTGGTGGAGCGCGGCCTGGTGCGTAGCATCGGCCTGAGCGAGGTGTCGGCCGCCACCATCCGCCGCGCGCACGCCGTGCACCCGCTGGCCGCTGTGCAGACCGAGTACTCGCTGTGGACGCGCAACCCCGAGATCGCCGTGCTGCAGGCCTGCCGCGAGCTGGACATCAGCTTCGTTGCTTTCAGCCCGGTGGCGCGCGCTTTCCTCTCCGGCAAGTTGCTGGACGTGGCCACGCTCGACGCCAAGGACATCCGCCATGGCATGCCGCGCTTCGAGCCCGCCAACTACGCCGGCAACTTGAAACTGCTGCCGGCCTATGAAGCGGTGGCGGCTGAGGCCGGTTGCACCCCGGCCCAGCTGGCGCTGGCCTGGCTGCTGCACAAGGACGACAACGTCATCCCGCTCTTCGGCACCACCAACCTGGAGCACCTGGCCGAGAACGTGGCCGCGGCCAGCGTGAAGCTCAGCCCCGAGATCATGGCCAAGGCGGAAGCCGTCATCAACCAGCACACCGTGGTGGGCAACCGCTACAGCGAGCAGAGCAACCGCGAAGTCGATACGGAAGTCTTCTGACCATGCCCACCACCTTGATGCTCCTGCCCGGCCTGAACTGCGACGCCGCTGTCTGGGCGCCGCAAGTGGCGGCCTTGAAAGATGCGCACTGCGTCATCCCCGCCTGGGGCCTGCGCGACTCGCTCACCGCCATGGCCGAGCAGGTGCTGGCCGAGGCACCGACCGAGCGCTTCAGCGTGGCCGGCCACTCCATGGGTGGGCGCGTGGCGCTGGAAGTGTTTCGCCTGGCGCCGCAGCGCGTGGAGCGCTTGGCGCTGCTGAGCACCGGCACCCACCCGCTGGCGGCGGGTGAAGCGGGCGAGAAGGAGCGCGCTGGGCGCATGCTGCTGTTGGAGATTGCCCGCACCCTGGGCATGCGTGCCATGGGCCAGCAGTGGGCGCGTGGCATGGTGCACCGTGACCGCCTGGACACACCGCTGTTTGATCAGGTGTTGGACATGCTGGCGCGCGGCAGCGCCGAGCAGTACGCGGCGCAGATCAAGGCCTTGCTGAATCGCCCGGACGCCGGCCCGTTGTTGCCCACCATTGCGTGCCCCACGCTTGTGCTGACCGGGCGCGAAGATGCCTGGAGCGGCCCGGCCCAGCACGAGGCCATGGCCGCCGCCATCCCGAGCGCGACGCTTGCCATCATCGAACACTGCGGCCACATGTGCACCATGGAGCAGCCGCAGGCGGTGAATGAGGCGTTGACGGCCTGGTTGCAGCGCTGATGCCCTTGCTGGCTGTGACGAATTTGCTATCGAAATAGTAGCTATTGCGGCATGACGGACGAGCGCTGGATGGCGTTTTTGTTTGAATCTGTCAGGCCGCTCGTTAAGATGCCTCCAGTGCATTTGCCAGGAGCATCTATGAGCCCGTTAGAAGTTTCAAGTTCGGCGCATCACTACGGTCGTATGGCCATGCTGCTGGCCGGTGGCGTGCTCGCGTTGTTACTAACTGGCTGCGGGATTTTTAATACGGCGGAGGCGGCGCGGCGTGCGGAGACCGAAGCCGACAGCAAGGCAGCCCAGCCGCCGTCCGACACCGTGATTGTGATGGTCCCGCCCACGATGAGCCGCGACGTCACCGCCGAGTCCAGGCGACTCGCCTTGCCGGCCATGTTGTCGTATCTGGTCTATCTGAACCATCTGCCGCCCGCAGAGCGCAACCGCCCGGATTGCCGCGCCCACATCCAGGATCATCCCATCAGCACCCTGGACTCGCGTTCACCCCAGCAGGGGGCTTGGCGTCGCTGGGCACATGAGTTGGGTTGTTTCAGTGACCACGGCTTGTACTACGAGGTGTATGTGTTTCGCAAAGGCGAGACGATCGAGCAGGCCGTGATCGCCATACGGGGTACGGAGAATTTGCAAGGACAAATGCTGCCTGACTGGTGGAACAATTTCGCCGTACCGTTTTTTGGCATCGATCCCACCGAGTACCAATACGCCAGAAAGCGGATCGGCGATGCCATTGCCAAACTGCGTGAGCCCACTGAGGGCGGCCTCGGCATCAAGATCTACCTGGCCGGACACTCCTTGGGAGGTGGCATGGCCCAGCAGAGTGCCTACCTGGAGCGGGTGGAGGCCACCTATGTTTTTAATACCTCGCCCGTGACCAACTGGGCCAACATCAAGCTCGATCCAATGCTCAACGCGCAGATGGAGCGAAATGGGACGAGTGACCCCACCATCATTCGCGTGACCGAACATGGTGAATTTCTGGATTACGTCCGGTGGGTCACATCTCGTGTGAATTCACGACGCTACAACCGCACGGACTATCTGTTCCATTTCACGGAACCCCATTTCGTGAAATCGCACAGCATGGCCGTCATGGCATGCAATTTTGCTGCGCGACTCGCCCAGGTGACGCCGGACGCCAAGGGCGAAGTGGGTGCGTTCGCCTATACCCGCGACATGGCCCTGGCGTTGTTGCGCCTGCCCAAGACGGCCTCAGACGGCGAAGGCTTGTGCCCGGAGAAGTCGTTTTCACCCGAATGGAACAAGCAGTATCGGCCTGCGAGTTGAGTGGTACCTGCGCCAGCCCTGTGCTGGGCTAATCTGCTATCAAATTGGAAGCTGCTTTCGCTTATTCCATAAGGTCTGGCTGCCAATTTGGCATGTAATTTCTTGCGGGCCCAGGCTGTGCGTGGCTGACCTGCATCAGTACAACACCCGGCCCGAATGTGCGATGCTTGAGCCATGAGCACTGCACCTTCTGCCACGCCGGGCTTTCTGTTGGCCCCCACACGTTTTCTGTTTTTCACCGGCAAGGGTGGGGTGGGCAAGACCTCGCTCTCCACGGCGGCTGCCATTGCGCTGGCCGACGCCGGCGAGCGCGTGCTGCTGGTCAGCACCGACGCTGCCTCCAACCTCGACGAAATGCTGGGTGTGCCGCTCTCCAACCACGCCACGCCCGTGCCCGGCGTGCCAGGCCTGAGCCTGCTCAACATCGACCCTGATGCCGCCGCCGAGGCCTACCGCCAGCGTGTGCTGGCGCAGATGGAGATCAGCGCCACCCCGGAGGAGCGCGCCACCGTTCGCGAGCAGCTCTCGGGCGCCTGCACTACCGAGATCGCCGCCTTCGACGAATTCGCGGCGTTGCTGGCAAACGAGGCCAACGAAGCACAAGCAGGGCAGGGCGATGCCCCGCCCTACGACCACGTCATCTTCGACACCGCACCCACCGGCCACACTCTGCGCCTCTTGAGCCTGCCCAAGGCCTGGACCGGCTTTCTGGCTGGCAACGACCGCGGCGCCTCCTGCCTGGGCCCGCACTCGGGCCTGAAGATGCAGGAAGCGCGCTTCAACGCTGCGCTGCAGGCCCTGAGCAACCCGGCCCTCACCACCGTGGTGCTGGTCACCCGGCCCGATCCGCTGCCCATGATTGAGGCCTCACGCACCGCCGAAGAGCTGCGCACGCTGGGCCTGGCCAACCAGCGCCTCGCCATCAACGGCGTGTTCCACGCCAGCCAGCCGCACGACCCAGTGGCCAAGGCCATCGAAGCGCTGGGCCGCCAGGCCATGGACACGCTGCCCGACGCACTGGCCCGCCTGCCGCGCGATGAAGTGCCACTGCGCGCGTTTGACACCGTGGGTCTGCCGGCCCTGCGCGCGCTCTTGGGCAATGCGCCGGCACCGGCCGTGGAGGCAGTGAACACCGCGGGCGTTCCTGCCTTGCCCGCCGAACCCTTGAGCCGCCTGGCCGACGAGCTGGCCGCCGTCGGCCACGGCCTCATCATGGTCATGGGCAAGGGCGGCGTGGGCAAGACGACGATTGCCGCCGCGCTGGCCGTGGGTCTGGTGCAGCGCGGCCACAGCGTGCACCTCACCACCACCGACCCGGCGGCCCACGTGGCCAGCGCCCTCAATGGCAGCCTGCCCAACCTGAAGGTCGGCCGCATCGATCCCAAGGCCGAGACCGAGGCCTACATCGCCAAGATCATGGCCACCCAAGGCCGCGAACTGGACGAGCAAGGCAAAGCCCTGCTGCTGGAAGACCTGCAGTCGCCCTGCACCGAAGAGGTGGCCGTGTTCCACGCCTTCAGCCGCGTGGTGAACGAAGCGCGCAGCGCCTTTGTGGTGCTGGACACCGCACCCACCGGCCACTCGCTCTTGTTGATGGACGCCACCGGCGCCTACCACCGGCAGATGACGCGCCAGTTTGAAGGCACGGCCAACGCCAATCACATCATCACCCCGCTGATGCGCCTTCAGGATGCGGAGATGACGCGCGTCATCCTCGTCACCCTGCCCGAGGTCACGCCGGTGAGTCAGGCCAGCGCCCTGCAAGACGACCTGCGCCGCGCCAAGATCGAGCCCTGGGCCTGGGTCATCAACAAAAGCGTGGCCGCCACCGGCACCACCGATCCATTGCTGCAAGCCCGCCTGGTCGGCGAACTTCGCCAGACCGAGCGCATCGCCAAGGGTCTGGCCCGCCGCACCTTTGTGTTGCCCTGGCTGCCCGAGCCGCCGGTGGGGGTGCAGGCCTTGGCGGCGTTGACGGACTGATTCAGCCTAGCCCTAGGGAAATCCATGATGCCGCCCGCGTCACGCCCTGTTGACACCCAATTAAATACTAAGCATACTTACTAATAGTGATTCCGGCACACGGCCCATGCCTTGGGCGCAGCCGGAACCAGAGCACAGACGCGCCTCAAGCGGCCGTCCGATCCAGTCAGACGAGGAGCCCATCCATGCAGTTCTACCAAGACGGCGTCCGCGGACGCGACCCCCACATTGCCGAGCCGTCCGAGTACGCCCAGGCCCACCCGCACACCGATGCCGTGCCCCAGGAACTGGACGTGCTCATCGTCGGCTGCGGCCCCGCCGGCCTGACGCTGGCAGCACAGCTCGCGGCCTTCCCGGACATCCGCACCGCCATCGTGGAGCAGAAGGACGTGCCGCTGCACCTGGGCCAGGCCGACGGCATTGCCTGCCGCACCATGGAAATGTTCGAGGCCTTCGGCTTTGCCGACAAGGTGCAGCAGGAAGCCTGCTGGATCAACGAGGTGACCTTCTGGAAGCCGGACGACAAGAACCCACAGAACATCATGCGCCACGGCCGCGTGCAGGACACGGAGGATGGCCTCTCCGAGTTTCCGCACGTGGTGCTGAACCAGGCGCGCGTGCATGACTTCTACCTGGAGTCCATGCGCAACTCGCCCAGCCGGCTGGAGCCGCACTATTCGCGCAAGCTGCTCGACGTGACGGTGGACCCCAAGGCCAAGGACTACCCGGTGACGGTGCGTATCGAGCGTACCGATGCCGCCCACGCCGGCCAGGTGGAGACGGTGCGCGCGCGCTACGTGGTGGGCTGCGACGGCGCCCGCAGCGCGGTGCGCAAGTCCATGGGCCGCGAACTGGTGGGTGACGCCGCCAACCAGGCCTGGGGCGTGATGGACGTGCTGGCGGTGACGGACTTCCCGGACATCCGCCACAAGGTGGCCGTGCAGTCCGCCAACGGCGGCAACCTGCTGATCATCCCGCGTGAAGGCGGCTACCTGGTGCGCCTGTACGTGGAGATGGACAAGCTGGGCGAAGACGAACGCGTGGCCAACCGCCAGATAACGGTGGACAAGCTGATTGCCGCGGCGCAGCGCATCCTGCACCCCTACACGCTGGACGTGAAAGAGGTGGCCTGGTGGTCGGTCTACGAGATCGGCCACCGCATCTGCGACAAGTACGACGACGTGCCCGTGGCCGAGGTGCCCACGCGTCTGCCGCGCGTGTTCATTGCCGGCGACGCCTGCCACACCCACAGCCCCAAGGCCGGCCAGGGCATGAACTTCTCCATGCAGGACACCTTCAACCTGGGCTGGAAGCTCGCCGCCGTGCTGCGCGGCCAGTGCCCGCCGGCGCTGCTGCACACCTACACGGAAGAACGCCAGTTCATGGGCCATGCGCTCATCACCTTCGACCGCGAATGGGCCAAGATGATCAGCGACAAACCCGCTGACGATGGCAGCGGCGGTGTGGACCCGAAAGAGTTCCAGAAGTATTTCGAGCAGCACCTGCGCTTCACGGCCGGCATGGGCACGGTGTACCGCCCCTCGGTGATCTGCGGCGACACCACGCACCAGGCGCTGGCCCAGGGCTTCGAGGTCGGCCGGCGCTTCCATTCCGCACCGGTGCTGCGCGTGTCGGACGCCAAGCCTCTGCAGCTGGGCCACGTGCACCGGGCCGACGGCCGCTGGCGCCTCTACGCCTTTGCCGGCGCCCAAGACCTGGCCAAGCCCGCCAGCGGCTTGCTGGGCCTGTGCAAGTTTCTCCAGGAGTCACCCGACTCGCCAGTGCGCCAGTACACGCGCCCGGGGCAGGACGTGGACGCCGTGTTCGATCTGCGCGCCATCTTCCAGCAGCCGCACAGCGAGATCGCCATCGAGAAGCTGCCCGCCATCCTGCTGCCGCAAAAGGGCCGCTACGGCCTGCGCGACTACGAGAAGGTGTTCTGCCCGGACCTGAAAAATGGCCCGGACATTTTTGACCTGCGCGGCGTGAACCGCGCGCAGGGCGCCTTGGTGGTGGTGCGGCCGGACCAGTACATCGCCCATGTGCTGCCGATGGACGCGCATCAGGCCTTGGCGGCCTTTTTTGCCGGCTTCATGCTGCCGAATCGCTAAGGCGCTTGGTTCGGCGCTGTCGTCCGCGGCCCTGCCTCCAGGGCTGCGGGCGCTTGACGAAGGCAAACCGGGGTGGCCGGTTTGCTATCAAATTGGAAGCTGCTTGCGCATATTTGACAAGGGCTAGGTGCCAATTTGGCTCATAAGTTCCAGAACTTCCCCTAGAATGACCGGCACAACGACCAAGGGAGACCCCGCGCCGTGCCCTTAAGCTGGAACGAAATCAAATCCCGTGCCCTCAACTTCAGCCGCACCTGGGCTGATGCGGCCAATGAAGACAGCGAAGCCAAACCGTTCTGGATCGCCTTCTTCGAAATCTTCGGCATCACCGACAAACGCGTTGCCACCTTCGAGCTCAACGTCAAGAAACACGGTGGTGGCCAAGGCTTTGTCGATCTGTTCTGGCCTGGCATGCTGCTGGTGGAACAGAAATCACGCGGCAAGAACCTGGACGCCGCCTTCAACCAGGCGCTGGGTTATTTCCCCGGCATAAATGAGCGCGACCTGCCGCAGATCATCATCGTCTGCGACTTTGCCCACTTTCGCGTGCACAAGCTTGCCACCGGCGAAACGTATGAGTTTGCGCTGAAAGACCTGCACAAGCACATCCGCCTGTTCGGCTTCATCGCCGGCTACAAGGCGCAGGAAATCAAGGCACAAGACCCCGTCAACATCAAGGCCGCCGAGCGCATGGGCCGCCTGCACGATGCGCTCAAGGCCAGCGGCTTTGACGGCCACCCGCTGGAAGTGCTGCTGGTGCGTGTGCTGTTCTGCCTGTTTGCCGACGACACCGGCATCTTCCAGCCCGCCCAGTCCTTCCGCAGCTTCATCGAAGAACGCACCGCCACCGATGGTTCAGACCTCGGCTCCCGCCTGGCACAGCTGTTCCAGGTGCTCAACACCCCGGCAGGCAAACGCAGCCAGGCGCTGGACGAGCAACTGGCCAACTTCCCCTACATCAACGGCAAGCTGTTCGAAGAAGCCTTGCCTCTGGCCGACTTCACCGCCGCCATGCGCGAGGCCTTGCTGGATGCGTGTGCGCTCGACTGGTCTGCCATCAGTCCGGCCATCTTCGGCAGCCTGTTCCAGAGCATCATGGACGAGAAGGCGCGCCGCAATCTGGGCGCGCACTACACCAGTGAGGAAAACATCCTCAAGCTCATCCAGCCGCTGTTTCTGGACGAGCTGCGCGCCGAGTTCAACAAGGTCAAGGGCAACCGCAACCGGCTGTTTGAATTCCACAAGAAGCTGCGCCTGCTGAAGTTTTTCGACCCGGCCTGCGGCTGCGGCAATTTCCTCGTCATCAGCTACCGTGAGCTGCGCGAGCTGGAGCTGGAAGTGCTGCGCGCCAGCCACCAGCTCAGCGGCATGGCCGGCCAGCAGAGTGTGGACGTGCACAGTCTGATCGGCGTCGACGTGGACCAGTTCTACGGCATCGAGATCGAAGAGTTCCCGGCCCAGATCGCCCAGGTGGCGCTCTGGCTGATGGACCACCAGATGAACCTGCGCGTGAGCGAGGAGTTCGGCCTCTATTTCGCCCGCATTCCTTTGAAGAGCACGCCGCACATCGTGCACGGCAATGCGCTGCGGCTGGACTGGAACGAGGTCTTGCCGGCGGAGCTTTGCAGTTATGTGCTGGGGAATCCGCCGTTTGTTGGGGCGATGGTGATGAGCGACGCTCAGCGCGAGGATGTTGCCTTGGTCTTTGCTGACTTGAAAGGGTATGGCGTACTTGACTTCGTGAGTTGTTGGTATTGGAAAGCTGCCAAGTACATGGCTGACTATGCAGTCCGGACTGCATTTGTCTCGACCAATTCGATTACCCAGGGTGAGCAGGTGGGGCTTTTATGGGGGCCCTTGACCCAGAGATTCGGGCTGCGTATTGCGTTTGCCCATCAGACCTTCCGCTGGAGTAATGAAGCCAGAGGGATGGCTGCGGTGCATTGCGTGATCATCGGATTCGCAAAGAATTTCAGAGAGTCAGCTAGGCTTTTTGAATATGACGACGTTGCTGCTGAACCACATGAAGTCCAGGCTGCCAATATCAATTCGTATCTTCTCAACGCACCGGATGTCTATCTTGCTAATCGATCGGATCCGATATGCGCGATTCCCCCAATGAGGTGGGGGAGCATGCCACGCGATGGCGGCCATCTGGTTCTATCGGCAGTTGAACGGCTCGATTTTCTTAAGTCGGAGCCATGGATGGAGCCATACATCAAGCCGTACATCGGTGCTGATGAGTTCTTGAAGGGAAGTGAACGCTACTGCTTGTGGTTACCTGGAGTCTCTCCTGCCGTACTTGCAAAGTCGCCGAAGACTCTCGCTCGACTCGCCGAGGTCAAGAGGTTTCGTGAGAGTAGCAAGGCTGCATCGACACAGAAGTTTGCAGCTACTCCAGGATTGTTTTGTCAGATCGCGCAACCGGAATCGGATTACCTGATGGTTCCTCTGCATACATCTGAGGGGCGCAATTACATTCCGATTGGCTATATGCCATCGACGGCGATCGCTTCGAATGCGTGTGGCTTGGTTCCCGATGCCGGTCTTTTCCACTTTGGGGTTATACAGGCGGCCATGCATATGGCTTGGGTGCGAATCACCTGTGGCCGATTGGAGAGCCGTTTTCGCTACTCCAAGGACATCGTCTACAACAACTACCCCTGGCCCGAAGTGCTGACAGACATCCAACGCCAAGCCATTGAAACCGCCGCCCAAGCCGTGCTCGACGCCCGCGCCCAGTTCCCAGGCTCCTCGCTGGCCGACCTCTACGACCCGCTGACCATGCCGCCCGCGCTGCTGAAAGCGCACCAGAATCTCGACGCCGCCGTGGACAAGGCCTACGAGGCCAGCGGCGGCAAGAAGAGCTACAAGAGCGACGCCGAGCGCGTGGCCTTTTTGTTCGAGCTGTACCAGAAATACACCAGCCTGTTGCCGGTGGCGCCAGTCAAGAAGGGGCGCAAGACCAAAGCCGCGTGAGGGGACTTTCAAGGGAGTGACAACAACATGGCCATTTTTCCGCAAGGCCTGACGAACATTGACAAGCGCTGCGACAACGCCGGAGAGCGTGCCGTGCTGCACCAGCTCAAGCGCTGCCTGTCGGACGACTACATGGTCTGGCACAACGTGCCGATCGGTCCCAAGGCCCGGCAGCCGGACTTTGTCATCCTCAGCCCACGGCGTGGCCTGTTGATCCTGGAGGTGAAGCACTGGGCTCTGGGCACTTTGCGCTCGTTCAGCCCCGACCGGGTGGAGCTGCAGACCGAGCGCGGGCTGGTGATGGAAGCACACCCCAATGCACAAGCGCGGGGCTATGCCTTCGAGCTGAACGGTGTGCTGGAGTCAGACCCCGCCTTGTTGCAAGATGAAGACCCGTTCCGGGGCAAGTCGCGTGTGCCCTATGGCTGGGGCTCGATTTTGTCCAACATCCGGCGCAAGCAGGTGGAAGGCTTGGACTTCGAGGCGGTGTTCCCGGCGTCCAAGACCTTGCTGCGTGACGACCTGGGTGACGACGTGGACCCCTACGAGTTCGAGAAGCGTTTGTGGGGCATGTACGCCGGTTGGACGCCCCAGGCATTGACCCTGCCGCAGCGCGACCGCGTGCGCTGGCATCTGTTTCCGGAAATCCGGGTGCAGCAGGCGTCGCTGCTGGAGGAGGGGGAAGCATCGCCTGCCTTGGCGCTCCCGGATCTGATGCAGGTGATGGACCTGCAGCAGGAGCAGATTGCCCGCACGATGGGCGAAGGCCACCGTGTCATTCACGGCTCGGCCGGGTCGGGCAAGACCATGATTCTGGTTTTTCGGGTGCAGCAGTTGGCCGCCGCAGCCCGGCCCGAGCAGCCGATTCTGGTGCTGTGCTTCAACCGCACCTTGTCGCAGCGCATCGCCAGCATCTTGCGCCAGCGCGGCGTGGATGAAAACCTGGTGGTGGTGCGAACCTTCCATGGCTGGTGCCAGGACATGGTGCGGGCCTATCAGCTCGACGTGCCCCGGCATCTGGAGGGCGATGCCTATTGGCAGGCGCTGGTGGCGTCCGTCAATCGCGCGGTGGAGACGGGGCTGGTACCGGGTGGGCAGTACATGGCCTTGATGATTGACGAAGCGCATGACTTTGAAGACACTTGGCTACAGATGGCGGCGCGCATGGTGAACCCGGCCACCCATTCATTGCTGGTGCTGTATGACGACGCGCAGTCGATCTACCAGAAGCACCGGCGCAAGTTCAACTTTGCCAGCGTGGGGATTCAGGCGCAGGGGCGCACCAGCATCTTGAAGTTGAACTACCGCAACACCGCCGAGGTGCTGGCCTTGGCCATGCACTGTGCCGACAGCCTGCTGGCCGACAAGCCGGAGACCGACGACGCCATGCAGACCGTGCGGCCTGCTTCCGCAGGCCGCCGCGGCCCCATGCCTTTGCTGCTGGAGACCCGCAATGCGCAGGAAGAGGCGGAGTTGATCGCCGCGCGCATAGTCAAGGCGGCGGCAGAGGGGCGGCCCTTGAATGACATGGCTGTGTTGTTTCGTACCCGCGGGCCGATGGACGGCGTGGCGAAGGCCCTCAAACGCAAGGGCATCGCGGTTCAGGCCATGCAGACACATGGCGCGACGGCGTTCGACTGGGCTGCGCCCAGCGTCAAGCTCATCACCCTGCACAGCGCCAAGGGGCTTGAGTTTCCCTTGGTTTTCATCGCGGGCCTTGACACCATGCCGTTCATGAACGAGCCCATGGACGAAGAGGTGCGCCTGCTTTATGTGGGCATGACGCGCGCCACGCATGAGCTGGTGCTGTCGGCAGCCGGCACTTCCGCCATGGTGCAGCGGGTCAAGAACTCGCTGGAGGCGGTGGCGCATCAGTTTGCGCATAGCTAGAACTGCAAACACATCGAGCAGCAGCCTTTTGCCTGCGGATTTGCTCTTGATGTCACAAGCTGTGATTTCAAGTTTTGAGTTAAAGTAAGGATTCCTTACTTTTCTTCATTCACCATGCTCGCCAAAATCACCTCCAAAAACCAGCTCACGCTGCCCAAGAGCGTGACGCAGGCCGTGGGCGCCACGGAGTACTTCGACGTGGAAGCCCGCGCCGGGCAGATCATCCTGACGCCGGTGCGCATCCAGCGTGGTGACGCGGTGCGCGCCAAGCTGGCCGAGCTGGACCTGACGCCGGCCGATGTGGCCGATGCCGTGGCCTGGGCCCGTTCCGCTGCCGCCGCACCACGGCTGGCGGCTGAGCTTGCGCCGGCCTATGGCGCGGCAGCCGGCAAGGCCAAGCCGGCGGCACGCAAGAAAACGCCAACCAAGAAACCCACGGCCAAGAAGCCCAAGGCATGAGCATCGCCATGCGCTTGGTGCTCGACACCAACGTGGTGTTGTCAGCCTTGGTATTTGGCGGTGGCGCGGCGGCGCGCCTGCGCCAGGGCTGGCAGCAAGGCGCCTGTGTGCCGTTGATCAGCACCGCCACCACGCAGGAGCTGGTGCGCGTGCTGGGCTACCCCAAGTTTCGTCTCTCCGCGCTGGAGCAGGAGGAACTGCTGGCTGACTACCTGCCCTATGCCAAGGCGGTGCGCATTCCCCAGCCGCCACCGGCCGTGCCCAAGTGCCGCGACGCGTTTGATGTGCCGTTCCTGCACTTGGCGGTGGCGGGCAAGGCGCGGGTGCTGGTGTCGGGCGACAAGGATCTGCTCGCCCTGGCCGGGCGCTTGGCCTGCCCCATCGTGACGCTGGAGGCTTTTGTGCGGGACCACCTGCCCGAGCAGGGCTGATGATTGCTACTGTTTTGGTAGCTGATGGCGCTTAATCCGCGAGGGTTAGGTGCCTTTTTTATTGCTAACTTGGCTGACCTCAGCCAGCTGACCGTTCGGCTCCAATCTCCGCATCCAGCACTTGTTTTTTCAGGCAAAAGCTTTTATATTCTGTATTCGCAAATCACGAATACAGAATATCAATGCAGCTCAAACCGCAAGACTTCCTGGTGGCACTCAAGCTGGTCGCTTTGGGGGACCAGCGCTGGACGTACGCGCGCCTGGCGCATGAACTGGGCTTGAGTGCGTCAGAGGCACATGCTTGCGTCAAGCGGGGTTTGCAGGCCGGGCTGTTGCTGAAGAATGCTTATGACATGTCATTGGAGGCCGCTGCCCTGACTGCCAGGGAGCCTGACGCGATTTACCGCACGCCTGCCAGGGTCAGGCGGGTGCGCAGGGCACTGCATCAAGAAGATGCGCCGGCCTTGAGTCCAGCAGCAGAAGTCTCTGACAATCCGGCCCGTGTTCACCCCCGTCAGTTGGCGGAGTTCGCCGTCCACGGCGCCAAATACGCCTTTGCTGCCGACAAGACGGAGATGACCATAGGTGTGCCCACGAGCCACAGTGCGCCTGCGTTTGCCGGTGTGTTTGCGCCGGGCTCTGACGACTACGTCTGGCCGCATCCCAACGGCAAGGTTCGTGGCATTGGCGTGGAGCCCCTGCACCCAAGCGTGCCATATGCCGCCATGCAAGACGCGCGTTTGTACGAGCTGCTGGCGCTGTTCGACGCCTTGCGGGTGGGCCGGGCGCGTGAGAGAGGCATGGCCGCCAAGCGCTTGCTTGCACTCATTGATCCGACGCAGCCCGCACCGGGCAAGAAGGCCGCACATGGCTAATCCCAACCTTGAGCTCTTGATGGCCATGGCGCAGGCCCTGGGGCCGCTGCGCGAGCGCGTGGTGTTTGTCGGTGGTTGCGCCACCGGCTTGCTGATCACGCAGCCGGCCGTGGCCGACATTCGCCCCACCGAGGACGTGGACGCCATCGTGGAGGTGGCCACCTTGGCGGGCTACCACGCATTGGCGCAGGAGTTGGCAGCGAGGGATTTTCGGCAGTCCATGGAGGACAACACGCCGCCGTTCCGTTGGCACTGGCGACGCATGCAGCTTGATCTGGTTCCGCTGGACGAAAAAGTGCTTGGTTTTGCCAACCCCTGGTACCGCCCTGGTTTCGATGAGGCGGTGACTACCGAGTTGACGCCCGGTCTGGTGCTGCGGCATCTGTCGGCCCCGTATTTTCTGGCGACCAAGTTCGAGGCTTTCAAGGGCCGTGGGCAGAACGATGTCTACCTGAGCCACGACTTGGAAGACATCATCACCGTGGTGGATGGACGTGCTGAGTTGCCGCAGGAGTTGGCCGCAGCGTCTGTAGATGTGCGGGGGTATGTGACGGGCCAAGTGCGCAATTTGCTGGACCATCCAGAACTTCAGAATGCGTTGCCGGGTCTCGTTGCGCAGCCACTGCGCGCTGGAGTGGTATTGCAGCGTTTGCGCGCCTGCATTGCCCGCTGAAACAAAACGAAATAAACCGCGACCTCCCTGCAACCTTTGGACCCGGACCCAGCGGCACCATGACGGTCATGTTCAACAACGCCCCTACAAGGAGCCCGTCATGAAACCCTGGATCAAACGTAGCCTGATCGCACTCACTTCCGCCACCGTTGTGCTCGGTGGTCTCACCGCCTGCGGTTCGCGCGGCGACCATGCCCGCGGCTGGAGCGACGAACGCGTCACTGAGATGCGTGGCAAGGCAGTCGAGAAGATCAGCGACAAACTGGAGCTCAACGCCGGACAGAAGGCCAAGCTGGGTGTGCTGGCCGACGAGATGGTGGCCTCGCGCAAGGCCATGCGCGGCAAGTCGGGTGACTTCCGCAACGACCTGCAGGCGCTGATCGCCGTTGACAAGTTCGACCGCACCAAGGCCCAGCAGATGCTCGACCAGAAGACCCAGGCCCTGCAGGGTTCCGGGCCGAAGGTCCTGGCCGCCTTCGGTGACTTCTACGACAGCCTCAACCCCGAGCAGCAGAAGCAGGTGCGTGAAAGGCTGGAGCGCCGCGGCCATGGCTGGTGGGGCCGTGGCTGACGCGATTCACGCGATCGCCCGGCAGGGCCGCCCGCACACGGCGGCCTTGCTGGCCGACGCCGAGGACCCGCACGCCGAGCTGCTGGCCCTGTTCTGGGGGCCGCAGTTCGACCGCGAGCACGCGCTGGCCCTGTGGGCGCGGTTCTCCCAGCGCCAACCGATGGAAGCCGTCCCACTGCTTCCAGAGTTGCTGTCGGTGGGCGAGCGCTTCGATGCTCTGGCGCGGACCGAGAAGGACCGGCTGCGCCGCTTGATCGTCCGCCACCGGGCTCTGTCAGAATGAACCGATGAGCCGCATCCTGCTGATCGACGACGACGAGAACCTCGGGCCGCCGCTGGCCACCTACTTTCAGCGCTTCGAGTTGCAGCTGGTGCACGCCACCCGGCCCAGTGCCGGGCTGGCGCTGTTGCGGGCCGGGGGCTTCGATGCGGCCATACTCGACGTCATGTTGCCCGAGATGGACGGCTTCGAGCTGTGCCGCACCATCCGCAAGGAAAACGACATTCCGATCATCATGCTGACCGCCCGTGGCGAGGTGATGGACCGCGTGGTGGGCCTGGAGTTGGGGGCGGACGACTACCTGCCCAAACCCTTCGAGCCACGCGAGCTGGTGGCCCGCATCCAGACCGTGCTGCGCCGGCGCAAGCCCTCTGGCAACGGATACGTGGCCGTGCCCGGCGCTGCGCCCACGCTGAAGTTCGAGGGGCTGGAAGTCGACATCGCGCGCCGCGCCGTGCGACGTTCGGGGCAAGAGATCGAGTTGACCGGTACCGAGTACGAACTGCTGTTGATGCTGGCACGTGAGCCGGGCCGCGTGTTCAGCCGCGACGACATCCTCAACCAGTTGCGCGGCCACGAGGCCGACCTCTACACCCGCGCGGTTGACATCGTGGTCAGCCGCCTGCGCAAGAAGCTGGAGCCGCTGGACTGCATCAAGACCCTGCGCAACGCGGGCTACTCGCTGGCGCTGGGGCGGGAGGGCGAATGAGCCGGCGCACGGCATCGGCCTGGCGTCGCGCCAAACACCGCGTCGCGCATTCGATCAAGCTGCGCATGGTGCTGGTGTTCCTGGTGCTGGCGCTGGCGATGACCTTCGTGTTCATCACCGGTGCGCAGAAGGCCTTCACCATGGGCTGGCGCGAGGCGGCGCGGCCCATCCTCATGGATTACGTGGACCGTCTCGCCGCGGAAGTGACCGCCGGTGGGCCGACGCCCAGCGTGGAACGTGCCCAGGCCATCACCGAGCGCCTGCCGCTGACCGTGCGTATCGAGGGGCCGCTCATCCACTGGGTCTCACACCCCGATGCCAAGCCATCGAACAAGGAGTGGGGCGGCGGCAAGGACTGGCCGACCCTTCTGCACCGCCAGAGCGCCGACGGACACCGCATCGAGTTCGGCATCAATGGCGAGGCATTCGAGCGCAGGCCGCGCCTGATCGGCTACGCGTTGGGCGTCCTGCTGGCGCTCACCTTGCTGGCCTGGCTGTACGTGCGCCGCTTGCTCAAGCCGCTGGACGCCATCGGCGAAGGGGCACGACGCTTCGGCCGGGGCGACTTCAGCCAGTCGATTCCCGAGCGCGGTCGCCACGGTCCGGACGAACTGGGGGAACTCGCGCAGACCATCAACACCATGGGCCGCGACATCCACCAGATGCTTGAAGCCAAACGCGCCTTGCTGCTGGCGATCAGCCACGAACTGCGCAGCCCGCTCACCCGCGCGCGGCTGAATGCCGAGCTACTGCCTGAAGCCGACGAGATCCTCCCGCAGCGCGACGCGCTGCTGCGCGACCTGCAGGGAATGGCTGCGCTGATCAGTGACCTGCTGGAGGGGGAGCGCCTGTCAGGGAACCATGCCACCCTGCAGCGCGCGCCGACCGATGTGGCGGCGCTGGCGCGCGAGGTGGTGGACGAGCTGCAGGCGAGCCACGCGGGCGCGGCGCGTGTGACGGTGTTGGCACCCGAAGGCATGCACCCGGTGTCGGTGGATGCCTCGCGTGTACACCTGCTGTTGCGTAACCTCGTCGACAATGCGCTGCGGCATGGTGCCGACGCCGCCGTGGCGCCCGTGGTCACGCTGTCGGCAAGCGCCGATGGACTGAGCATCGAAGTGCGCGACCATGGCCCTGGCGTGCCTGAAGAACAGCTGTCGCAACTGGCACAGGCCTTCTACCGGCCCGACAGTGCACGCACCCGCAGCGCCGGCGGTGTGGGCCTGGGCCTGTACTTGTGCCGGCTGATGGCGCAGGCGCACGGCGGCACGTTCGCGGTGCGAAACGCGCAGCCGGGCCTGACCGTGACGGTGACCTTGCCCGCCTGAGGCAGGCCCCGATCAGCGGGGTAGCAGGCTGTTCAGATCAAACCCCGCATCGCCCGCCTGCTGCGGCGTGGGTGAGACGCCGGCATCCAGCAGCTTGCGCGCCTGCAGGTGGTCGCGGCTTGCGTTGATGCTGTCGGCGGCCAGCAGTTGGTCGCCCTTGAAGTGGTAGACGCTGAAACTGGCGGTGTCGCCGCCCATGTTCCCACGTATTGCCCAGTGGTCGGCGCCCATCGACAGGCCGGCCATCTGCAGCTTCTTGTCGTACTGGTCGCTCCAGAACCAGGGCGTGGCGGTGAAGGGGCGCTCCTGCCCCAGCAGCGCAGCGGCGGCGCTCTTGCCTTGTTCTGTGGCGTTTTGCACCGACTCCAGGCGCAGCAGGTTGCCATCGCTTAAGCGGCGCGCGGTGCAGTCGCCGGCGGCCACGATGCTCGGGTCGCTGGTGCGGCCGCAGGCGTCCACCACGATGCCGCGCTCGCACTCAAGACCCGCAGCGCGCGCCAGTTCGTCATTGGCGTTGACGCCGATGCCCACCACCACCAGGCCGGCGGGGTAGAGCGTGCCGTCCTGCATGCGCACGCCAGTGGCTTGGCCTTCATGGTCGGTGATGATCTCGTCGATCTGCGCGCCCAGCACCAGTTGCACGCCGTGGCTGCGGTGCAGTTCGGCATACCAGTCCGACAGCATGGGTGCCAGCACGCGGCCCAGCAGGCGCGGCGCGGCTTCCAGCACGGTCACAGTCAGGCCCTTCTTGCGCGCGGTGGCCGCCACTTCCAGGCCGATGAAACCGCCGCCGATCACCACCAGCGGCAGCTGCCGCTCTGCGCACACGGCCATGCGCTCGGCGATGGCGCTGGCGTCGTCGCGCGAGCGCAAGGCCAGCACGCCGTGCGCGTTGCCGCCCGCCAAGGGCAGCGTGCGCGGCGTGGAGCCGGTGGCCAGCACCAGACCGCTGTAGGGCAGGGTGCTGCCATCAGCCAACGCTACGGTCTTGGCGCTGCGGTCGATGGCGGTGACTTTGCAATCGGTGCGCAGCTCGATGGTTTTGCGTGCCAGCATCTCGGGCGCACGCATCACCAGCTGCGCAGCATCCATCTCGCCGGCCAGCCAGGCTTTGGACAGCGGCGGGCGGTGATAAGGGCCGTGGGGTTCGTCGCCCAGCAGGGTGATGGTGCCTTCGAAGCCGCCGGCGCGCAGGGCTTCGGCCGTCTGTACGCCGGCCTGGCCGGCACCAATGATCAGGATGGGATGCGTCATGCCGACGATCTTATTCCTGCACGGCGGGCAGGCTGATGATCAACCCTTCGAGTTTGGGGGATGCCTTGATCTGGCAGGCCAGGCGACTGTTGGGGCGGCGCTCGGCGGCCACGTTCTCCAGCATGGCGAGTTCGTTTTCGCTGGCGGGCGCGATGTCGCCCAGGCGCGATTCGTCAACGTAGCAGTGGCAGGTGGCGCAGGCGCAGGAGCCGCCGCACTCGCCCAGGATGCCGTCAATGCCGTTGGTGGTGGCGCCCTGCATCAGGCTCCAGCCGTCGGGCAGGTTGATGGTGGTGGACTGGCCAGAGGCCTCGATGTAGGTGATGTTGGCCATGAAAGTGTCTCCTGAAAAAGCGGGGCCGCCTGCAAGAAGCAGGCGGCGGGGTGGAACAAGCTTAAGCGATTACTGAACGGTGAGGTCCAGGCGCAGCGGGCTGCGGAAGGTGGAGGACGGCATCCAGGGCAGCTGGTCGGCCAGGCGCTTGTAGTCGGGCACCACTTTGTGGAACTCCTCGAAGGCGATCTTCACCGCCAGGCGCGCAATCGCCGTGCCCAGGCAGGCATGCAGGCCGCCGCCAAAACCCAGGTGGCCGCGTGGCTTGCGCGTGATGTCGTACGCATCGGGGTTGGGGTACTGGCGCTCGTCGCGGTTGCCCGAGCCGTAGGCCAGGCAGACGAAGTCGCCTTCTTTCATGGTCTGGCCGTGGATCGTCACGTCCTTCATCAGGCGGCGGCGGAAGCGCTGGGCCGAGGTGTTGAAGCGCAGGCTCTCTTCAATCGCGTCGGGCAGCAACTCAGGGTTGGCCACCACCGCCTTGCGGGCGTCGTCAAAGGTGGCGAGGTTGTAGCCGAACATCATCATGAAGCCGCCGAGCGATTCGACACCGGCCATGATGAGGGTGGTGGTGGTGAGCAGTACCTCGCGCTCGTCCAGGCGGTCACCTTCAATCTCGGCCAGGCTGAAGTGGCTGATGAGGTCGTTCTTCGGCTCGGCTCGGCGCATGGCGATGACCTTGCTGGCGTACTCCTGCATCCAGTTGTAGGCGGCAATGTGCTCCGGACCCTTGGTGCGGGTGCGGGCGTCGCTCTGCACCATCAGCACGGCGTTCTCGCGCACTTCGTTTTCATCGACGATGGCTTCGTCACCCATGGGCAGGCCGAGTGCGGCCATCAACACCTTGACGGTGAACTGCGAGGACACGTCCTTGAAGTCGAAGGTCTTCACACCTTTCAACTGGCCAAACACCTGCTGCGCCACGGCGCGGATCGGTTCTTCCAGCGCCAGCAGGTTGCGCTTCATGAAGGCATGCTGGATCAAGCCGCGCAGGCGGTCGTGCTTCGGTGGGTCGGAGCTGCCCAGGGTGGCACCGGCGCGGCCGGGAAGTTCGGTCATCAGGTTGCCGCTGGCCGACGAGTAGGTCTGCCAGTCCTGGCCGGCCGAGACGATGTCGGCATAACGCGAGAGGATCCACATCTGGGCCTCGGGGCTCCAGAAGCAGGGGTGCTCGTCGCGCAGCGTCTTGTAGTACGGGAACGGGTCCGCGTCGATGGCGGGTGAGTAGGGATCGAAAGAAAACATCGGTTTGTCTCCGGTGGGTAATGCCGTGGGCGAACTTTAGGCGCGGGGCAGCCAAAAGACACTGCACAAAGTGTGGGTAAAACTTGTACTTTTCGATCAAAATAGTGGAACCATGAAAACCACCGCGCCTCCGCCCAAGCCAAATTTCACGCCGCCAGCACGTGCGCGGCGGGCGGCGGTGGCCATTCCCAGCTTTGCCCTTTACGGCGAGACCGCCACGCCCGGGCAGGAGATGTTGCACATCGAGGAGGTGCAGTCGCGCAGCCGCCTCTACCACTGGGAGATCGAGCCGCACGTGCACCACGGCCTGTACCAGGTGCTGTGGGTTCAGACGGGCGCGGCCGAGGTGGTGCTGGACGAATGGCGCGAGGCGGTACAGGGGCCGGCGGCCATCGTGGTGCCGCCGGGGGTGGTGCACGGCTTTCGTTTTGCGCCGGGCACCGACGGCCTGGTGCTCACCTTGAGCGCACGCTTTCTGGTGGAAGGTGAATTCCAGTCGGTGGGCGAGGCGTTTCGCGCGCTGTTTTCGGCGCCAGGGGTGTTGCACTTTGCACCGGTCGATGGCGCAGCCGAGCGGCTCAACGCGCTGTTTCGCGAACTGGCAGCCGAGTTCATGCAGCCGGGCACGACCGAGTCGCCGGTGGCGGGTTGGCTGGCGCGTGCCGTGGTGTGGCGGCTGGCGCAGGCGCGTGTGCAGGGGCAGCAGGCGCAGGGCGAGCGGGCGCACCGGCACCAGGCGCTGTTCACGCGCTTTCTGCTGTTGGTGGAGCAGCATTTCCTGGAACACTGGCCGCTGGAGCGCTACGCCTCGCGTCTGGGGCTGTCCACCCAGCGGCTGAACCGGCTGGCGCGCGCCGAGAGTGGGCGCAGCGCGCTGGAGCTGGTGCACGAGCGTCTGACGCGCGAGGCCTGCCGCCGGCTGGTGTACATCGCAGCACCGGCGGCCAACCTGGCGGCTGAGCTGGGTTTTGACGACCCGGCCTATTTCTCGCGCTTCTTCAAGCGCCGCACCGGCCTGAGCCCGCAGCGTTACCGGCAGGCGCACCGGGCGCAAGATTAAGCGCCGTCACAAACGTTCGCTATAACAAGAACGAGAGCGGCCCGATATTTGCTTGATGGGTGTGGGTAGGGCGCATGATCTGCGGCCACCGGTACGAAAGGTGTTTTTGATGATGCAAGAGTGGCGCAGGCTTTGGCAGCAGGCATGGCGGCAAGAGGCGTTGGCCTGCGGGATGCGTGCCTTCTTGGCGCTGGCCATCGTGATGGTGGGCGGCTGGTGGCTGGGGCAGACGCAGGCGCTCATTCCGCTGCTGCTGGGCGTGCTGGCGGGGGCCATCGCGGAGTCGGATGACAGCTGGCGCGGCCAGGTGCGGGCGCAGGCTGCCACCTTGCTGAGTTTTACCGGGGTGGCCTTGGCGGTGCAGGCCAGCCTGCCTTACCCGGGCGTGCTGATGGCGGTGCTGGGGCTGGCGGCGTTTGGCCTCACGATGCTGGGCGCCGTGGGCGGGCGCTACCGCACGCTGGCCGTGGCCACGCTGATCATGGCGATCTACACCGCGCTGGCGAGTCATTCGCAAGTAGAGCCACCGGTGGGCCAGCCGGCCACACCGTGGCCCGTGATCTGGCTGCTGTGTGGCGCGGCCTGGTACGGTTTGATCTCTGTGCTGTGGGCCGCCGCCTTGCCCATGCTGCCGGTGCGGCAGAAGCTGGCCGGCCTGTACGAAGTGCTGGGGGTGTACCTGCAGCTGAAGTCGCGCTTGTTTGCGCCGGTGCGTGATGTCGATCTGGAGCGCCGCCGCTTGGCACTGGCCTTGCACAACGGGCGTGTGGTGGAGGCCTTGAACGCGGTGAAGGAAAGCCTGTTCCTGCGCATGGGGGCGGGGCGCGCACCCCCGTGGCTGCCCGAGGCCTTGCACCTGTATTTTGTGGCGCAGGATGTGCATGAGCGGGTGACCTCGTCGCATGAGCACTACGACGTGCTGGCCGAGGCTTTTTTCCACAGTGATGTGCTGTACCGTTTTCAGCGCCTGGTGGCCCTGCTCGGGCACGATTGCCAGACCCTGGCGCAGGCCATCCAGCTGCAGGAAGCGTGGGTGCGCGGCGAGGGCACGGCGCGTGCCATCGAAGATCTGGAGCAGGCCATCCGGCATCTGCAGGCCTTGCCGCGCAGCGCATCGGAGGCGGCGCAGGCGCAGCAGCCCCTGCGTGCCTTGCGCGCGCTGGCGGACAACCTGTCCGGCATGGTGCGCGAGCTGGGTGGTGCACTCGATGCGCCGCAGCCCGGGCGCTTGCCGGCCGACTCCAGCCTGCTGAACCGCAACCCGCGCTCCCTGCGTGATGCCTGGCAGCGCGTGCGCGCGCAGTGGACGTTGTCATCGCCGCTGATGCGCCACGCCATCCGTCTGAGCGTGGCGCTGCTGGCGGGCGATGCCGTGCGCCGGCTGACGGGCGACAGTCATGGCTACTGGATCTTGCTGACCATCGTCTTCGTCTGCCAGCCGCAGTACGGCGCCACGCTGACCCTGCTCGCGCAGCGCATCTGGGGCACGGTGCTGGGCCTGCTGGTCGGCTGGGCATTGCTGCGGCTGTTTCCGGAGGTGCTGGTGCAGTCAGCCTTCACGGTGGTGGCCGCGGCGCTGTTTTTTGCCACCCGGCACAGCCGCTACACGCTGGCCACGGCGGCCATCACCTCGCTGGTGCTGCTGTCGTTCAACCAGGCAGGCGACGGCTTCGACCTGATCATGCCGCGCCTGATCGACACGCTGCTCGGCAGCCTGATTGCCGGGCTGGCGGTGTGGCTGGTGCTGCCGAGCTGGCAGTCGCGCCAGTTGCATCGGGTGGCGGCCCAGGCCTTGCGATCGCAAGCGGTGTACCTGCAGGAAATCATCAGCCAGTACCAGCACGGCAAGCAGGATCACCTGGCCTACCGGCTGGCACGGCGCAATGCGCACAACGCCGATGCGGCCTTGTCCAGCGCCATGTCGGCGGTGTTCGAAGAGCCGATCTACGTACGTCGACACATGGCGGCCGGCACGCGCTTTCTGGTGCTGTCGCACACGCTGCTGAACTACCTGTCGGCGCTGGGCGCGCACCGCAACCTGCAACTGGTGCTGGCCGACGACAGCGCCCGTGCCGTGGCCTGGCTGCGCAGCACGCTGGATGCGCTGGCCGGCGCGCTGGAGGCAAGCCAGACCTTGCCCACGCCCGAGGCGCACCGTGAGGCCGCGTTGCTCGATGCGCTGGCACGCGCGGCGCAAGGCCCCTTGTCTGACGGCGAGCGCGTGCTGCACGCACAGCTGGTGCTGGCTTTGCGTCTGCTGCCGCCGTTGCGCGAGCAGGCCGCCGCGCTGGTGGCGCCGGTGGCTGGCGGGGCTGATGGTGGTGATGCCGCGGCCGTGCTGGCATCAGGCTGACGCGGAAAGACGGCGCGGACCGAGGCGGTCATCGCCGTCTTGACTGTGAAGGGGAAGAGAGGGTGGGCCGGTGTATTCGCTGCTGAGCGCAGGGGCTCAGCGCCGGCCAGAAGCCCGGTGTGCGGCGCAACAGATGGCGCGGCACACCGGCGAGGCAGATCAGCCGCCCTTTTTGGAGCGCTTGCCCGGGTTCTTCTTGCTGCGGGTGGCAGTGCCGCGCTCCAGGCTGACGCGTTGGCCGCGGCCAGCCGTGCGCAGGGTCACGCCGGGGAGCGGCTTGGGTGCGGGAGTGGCTTTGCGGTCTGCTTCGGTGACGATTTTGTTGCCCATGTTTGATCTCGGTTTTAGAGTGGAAAACCTATATTAGGCCATAGATGAAGCGCCTGCAAAACCGGCTTGGGGTGCTGCCTCGGCCAGTGCCGGCGCCACCACCGCCTCCAGTTGCGCACGCAGCCAGCGGTGCGCGGCATCCTGCTGGTAGCGGGCGTGCCAGATCAGGTACATCGGCATGGTGGGGCAGGTCACGGGTGGCGGGCAACTGGCCAGGCCGCTCAGGGTGTGGCGCGCCAGCAGCCCGGGCACGGTGGCCAGCAGCGGCGTGCCGCGCACGAAGGCGGGCAGGGCGCTGAAACTGGGCACCATCACCGTGAAGCGCCGGTTCACGCCCTTGTTGGCCAG
This sequence comes from Hylemonella sp., assembly GCA_030680575.1. Lineage (GTDB taxonomy): Bacteria > Pseudomonadota > Gammaproteobacteria > Burkholderiales > Burkholderiaceae_C > Hylemonella. The sequence goes on from JAUXVI010000027.1 coordinate 42,482, forward strand.
GTGCTGGTCCAGGTCCAGGCTGCGGCGCGGCTCGTAGACCACGGTGGCGTGGTCGGCGGCCAGGTACTCGGCTTCATCACGTGGTGCCTCTCGCACGGCCGGGTCGTAGAACACGCGGTACTGGTCTTCGAACAGGCGCTTTTGCACGATGTCGCTGCCTTCGGGCGGGCGTGGGCTGATGACGAGCTGGCAGTCGTCGGCGCGCAGCGTCTCCAGCCGCGGCACGCCGGACGGGATGACGCGCAGCGCCACGCCCGGCGCCTGCGCGCGCAGCCGGGTCGCCAGGGGCGGCAGCAGCAGGTCGCGCTGGAAGTCGTTGGCGGCAATGGTGAAAGTGGTCTGCCAGTTGGCCGGGTCGAACTCGCCGCTGTGGGCAAAGTGCTGCAGCTGGCGTAGCAGGCCGCGCGCCTGGGCGGCCAGCTCTTCGGCCCGCGCCGTGGCCACGATGCCGCGCCCGCTTTTGACGAACAGCGGGTCGCTGGTGATGGCGCGCAGCTTGTCCAACAGGTGGCTGACGGCCGACTGGGTGACACCCAGGCGCTGTGCCGCCCCGGTGACCGAGCCCGTCTCCACCACCGCCACCAGCAGCTGCAGCAAGTGGCCATCCAGGTCTGAATGATCGAATTTGCTCATGAGTCATATCATGGTTCATGTCTTTATCTGGGTCAATGCTTTCGGAATACTTGCCCTATCCGTTTTGACTTATGTCACCCAAGGAGACCTCCGTGACCAGCGCGACCAAGCAGATTCCCGGCACCACGCCCTTTGACGGCGATATGGCCAAGAAGGGTTATGCCCTCAACAAGATGTGTTTCTCTTTCAACGAGAAAGCCAACCGCGAGGCCTTCGTGGCCGACCCCGAGGCCTACATGAAGCAGTACGGCCTGAACGAGGAGCAGGCCGCGGCCATCCGCTCCAAGCAGGTGCTGGCCCTGCTGGCTGCCGGTGGCAATGCCTATTACCTGGCCAAGTTCGCTGGCATCTTCGGGCTGGACATGCAGGACATCGGCGCCCAGCAGACCGGCATGAGCAAGGAAGAGTTCAAGGCCAAGCTCGTCGCGGCCAACAACCAGTAAAACGAGGAACGCACAACATGGCACAAATCATTGGTGGCCTGGCCACATCCCACATCCCCGCCATCGGCGGCGCCATTGCCAAGGGCCTGCAGCAGGAGCCCTACTGGAAACCCTTCTTCGACGGCTTCCCGCCCATCCATGAGTGGCTGGGCATGGTCAAGCCCGATGTTCTGGTGGTGTTCTACAACGACCACGGCCTGAACTTCTTCCTCGACAAGATGCCGACCTTCGCCATCGGCACCGCGGCCGAGTACCGCAATGCGGATGAGGGATGGGGCATCCCGACCTCGGCGCCGGTGGCCGGCTGCCCGGAGCTGTCCTGGCATCTGGTCAATGAGTTGATCGCCAAGGAGTTCGACATCGTGACCTGCCAGGAAATGCTGGTGGACCACGCCTGCACCTTGCCGCTCAAGCTGTTCTGGCCCAAGGACGCCGTGGCACCAGTGCAGATCGTGCCGATCGACATCAACACCGTGCAGTTCCCGTTGCCCACTGCCAAGCGCGTCTACAAGCTCGGCAAGGCCGTGGGCGAGGTGATTCTTTCGTGGAAGAGCGACAAGCGCGTGGCCGTGATGGCCACCGGCGGCCTGAGCCACCAGCTCGAAGGCGAGCGCGCCGGCTTCATCAACAAGAAGTTCGACCTGCAGTTCCTGCAGAGCATGGAGACCAACCCCGAGTGGGCCACCCAGTTCAGCGACCTGGAGCTGGTGGAACATGCCGGCACGCAAGGCGTGGAACTGCTGATGTGGCTGGCCATGCGCGCTGCCCTCACAGCGGGTAGTGCTGGTGTGCGCAAAGTGCACAGCAATTACCACATCCCGATTTCCAATACGGCCACGGGCGTTCTGGCGCTGGAGCCAGTGGCGTAACGCAGCACCTCGTGCTATCTTGTTGATAGCATTTGGCGCTCATTCTGTAAGGGGTGGGCGCCTTTTTCTTTCTTGTTTTTGTTTGTGGTTTTGGGTGTGCCAGCGAGCCGGGTCTCGCCCCGGCGGGCGACTCACTTTCTCTTGCTTCGCCAAGAGAAAGTAAGCAAAGAGAAGGCGAGCCGGATTCGTCGGCCCTGCGCTAACGCTCCGGGCACGCTGCGTTGCTCGGGCCAAGCGGGAGCCGCGCAAACTCGCCCTGCGGGCTCAGACATGCACGGCTCTTGATCCGTTTGCCCCTGCGCTACTCGCCTCCTCATAACGGCGGGGGAAGCCGAAGACCGAAAACCACAAGGACGCGCCGTGGCGCGTCCTTGTGAAGTGTGAATAGTCAGGCTTTACCGATTGCAAAAGGCTCAATATCAATGGCAAATTTGCCATCAGCTAATTGGACCTGTTTGAAGGCGATGTCCTGTTTCGAACGTAATGCCCGATAGAGCATTACTCTCTCTTCGGTTGTCATCTTTGCTCCGAAAATGATCGATGTGACTTTTGATGGGGCAGAGAAAACACGATTGCCCTCAGCTTGAACAACACGCCACTCTTGTTCATAGGTAATCCCCCCGATAAACCAATGGCCCCAGAAGTAGAATTTTCGAAGAAGGAAGTTCTACGTGAAGAAGTCGAGATTTACCGACAGCCAGATCATGGCTGCCTTGAAGCGTGTTGAAGCCGGTCTGCCGGTACCGGAGA
>JAUXVI010000045.1 GCA_030680575.1 Hylemonella sp.
TTCGATGCCGGGTTCGAGTTCCACAAACGCGCCGTAGTCGGCGATGTTGGTGATCTTGCCGAACATGCGGGTGCCTTGCGGGTAGCGGCGGTTCACGCCCATCCACGGATCGTCGCCCATCTGCTTGAGACCCAGGGACACGCGGTTCTTCTCGGTGTCGAACTTGAGGATCTTGGCGGAGATTTCCTGGCCAGCCTGAACGACTTCGCTCGGGTGGCGGACGCGGCGCCATGCCATGTCGGTGATGTGCAGCAGGCCGTCGATACCGCCCAGGTCCACGAAGGCACCGTATTCGGTGATGTTCTTGACCACGCCTTGCACCACAGAACCTTCTTTCAGGGTCTGCATCAGCTTGGCGCGCTCTTCGCCCATGGAGGCTTCCACCACGGCGCGGCGGCTCAGCACCACGTTGTTGCGCTTGCGGTCGAGCTTGATGACCTTGAACTCCATGGTCTTGTTCTCGTACGGAGACAGATCCTTGGTCGGGCGGGTGTCAACCAGCGAACCGGGCAGGAAGGCGCGGATGCCGTTGACCAGCACGGTCAGGCCACCCTTGACCTTGCCGCTGGTGGTGCCGGTGACGAATTCGCCGGATTCCAGGGCCTTTTCCAGGCTCATCCAGGAAGCCAGACGCTTGGCGGTGTCGCGCGACAGAATGGTGTCGCCGTAGCCGTTTTCGATGGAGCCGATGGCCACGGACACGAAGTCACCCACTTGGACTTCGAGCACACCCTGGTCGTTCTTGAATTCCTCGATCGGCACGTAGGCTTCGGACTTGAGGCCGGCGTTCACGACGACGAAGCCGTGCTCAATGCGCACGACTTCAGCGGTGATCACTTCGCCCGGACGCATTTCGGTGCGTTGCAGGGATTCTTCAAACAGGGCGGCAAAAGATTCAGACATTTAATTTCCTAGACCGTCTTGGCGTCCATGGCAAGGAACCATGGCGTTACAGCAGCACCATTGCTGCTGGGGGATAGCTTTCGACGGCGGTTTGTGCGGATGATCCGCGGGGTTACGTTGTTGAACCACACGACCGGGCGCAATGCATGCGCGAGAGGAGCCGTATGGGCCGGGTAGCCGCTCAGACAGTGCTGAATGGCTGTTTGCTCTGCCACCAGTCCAGCACCAGATCAAGCGACTTTTCAATCGAGAGATCCGAGTTGTCCAGCAACCGGGCGTCCTGTGCCGGCTTGAGTGGCGCGACTGCGCGGGAGGTGTCCCGGGCATCGCGCGCTTCCAGATCGGCACGAAGATCTGACAATATAGCCGAAATCCCCTTTGAAATCAACTGCTTATAGCGTCTTTCAGCTCTTTTTTCGGCGCTGGCGGTCAAAAAGACCTTGAGCGGGGCGTCGGGGAAGATCACGGTGCCCATGTCGCGGCCATCGGCGACCAAGCCCGGCAACTGGCGGAAACTATGCTGCAGGGCCACCAGTGCGGTGCGTACCGCCGGCAGGGTCGAAACCTTGGAGGCGTTCATGCCGCCTTGCTCGCTGCGGATGGCGTCGCTGACGTCCTCGCCGGCCAACAGCACCTGCTCGCCAACAAAACGCACTGGCAGCCGTTCGGCCAGGGCGGCAATGGCGGTCTCGTTCTGCGGCTCCAGCGCCAGGCCGGCGCGCAGGGCAGCCAGTGCGGTCACGCGGTAGAGAGCGCCGGAATCCAGGTAGTGGTAGCCCAGCGCCTGGGCCAAGCGGGCAGCCAAGGTGCCCTTGCCGGAGGCGGTGGGGCCGTCGACACAGAGCACCGGCACGGTACCGGGCACGGGGGTCGTGACCGAGAACAGTGCTTCGAAATAGTCGGGGAAGGTCTTGGCCACGCACTTGGGGTCGAGGATGCGCACCGGGAGCCGGGCCGGGTTGAAGGCGACCAGCGAGAAGCACATGGCGACACGGTGGTCGTCGTAGGTGTGAATGCTGGCGGCTTTCCATGTGGCCCCCACGCTCGGCACTGACGTGTCCTCGCTGCCCCCCGAGGGGGCTCGCGCGCCTTGGGACGGCCCGGCGACGCTCGGTGCGGCCGGCGGCGTGATGCGGATGAAGTCCGGGCCTTCCTCCACCGTGGCGCCGAGCTTGCACAGCTCGGTGGCCATGGCGGCAATGCGGTCGGTTTCCTTGACGCGCCAGCTGGCGATGTTGCGCAGCGTTGTGGGGCCATCGGCATACAGCGCCATCATGGCCAGGGTCATGGCGGCGTCGGGGATGTGGTTGCAGTCCAGATCGATGGCCTTGAGTGGCCAACTGCCTTTTGAAATTTCCAGCCAGTTCGGGCCGCTGGTGACGTGGGCCCCCATCAGACGGGCGGCATCGACGAACTTGATGTCGCCCTGGATCGAGCTTTCACCGACGCCTTCGATACGCACAGGGGTAGCCTGGTTGGCGGCGATGGCACCCAGGGCAATAAAGTAACTGGCCGAGGACGCGTCGGCTTCCACGTGCAGCACACCAGGGGTCTGGTAGTGCGAACCGGCGGGGATGGTGAAACGCTGCCAGCCTTCGCGTTGCACCGTGATGCCAAAGCGTGCCAGCAGATTGAGGGTGATCTCGATATAGGGTTTGGAGATCAGTTCGCCAACAACTTCGATCGTGATGTCCTTGCTGGCGACCAAAGGCAGTGCCATCAGCAGCGCCGTCAGGAACTGGCTCGAGACGTCGCCGCGTACCCGGATGGGCGCGTCAAGCTTCAGAGCCGGGCGGCCGATGCGCAGGGGCGGGTAGCCGTCGTTGCCGAGGTAGTCGATCTGGCAGCCGAGTTGGCGTAGCGCATCGACCAGGTCGCCGATCGGGCGCTCATGCATGCGTGGGATACCGGACAGTTCGAAGTCACCCCCCAACACGGCCAAGGCTGCGGTCAGCGGCCGCATGGCGGTGCCGGCGTTGCCCATGAAGAACTTCAGGGCGTTGGCGGGCAGCTTCGCATCGAGACCGTCGATGGTGACTGTGGTGCCGTCCTGCTGCACGCCGCAGCCGAGTTGGCGCAGCGCTGCCAGCATGACACGCGTGTCGTCGGAGTCCAGCAGGTCATGCAGGGTGGTGCGGCCGCGGCACAAGGCGGCCAGCAACAGGACACGGTTGGAAATGCTTTTGGAGCCGGGCAGCACGACGCGGCCCTGGGCGCCGGCCAGCGGCGGCAGATCGAGAAACTCGGTGGCAAACATTATTTTTGGAACTTGTTCATGCTCCAGCCGGCGCGCGCGCGGCTGGCTTGGTCGATCAGACCTTCAAGCGCTTCGCCGTTGCCGTTGGAGATCATGAGTTCCAAGGCCTGCAGATGTCGCTGAAAGACTTTGGACTGGGCCAGCAACTCTTCCCGGTTGGAAATCAGGATGTCGCGCCAGACATGGGGGTCACTGGCGGCGATGCGGGTGAAATCGCGGAAGCCCGGCCCGGCCAGGGACAGGAAGTCCTTGCCTTGCGGTTGGCTGGTAATCGAATTCATCAGGGCAAAAGCCAGCAGGTGCGGCAGGTGGCTGACGGAGGCAAAGGCTGCATCGTGCGCTTCGGGGGACATCTGCTGCACGCGGCAGCCCAGAGCCGTCCAGACATCAACGGCTTGCTGCAACTGGGTGGGTTGGGTGCGCTCGATCGGGGTCAGGATGACCTGTTTGCCAGCGTAGAGGTCGGGGTCGGCATGTTCGACGCCGGAGACTTCTTTGCCGGCGATCGGATGGGCCGGCACGAAGGAGCCGATGTGGTCGCGCAGGGCGCGTCGGCCGGCATCAATGACATCGCGCTTGGTGGAGCCGACGTCCATGATCAGCATCTGTGGCGAGACAAGATGACGGATGGCCTTGAAGGTGGCCTCTGTCGCAGCCACCGGGACGGCGATCAGTACGATGTCGGCGCCCGAGACGGCCAAGAGCGCGGAGGGTGCCTCGACGTCGATGACGCCCAGTTGACGGGCGCGTTCGGTGGTGGAGGGGGATTTGCTATAGCCGACGACGCGCTTGACCAGGCCGGCGCGCTTGAGGGCCAGCGCAAAGGAGCCGCCCATCAGGCCGCAACCAATTAAACCGAGTTGCTCGAACATCATTCAGACACGGGGTAAGTGCCCAGCACCTTGTAGAAGGCGCACAGGCCTTGCAGTTCCTGCAGGGCCGCAGTGACATGGGGCTGTGAAAGGTGGCCCTGGATGTCGATATAGAAGTAATACTCCCATTGGCCGGAACGCGCCGGGCGCGACTCGAAGCGCGTCATCGACACACCGTGCTTCTTCAGTGGCACCAGCAGGTCGTGCACGGCGCCGGGGCGGTTGGGGACCGAGACGATCAGGCTCACGCAGTCCTTGCCCGAGGTCTCGGGGGCCGGCATGGTCTGCGGCAGGCAGACCACGGCGAAGCGGGTGCGGTTGTAGGCATCATCCTGGATGGCGTGCGCCACGACATGCAGGCCGAATTCGGAGCCGGCGCGCTCACTGGCGATGCCGGCCCAGGCCGGGTTGCTGGCGGCCAGGCGTGCGCCTTCGGCGTTGCTGGCGGCGGCATGGCGCTCGGCGTGCGGCAGGTGGGTGTTGAGCCAGTTTTGGCACTGGGCCAGGGCCTGCGGATGGGCGTAGACCGCCTCAATGCCTTCCAGTGAATCGGACAGGCGCAGCAGGTTGTGGCGTACCAGCAGGCTGGTTTCGCCGATGACGTGCAGTGGCGAGGTCAGAAACAGGTCGAGCGAACGCGACACCATGCCCTCGGTGGAGTTCTCCATCGGCACCACGCCGTACTGGGCGCTGCCGGCGGCGGTGGCGCGGAACACTTCGTCGATGCTGCCACAGGGCATGCGTTCGATGCTGGAGCCAAAGAACTGTTCTGCCGCCTGCTCGCTGAAGGTGCCGGCCGGTCCGAGGTAGGCCACGCGTTGCGGCGCTTCCAAGGCGCGGCAGGCGGACATGATTTCGCGCCAGATGGTGGCCACGCTGTCGCGCTTGAGCGGTCCGGGGTTGGCGGTCTGCAGGCCGGCGATGACCTGGGCTTCACGCTCGGGGCGGAATACCGGCGAACCATCGACCTTTTTGATCTCGCCGACATCATGCGCCAAGGCGGCGCGGCGGTTGAGCAGGGCCAGAAGTTCCTGGTCCAGGGCGTCGATCTCTACGCGCAGTTCTGAAAGGGTCTTGGCCATGACTCAGCTTTGCGTACGTTCGAATTCTTGCATGTAGGACACGAGTGCCTGCACGCCCTCGAGCGGCATGGCGTTGTAGAGGCTGGCGCGCATGCCGCCGACCGATTTGTGGCCCTTGAGTTGCAAGAGACCATGCTCGCGGGCGCCAGCCAGAAAGGCTTCGTTGCGCGACTCATCACGCAGGAAGAAAGGCACGTTCATGCGCGAGCGGCAGCTCTTGGCCACGCGGTTGACGTAGAGCTGCGAGTTGTCGATGGTCTCGTACAGCAGCTGGGCCTTGGCGATGTTGCGCGCCTCGATGGCCGGCACACCGCCCAATTTCTTGAGCCACTGGAAGATCAGGCCGGCCATATAGATGGCGTAGGTCGGCGGCGTGTTGAACATGGACTGGTTGTCGGCCACGGTCTTGTAGTCGAAGGCGCTGGGGCAGGCTGGCAGGGCATGGCCCAGCAGATCCTCGCGCACGATCACCAGCGTCAGGCCGGCGGGGCCAATGTTCTTCTGCGCGCCGCCAAAAGCCAGGCCGACGCGCGACCAGTCCACCGGACGCGAGGCGACCTGGGAGGAGAAGTCGACCACCAGCGGGGCGCTTGACCCCAGCGCCTTCAGGTCGGGCAGCTCATGGAACTCGACGCCATGGATGGTCTCGTTGGAGCAGATATGTACGTAGCTCGCGTCGGGGCTGAGCTGCCAGCTGGACGGCGCAGGCAACTGGGTGAAGCCGTTGGCTTCATCCGTGGCGGCGATATTGGCTTGGCAGTACTTGCGCGCTTCCTTGATCGACTTCTGGCTCCAGGTGCCGGTGAGCACGAAGTCCGCTTGGCCGCCGCGCGACAGGTTGAGCGGGACGATGGCGTTTTCCGCCAGGCCGCCGCCCTGCATGAACAGGATGTGGAAGTTCTTGGGTACCGCCAGCAGCTCGCGCAGATCAGCTTGCGCCTGTTCGTAGATGCTGATGAACTCCTTGCCGCGGTGGCTCATCTCCATCACCCCCATGCCGCTGCCATGCCAGTCCAGCATTTCGCTGGCGGCTTGCTGCAACACTTCCGGGGCGATGGTGGCCGGGCCGGCCGAGAAGTTGAAGGGGCGGGTCATCAGGCTTCGTCTCCCCCGGTTGCTTCACTCTCGTCGTCGGCCGGGTTGGCATCGTTTTCGACAATACGCTGCAGACCGCTCAGCTTGGAGCCTTCATCCAGGCCGATCAGGGTGACACCCTGGGTGGCACGACCAAGTTCACGGATCTCGCTGACCCGGGTACGTACCAGCACACCGCGGTCGGTGATCAGCATGATCTCGTCGTCGGCATGCACCAGCGTTGCGGCCACGACCTTGCCGTTGCGCTCGGATTGCTGGATGGCGATCATGCCCTTGGTGCCACGACCATGGCGGGTGTATTCAGTGATGGAGGTGCGTTTGCCGTAGCCGTTTTCGGTGGCCGTCAGCACGCTTTGCTGCTCGTCTTCGGCCACCAGCATGGCGATCACGCTTTGCCCTTCTTCCAGCATCATGCCTCGCACGCCACGCGCATTGCGCCCCATGGGGCGCACGTCGTTTTCGTCGAAACGCACGGCTTTGCCGCCGTCAGAGAACAGCATGACATCATGCTTGCCGTCAGTCAGCGCAGCGCCAATCAGGAAGTCGCCGGCGTCCAGGTCGACAGCAATGATGCCGGCCTTGCGCGGGTTGCTGAATTCGTCCAGCGTCGTCTTCTTGACTGTGCCCATGGAGGTCCCCATGAACACGTAGTGGTCGGCCGGGAAACTGCGGGATTCGCCCGTCAGCGGCAGCACCACGGTGATCTTCTCGCCCTCTTGCAGTGGGAACATGTTGACGATCGGGCGGCCACGCGAGCCGCGCGAACCGGCCGGTACTTCCCAGACCTTGAGCCAGTACAGACGGCCGCGGTTGGAGAAGCACAGGATGTAGTCGTGCGTGTTGGCAATGAAGAGCTGGTCGATCCAGTCATCTTCCTTGGTGGCGGTGGCCTGCTTGCCGCGGCCGCCGCGCTTTTGCGCGCGGTATTCGCCCAGGGGTTGGCTCTTGATGTAGCCGCTGTGGCTCAGCGTCACCACCATGTCGGTGGGTGTGATCAGGTCTTCGGTGGCCAGATCCTGGGCGTTGTGCTCAACCTCGCTGCGACGCGTGCCGACCTTGGTTTGACCGAACTCCTGCTTGATGGCACCGAGTTCCTCGCTGATGATGACCGACACGCGCTCCGGCTTGGCCAGGATGTCGAGCAGATCCTCGATCTCGGCCATGACGTCCTTGTACTCGGCCACGATCTTGTCCTGCTCCAGGCCGGTCAGGCGCTGCAGGCGCATCTGCAGGATTTCCTGGGCCTGGGTGTCGGACAGGCGGTACAGGCCATCCTGACCCATGCCGTAATTCTTTTCCAGACCATCCGGGCGGTAGTCGTCGGCATTGACTACGCCACCATCGGCACGGGTGCGGGTGAGCATTTCGCGCACCAGCTTGCTGTCCCAGGGCTTGGCCATCAACTCGGCCTTGGCCACCGGTGGGGTGGGGGCGTTGCGGATGATCGCAATGAAGTCATCGATGTTGGCCAGGGCGACGGCCAGGCCTTCCAGCACATGGCCGCGCTCGCGCGCCTTGCGCAGGTTGAACACCGTGCGGCGTGTCACCACTTCGCGGCGGTGGTCGAGGAAGACCTCGATCAGGTCCTTCAGGTTGCACAGCTTGGGTTGGCCGTTGATCAGGGCCACCATGTTCATGCCGAAGGTGTCCTGCAACTGGGTCTGCTTGTACAGGTTGTTGAGCACCACCTCAGGCACTTCGCCGCGCTTGAGTTCGATCACCACGCGCATCCCGGACTTGTCGGACTCATCCTGGATGTGGCTGATGCCCTCGATCTTCTTCTCGTGCACCAGTTCGGCGATGCGCTCGAGCAAGGTCTTCTTGTTGACCTGGTAGGGCAACTCGTCCACGATGATGGACTGGCGCTGGCCCTTGTCGATGTCCTCAAAGTGGCACCTGGCACGCATCACAATGCGACCACGGCCGGTGCGGTAGCCTTCCTTGACACCGCTGATGCCATAGATGATGCCGGCGGTTGGGAAGTCGGGGGCCGGGATGATCTCCATCAACTCGTCGATGGAAGCCTCAGGGTTGCGCAGCAAGTGCAGGCAGGCGTCCACCACCTCGTTGAGGTTGTGCGGCGGGATGTTGGTGGCCATGCCCACCGCAATGCCGCCCGAGCCATTGACCAACAGGTTGGGCAGGCGGCTGGGCAGAACCAGCGGTTCTTTCTCGGAGCCGTCGTAGTTGGGGCCGAAATCCACCGTTTCCTTGTCGATGTCGCCCAGCATTTCGTGGGCGATCTTGGCCAGGCGGATTTCGGTGTAACGCATGGCGGCGGCGCTGTCGCCGTCGACCGAGCCGAAGTTGCCTTGGCCGTCCACCAGCATGTGACGCATGGAGAAATCCTGCGCCATGCGCACGATGGTGTCGTAGACCGACTGGTCACCGTGCGGGTGGTATTTACCAATGACGTCACCGACGATACGGGCCGACTTCTTGTAAGCCCGGTTCCAGTCGTTGTTGAGCTCGTGCATGGCAAACAGCACACGCCGGTGAACAGGCTTCAAGCCATCCCGTGCATCGGGCAGGGCGCGGCCGACGATCACGCTCATGGCGTAATCAAGGTAGCTGCGCCGCATTTCCTCTTCAAGGCTGATGGGCAGGGTTTCTTTGGCGAACTGGGTCATGGAGCGCTCGGGTCAGGGACGTGGGCAATCTGTCATTTTAAGGGGGGCGCCTTGTGGCTTCATAGCAACAGAGAGGCGGCTTGTTGGTTTGTAACTGGCTGTGTCGATGTTTTGACGATTGCGGCCCTTGCCATATGTGGCACAATGGCTGAGACCGTTCAGGTGGTAGTCCTATTAGTGCATGCCATCTTTTCTTCATTAATCGCAGCCTTGCTGCAGCTTTTTCCGCTCAAAGGAGAACCATGAAAAAATTGAATAAAGTGGCCATGTTGATTGCATCAGCAGCTCTTGCTACCGCTGCAGGTGCCCAGTCTGTTGACAACTGGGTCAGCGGTTCTGGCATCGCTGTGAAGAACGGCACCAACGAACTGTGCTGGCGCGATGCCAACTGGACGCCGGCTACCGCCGCTAAAGGTTGCGATGGCGCTATCGTCGAGGCTCCGAAGGCTGCTGCTGCCGCTCCGGCTGCTGCTGCCGCACCGAAGGCTGCTGCCCCGGCCGTTGCCGCCAGCAAGGTGACCTATGCTGCTGACGCTTTCTTCGACTTCGACAAGGCTGTGCTGAAGCCCGAAGGCAAGGCCAAGCTGGATGACCTGGCCCAGAAGGTCAAGGGCATCAACCTCGAAGTGATCATCGCTGTCGGCCATACCGACGCTGTTGGCACTGACGCCTACAACCAGAAGCTGTCGATCCGTCGTTCCGAGGCTGTCAAGGCCTATCTCGTGTCCAAGGGCATCGAAAAGAACCGTATCTACACCGAAGGCAAGGGCGAGAAGCAGCCTGTTGCTGACAACAAGACCAAGGAAGGCCGCGCCAAGAACCGTCGCGTGGAAATCGAAGTGGTCGGTACCCGCCCCAACAAGTAATCCCTCGGATTGCTGTTAAGAACCCCGCCTCGGCGGGGTTTTTTGTTTCTGGGCAAAGGTTTGCGGCTTCTGCCTGGCCGATAATTGCTGCCATGACGACCACACTGAATGCCGATCCGGCCGAGCTGGCCAAGTTTTCCGAGCTGGCCCACCGCTGGTGGGACCCCGAGAGCGAATTCCGTCCCTTGCACCAGATCAATCCGTTGCGGCTGAACTGGATCAATGGCTTGGCGTTGTTGCAGGGAAAGCAGGTGCTGGACATCGGTTGTGGTGGTGGCATCCTGTCCGATTCGATGGCGCGCCAGGGGGCTCGTGTCACGGGCATTGACTTGTCGACCAAGGCGCTGAAAGTAGCGCAATTACACGCGCTCGAAGCCCAGACGCCGAATGTGCTGTATCGCGAGGTCAGCGCTGAGGCGCTGGCGGCAGAGCAGCCGGCCAGCTTCGATGTGGTGACCTGCATGGAAATGTTGGAACATGTGCCGGATCCCGCGTCTGTTGTGCAGGCTTGCGCCAACCTGGTCAAACCCGGTGGCTGGGTGTTTTTCTCCACGCTCAACCGCAATCCAAAATCATTCCTGTTCGCGATCGTCGGCGCTGAATACCTGCTCAAGCTGCTGCCGCGAGGTACCCACGAGTACGCCAAGATGATCCGTCCCAGTGAACTGGCACGTTACTGCCGCCAGGCGGGGCTGGAGTTGGGGCAGACCCGTGGCATGGAATACAACCCACTGACCCGGCGTTACTGGCTGAGTGCCGATACCAGCGTCAACTACCTGTTGGCGACACGCAGACCTTTGACGGGGGCGTGATGAAGGAGTTTCCCGGTATCGAGGCCGTCCTGTTTGACCTGGATGGCACCCTGATCGACAGTGCCCCGGACTTGGGGGCCGCCGTTGACAAAATGCGGACCGACCGCGGCTTGCCGTCCCTGGCGCCCGAGGTCTATCGGCCCATGGCGGGTGCCGGTGCGCGCGGCATGCTGGAGGTGGCCTTCGGCCTGACGCCGGAGCATCCCGAGTTCGCGCTCATGCGTGAGGAGTTTTTCGTCAACTACGAGAACTGCATGACACAGCGCACCTATGCCTTTGCCGGTGTTGCCGATTTGATCGAGCAATTGTTGCAGCGGCCTTTGGCCTGGGGCGTGGTTACCAATAAGTCCAAGCGTTTCACCGAACCACTGACCCAGGCCATGCCGCTGTTTGCCAGCGCCCGTGCCATTGTGAGTGGCGACACCACGCCGCATGCCAAACCGCACCCGGAGCCGCTGTTCGAAGCAGCTCGGCGTCTGCGGCTGCATCCCGAGCGCTGTCTTTATGTCGGTGACGACGAGCGCGACATTGTGGCCGGCCGCGCCGCCGGCATGGGCACGGTGGCTGCCACCTACGGTTATCTGGGGCAGAAAACGGATGTGGCCAGCTGGGGCGCACAAGCCACAATAAATTCTCCGGCCGAGCTCTTGCAATTGCTGGAGCAGGCCTAAAATAGGCAACTCAGGGGCTGCACTGGTTTCGACGTGGGTTCGGACACGCAGCAGGGCATGTCGAGGTTCTGTCACCTCGTAAAACCGCAGAAAAAAACTAACTGCAAACGACGAACGTTTCGCACTCGCCGCTTAATCCGGTGAGCCTTGCAACAGTTGGCCGATAGGCTGGGCAAGGGGGCGTAAGCCTCCAGGCTGCAAGGGAATTCATATTGGCTGGTCTGCCTCCGGGTGCCTTGGGGGTGGACGAGAAAATAGGGTACTGGTCTGATGCGTAGCGTGTCGCTGCGCGACGCATCGGGCGAGATCCAAATCAGACGACTACACATGTAGAACTGCGCGAAGAAGGCTTGCGGACGGGGGTTCAAATCCCCCCAGCTCCACCATTTACAAAGGGGACAGACTTTCTCTGTCCCCTTTTTTCATTGGGCTGTAGCCCAGTAACGGTGCCATTCCTCGCAAATGTCTTGAGGACGCCTTGCGTCAATTTCTCCCCAAAAGTGCCAATTTCCGGCATAGAAATCTCTGATTTTTCTACGTTTTCTCTGTTTTCTTGAGGACGCCTCCTCAAGAAGAACCTAGGATTCATGCGGGTTGCAGCTCGATGGTTTGATGTGACTGATGGGTGGCATAGTTGACTGAACAGGTTATTCCGCGCTTTTTTATACCTTCAATAGCGATGTCCTCAAGTTCCTTGTTCGTGGAAGCTTGGCTGCAGTTCGGATCTTCGCCACATCGATATCGGTTGCAGGCTTGGAGCAGCCTCCGACCACAATCAGTGACGGGCAGCAACCGACCCAAAACCGATATGCGGGTTCATTTGCTAACGACCGCTTTCTCTACGACCGCTGAAGCTTGATAGCCTCTCGAAAAGGTGCAACTGCCTCACGAAGTATTTCCAAGAGTGCAGGCAACTCTAGTTCAATTTCAAGGATGGGTCCGCCAAGGCTGAGCGTCATTGGCTCACTACCCTTCGGGCTCGGCAAGAGGACAGCAAGTGCAGCAGCACCCGGGACGGATGTTCCTCTTGAAACGGCATATCCGTCCAATAAGGCTTGTTTTCGGGATTGGAGCGCTGTATCAATATCGACGCGATCAGTTGCGTTGGCCTCGTGTGCATTGGCATTCTGGAGCAGGCGTCCGATGTCCCGCTCGGCCAATGTCGTCAGCAACATTTTTCCGGTTGCACTGCGAAACAGCGGCCGGAGCAAGCCAATCTTGCTGGTGAAACTGCCTGCGCGTGTGGCCTGGAGAACGTGCAGGTAACGAACATTCGATCCTTCTCGCTTTCCGATCATGACGGTGTGGCCTGTGAGGTCCAGTACCTTTTCCATCATCCGCAACAGGCTTTGCTCCGTATAAAGCTGCTCTTCGATCCAGGCTGTTGCCAGTGCCAGCCGGATATTCGGACTGTAGAGCCCCGTCCGTGGATCATGGTCGAAATGCCCGGATTCTTTGAGACTGCGCAGCAGGACCGAGGTGCTCGACTGTGGGTATCCAAGTGATTGGGAAATGTCCTTGATGGTGGCAGGTCGCCGCCACTCGGCAAAGAACTCCAAGAGTTCTAAGACACGGTGAGCAGACTTGACTGGCAAGGATTTCATATCCCATTCATGATATCAAATCATATATGTGATTAAAAGTGATGGCGTTCGACTTCTTCTTTACAGTTGCGTTCAAACAGATCAACGAGGAGACAAGCTCATGAAAAACCGACGCTATTGCTTGAGTGCAGTTGCAGCAATGCTTGCAGGCACTGTGGTCAGTTCTTTCGCACAACCAATCGCACCCGTACTGAACAAACCTTTGAAAATCGTTGTTGGCTTTCCGCCAGGAGGTTCAGCAGACACCTTGGCACGTGTCCTTGCACAACAACTGACAGGCGTTGCACCTTCGGTCATTGTGGATAACAAACCGGGCGCTGGGGGGCGAATTGCTCTGGAAGCTGTCAAAAACAGTGAGGCTGATGGCTCCACGCTGGTATTGACTCCGGCATCCATGGTGGCCGTCTATCCGCACATTTATCGCAAATTGCCATATGACCCGGTTGTGGATTTAGTGCCAGTTGGACGCGTTGCCGCAGCTCCGTTCATTTTGGCTGTGGGACCTCAAGTGCCCCCAGAGGTCAAAACACTCGCAGACTTTGTCAAATGGGGTAAAGCCAATCCAACGCAGGCATCGTATGGCTCTTCAGGAGCTGGCTCTATCCCACATTTCACGGGTGTCGCCTTGGGCAAGGCTGCTGGCCTAGATTGGGCGCATGTGGCCTATAAGGGAGCAGCTCCTGCAATGAACGATCTGTTGGGTGGTCAGATCGCGGCCAATGTGAGCGTCATGTCCAATGCCTTGCCGCATGTTCAAGCAGGAAAGTTGCGTGCCCTGGCAGTGAGTTCCACCAAGAGGAACATCGCCTTGCCCTCGGTTCCAACTTTTGCAGAGGCAGGCGCCAAGGATGCAGCCGCTGTGGAGTGGTTTGGCGTCTTCGCACCAGCACGCACACCAGTGGATGTGATCAATCGACTGAGCCAGGCCATCAGCGCTGCAGAACGTAGCAAAGTATTTCAAGATGCTTTGACCAAGGGCGGCTTTGATGCAGTGGAGACGGATACCCCGGCGACATTCGCCAGTGTGCTGAAAGCCGACATCCAACGGTGGGGCCAAATTGTGAAAGCGTCAGGCTTCACTCCAGAAGACTGATCGCGATGCAAGTTCTATTGGACTCTGCGCCAATCCTTGAGCGCATCGGATTTGTTGCCAAGATCACCCTGAGCAGGCCTGGAAAACTCAATCGGCTTACAACAGCAGATTTACACGTCTTGCAGACTCACATGCGAGAAATAGAACGTGACACTTCTGTTCGTGTGGTGGTGCTTACGTCAGACACTGCCGGTCAAAAGCGTCCTGTCTTTTGTGCGGGCTATGACGTTGGTGGGTTTGATGATCCCAATCATGACCCTCGTCTATTCGAGAAGACCGTCGATTGCTTGGCTCAATTACCCCAAGTAGTCATTGCTGTGGTGAATGGCAGCGTCTACGGCGGTGCAACCGATATGGTTCTCGCCTGTGATTTACGCATTGGTCTGAAAGAAGCCGAATTTCGGATGCCAGCCTGCGCATTAGGCTTGCACTACTACCCCAGTGGCTTACAGCGTTATGTGAGCGTCCTGGGATTGAATGCTTCAAAGCAAGCATTCCTGACTGCGAATGCGATGCCCTTTGAGCGCCTCAGAGAGTTGGGCGCATTTATGTCACTGCACAGCAACCAAGACATCGATGCCGCTGGAAATCAACTCGCTGAAAAAGTCTCTCATCTTGCCCCTTTGGCGCTGATGGGTACGAAAGCCTCATTGAACGAAATTGGCAATGGGCAATCGAATACCGAATCACTGATGGCCCGCGAAGCGAAGTGTCTAACCAGTGCGGATTTCGCCGAAGGACGACAAGCGTTCTCAGAAAAACGTCAGCCCCGCTTTACCGGAAATTGAAATGAACACATCCGCTCATTTGCCCTTGAAGGGAGTACGCGTACTCGAAGTGGCGCAGATCATGGCTGGGCCCACATGCGGTCTGATGCTCGCAGACCTTGGCGCCGAGGTAATCAAAATCGAAAAATTCCCGTCTGGCGATGATGCCCGTCAGTACCAAAAACCCGGTGACAGCGAGTTGCCACCATCGTTTCGGATGATCAATCGAGGCAAGCGATCTTTGGCTATCGATGTGCGTCATCCCCTTGGAAAAGCAGCCCTGCTGCGCATGGCCGCCCAGGCCGATGTGTTGACAGAGAACTTCCGCGTTGGCGTCATGGATCGGCTTGGCTTGGGGTATGAGCAAGTTCACGCTGTCAATCCTGCTTTGATTTATTGCTCCATCACAGGCTACGGCAGTGTTGGCCCCATGGCACAAAAAGGTGGGTTCGATCTGATTTTGCAAGCCTTCAGCGGCATCATCAGTGCCACAGGCGAACCTGACCGACCTCCCGTGAAACCAGGGGTATCTATCGCGGATACCAATGCAGGAATCTTGGCTGCATTCGCCATTCTTGCGGCATACATCCATCGTCTGAAAACCGGTGAAGGTCAGCGTGTTGAAACATCACTGCTGCAAGCAGCGATGCAGCAAACATATTGGCTGGCTGCCAATTACTTCTCAACTGGACGTAACACACCTCCGCTGGGGACCGCGCATTCACTCATCGCACCTTATCAAGTTTTCCAAGCGCAAGACGGCGGCATGGTGATCGGCGGGGGGAATCCCAACGCTTGGCGACGAATATGTGATGTTCTGGGGCATCCTGAATGGCAGGAAGATGAGCGCTTCAATCACCCGCAGCGCAGAGTTCAAAATCGGGCTAATTTGGAGCAATTAATCAACGACGTACTTGCTGGTGGCACTGTGGCGCATTGGTGCTCACAACTTGATGAAGCAGGTGTTCCGTGTGGGCCACTCAATACAGCAGGTCAAGCGCTTGAACACCCTCAAACCAGAGCAATTGGCATGGTCATGGATGTCTCTGACGGGCAAGGCGGTACACAGCTAGGACTCGGCTTGCCCGTCACACTCAATCAGACGCCATCAACCCACGCAACCAGTTGTGCTCCACAGGTTGGAGAACACTCACATACCGTGCTCAAGGAGTTTGGCTTCTCGGATCAGGAAATTACTGAATTGCAGGAAGCTCAAGTCATTAGGCAGCACTAGAGACTTGTCTCGCATCTAGACAGTTACAGCCGATGCAAAGGGGTCATGGCGCCTAGGGACATGCACGACCGCTAATGGTGTCAACTGTGCTGATACGGCCACTGAAGAACGATTTCTAAATTGATCATGGAACTTGTTAAACAATTGCGTCTTGAGACATCAAAACTCGACGCACTGCATTAGCATCTGGCATTTTTCCCAATGTGGCTTGCAGGGCAGCAGAAACACCCGCAGCTTGCCCACTGGCAAAGGCTGTTCCCATAACCCGTGTAGACCCGTAGGCTTGACGATCAGCCCCCATAACGCGCCCTGCTAATCGCAAATTTTCAATTCCTTCAGCTTGAATGGCTGTGTAAGGGATGTCAAAAAATCCATCTCCGCCGATAGGCACAAAGATAACTTGTCCAGGAGCCTCGTGAACCTCCATGGGCCAACATCCGCGACCTATACCGTCATTACGACGACGTCCAGTACGACCATCTTCACCCGTCACATCACCCATAGAACGAGGTCTACGTGTTTCTCTAATGCCGAGCTGTGGTCCGGTAGTCGATATAAATGCCTTTTCAAAGCCTGGTAGCTTACGCAAGTAAGGCAAAAAATCCCAAGCCTGCCGTCTTGCAGCTAATTCAGCCGTGGCCAATTCCTCCCCCTGCAAGCCACCTGTAGCAAGATCAACACCCATCCACCAAACATCATCAGAGATGGGCAACCGAACCAATACACCACCGTCAGCGCGGTGTAACGGCGTCTTCGCTTGAGCGTTATATCGAGAGACAATTGCTGTTAGTTTCTCGCGATCAACTGGCAGTCCACCCTGGACTCCACCCAATTGCACGGGAAGAGATGCTGGTTGCAAACGTGCCCCTGCTCCTCCAGGTTGTGAAAACGATGCTCCCGCAAACGCAGACAGACTGGCTTCGCCACTGGCGTCTACAAAGGCTGCTGCTTCAATCTCATGCAAGCCTTCATGGTCAGCCAGACACACCGTGACTATCCGATTGCTTTCGACTGCGGCAGATACAAGCTGAGTATGAAATCGCAAATCCAGATTCGGTGTGCAAACCAGTCTGTCGAAGGCGAATTTCAACGCCTCTGTATCCAACATAACTAGCCAGTTCCCACTTTTGCTACGCACGGGTGAGCTGTCTACCCCCAGGTTTTCCAGCTCTTGGAGCAGCTCCCAACCCACGCCGCCAATGGCACGCGTTGCGTGCTCACCAGCCACATAGAAACCACAATAAGTCAGTACCAAGGAGGTAGTTGCTGCACCCCCTAAAAACCCGTAACGTTCCACCAGAAGGGTTCGTGCGCCCTGGCGAGCCGCCCCCAGTGCAGCGGCCACACCAGCAGCTCCACCGCCCACTACAACCACGTCATAACGATGTTTTTTCATTTTCTTCATCACTGAGGTTGATAGCCAATTCGTTTGGCCACGCGTTCGTAAAGTGCTTTATCCGCCGCCACCACTTTCAACAATCCCGCAGGTGTGGAGCCAATTGGGTCAACCTGCGTAGTCTCACGGAACTTGGCAATAAATGCAGGGTCTTTAGAAAGAGCCGAAATTTCATCACTCACGCGTTTGACAATGGCATCTGGTGTGCCGGGGGGAGCCCACAAGCCAAACATGGATCCTGTGCTGAATTCAATCGATTTAGTTTCGATGCCAGACGGTACATCTGGCAGTTGCGACATTCGTGCGCGTCCCGTGTTCATGATGGCCCGGACCTTGCCCGTCTTGATGTGCTGAACATAGTTCGGGACTGTATCCAACACCATTTCTACCTCACCCGAGATCAACGCTGTCAGTGCTGGTGCGCTGCCCTTGTAGGGGATGGGTGTGAAGTCTAGGCCGATGCGCTCAGCAATGGCGTACATCACCATAGTGCTGGCTGGCGAAATGTCGGCCTGATTCAACTTGCCAGGATTTTTCTTTGAAAATGCCACCAGTTCCTGAATCGTTGTCGCTGGGACTTTGGTGCTCAGAAGCAGATAGAAAGGGGCTGAAAGAGTCTGCGAGACCGGCTTCATTTGCGTTACGAAATCCACAGCGCCGTTCTTGACGAAAATCGGGGAGGCCGACATTGCGCCACCGTAAAAGAAGGTATAGCCGTCTGGATCAGCTTTCAACACAGCATTGGCTGCGATGGTCGTCGCAGCACCAGGTCGGTTATCGATGATGACAGGTTGCCCCAAGCGTGGTGACAATTGCGCTGCAACAAGGCGGGCTGAGACGTCGATCAAACCGCCTGCTGCCACACCCAAAATAATGCGGATAGGTTTATTGGGGTAATGACCTTGAGCTGAAGACGCTAAAGGTGTGATACAGCTTGCAGTCACAGCAGCGGTCACAAGAAGTTTACGAAAGATGGATTTCATGTTGACAGTCTCCGTTAATTAAATTGAGTTTTAACAATCAAGTGAGTGCGACTTCACGTTTTTCTTGGATCGAGAGGTAGCCAGCGGTGCTGACCTCCTGCACCAGAACGTTCAAGGCAAGGCTGCACAAGGGGTCGACTTCGCTTTCCCCTCGGATGACACTGACAAAGTGCTCGGCACCATCCTTGAATTTGACAGGCACATTGCTGCAATCGATGCGCACGCCCTTAGGATTTTCAGCATTCACCAGAACAACATAGCCTTTGCTGCTTGTGCGAAGCACCCCTTCAGTGCCATAAACAATGAGCCCTCTGTTGGTCGGATCAACCTCTTCATCAGTGCCTTCGTCCCATTGTGTCCAGCTCCCTTCGGCCTGCCCCAAAGCACCTGGCCACCTCATGGTGACTACAGCGTTGTCCTCCATCTCCGCTGGAATTTGCTCCTTGACGAAGTGACCAGCCATAGCCGACACACTCGCTGGCCTGCCAAACAGATGGCACAAATAACTGATACCGTAATAGCAATAGTTGATGAGAATCCCTCCGCCATTTTTTTCCATGTCCCATAGCCAGTCAGTGAAGTGCCGTG
The DNA here is from genome assembly GCA_030680575.1 of Hylemonella sp. Classification (GTDB taxonomy): domain Bacteria; phylum Pseudomonadota; class Gammaproteobacteria; order Burkholderiales; family Burkholderiaceae_C; genus Hylemonella. The sequence continues at coordinate 18,854 of JAUXVI010000045.1, forward strand.
ACACACCGGGGGCTTTCTCCGTGCCTGCGTTGGCATTGCGCCATTTAGCCCAGTAGGGACGGCCGATCGCGCCATCGGCGATCAGCTCAAAACCCTTGCGCAATGGCGCTTTCCAGATCGATAAAGAGTTGACCACCAGCTTTATGCCGGTCTCTTCGACGATTCTTTTCATTTCCCAGGCATCAGCCATGGTGGTACACAAGGGTTTGTCCATCAAGATGTGGACACCTCTCTTGGCAGCAGCCCGCACGGGCTCGACTTTGGCATTGCTTGGCAGGCCAATCAGAACAGCATCGAGTTGCTCTTTATCCAGCATCTCGTTGTAATCGGTATAGATGCGTTCAATGCCCAGTTCTGTCCGGAGCCTGTCCTGTAGATCGGGGTGATGCTCGGTGGCAGCGACCAAGGTGACGCCTGAGTGCAGGCGAAATTCATGGAATACGCCTTTTCCCCAGACTGGCCAAAAATGGTCGTGTACCGCACCGATAATGCCGATTCGGAGAACTTTCTTTGTGTTCATGCGAGCCTTTAAATAGTTTCTTAATTCTGATCAGAGGCGTAACGACCTACTGGAGCGAGCTGTGAACCGCCCGCAACATACAGCGTCTCACCCGTCACGAACCCGGCTTCTTCAGAAGCGAAATACGCAACTGCGCCTGCAATGTCCTCGCGTGTAGCCAGTCTCTGAATGGGAGTGCGACTGATGGCCAGACGGTTGCTGGCCTGTTGCTGCTCAGGGGTACGGTTCAAGATGTCGAGACCCGGTGTCACCGCAATAGAACTTGGTGCAACCGCATTGGCTGTAATGTTCCACGTTCCAAGTTCACGGGCCCACGAGACTGTCAGGGCATCAAGTCCGGATTTACTTGCGCCATAGGCTGGCATGCCGCCAGCCAGGCTATTGCGTGACGTAATGGCAATGAGTCTGCCCTGACCCTGCGCTTTCATCGCAGGGATGACCGCTTTGGTGACCAAAAAAGGCCCTTTCAGGTTGATTTGGACAATGCGGTCGAATGTTGTCTCATCCATTTCACAATGGTCTTCCTTGACCAAAACACCCGCATTGTTGACCAAGACATCGATTCGTCCCCAGCGCTCAAGCACAAGTGCAACCGCTGAATTGACAGACGCTGCTGATGTCACATCCATTTGTACGCTGAAGGCATCACCACCAAGTTCCTTTGCCGCAATTTCACAAGCACTGGCATTGATGTCTGCTAACACGATTCGGTAGCCGTCCTTTTGCAGGCGCGTCCCGATACCTCGTCCCAGTGCCCCTGCGCCGCCCGTCACCAGCGCTACACGTTTCAAATCCATGATATTTCCTGTCGATGCAATTTAGATGCAGCGAATGATGCCTTGGCATTAGAAAAAGCAACAGTCCATGTAGACTCACACCATCTGTGAATTTTTGGAATAGATAACTGGGGTAATCCATGAGCACCGACCGATTTCGTGAGTTTGAAACCTTCGTCTGTGTCGTCGAAACAGGAAGCTTTTCTGCAGCATCGCGCAAGCTCGGATGCACACCCTCAGCGGTCAGCAAACTCATTGAACGAATGGAAAACCGATTAGGGGTTCGGTTAGTGCAACGAACATCACGCAGCCTCACGTTGACACAAGAAGGTCGCAATTTGCATCGTGCTGCTGCACATGTTCTGGAGACAGTGACTGAGGCCGAAGCAGCGCTTTTGGATACGGAAGCTACTGCTACTGGGCTGCTCAGAGTTCACACAACTCTAAATTTTGCTCAAACACAACTCGCACCATTGCTGCCTGATTTTTTGGCGGCTCACCCTAAACTTCGAATTGAATTTTTGCTGAATAGCGAACCGATTGACTTGGTTAATGCAGACATCGACATTTCGCTGCAAGTTGGACCTGTAACCAACCCGTCTCTCATCGCTCGACGCATAGCAACTACACGCTGGTTACTTTGTGCTGCCCCAAGTTATTTGCTGGCCTCTGGCACTCCAATAGTTCCCGCCGACTTGCTGAATCACAACTGTCTAAACTTTCTTCCTCAGACCTATCGAAGCGTGTGGCCATTGCGTGATGAAAGTAAAGATGCATCTGACGACAAGTCGCCAAGCCGTTACGAGGCTTTAGGCAACGTCGCCAGCAACTCCGACAATTTTCTGCGTGTACTCGCGTGCCAAGGCATGGGTATCGCTCGCTTGGCAGAGTTTCATATCGCCCAAGACTTACGTGAAGGGAGGCTGTGCCTGGTGCTGGGAGACAGCTTGCCAGATCAGCCTGAGCCTGTTTTTGCGGTCTATCAAAGCCGACGCAACCTGAGTTCACGTGTCAAAGTTTTTCTAGCTTATTTAGAAAAACGCTTATCCGAATCTCTAGAGTGGAAAGCGAAAATCAATTGAGGTAAACCTCCACTGGATGAACCTCACGCGACTATTTACGCCCGCGAATTCGGTTCGAAACAATATCGCAAAGTGCCTTGGCCAACGTTGGAGCAGGTCTTTCCTTATTGAGTACCGCGTAGACATCGAACTTCGTTGTTTCACGAGCGGGTCGGAAAATTAGTCCGAGTGACGCAAACGCTCTGGCTGTCACGTCGTCGACAAATGCAATGCCACCACCATTTGCCACGAGCGCGCAGGCCATCTGACCTGATCGAACCTCGATTGCGGAACTAGGCTGGATGCCCTTGCGTGCCAACCACTCGCGAATAACGCCCCCCTGCATGGTGTCTTTGTGAAAGGCGATGAGCTGTTCCCCGGCCACATCGTCTATGTCGATCACGCGTCGCGTCGCGAGGTGATGATCTTCGCGCATGACGCACACGAGTTTCCAATGCCCCACAGTGCGCGCATCTAGAAGCGGATGATCGAGCGCCAGAGCGGAGATTCCGATGTCAGCCTGCTCAGTGACCAACAAATCCGTCATCTGCACAGCTCGTTGCTGAACGTCCATCCAGATTCGTGCTGCCGGGTAGCGACGCGTAAGTTCGACCACAGCGCTTGGTAAGACGTCCAGGCCAAGGTTAGGGCTGGTAACTATTCGGAGTACGGTCTTCGCGCCTTCGCGAAGTTGGCGAGCAAAGTCCTGCACAGTCTCCATGCCCCGGTAGGCGCGCTCAACTTCGACGTGAAGCGCATGCGCCTCCGGTGTTGCTGCCACCCTACCATGATTTCGCTCAAAAAGAGTGACACCCAGCTGTACCTCCAAGTGCCGCATCATCCGGCTAATCCCTGGTTGCGATACGTGCAGCAACTCAGCGGCACGCGTGAATGAGCCCGTGTTCATGACGGCGCGAAACACTTCAATCTGACGCAAATTCATGACTGTTCTTGGCCTTTAACAACATAACTTGATGTTACTACTCTAGAGTCTTTTGGTATTTGAATGTTAGGCACTCCATTTTTACAATTTCTTCATTGTTCAATGGTCGCAAGGCAAAGAAAGATACATATGAGAAATGAAGTCGTCACAACGGATCTGACGGTCATTGGAGGTGGCCTTGCTGGCGTATGCGCCGCCATAGCTGCAGCACGCATGGGGCGCCGCGTGGCCCTCGTACAGAACCGACCGGTGTTAGGTGGAAACTCCAGCAGCGAGATCCGAGTGTGGGTCGGTGGTGCAAACGGCTTGAGCCATAACCGGTACGCCCGTGAGACGGGGATCATGGGTGAACTGCACCTGGAAAACCTGTACCGCAATCAGGAAGGTAATCCCTACATCTGGGATCTGGTCGTCCATGAAGCCGTCATGGCCGAGCCCAACATCGAGCTTTTTCTGAATACTGACGTACGCGAGCTCGATGCCGTTGGTGATCCCACGAGTAGACATATCCAGTCTGTAACCGGCTGGATGATGGGGTCTGAGCGACTGATACGCTTCGAGAGCCCGCTTTTCATGGACTGCACAGGTGATGGTCTTGTTGGATTTCTGGCCAGTGCGAATTACCGAAGCGGTCGTGAACCGCAGGCAGAGTTCAATGAACCATGGGCACCTGAAAAGGCCGACGACATAACATTAGGCAGCACTATCTTTTTTCACACCAAGCGATCGAACGTTCCGGTTCCCTTTGTCCGGCCATCTTTCGCCAAAGATATTACGCAGACCTCAATACCCGTCAGTCGCATCCTGTCGACTGGCGATTCGGGTGCCAAGTACTGGTGGATCGAATTTGGCGGCGAGTTGGACACAATCCATGACGATTCACGTATCCGTGATGAACTCTGGTCTGCCGTTTATGGCATCTGGGACTACATCAAGAACTCAGGCAAGTTCGACGCAGACCATCTGACGCTTGAATGGGTTGGGGCAATACCGGGAAAGCGCGAATCTCGTCGATTTGTTGGTGACTACATCTTGACCCAAAACGATGTGATCAAGCAAAAGGTTTTCGAAGATGCGGTTGCGTATGGCGGTTGGATGGTGGACCTACACCCCCCGAAGGGGATGTACACCGAACAAGGCGCAGCGCAAAATATGTACACCAATGGTATTTTTCAAATTCCGTACCGCTCCCTTTATTCCGTCAATGTAGACAACTTGTTTTTTGCCGGGCGCAACATCAGTGCAAGTCATGCAGGATTTGGTGCCACGCGGGTGATGGCCACATGCGCCATCATGGGGGAAGCAGCAGGCACTGCGGCAGCCATGTGTCTGGACCTTAATGCATCTCCGCGTGGTCTGGCTCAACAGCACATTCAAGCTTTACAACAGCAACTCCTTGCGCAGGATGCAAGCTTGATCGGTGTGTCTAACAGTGACGTCAATGATCACGCACGGATAGCAACAGTCAAAGCTTCTTCTTCGTTGCAGAGGCTGGCAATCGAAGAGTCTGACACCGTGCGTGAATTAGACCGCGACCTTGCATTTCTCGTGCCGGTAGAACCCAGCCTGGACGGCATTGAACTTCTGGTGGATGTTGAAAAGGACACTGTTTTGGAAGTTGAACTTTGGGCCACAGAGCGCCCAGAGAACTACCTGCCACATCGAAAGGTGTCAGAAAAAACGATTTCCTTGCGTTCCGGAACCCGTCAGTGGATCACGGCCGACCTGCATTGGACTCCTATGGCGGTAGCCAACAGCTGCGTGATCATTCGTGCGAAACCTGGCGTGTCCGTCCATCTTCAGAGTCAAGCGCGAACAGGAACGCTGACATATGTGCACAAGCCTGAGCGGATCCCTAACCAGTTTCACATCGATAACACAGATGCATATCCGCCAGCTGCACTCGAATGGGACATGAAAGAACTGCCTCGTACATCTGTGTGCTTTCGCATGAGGTCCCCAACGACTGCATATGCCTCGTCCAAAGTGACGAACGGATACGCGCGCCCATACGGTGGACCGAATTGCTGGAGCTCTGCACTGCTAAAGGGTAGTCAGGAATGGGTCGAATTGAGTTGGCCTCAACCTCTCGAACTGTCTAAGGTCACCGTCACCTTCAACGACGACGTCAATGAACATTTAAACAACCTGCACAAGTGGATCACGCCTTACCGCATCACACCTGAAATGGTCAAGGATTACCGGATTGAGGCTTTCATGGATGGCTCATGGGTAGTCGTGGCGCGTGAGACCAACAACCGGCGTCGACATCGTGTTCACAACTTTGAGTCCTCAATTAAGACAAGCACCATCCGCCTGGTGATCGAATCGACCCACGGCGCGGCTTTCGCTGAGGTGTATGAGATTCGCGCTTATTGATGTAACGAAATTTTTGGCTACAAAACAGACGCACAGAGTGCGTCATTCGGAGACAACATGAAAATTATCTTCAACTCTTGCAGGACATTTAAACGGCTGGCACTTGTGATCTTCGCAATGCTTTCAATCAGCGCGTTGGCGCAAGTCTATCCAGCCAAGCCCATTCGACTTTATGTCGGATTTGCGCCGGGTGGTCCAGCAGACGGCTCTGCACGGATCATCGGTGAAGTGCTCGCCAGGACACTCAAGCAACCGATCGTGATCGATAACAAGCCGGGGGCTGGCGGAACGATTGCCGCAGCAACGGTGGCGCAATCGCCCGCTGACGGATACACGCTCTTAATGGCTTCGAGCGGCCACGCAGGTAACGGAGCGTACTATGGCAACCTGAACTTCGACACGGTCAAAAGCTTCAAGGCAGTTGGGGGCGTATCTGCGACGCCAGTCGTCATCCTCGTGGCGGCAGATTCTCCCTATAAAACACTTGCAAATCTTTTGGATGATGCGAGAGCCAATCCCGACAAGATCAGTGTTGCAACTGGAGGCGGCGCAACCCTGACTAACCTGGCTGCCGAGGTATTGAAGAACTCGGCGAAGGTGCGAATGGTCGCAGTACCTTACAAGGGCACCGCACCGGTATTGACGGCCGTTATGGGGGGTGAAGTATCGGTCGGCATAGACACCGTTTCAGGCTCCATCGGGCTCATCCGATCAGGCAAGTTGCGAGCTCTGGCCGTGACCTCGGCGAAACGCTCCTCCGTGCTGCCAGATGTACCGGCCGTAGCTGAGACGAAATCCCTCTCAGACTTCGATATCACGGGTTGGTATGGGGTACTAGCGCCTTCAAGTACACCTGCGGAAGTCGTGACGATACTTAATCGAGAAATCAACAAGGCACTGGCCACACCAGCTGTGATCGATAAGATCGCGCTGCTCGGGGCGGACCCTCTTCCAGGCAGTCCTGAGCAGTTCAATAGTTTGTTGGTTTCAGAAACCTCGCGTTGGACTGCCGTGATCAAGAAGTTGGGTTTGAAGAGCGAATGAAAGGATTGCTACTTATCGGGTAGTCAATGATATGAACGGCAGCAACCGCTGGCAAAACAGCCGGTTTTATCCTGATCCGATGTCAGATTTAATATGTTGGAGTCGAAGGGATACCTCGAATCTTTTGTCGCTGTTGTTCCCAATTCCAAGGAATAGGATTCGAGTTAAACCAATTCATAGTCAGTCCCTCAGGCTGCCGACCACGAAGGATGCTTTCAACGATTCCCGGATCTAGTAGTGTCAACCGTAGGATTTCGTTGACGGTGGCCAGATCCATATTCTCTTTGCGGGCGATCTCGGTCCCACTGTGAACAATCCCTCGATCAAGCAAGCGTTGCCAGTGAAACGCTTTCGCAAGAGCGTTCATCAATGTCGTGTCAGGCAGAGGGCCATGCGGCGCTGTCATTTTCATTGCGTCTTCCGCTGTGGTCACAACACAGCGCCCTGAGCGCTTGGCAAACTTCAACGGGATGAATGTGCTGATTTGTTTTTCACGATCAGATGTCGTGACCGGCGTGCCGGTCAGATAAAAATAGTTCATGCGACCTCCAACTCGAGCAGTTCACTGCCAACAGTGTTTCTGGGTGGAGTGCCCATGAGTGCACCCCAGGCTTCATAACGCCACTGCAGGTCGATGCCATCAGGTGTCACAGTGACCCGCTTGATCAGCGTTCGAACAATGTCTTGTTTGGCCTGTGTGGCCAACTTGTTCCAAATCGTGGCGGTGTTCTTGAAGAACAGCACCATGGCTTCTGGCTCGGAGAGATCCGGGTTGATGACAGAGATATGTTTCCAATACTGATGCACCATCTGGCCAGATCGCAAGATTTCCAGAACTTGCTCCATCACTGCTTTCTCCATCTGACCAGCGGGCAGATTACTGAAAGCCACAGTGCCTGCGCCCATGTTCTGGTTCTTGTTGACCACGTAGTAGCGGTACACCTTGCCGCTGGGTTTTCGAGTGGCCATCGGCAGGTAAAGGTCGCCGTCAATTGTGAAGACCATGCCTCGCAGCAAAAAACCGTATTGGCACTTTTCTCCCCAGGTGTCACGGGCTCGCACTCGGCTGCTCTCGGTCATGATGGCTTGGACCTGATCCCAGGTGGGTTGATCGATCAGCGCTTCATGTTGCCCTCGGAAATACTCCCCTTTGTGGCCAAGTTCCCCCAAGTACATCCGGTTGTGGAGGATTTTGTAAATGGTTTGCTTGCTCAATGATTTACCGTTTTTGCTTTTGGCACCCTGCTCGGCCAGTTGCTTCACCATCTTGGTAGTCGAACGCGATGAGATGAAGGAATCAAAAATCTCCCTGACCAACTGCGCTTCTTCTGACACCACCACCAGTTGCCGGGATTCCACCCGATAGCCCAGCGGCACTGGCCCGCCCATCCACATGCCTTTGCGCTTGGAGGCGGCAATCTTGTCTCGGATACGTTCACCCGTGACTTCGCGTTCAAATTGGGCAAACGACAGCAGGACGTTGAGCATCAGCCTGCCCATAGACGTTGCTGAATTGATTTGTTGCGTGACAGAGCTGAAGCTGACCTTATGCTGATCAAAGATCTCGACCATCTTGGCAAAGTCTGCCAATGACCGAGAGAGGCGGTCGATCTTGTAGACCACCACGATGTCGATCTTGCCGTCCTGAATATCTCGCATCAGTCGCCTGAGACCAGGCCGCTCCATGTTCCCGCCAGAAAACCCTGGGTCTTCATAGCTGTCGTCCACCCGCGCCCAGCCTTCGGCACGTTGGCTGGCGATGAACGCGGCACCGGCCTCTCGTTGAGCATCGATGGAGTTGAAGGTCTGGTCCAGGCGTTCATCCGAGGAGACGCGGCAATAAACGGCGCAGCGCTTCAGGATAGGTTGTTCAATGACGACGCTCATGACTTCTTGCCTTTCAACCCAAAAAAGGCAGGTCCGGACCATTGAGTGCCAGTGATCAGTTTGGCGATTGCAGACAGGCTCTTGTAGTTTTTGCCATCGAACTCATAAAGGCCATCCGGGAGAACGGTGACTTTGTATTGCTGACCCGCAAAATCACGAAGCAGCGTTGTTCCGGGCAACACGACATGCGTGGGAGCAGAGCCGGATTTGATGGCAGAAAGTCTCTCGCCGTAGTCGGCCAACATGGCGCGAGTGGTTTCTGGCAAAGCGCCATAGGTCATCTCTTGGAGCTTGTAGGCCAGCCTTGACTCGATGAACTTGCGGTTCGGATGCGATGGGCGGTGAGGGAAATACCGGTCCCAAAGTGCCCACAGTTCAGACATTTTTTGGGTGGAGAGTTCGGCGATCTGTTCTGTTATTCGACCAGCACGCATGCTGTCCTGGATCGGTGGAGCAGTGGTTTTCAAGGCTGTTTTCCTAAGTTGATAGACGGGTTCGTATTCACGCTCTGGTTGGCATGTAAGTCGAGAAACTCGTCTCTATCTGTCGCGTAAACCTGACTGCGGTGCGCCATAGCGAGCTCCTGGTGCTGACTGACCGTGGCTTGTGCAATCAAATGAGCAATCTCGGGAAGGGTGAGGTAGCCGCTTTTTTCGGCTGGCTCGTTTGCAGTTCTTGCAGTGACGGTTTGGAGGTGGTTCATTCAGGTGGTTTGGGTGACTAGAACTAGCCTGAAATCGTAAAAAACAACCCCTCCAGAGGTAACGTGTTTTGGCGGGCCAATGAGGGACACGAGCTGGAAACCTGCATAAATACTGAACTTTTGAAGTCGCGGCCTGCAGCCAAGCGGCTCGCAAATGCGGTTTTGACAAATCTGTAAAAAGCTGTATATTTATCCAGCAATCTGGCAAAACTCATCCCAAGCCCCCGGTCTTCAGATCAGGGGGTGAGACGCCTCATTGCCAAAACAAACAACAACAAAGGAGACAACGAATGAGCCGCACTCAGACCTACGCCGACATCTTGCTGAACCTGCCTGTCGACGACACCCTCAAAACCTTCATCGAGCGCCACGCCATGCCTTTACCCGAGGGGTGGATCTGGCATGACTCAATCCAAGCCTCCAAGAGCCTGGTTGGCTTGATTCAGATGCACCCGAATGTCGCTATGCGTGACCGCATCGTGGCGGGGTTGCATGCCAGCACGCTGCTGGCTCACCCTTTGGGCAAGCAGGCCATGTTTCAGGCTGCGCATGACCGGCCGACGGAATTGATGGGGCTCATTGCATGCAAGAACGATCTGCATCGGGCCTTCTGGCTGTACATCCATCACCCGGCGCTGTTTGAGGCGGCGGCCGAGATCGAATACCTGGACCACCACGGGCAACAAGCTCAGCAGCACGACTTGGGACTCAAGGGGACCATCAAGCGTGACGAGGAGTCGATCGCTGCATTCGGTGATGCCATCAAAGGCTTCTACCAGCGGGAGTTGGGGTGTGGCGAGGTGTGCGTGGTCAATGTACTGGACCGGGCACGCGGCACGCAATTGATCTCTATCCATGCCAAGGACCTGGCCACGGCCAAGCTGGAGTTCGAGGGCAGTCAGCTGCATCGGCGTGTGGGCAGCCCAAACATCCATATGGTGCTGGAATACGCCCAAGCAACCGGTGTGGCCCGCACCATCATCCGTGGCGGAGCCAAGTACCACGCCATGCTGTGTGAGGCCTTTGCCAGGCACCTGCTAGGTGTGGGTGTCGATGTGCAGCGGATTCAGACGCCACGCCTGAATCTGTCCACGCTGCGCTTGGGGCTGAACATATCGCAGGCAATCGATGATGGATTCGTTGGGTTGCAGGTCAAGAGCGTGACCGTGGTCAGTGGATGTGGGCGGCTCAAGATGGAATGCACGGCCAGTGCGTCTAGCGATCAACGCTGCGTGACGGAGCTGCTGCAGGACTACTTCGTCGCAGAAAACCCGCTTGCACGCGGCTGGACCATCCAGGCTGCTGTCCTCAACTTTTATCTGGCACCGATGCAGGGCAAGCACCGCTGTCAGGTGGTCAGTGTGGAGATCACCAGCAAGGGGCGACTGAACCTGCACAAGTTCGATGAGAAGCTGCGTGCGCAGTTGGAGGGTTACCTGGTTCAGCTGGGCATCCTGAAGGCGCAGCAGGTGCTCAAACCCGACCGAGAGCAAGAACAGGCTCATCAGGCCGTGGCTACCAGCTTGTTCGAGTGAGGTGTGAATGGAGTTGACACCCAATCAACGAGCCATCAGCTTGGCCGCTTTGATGTTCGTGCGGGGCAGTGCATCCTTGGAATGCAATCTGCACGATGAAGAAATTTCTGCGCTGGAGCTTCTCAAGCAAACGAAGGCAGTTGTGCCTGGCGTGGTCAATGGCCGGGATGCCCTTTGTGCTTTCTGTGGCCTGTACCGTGGTCCGATTTTCAGAACAGACGATGGGCTCATGGTGCAGTGTCCGGATTGTGGTCCGTTTGCCCTGGATCCAGCCAGTCAGCGCAATTGGCGGCTGGACGACGAATGGCTGATTCGAAAACTGCGTGGCGCACTGGACATCTCGCCGCACACAACGGCCACTCAGATCGTCGATGGTGTGTGGGACATTGGTCGGTACAAGAAGCGGCCGGTGGTGCTGGCTCGCCGTATCGATCTGGTCGAGCGGCACGGGCTGCGGATATTCCATGGACCCGAGCCACGCAGCCAAAGCTGGGTGATCACGCCACGGCCTTTGGTGCGGCATCCACTGGAACCGTTGGCGGGGACGGCAACGTGGTGGCATCTGGAAGACCGGTTTGCCTTGCATGGCTTGGCATTGCGATTGCTCGATCCGGACCAAGGTGAAAAAGCTGATTTCGGGCAGGATGGCACTCCGAGTGTGGCCGTCCATGGACCGTTCAGTGCAGATTACGTCTGGGTGCATCTGGAGGACTGGCCACACGGCCCCATTCGTTTGACCGATGCCCAGGCCCGGGTGTTTGCGGCGCTGTGGGAGCACCGTGATCGGGCGCAATCATCGGAATTCATCATGCGAGCTGCAGGGCTCGACAGCGAAAAGCCCATGGACGTGTTCAAGTTGAAGGCCGCAAACCGAGGTGATCCCGTCTACGAGGGGCCATTGCATGCGTACGAGCAACTGGTCAGTCGGCAGCGCAGGCTGGGGTTGTATCGGCTGGTTTGGGCGGAGCCGTCAAGTCTTTGAGGGCAGAATCTAACATGGAGTTTGACTTTTAACATTAACAATGTTAGATTCAATTCATATGTTAGATAAGCCGCTTCCCCAGCAAACTGTCCGGTACTTGAACCAGGTACTCGGAGGGGAGGCCGTGCGCGTGGCTGGCAGCTCAAGAACCGCTGAGTTGACCTATTTTCTTCAAGAAACCTACGACGTGTTGACCGGCGAGCTGCTGGGACAACCGATCACACTGGCCTGTGTCAAAGGGCATCAGCCACTGGCTGCTCAACAAATAAGCCAACACACCAAACTGCTGCGTGAGCTGTTGGATACGCCAGTCATCATCGCATTGCCAGAGATTGCCCCCGGTGAGCGAAAGCAACTGATTGCGCACGGTGTGGCCTTCGTAGTTCCTGACAGGCAGCTTTTCGCACCGCAGCTGGGCGTGATTTTGACCGAGCGCTTTGGCACTGAACCCCGCAGGGAGCAAGAACTGTTCAGCCCTGCCACTCAGGCGCTGTTGATCTGGTTTTTGAATCACCATCCAGTCACGGAAATCTGGCATCCGTTTGAAGAGGCTGCAGCGCTAGGTTATGCCGGGATGACGGCCACACGGGCTGTGCGCGAGTTGTTGCAATTCGAACTGTTTGAACTGGAAGTGCGAGGCCGGGCCAAATACCTCAAGCTCCAAAGTACCCGCCGTGATCTTTGGGAAAAGGCCAAGCCCCACCTGCGCACACCGGTTCTTAGAACCTTGTGGACCTACGAAAAGCGCATTCTGCAAATGACGGACGCGCGTTGGGCTGGGGAGAGCGCCTTGGCTCATCTGACCATGCTCAATGAGCCGCGCCAGCAAGTGGTGGCCTTGACGGCCGAGGATGAGCAGCGGGCAAAGCAGGCAGGTATATTCTTCGAGCCTCGTGAGATTGCCGATGGCATTGCTGTGCAGGTGTGGCGCTATGAGCCCGGCATGCAAGCGAAGGAAAAGACCGTGGATCCTTTGTCTTTATGGCTCAGCTTGAGAGAGAACCGTGACGACCGGATTCAGATGGCGCTCGATGAGATTGAGGAGAAGTTCTTGTGGTGAGAGGGCAGGCAATTTTTCAAGAATGGTTCAAAGACTTCGAGAACCAGTACGTGCTGATTGGCGGGACGGCCGCCTCAATCACCATGGAAGAGGCTGGTGTGCCGTTTCGAGGCACCAAGGATCTGGACATCGTTTTGCACGTCGAGGTATTGACACCTGCTTTTGGACAGAAATTCTGGGAATTCGTGCAAGCTGGTGGCTACCAGCAAAAAGAAGGCGATCCTGAGAAAAAGCCCTGCCTGTACCGTTTTCAGAAACCGCTGGACGACGAATTTCCCTACATGCTGGAGCTGTTTTCTCGCGTGCCGGACGGCTTGAATTTTGTGCCTCCAGGGCATCTGACGCCCATTCCAATGGACGAGCAGGTCTCCAGCCTGTCGGCCATCTTGCTTGATGATGAGTATTACCAGTTCGTGCTCACCGGTCGAAAAAACAAGCACGGCATACCGTCTTGGGTGGGCGAGGACCGACTGATTCCATTGAAAGCGGTGGCATGGATGGAAATGACCGAGCGTGTCCGACAGGGTGTAGTCATCGATTCCAAAAATATCAACAAGCACCTGTCGGACATCGTGAAGTTGTCAGCATTGCTGCAGCCGGGGCAAGTGATTGAGTTGCCCGCCAAACTCCGAGCCGACTTACAGGCGTTTGTCCAGGCAGTTGTCGCATTGAATCGGCCCGAACAGTTGCAAGCCATGGACCGGGTTGCTGCTGCATACGCTTTCGATTTGTAAATTCACCCTCAGTCCGTCGGCCAGCGCCATCCGACGGATCTATTCACGCCACATCAGCCACTCGACTTGCGCAGCCGGGTGGGTGACGCACCCCATGTGTCATGTCCGCTGAATGTCGGCTGTGATTAAGGAACTGGAGATTTCGCCAAAGTTCCTTAATCAGTTCCTTATCAGTTCCCCATTGATTTTCTGAAATAGCAGCGTTGTCCCTCAACTCTCTGAAAGGAGTGACCCATGCTGCTAGCAACACCAGCGCTTTCAACGCTCAACCCCTTGAGCGTCATGGCCCCAGAGCCACACATGCCCCCTCGGCAAGTCCTGAGCGAAGCCGATCTGGCCTCGCGTTGGGGCATGAGCCCCAAAACTCTCCAACGTTGGCGAATGGAAGGGCGCGGCCCCCATTACTTGAAGCTGGGCAAGCGGGTGAACTACCCCCTCAATGCCGTGATTGCCTTCGAGAACTGCGTCCAGCACGTCTCCACCTCGCAACGAGCAACTGCTTAAGGAGCCGCCCCATGAATCACCTTCAATTGCAACAGGCGGCCTTGCCTGACCTATCCGAGAGCCAGATCAGCCGTCTGCCCAAAGATCAACTGGCTCATTTCAGCAACGCGGTGCAGCAGCTGCATGACTGGACGCTGCAGATGCGCGGCCGGATCAACCGAGGCATGGAAATCCGCTACGCCGAGCAGATTCGCCATGCCGACAGCCTTGGTCAAGACGAAGCTGCCAGATTCCGCATCGATGACGGTGACCTGCAGATCGATGTCTCGCAGCTCAAAGAAATCGTCTGGGACCAGAAGCACTTGTCCGAGATCGCCGAGCGGATGGTCGTTGCTGGTGACCGCGTACAGGACTTCATGCAGGTCCAGTTCTCGGTGGCCGAGCAGGACTATGCCCGCTGGCACCCACTGCTGCGTGCGGCATTTCAGCCCGCTCGAAAGGAACTCATCACTGAGCCCACCTTCCAGATCCGCTGGGTAGGCGATGTCCAGCTCTGAGCGCCCAAAGCCTTCATCTTCACCCAAACACCACCAATCAAAGGAGATTTCTCAATGAACCACGACAACCACCACCAGGCCGCATGGTCTGATTTCAATGACGCCGATGCCCAGCAAGGCGAGTTCAACCTGATCCCCAAAGGCACCCAGGCCCTGGTCCGCATGGCCATCAAACCCGGCGGTCATGACGACGTCAGCAAGGGCTGGACGGGTGGCTATGCCACGGCATCGGATGAAACGGGCGCAGTGTTCCTGTCCTGCGAGTTCGTGTTGCTCACAGGCCCATTTGCCAAGCGCAAGATCTGGAGCAATGTGGGCTTGCATTCCAACAAGGGGCCAACCTGGGCGCAGATGGGGCGCAGCTTTATCAAGGCGGTACTCAACAGTTCGCGCAACATCCACCCGGATGACAACTCACCGGAGGCACAACGCGCTCGCCAGATTCGAAGCTTTGGTGACCTCGATGGTGCTGAATTTGCCGCGCGCATCGGTATTGAAAAAGATGGCCAAGGCGAGTACCGCAACATCATCAGGCTGGTGATTGAGCCTGACCACAAGGAATACGCAGAGCTGATGCAGGCCAAGCTGCAACGTGATGGAGGAACGGGTGGGGGCTCTGGCGGGGCCCCAGCGACTGCCGTACCCACATCAGCGGCGCAAGCTCCTCAGCCGGGGGCCAGCTACACACCCCGTCCCGGCAACGTGCAGGGCCGGCCTGCGTGGGCGCAGTGATGGCGAGGCTGCATGAAGTGCTGGGTGTGCTCCCGTCAGGCCAGAGGATTTGGCCATGTGGATCTGCGCTTCAAGGTGGGGCATCCCAAGCGGTACCCCATCGACTGGATCTTCTGTTCAAGGCGTTGCCAAGATTGTTTCCATCGGCTTTACACAGCCGGTGTGCGCTTTCTCGAACGAGAGGGCGCATTGCCTACGGCAGCAGATTTGGGAGCGGGCGTGATAGATCCGACTGAAGCAGAACTCGCCGCCATGCAGCAATGCCTCAAGCCTTTGGGCGAAGCCGCCAGCGAGATCGGAATGGATCGCCCGCTGTCGAGCTACACCCAGCAAGAAGCTCTGCAGCTGATCAACGCCGTGGTCACGACCTATGTCGAGGCCATGGTTCAAGAACACGAACGCAGCAAGTACCCAAGCGCTCGTATGCAACTGGATGCGCAGCCAATTTATTGAGCTGAGCGTCCTTCCAACCTTCACCAACCAACTGATGCAGACGGCGAAAGCCGTCTGCAGGGACGACTGTTTTCATGAAAAAAACCAAACCAATGTTTTCTCCGCAGAGGCAGGCAGGCCATATGGTCTCTGACTTCGCGGAGGACTATCTCGTCACGGCCGAGCAGGCTTCAGCAGCGCTGAATTTGCCGCTGTACTACTTCATCGACGCCCGCAAGCGCGCTGAGCTGGGAATCCCGTACTACTCCATCAATCGCATGGTGCGCTATCGAATCCGGGAACTTCACAAATGGCAAGTGAGGTACGCAGCCGAGCAGGTCAAGCACTCAGATGCATCTCAAGCAGGAGGTGCTCATGCTTGATTTCAACGATGTCTCCAGCGGCCACACGCGCAAGGCAGCTGAGGGCAGCACGGACACGGCGCGCGAGAAAGATGAAATCCGCTCAGCCCTCAACGAACAACTGGGTCTGCTGGTACTGGATATCTGGCCTTCGGGTAAACGTCGCCAGAACAAGTACCTGGTCGGCGATGTGATGGGTGGCCCCGGCGATAGCCTGGAACTCCTGCTTTCTGGCCCTAAGGCTGGCCTGTGGACCGACCGTGCCACGGGTGAAGGCGGTGACATTCTCGACCTCATCGCCCGTTACTACAGCCTCGATGTGCAGGCCCAATTTCCCCAGGTGCTCGAGCGGGCCAAGGGCTGGCTTGGCCGTGTCTCAGCCATGCCCGCAAGCAGCGTGGCAGCCAGTAAAGCCAAAGCACCTGCCGTGGATGAGCTCGGCCCTGCAACGGCCAAGTGGGATTACCAGGACGCCAGCGGAAAACTCATCGCTGTGGTTTACCGCTATGACCCCGAGCCCGGGCGCAAGGAGTTCAGGCCCTGGGATGTGCGCCGCCGCAAGATAGCTCCTCCAGAGCCGCGTCCTCTGTACAACCAGCCGGGCATGCTCAAGTCTGAGCAGGTCGTGATGGTGGAGGGCGAGAAGTGCGCCCAGGCATTGATTGACCTGGGGGTGTGTGCCACCACGGCCATGCATGGAGCCAACGCTCCCGTCGATAAAACCGACTGGTCTCCCTTGTCTGGCAAGCACGTCTTGATCTGGCCGGATCGGGATAAGCCCGGCTGGCAATACGCAGACCATGCATCGCAGGCCATCATGCAGGCGGGGGCCAAGTCGTGCGTGATCTTGCAGCCACCGGCAGAGAAGCCCGAGGGTTGGGATGTTGCCGATGCCGTAAAGGATGGCTTTGACATTACCGGCTTTCTGGCCGTGGGCGAGAGGGTTCCTGTGGTGCATCAGATCGATGCGCATGCGCCCATGCAGTTGGTCGACGGCATCGACTACACGAACGAGGATGGCTTGGCCATGGCCTTTTCTCACCAGTTCTCCGAGGACTGGCGCTACTGCGCGCCGTGGAGCAAGTGGCTCGTGTGGAATGGTGTGCGCTGGAACATCGACAAAGCCTTGTATGTGATGCACCTGTGTCGCCTGATCTGCAGGGCAGCTTCGGTGCAAGCGGATGGCACCAAGCTCAAAGGTCGCTTGGCCAGCTCGGGAACGATTTCGGCGATCGAACGCATTGTGCGTTCGGATCCGCGTCACAGCGCTACGGTCGAGGAGTGGGACTCAAGCGTCTGGCTCCTGAACACGCCTGGTGGCATTGTGGACTTGCGCACTGGTGCACGTGGCCCACACGATCGGGATCGCCGCATGACCAAGGTCACCACGGCCACGCCGCAAGGCGATTGCCCGGTCTGGCGCAATTTTCTGGTGAACGTCACTGGCGATGATGAAGAGCTTCAGGACTATCTGCAACGCGTGGTGGGTTACTGCCTGACGGGCGACATCAGCACTCACGCGCTCTTCTTCCTGTACGGCACGGGAGCCAATGGCAAGTCGGTCTTCGTGAACGTGATCTCCACGGTTCTTGGCGACTATGCCGCCAACGCGCCCATGGATACCTTCATGGAATCGCGTTCGGACCGGCACCCCACCGATCTGGCAGGACTGCGTGGTGCCCGCTTTGTTTCGGCAACTGAGACAGAGCAAGGCAGGCGCTGGAACGAATCCAAGATCAAGGCGATCACGGGGGGTGACGACATCACGGCGCGCCTGATGCACCAAGATTTCTTTACCTACAGACCGCAGTTCAAGCTGCTCATCGCGGGCAATCACAAGCCTGCGATTCGCAACATCGACGAGGCTATGCGCCGCCGCATGCACCTGATCCCTTTCACGATCACGGTCCCTCCAGAAAAGCGCGATCCGCTCCTGACCGAGAAGCTGCTTGCCGAGCGCGACGGAATCATGGCCTGGGCGGTTCAGGGCTGCCTGCTTTGGCAAAGCCAGGGCCTGGTTCAACCCAAGTCCGTGGTGAGTGCGACCGAAGAGTACTTCGAGGCCGAGGACGCCATGGGGCGGTGGATGAGTGAGCGCTGCAACCTGGGCGTCAACCACAAGGCATTGACGGCCACGCTCTTCAACGACTGGAAGCAGTGGGCCGAACTCAGTGGTGAGTACATAGGCACGCAACGCCGGTTCTCCGACGCCTTGTTGGCCAGACGGTTCGAGAAGTGGCGCAACTCCATGGGCGTGCGTGGCTATCAGGGGATCGACCTCAAACAGCCCACTTCCTTGCCTGCCCGGTCTTATCCGTACAACGATGATTGAGAGGAAATTTCAATGAAAAAGATTTCAGATATCGGCTGTTTGACGCAACTGACGAGTCATTACATTGGTTCTTTACGCGGGCGCGTAGACGCGCATAAAGAGAAGGAGTGTTTTGTACCGTCAAAAGCGTCAGACCCATTGTCAAAACCGGACAAGTCCGTTTTTGACTTCCCAGCGGCGCATCGGAATATTTCGTTTGGAGGGCAGGTATGAAGATCCCTCCAGCACGTTACCCATCGCCCCTTGGGCGCATGCAGGCCACTCCCATGGATGTCGAGGCGGCCAAGCGCCAGGGGTGGCGCGAGCAGCACATCCTGGTCGTCTCCCATGATGACGAGCGGCTTGACTTCTTGGAGCGCCAGCTCATTCGCAGCATTGGCGAAAGGCTCTATGGTCAGGGCCATGGTGCGAGTCATGGTCATGCCCATAGTCACTCCCAATCCAAGGGAGGTGGCCATGGATGAAGTCTGGACAGTCGAAGCGGTGGCCGAGCGCTTTGTCGATGCGGCGAGAACTGCCAGGCGATTGCCACGTGTGGCGGTGCAAGGCTACGCCAGCACTTGGCCCATCGTGATCTTGCCAAACGACACGTACCCGGATCCGCACAGGGTGTATCGCATGGCACCTCCATCTCCACAGGATGTGGAGCAGATGCTCGAAGTCATGCGCTGGGTGCAGATGCTTGAACTCGACGAGCGGCACCTGGTGTGGATGCGTGCCAAGCGTTTTGACTGGGTGGAGATCAGCAAGCGCTTTGCCTGTGACCGCACTACGGCGTGGAGACGCTGGAAGAGGGACATGCAAGTGGTGGCTGACCTGCTCAACAGGCAGGCAGCACAACTGAAACGGTGAAGATTCGAACCAGAGAGGAAATTAGCGTGTTTTGGCGTGCATGCGCGGCGCAATTCAAACTGAAAAGTGAATGCGCGGTTTTTGGGGCCAAAACACGCTGCAACATTTGGGCGAATTGCAGCTACATTTTCATCTACGGTCGACAAAGGTGTGTGTGCAGCAACTGCACCGAACCCGACTTATCGCAAGACGACGATTTCCCCAGAGGCCTCGTATTCCGCCAGCTTTTCCAGCGGCAGGTACACAGTTGGTTTTTCTTCGCGAAGAACCTCAAGCCGACCTTCGACCTCCGACCCCACTCGGTATACCCCAGCAGTTAACGGCACAAAGCCGGTTTCTGCACTGGTCGTTTCATTTGAACTTTTGCGGGCCAGAACCCCGCGAACTACTTTGATTTGCACTGCAAGACATTCTCGTTTTGCGGCCAATTTTACCGGTCACCCCCATGAATCATCCTGAGATCCGTATGGTCCCAGTGGACGCGCTCGTCCCGTATGCACGCAACGCCCGCACCCACAGCGATGCCCAAGTGGCCCAAATTGCGGCCTCCATTACCGAGTTCGGCTGGACCAACCCCATCCTCACGGACGGTGCCAAGGGTCTGATCGCGGGTCACGGTCGCTTGATGGCAGCACGCAAGCTAGGTCTCAAGGAGGTACCGGTCATCGAGCTGGGGCACCTGACTCCCGAACAGAAGAAGGCCTACATCCTGGCCGACAACCGTCTGGCCGAGAACGCAGGTTGGGACGATGAGCTCCTGAAACTCGAGTTGGCCGAACTCAAAGCGGCCGACTTTGATCTTGACCTGATGGGCTTCACCGACAAGGAGCTCGAAGAACTTCTGAACGGAGACGAATCAGGCGGTGGTTTGACTGAAGATGACGCAATCCCAGATGCACCAGTAGACCCGGTATCCAGACCTGGGGACTTGTGGATTCTCGGCAACCACCGCCTCCTTTGTGGAGACTCCACAGTCTTGTCGGATGTGGAACGGCTTATGGGTGGCCAACTGGCTGACATGGCCTTCACCGATCCACCCTACAACGTGGACTACGGCAACAGTGCCAAAGACAAGATGCGCGGCAAAGACCGGCGCATCATGAACGACGATCTGGGTGAGGGGTTCTTCCAGTTCCTCTATGACGCCTGTCTGAACCTGCTTGTGGTCACCAAGGGCGCCTGCTACGTGTGCATGAGCTCATCTGAACTGCATACCCTGCAAAAAGCCTGGATAAAGGCAGGCGGCAAGTGGTCCACGTTCATCATCTGGTCCAAAAACACCTTCACGCTCGGTCGTGCGGATTACCAGCGCCAGTACGAACCCATCCTGTATGGCTGGAAGCAGGGCTCGGACCACTTCTGGTGCGGGGACCGTGATCAGTCGGACATCTGGAACTACAACAAACCCCGGGTCAACGACTTGCACCCGACCATGAAGCCAGTCGAGCTGGTCGAGCGTGCCATCAAGAATTCATCGAAGAGCCGGGACATCGTGCTGGATCTGTTTGGTGGCTCTGGCACCACCCTGATCGCCAGCGAGAAGACTGGGCGTCACGCCCGTCTCATTGAACTCGATCCCAAGTTCGTGGATGTGATCATCAAGCGCTGGGAGGACTACACCGGTCAGCAGGCAATGCGTGAAGACGACGGCCTGAGGTTTTCTGAGGCAAGCGAAACGGCGCTTCCCGATCCAGCAGCCCAATGAAGGTGGTCAGCATAGGCTTGCGTCAAAATCATGGGTAAGTCCCAATCATGAAATCAGACCGGCATGTTCAGTCTTCACTGCACCAAGAAGCTTCTCGATCGCATCAAGCCAGAGCTTGAAGCGCCTCGGGCCGGTACAACGCGCCTTGGTAACTGGTATGCCACTGCGCTGTTTTGGAAACCTCAAATGGCGCTTGTGGTCAATGAGAGAACGCTGTTGCCTGTGCTGTTGCCATTGGCACCAGCTGCAACGCTTGCTGAGCGATTTCCGATTGCGCTGCGAGATGTGCTGCGCGCACTCGACATGCCAGCCGAATTCATTGAGTCAGAAATCAGTGGCATGGGTGAGGTGGTCTATGCCAAGACCGCCAACCGCAGCGTTTTAGGCGTGATGAACGAGTTTGTGTTTCTGGCTGAGGGCTACCGTGACCAGGATGGATCAGTCGATCCGGTCGCTTTGTCTCTTAAGTTGGCCGGTACGCCGTGCGGTCCACTCTACAAAGGCGCAGTATTTCCGGACAAGGCTCTGCGTGAGCTGGTCCACGGCGGAGCGATTCATTGACTTTCTTCTGCAGACTGATCAACCAAGGCGTGCGCAATAGCGACCGTAGTTCGACCCAGAGGGATCGATGAAGAGGTAAGGGCGACCGGGTGCATGCACTTCGACACACAGCCTGCCATCTCCGTAATAGCCACCCTTGCCATTGAGCCAGTCGCGAGACTGGAGCAGGTTCACTGCAAATCGGTCGAACTCTGCTGGTTCTATCTCGTGAGTCTCGGTGATGTAGACGGTGCAGTCTTCGCTGCCAGCGATCTCGCTCATGGTGGCGGGCTTGCGGCCAAAGGGCAGGCGGATGCTGAGCTCTTCGACCTCCATGTCCTTGCCATCGAACTGGATGGTCAGAGGCTTGCGTTCAATTGTGATGGTCATGGTTTTCATGTGAGCCTCAGGCAGCTTGGTTGGTGATGCGGTAGATGCGGTCAGTGCCGGGTTGCTTCTCTGAAGTGATCTCCAGGCCCAGCTTCTTTTTGAGGGCTCCAGCCATGGTGCCTCGCACCGTGTGGACCTGCCAGCCTGTTGCCTCGGTCATCTGGGCCAGCGTGGCACCTTCTGCGCGTGTGAGAAGCTCAATCAGTACGGCTTGCTTGGTGCCTTCGCGTTTGGCGCGCGGCGCCTGGACTGTGATCCCAATCGCCTGCAGCCCTGTGGCTGTGGCCACGTACACCGCAGGCTCTGCGGCGCTTGGCTCGATGAGCTCGGCGTTGTGCATCGAGGTGAGCACCTTGATGCGAGCCCCGCCCTTGAGGGTGTCGGGGAAGTTCGTCAGTTTCTTTTGTGGATGCTGCGCAGCCGCTTCAAGCAGCGCGCGTTGGGTGTCCGTGAGTTTCATTGTTTGCCTTTCGATGTTGTTGATGTGCTTTTTCCTGCTTCGATCCCTGCGGCGTAAGCAGCCTCCATCGCGCTCTTGATGCACCAGACTGCGACGTCGTGGAAGTCCAGGCGATCGCTGTGTTGTGTCTCCAGCGTCTCGATGAACAAGTGCTCTTTGGCGATCTGCTCGAGCAGCTTGTTCAGGTCCTTGTTTTGTTTCATTGGCTTGGTTCCTTTCGTTCATCCAATGTGATGGATTGACGCTCTGAATCAAGATGAAGCCAAGTCAATTTTTGAAGCTGTCGCTTATTCCTTGAAAGACGATTGAGATGCCGAGAAGTGCGCCCACTCCATGCCGTTACCCGGGTTGCGCACAGGTGCTCAACGTACCTGGTTACTGCGCCAATCACCAGTCGCAAGTGCACCGTGAATACGGACGTGCGCGGCGCGGGTTCGACACCGAGCTCGGCTTCTATCAATCGGCCAGGTGGCGCAACACCCGTGCAGCGGTGTTACGGGATAACCCGCTTTGCTGCAGGTGCCAAGCGAAGGGGCTGTTGCAACCGGCCAAAGTCGTTGACCACATCGTTCCAGTCAAAGAAGGCGGTGAGCGCTTTGAGCGAGCGAACCTGCAGAGCCTGTGCGTGCCCTGTCACAACGCCAAGACCGCCTCAGAGACCGCGTCCTCGCGCCAGTGACCCCGTCCTGAGGGGGTAGGGGGGATGAATCTCTACAGACTGCCTTCGAAGATGCGTTGGCCTGCGCAAATTTTTGTGCGTGCAAATTGAACAAGGGGGGGTATCCCCCAAAGCCTGCAGAAAAGGCCGTGCATCAGATGAACATCAAACCAAGCGGGTGATTTATGGGTGGACGCAAGCCGCTACCGACTCAAGTCAAACAGATCAAAGGGACCTTGCAACCATGCCGGACCAACTACCACGAGCCTGTACCAGAGGGCTTGCTGGTCGAGCCCCCGGACTACATGCCAGAGGGGGCCAAAGCCGCTTGGCGCTACGCACTTGAATGTGCTCCGCCCACGCTGATCCGCAAGCTCGACATGTCCGTGCTGGAGATCTGGGCTTGTGCCGCAGATCTCTACCGGCAGGCCCAGGCGGGCATCGGCAAAACCGGTCTCTTGGTAAAGGCGCCCCATAGCGGCGTGCCCATGCAGTCGCCTTACCTGGCCATTGCGAACAAGCAAGCCCAGATCATGACCAAAGCTGCGATCGAGATGGGTTTCACCCCGGCATCTCGCTCGCGCATCTCCATTCCAAACGAACGCCCGGGCGAGGAGCTCGATCTCTGGGAGGACATCGTGGGTTGACCCAAAGGGAAACAGGATGAGCACATACGCTGCGAGCGCCAAACAATATGCTGAGCGCGTTGTCTCTCATGAGATCCTGACCTGCGAGTGGGTCCAGAAAGCCTGCAAACGCCAACTCGATGACCTGATCCGCTTCAAGCGCAAGAGCAGTCTCTACCAGTTCAATCCGGAACTGCTTGACCGCTATGGCAGGCCCTACCGCCCAGCGGACAACCTGTGCGCCTTCATTGAGCGATTGCCCCACGTCAAAGGCCCACTGGCCAGCAAGATGATTGTTCTGGAGCCCTGGCAGGTGTTCATCCTGTCCACGGTCTTCGGGTGGGTCAAATCGGACGGCAAGCGCCGCTTCAGGCGCTCCTACATCGAGGTGCCTCGGGGCAACGCCAAGTCCACCCTGTCCTCGGCAGTTGGCCTGTACATGCTGGCAGCCGACCGCGAGGGTGGCGCTGAGGTGTATTCGCTGGCCACCACCCGCGATCAGGCCCGCATCGTCTTTGGCGATGCTCAGACCATGGCGCGCCTGAGCCCGGGTTTCAGGAACCGTTTTGCTGTGAACGTCGGAGCGCACAACATGCATGTGCTTCAGACCGGCTCCAAGTTCGAGGCGCTCTCGGCAGAAGGCTCCACGCTCGACGGCTTGAACATCCACTTCGGTTGCATCGACGAGTTGCACGCCCACAAAACCCGAACGGTCTATGACGTGGTGGAGACCGGTACCGGCAAGCGGGACAACTCACTGCTGTGGGTGATCACCACGGCTGGCAGCAACCGATCGGGCATCTGCTATGAGGTCCGAAGCTTTGTCACAAAGCTGCTCAACAGGGTGTTCGAAGACGACTCCCAGTTCGGGATCATCTATGGGCTCGATGAAGGTGATGACTGGGCCGCCAAGAACTCGCTCATCAAAGCCAACCCCAATTGGGGCATCTCAGTGCGCGAGGAGATCCTGGTTCCCCTGCAGGCCAAGGCCATGCAGTTGCCCAGCGCGGTCAACAACTTCAAGACGAAGCACCTCAACGAATGGGTGAGTGCAGACACGGCCTGGATGGACATGCGGTCCTGGGATGCCAGTGCCAATCCCGATCTTGAGCTCGATCAGTTCCTGGGCCGGCCCTGCTGGCTCGGTCTGGATCTGGCCAGCAAGACGGACATCGCGGCGCTCGTCATGGTGTTCGAGCACCCTGACACACCAGACGCATATGCGGTGTTTGGCAAGTACTACCTGCCTGAGGACACGGTCCAGGCGGCGGGTAACAGCCAATACGAGGGCTGGGCCCACACAGGACGCCTGTCGGTGACGCCAGGCAACGTGATCGATTTCAGCTGGATCGAAGCCGATCTGCTGGACATCTCGTCACGGTTTTCAGTGCAAGCCGTGGCCTTTGACCCGTTCCAGGCCACGCAGCTGTCCACACGGATGTTGTCCGAGGGCCTGCCCATGATTGAAGTGCGCCCCACGGTGCTGAACTTCAGCGAGCCGATGAAGACGCTTGAGGCCTTGGTCCTGCAAAAGAAGCTCGTTCATGACGGAGACCCGGTGCTGGCCTGGATGGCCAGCAACGTGGTTGCCCACACGGACGTCAAAGACAACATCTATCCAAGGAAGGAAAGACCAGAAAACAAGATAGACGGTATCGTGGCACTGATCATGGCCCTATCACGGGCGATCAAACCGGGCGAATCGGTGGTGCTGGGATCCGACTATGAGTTGATGGTGCTCTGACGTCATGGGAATTTTTAACTTCTTTGACCGCTTCAGAGCCTCCAGGATTGGAGTCCAAAGTGATCGCTCGCCCTGGGGAGACTTTTACTTTGAGCCAGTCTCGGCTCGAAGTATCTCCGGCATGCGTGTCTCGGCCGATTCGGCCATGCGCCTGGCTGCGGTCTACGCTTGCGTACGCATTCTCTCGGAGACCATGGCGTCGCTCCCCCTGGTGGTCTACCGGCCCCGCAAGGACGGCGGCAAGGACCGGGTGACGGACCACTGGCTCTACCAGTTGTTGGGCAAACGGCCCAACCGATACCAGAACCCGTTCGAGTGGCGCGAGATGTTGCAGGGGCATCTGGCTCTGAGGGGGAATGCCTTCTGCCAGATCCTGGCCAACAGCCGGGGGGAGATCACCGAGCTGATCCCGATTCACCCTGACCGGGTGCGCATGGAGCTGCTGTCCTCTGGCGACTACCGCTACCGCATCCGGGATCAGGCAGGCTCCGAGATCGTCCTTCCTCGTGGGGAGGTCTGGCATCTGAGGGGCCTGTCTTCGGATGGGCTGATTGGCCTGAGCCCCATTGATCTCTCGCGAGAAAGCCTGGGTATGGCGCTGGCCGCGCAGGACTACGGGGCTCGGTTCTTCTCCAACGATGCCAAACCCACGGGGGGCTGGATCGAGTTCCCGGGCACCTTCAAGGACCCAGAGGCCAAGCGGGTGTTTCGGGAGTCCTACCAGGCGGCGCAGTCTGGTTCGAACCGGGGCAAGGTCCTGGTGCTTGAAAACGGCATGAAGTTTCACGAGGTGGGCGTCACGAACAAGGACGCTCAGTTCCTGGAGCTGCGCAAGTTCCAAATAACAGACATCGCCCGATTGTTCAGAGTGCCGCCACACATGATTGCGGACCTGGACCGGGCGACGTTCTCCAACATCGAGCAGCAAAGCCTGGAATTCGTCATGCACACCATGACGCCCTGGGCAGAGCGCTGGGAAGCATCCATCGAATCTGACCTACTCCCAGATGGAGACGCCCTGGAGATCGAGTTTGACTTTGCCAATCTGATGCGAGGGGATGCGGCCAGCCGCTCGGCGTACTACCAAAGCGGCATCCAGAACGGCTGGCTCACCCGCAACGAGGCCCGCATCTCGGAAAACCTCAACCCGATCGCAGGGCTCGATCAACCGCTGCGGCCGCTGAACATGGTCGAAGAGGATGACGCAGAGGACGCGGAAATCGAATCTCAGGATGCCGACACCGATGCCAGTCCTGAACCATACCAGCAGTTGAGCTTACGCCTGCGAAAGCTGGTTGAGTCCAACGCCCACCGGCTGGCCCGGCGAATTTGCAAAAAGGGTGCCCTGGGCACCAACGAAATTGACCTCATCGCCCAGACCTTCAGCCTGCCTCCATCGGCGGTGCTGGACTGGGCGCAGGGCGCTCCATCACTCGAGAATGAACCGGCGCTGTCCCGGTCCCTCATCCATTTGGGAATACACACATGAACAGGCAACTTTTGCTTTCCGAAATTCTGACCACCCCGTGGGCCCTGATGCCCGAGCGGCTCCAGGCCATGGCCGGTGTCTTGACCCGCTGGTCTGCGGGCGAGCCGCCAACTGACGAAGCCATGTTTCAGATCCAGTCGGACCGGGTGCTGCGCGATACCCGCAAACAGATGGCTGCTGCAAATGCTGGCTCTGGCATTGCCGTGCTGCCCCTGTATGGCGTGGTCACGCAGCGGGGCAACATGATTGATGACATCTCTGGCCCTGGCAGCACCAGCACCCAGCAATTCACCTCGGCCTTGCGCCAGGTCCTGGCCGACGACACGGTGGGCCAGATCCTGATCGACATCGACAGCCCCGGCGGCAGCGTGTATGGCGTTGCCGAACTCGCCTCGGAGATCGTCAAGGCCCGAGCCCAGAAGCCTGTGGTGGCTGTGGCCAACAGCCTGGCTGCCTCGGCGGCTTACTGGATCGGCTGCTCTGCCAGTGAGTTCTACGTTACCCCTGGTGGTGAGGTGGGCTCCATTGGCGTGTGGCAGGCGCACTTTGACTATTCGAAAGCGCTGGAAGAGGAGGGCGTCAAAACCACCCTGGTCTCAGCTGGCAAGTTCAAGGTCGAGGGCAACCCCTATGTGCCACTGGACCCGGAGGCCCAGGCCTTCATGCAGTCTCGTGTGGACGACTACTACAACGCCTTCATACAGGCTGTAGCTGTTGGCCGGGGCGTGTCGGTCGACGATGTCCGAAACGGCATGGGCGAAGGTCGGGTGCTCGGAGCTGATGCTGCCCAGGCGCAGCGCATGGTCGATGGCATTGCATCCTTTGACGATGTTCTGGCCCGCATGCAGACCAAGGTCACAGGCAACGCCGTTCGAAGCCAGCCTCAGAAAAGTCAATCTCGCCTGAAACAAGCCCGGGACGCTCTCGCACTGGTTTGATGCTGGCCTGATTTCAACCCTTTCCCTTTCAGTCCTCCGTTGAGGGCTGCGCCCCCCTGCGACCCGTTGGTCGTGATCCCTGTCGCCGCCTTGAGTCATTTCGACCAGGCGGCTTTTTCATTTCTGGAGATAAACCAATGAGCAAGCAATTGCGCGAGCTTCAGTCTCGCAAAGCCACCCTGGTCAAGGACGCGCGCGCCCTGACTGACATCGCTGCCGCTGAGCAGCGCGACATGAACGACGAAGAGGTCGCTGCCTTCGACGCCCTTAAGGCCAGGATCGAAGCGACTTCAGCCGCCATTGACCGTGAAGCTGCCCTGATTGCCGAAGAGGCACAGATGAACCATCCCTCTCAACTGACCACGGCCTCTGTGATCACGGTGGTGGATAACGCCGCCTCTGACCCCAAGCACGGGTTCAAGAGTGTGGGCGACTTCCTCAAGACCGTGCGCCAGGCGCAAAACCCCGGCGCTTCGATCGATGAGCGCCTCCTGATCGGCTCGGGCCGAAACGCAGTGGCGCCTGCCACCTTCGGTAATGAAGGCTCGGCCCAGGACGGCGGCTTTCTGGTACCGCCCCAGTTCGCCCAGGAAATCTTCCAGTTGTCTTTGGGCGAGGACTCCCTGCTGCCGATGACCGACAACGTGGAGATCACGGGCAACACCATGGCCTTCCCCAAGGATGAGACCACGCCCTGGGGTACCAACGGCATCCGTGCCTACTGGCAAGGTGAAGCGGCTTCTGCCATCGGTACCAAGCCGGTGCTTGGCCTGTCGACCCTGCGCCTCAAAAAGCTCATGGCCCTGGTGCCGGTGACCGACGAATTGCTGGACGACACGAATGCCCTGTCGACCTACCTGCCCGACAAGATCGCCACCTCCATTCGCTGGAAGACCAACGAATCGATCCTGTTCGGCTCGGGTACTGGCCTGCCGGTGGGCTGCATGAGCAACGCCACCACGGTGACCGTGGCCAAGGAATCGGGTCAGGCCACGCAGACGCTCTTGGCCCAGAACCTGGCCAAGATGATCTCGCGCCTGCCACCCGGCTCGTTTGGCAAGGCGGTCTGGATCGTCAACAACGATGTGCTCCCAGCGCTTTTTACGCTGACCCTGGGCAACTACCCGATCTACCTGCCCACCGGCATGAACCCGGGTGGCATTCAGGTTTCGCCCTACGGCACGCTGCTCGGCCGTCCGGTGATCGTCTCCCAGCACGCCAACACCTTCTCCTCTGCAGGCGATGTGCTCCTGGCGGACCTGTCGTACTACCAGACCATCACCAAGGCGGGGGGCATGCAGACAGCCACTTCCATGCACCTGTACTTCGATGCGGACCTCACGGCTTTCCGCACCACGTTCCGCATGGATGGCCAATCCAAGATCGCTGCGCCGATCACCCCCGCCAAGGGCAACACGACCCTGTCGCCCTTTGTCCAACTGGGCGCTCGCTGAGCTGGCGCCTGACCAT
This sequence comes from Hylemonella sp., assembly GCA_030680575.1. Lineage (GTDB taxonomy): Bacteria > Pseudomonadota > Gammaproteobacteria > Burkholderiales > Burkholderiaceae_C > Hylemonella. The sequence goes on from JAUXVI010000045.1 coordinate 48,209, forward strand.
CAAGGAGAAATCTCATGTTTCCCAATGCAAAAGGCAGCGAGCTGTTCTCGGTTCTGGCCACCATCGACCCGGCCAGCCAGGCCGTCGGCACCACCTCTACCGGCTGGATCTCGGCCGGTAACCATCACAACCTGCTGGCGCTTGTGCAAAGCGGCGCTTTGGGCACCAATGCCACGCTCGACGCCAAGCTCCAGCAGGCCCAGGATGCCTCGGGCACCGGTGCCAAGGACCTGACGGGCAAGGCCATCACGCAGCTCACCCAGGCAGCCAGTGGCTCGGCCAAGCAGGCGCTGATCAATCTGCGCCCTGAAGACCTGGATGTGACCAATGGCTATGCCTATGTTCGCCTGTCGGTGACCGTGGGCGTGGCCGCCAGTCTGACCGCAGCCCAGGTGCTTGGCGTCAATCCCCGGTTTGCGCCGGGCGACGCCAATAACCAGGCCGCTGTGGTCCAGGTGGTCTAAGAAATCGGGGAGAGCAATGCATGCCTATGCAGTTGATCACCCCTCCTGCAGGAGAGCCGGTTTCGCTTGCCGAAGCCAAGCTCCACCTGCGGGTGGACTTCGATGACGACGACAGCCTGATTCAGGTCCTGATCTCGGCCGCCCGACAGGCGGCCGAGACGCTGACCAATCGACAACTCGTCACGGCTCGCTGGCGGATGGTGCTCGACAGCTTTCCTGGACCGAGCCTCATGGGCGTGCCCGCAGGGCAGACCTTCACGCTGCCCGGGCACGCTGTTTTGCTGCCCAAATCGCCCGTGCAATCGGTGGTGGAAATCCGCTATCTGGACATGGCGGGTGCCTGGCAGGTCATGCCAGCAGCGAACTACACCGTTGACAGTGCCTGCGAGCCTGCCCGCATCACCCCCGTGTTCGGGCAGATCTGGCCGATTTCCCTGCCTCAGATCGGGGCTGTGAGCGTGATCTTTGATGCAGGGTACGGCAATGCTTCGGTAGTGCCCGAGGGCATCAAGACCTGGATCAAGCTGCGCCTGGGCTCTCTGTACGTTCACCGCGAGGAGGTGGCATCGATGACGCGAGGGCGCATTGACCCTTTGCCTTTCATCGATGGCCTGCTCGATCCCTACAAGGTACCCCTGATATGAACCCGATCGGAGCCGGAACGCTGGGCCGCCGCATCAAGATTCAGCGCCCCAGCACCATTAAAGACAGCCTGGGTGCACCCAGTCGGACATGGATCGATGTGGCTACCGTGTGGGCAGACATCCAGCCTTTGTCCGGACGAGAGGCCGTGATCGCTAGCCGCATCTCGGCCGAACTCACGCACCAGATCACGGTGCGCTACCAGAGCATTTTTGACAACCCTCAGCTGGTGGCCCAGTACAGGGTGCTCTACAAGTCCCGGATCTTCAACATCCATTCGGCCCTGAACGAGGACGAAAAGCGCGTCCTGGTCATCCTGCTGGCCAGCGAAGGTCTGGACGATGGCTAAGCATGAACGCTTCAAAGTGGAGGGCTTGGCTGAATTGGCCAAAGCCCTGCGCGAATTGCCTGACCGGGTGGCCAAGAACGGTCTGCGCGTCTCGGTCTATGCCGGAGCCAAGGTCATCCGTGATGAAGCTCGCATGCGTGCACCCAAAGCGGCCGAAGTCCTGGGACCCAATCAGCCGCCACCGGGCACGCTCAAGCGCTCGGTCATCATGAAACAGATCCCCGAGCTCTCCAGCCTCACGCGCCAGACCTTCTTTGTGACGGTGCGCCACGGCAAGAAGTACCGCAAGCAGGGCAAGAAGGGCAACCTCTCGCAGGATGCCTGGTACTGGCGTTTCGTGGAGTTTGGCACCCGAAAAATGCGCGCGCGGCCATTCCTGCGACCTGCCCTGGAAGCCAAGCGGCGTGAAGCGGTGCAGGCCATGAAGGACCGGTTGAGTGAGCGCATTGAGCTGGAAGCCAAGAACCTTTACAGAGGTCAGCAGAGGAAGTAGCCATGCAGGATTTCTTTGACGCCATCAAGGATCTGGCCGGAGGTGAGGTCTACGCGCTTGTCGCTGCAGAAAACACCCAGTACCCGGCCGTTGTCTACACGCCCATCGTGCAGGAGCACATCTTCGGCATCGATGGACCGCATGGCCTGCAGCGCGTTCGCGTGCAGGTCGACACCTACGCCAGAACGTACCAGGAGGCCTTGCACCTGCAAGACCAGGTCCTGGCTGCGCTTTTGGCTGACAAGAGCACCGTCGCCGATGTGCGCATGGGGCTGAGTGAATTTGAAGATCAGGCCCGGCTGTACCGGGTGAGCGTGGACTACACCTACCACCGGCCGGTGGGTTCACCTTGAAACAAGGAGCATCTGCATGAGCAGCACCGCAATCACCGCGCAGGGCATCGCCATTGCCCGGTTTGGCACCACCGCCTTTGAAACCATCCCCAACGTGGTCTCGTTTCAAGGCCCTGGCGGGCAGGCCGCCGTGATCGACGTGACCAATCTGGCGTCCACCGCCAAGGAAAAGCGCGTGGGCCTGCGCGACGAGGGGCAGTTGTCCCTGACCCTGCACTACAACCCCGACGATCTGGTGCACCAGGGCCTGAGAACCGACCGGGCCAACCGGGTGCGCCGCCAGTTCAAGATCACTTTTACCGACACCAACCCTGCCACCTGGACCTTCTACGGCTATGTCACGCACTTCAGCGTGCAAGGCGGTGTGGATGCAGTCGTGCAGGCCTCCGTGACCATCGAAATCGATGGCGACATCACCGAAGCTTAAAGAGAGACACATCCATGTTGACCCGTGAACAAATCCTACAGAGCGAAGATCTGCCCCGTGAAACTGTCCAAGTCCCGGAGTGGGGCGGTGAGGTGCAGGTGCGCACCATGACCGGTACCGACCGTGATGCCTTTGAGGCCAGCTTGATTGGCAAGGAAGGTCGCCTTGAGAACGTGCGTGCCCGCCTGGTCTCGCTCACCTTGTGCGACGAGATGGGCAACCGTCTTTTCAGCGATGGTGACATCACGGCGCTCGGTGGCAAGAGCGCCAAGGCACTGGACCGTGTGTTTGCCGTGTCCCAGCGTCTGAACGGCATTGGCGCTGATCAGGTGGACGCCGCAAAAAACGCCTGATCGCCCATCCTTCGCGGCGCTTTGTGTTCCGGCTGGCGCTGGCTTTGGGCTTGCCGGTGCGCGAGATGCTCGCATCGATGGGATCTGACGAGCTGACCGAGTGGATGGCGTACTACCAGCTCGAGCCCTTCGGGGACTACCGGGCCGATTACAGGTCCGGCGTGGTGGCCTCCACCTTTGCCAATGCCCACCGGGCCAAGGATGCGGGGCCGTTTCGGCCAGAAGACTTCATGCCGTTCCTCGAAAAACCGCAACCCACCCAACCTCAAGACGAAACACAGCTCAATGTGGCCCGGTTCAAGGCCATGTTCGCGCACAAGGTCCACATAAGGCAATCACAGCATGGCTGATATCGGCTCCCTCGTGGTCAAACTTGCAGCGGAAACGGCCGATTTCCGCGAAGACCTGGGCAAGAGTGCATTGCTTTTGGAGCGTCACGCGGAATCCATGCGTGGCTCTCTCGAAAAAGTGGCCGAAGTCGCCAAAACCACCTTTGCCATCGCCATCGGCGTGGAGTCGGTGGGGGCACTCAAAGAGTTGGTGGCCCACACACTGGAAACGGTGGCCGCCCTGCAGGATCTGGCCGAGCAGACCGGGGCGAGCGCCACGGCCCTGTCCGGCTTTGCACCGGTGGCCACCATCTCTGGCGTGGCGATGGAGCAGATCGGCGTAGGCCTGACCAAGCTCTCCAAGGGTCTGGCCGGGGTGGACGATGAGACCAAGGGTGCTTCTCAGGCCCTGCAGTTTCTGGGCATCAAGGCCAAGGATGCAGGGGGAAACCTGCGCGATCCGGCCGAGGTCATGAATGACATTGCCCTGAAACTGTCCAATTTCGAGGACGGGGCAGGCAAGACGGCAATTGCGCTTGAACTGTTTGGCAAATCTGGGGCGGGGCTGCTGCCCTTCCTCAAAGACCTGGCTGCCAACCAGGACCTGAACATCCGGCTCACTGAAGCAGAGATCGAATCTGCCGAGAAAGCCTCGAAGGCGCTGGGCCGCATGCGGGCCGAGCACAACTTCGTCGCCCAGACCATCGTGACGGCGGCGCTGCCTGCACTCGAAGAATTGGTCGGTGAGCTCAAGGCAGTGATGCTGGGCACGTACAACACGGCTGAGGCCATGGTCAAGCTGCGAGACGATGGCACGCTCAAGACCTGGGCGCAGGACACGGCGTATGGCATTGCCATCGTGATCGACGCGCTGCGAGGTGTGATCCAGATGGCCAAGGCGATCATGGGCAGCTTCGAGGCGGTCTGGGCCGATATTGAGCTGCTCGGCACGTTCCTCGCCGGTGGCAAGGGACTGAACCCGTTTTCCGAGGAAAACCAGGCCACCCTCAAGACCGCATTGGAAAAACGCAACGCGATCGTTGAGAAGGCCAATCAGACCTACGTTGACCTCTGGAAGATGCCTTTGCTCGCAAATGCAGTCAAGGAGCGTTTCGATGCGATCAACAAGGGAGAAGCCGAGGCTGCGTCCGAAGCCAAAAAGCCCAAGCTCAACTACAACTCGGCAACTGGTGCGCTCACCGCAGCGGCCATGGCCAAGATTGAGAGCGACATCAAGCAGCTGCAGGGTCTGACCGATGTGGAAACGGGCCTTCTGAAGGACCGTCAAAAGATCGTCGACCTCTATGAGGGGCAGGGTTACATCAGCTACAAGGAGGCCAGTGAGGCCCGGCTGAACGCCCAGCAGGAATTCACGGACCGCCTGGGCGAGTTGTATGCGCAGGAAGAGTCCATCTTGAAGCGTGGACTGGCCACCGTGGCCAAGACAGCCCAGGACAAATTGAAGCTCCAGGACAAACTCTCAGAAATCACCCTTCGCCGAGAAAAGCTCGAGCGTGAAGCCCAGCAGTCTAATCTCGAGCGTGAAATCAAGCTGCCGGGTGAAGCACTCAAAGACCTGCAGGAGCAGGTGGCCAGGAGCCAGGGTCAGCTGCGATCGAGTGAAGAGCAGATCAAGGTCCTACGTGAGACTGGATCGATCAGCGAGATTGATGCGCTGAAACGTCTGTCCGCTGCCAGGTGCTCCAGCGCCGATGAGTTGGCGGATTTCGCGGCCAAGGCCAGAGAGCTGGTGGAGGCCACGCCTGGCAACGACAAGTTGGCCGAATCGTTTCGGCGCATTGAGGAGGCGGCCCGTCAGGCAGCCGATGGAGCGACCTTGTTGGGGCAACGGGCCCTTGAGTTGTCAGACCCTGGCGCAGGCTTCTCCAAGGCGCTTCGCACCCTGGGTGAAGAAACCGAGCAGGTGGGCAAGCAGATGGAGGCGGTGACCACCAAGGCGTTCAATGGGATGACGGATGCGCTCACCAACTTCGTGATGACGGGCAAGCTCGACTTCAAGTCGCTGGCCACCTCCATCATCTCTGACCTGATCCGCATTCAGATCCAGCGTGCCATCACGCTGCCCATGGCCAAGGCGCTGGGAAGCATGTTCGGGTTCGCCGATGGCGGGATCATGACCTCATCGGGCCCTTTGCCTTTGCGGGCCTACGCCAGTGGCGGGGTGGCCACAACGCCTCAGTTGGCGGTCTTTGGCGAGGGCTCCATGGCCGAGGCCTATGTGCCGCTGCCTGATGGTCGATCCATTCCCGTGACCATGAACCAGTCTGCCTCTGGTGGCGGGGATGTTTTCAATATCTCGGTCAACGTAGCCGAGGGTGGGGTGACCAGCAGCGCAGGGCAGGGCAAAGACCTGGGGCGGGCGATTTCAAGCGCGGTGCGCCAGGAGCTGCTCAACCAAAAGCGGGCCGGTGGTCTGCTGGACCCGCGTCGGCATTGATGTATTGAAGGATTCTCATGGCGACATTCATATGGATCGCCTCGATTGGGGCGTCCCTCACCCTCAAACCCAATGTCCGTAAGGTCTCCTTTGGGGACGGGTACGAGCAGCGTCTGGCCTATGGCATCAACACCCAGCCTGAGATCTGGTCGCTCGAATTTCGGGGCAAGTCCACGGCTGATGCCGCTGCGATCGACAACTTTTTGCGTGCCAGAGGGGCAGTCCAGTCCTTTGACTGGACCACTCCGAGCGGCATTGCTGGAAAGTTCCTCTGTGAGGAGTGGAGCCGCAGCATCGAAGAGCCCAATCTGGAAAACATCCACGCCACCTTCCGGCAGGTGTTTGATATGTCATGACCAGCCAAGCGATTACTTCAGAAATTCAGAAACTGGCCCCGAGCGCAGTCATCGAGCTCTTCGTGCTCGACCTGTCGCTGTTCAACGAGGGGGTGGTGAGGTTTCATGCCGGTACCAATGAGCTGCGTCAGCAAGTGGTCTGGCAGGGCAACACCTACGAGCCGTTTCCGATTCAAGCCGAAGGGTTCGAGTTCAACGGCAACGGCCAGGTGCCGCGTCCCAAACTCAAGGTGGCCAATGTCACGGGCAGCATCACCGCACTCATCCTGTCCTACCAGGACCTGGTGGGGGCCAAAGTCACCAGAAAGCGCACGCTCCTGAAATACCTGGATGCGGTGAACTTTTCCTCTGGGTCTAACCCGACAGCGGACGCTACCGCTGAATTCGCTGACGACGTGTATTTCATTGACCGCAAGTCCCGGGAAACCCGGGATGTGGTCGAGTTCGAGTTGGCCGCCGCCTTTGATCTGGAAGGGGTGTCATTGCCCCGGCGCCAGATCGTGCAAAACGTCTGTCCCTGGCAGTACCAAGGTGCCGAATGCGGTTACACCGGCAAAGCGTACTTCAACGCTAACGATGAAACCGTCATCTCCCGCGCGCAGGATGCCTGTGGCAAACGCCTGGCGTCCTGTCAGAAGCGCTTTGGTGTGAATGCCGAGTTGCCCTTCGGCGGGTTTCCTGCAGCGGGGTTGATCCGGTGATGCTCGATGCCAACCAGACGCTGGCGCTGGCCCATGCTGCTCGGGAATTTCCCCGCGAAGCCTGTGGCTTGCTCGTCATTCACAAGGGCAGGGAGACCTATGCTCCGTGCCGCAATATTGGCTTGGGAACCGATCAATTTGTGATCCACCCCGAGGACTATGTGCGCGCCGACCAGCTTGGCGAGATCGTGGGGGTGTTTCACTCACACCCCAACTTGAGTCCTGAGCCCAGCCAGGCGGATCGTGTGGCATGCGAAGCCACGGCGCTGCCCTGGTTCATCGCGAGTTTTCCCTCCGCGCAGTGGACCGAGTTGCTCCCGCAAGGCTATGCCGCTCCGCTGGTCGGGCGCGAGTGGTCGCACGGCGTGCTCGACTGCTACTCGCTGATCCGGGACTGGTACGCCCAGGAGCGCGGCATCGATCTGCCGGATTTCACCCGCTTTGATGAGTGGTGGAAGCGCGGTGAAAACCTGTACCTGGACAACTTTGCTGGCGCAGGTTTTCATGTGGTGGAGCCAGCTGAAATGAATTTGGGTGATGTCCTGCTGATGCAGGTCGCATCGTCCGTGCCCAACCACGCCGCCATTTACCTGGGAGATGGTCTCATCCTGCACCACCTGCAGGGCAGGCTCTCCAGCCGCGATGTCTATGGCGGCTACTGGCAAAAGATCACCACCCACACCCTGAGACATCAACTCTTGCAGGAACTTCTGCACGAAAACCAGCATGGTCACGATCCTTCTTCTCGGTGAACTGGGCAAGCGCTTCGGGCGTCGGCACAGGATGGCGGTGACCTCGGCGGCTGAGGCCGTGCGCGCCCTTTGTGCCAACTTCCCCGGTTTCGAACGGGCGCTGGTCGCCTCGGGTGAGCGGGGAGTGGGTTACCGGGTGCTGGCTGGAAGGGAAGCCCTGAGCCTTGATCGCCTACACGAGCCCAGTGGCCGACAGCGCATCACCATCGCGCCGGTCGTGTCCGGGGCCGGTGGCAACGGGCTGGGTCAGATCCTGCTGGGCGCAGCCCTGATCGCCGTGTCCTGGTGGAACCCGATGGGCTGGGCCGCAGCAGGTTCTTTCCTGTCGCAGGCCACTCTGTATTCGGTGGGCACATCCATGATCCTGGGCGGTGTGGCACAGATGATTGCCCCCACCGTCAAAGCCCAGGACCCTTCTGAGCGGCCAGGCAACCAGCCTAGTTATGTTTTCAACGGCGCTGTGAACACCACGGCCCAAGGGCATCCCGTGCCAGTGGGTTACGGGCGGCTGATCGTAGGTTCTGCTGTGATCAGCGCAGGTATTGATGTGGATGAAATCGCAGCATGAGCACCCAGAGCACTTCTCTGATCATTGGCGCAGGTGGTGGTGGCAAAGGTGGTGGCGGCAGCGCTCGCGTGGCGCAGGAAGCGCCCGACAGCCTGCGCTCCAAGGCCTATGCCAGGGTGGTTGACCTCGTCTGCGAGGGTGAGATTGAGGGCTTGGCCGCAAACCTGCAATCCGTCTACCTGGACGACACCCCTATCCAGAATCAGGACGGCAGCTACAACTTCACGGGGGTAACGCTCGAAACCCGCCCTGGCACCCAGCAACAAAGCTACATCCCCGGCTTCTCCGCTGTGGAAAACGAAGTGGCTGTTGGGGTGGAGTGCAAGGCCAATCAGCCGGTGGTGCGCTCCATCACTGACCCTGACGTGGATGCCGTGCGCATCAAGGTCAGTATCCCGACGCTCACGCTGCAAGACACTACCAACGGTGACCTGAACGGCACTTCGGTCAGCTACGCGATCGACGTGCAGGCGCGGGGAGCCGGGTATGTGCAGGTGGTCTCCGACACGGTCTCGGGCAAAACCACTTCGCGGTACCAGCGCAGCTACTACGTCCCGCTCATTGGCGCTGGTCCTTGGGATGTGCGCCTGCGCCGCATCACGGCCGACTCGACGCAGACCAGCCTGCAAAACAAGACATTTCTGGACTCGTATACCGAGGTAATCGAAAGCAAGCTGCGTTACCCCAACAGCGCATTGATGGCCTTGCGGGTGGATGCCTCTCAGTTCACCTCGATTCCAAGGCGCAGCTATGACCTCAAGCTCCTGCGCGTTCGCATCCCCTCGAATTACTCTCCCGAGACCCGGTCGTACAGCGGCATCTGGGACGGCACCTTCAAGGTGGCGTGGACAGACAACCCTGCCTGGTGCTTTTATGACCTGGTGACCAATACCCGCTACGGTCTGGGCAGTTTCATTCCCGAGTCGCAGGTGGATAAGTGGGCGCTGTACCGGGTGGCGCGTTACTGTGACGAACTCGTGCCCAATGGACTGGGTGGCTATGAGCCGCGATTTAGCTGCAATCTGTATCTGCAAAGCCGCGAGCAGGCCTACAAGGTGGTGCAGGACATGGCCTCGATTTTCAGGGGCATGGCTTATTGGTCTGGCGGAGCAATCACGGTCACGCAGGATGCGCCCCAGGATCCCGTCTACCAGTTCACGGCTGCCAACGTCATCGGTGGCGAGTTCGCCTATCAGGGGTCATCCGCCAAGGCGCGGCACACGGTTGCTTTGGTCAGCTGGGTGGATCCGGATGATTTCTACCGTCAGAAGGTGGAATATGTCGAAGACATGGCAGGCATTGCCCGCTATGGCGTGGTTCAGGCCGATGTGGTGGCCATGGGCTGCACCTCCCGAGGTCAAGCTCACCGGGTGGGAAAGTGGCTGCTGTATTCCGAGCAGTCCGAATCGGAAATCATCACATTCCGCACGGGGCTGGAAGGCGCTGTTGTGCGTCCCGGCGATGTCATCAAGGTGGCTGACAGCAGCCGGGGTGGCCTGCGCTTGGGCGGACGCATCGCTGCGGCCACCACGATAAGCGTCACGCTGGATCAGGACCTGCCCGCCGGTTCGTGGCGCATCTCTGTGCTGCTGCCCACGGGAGTGGTGGTGGAGCGCCAAGTCGGATCCCTGTCGGGTCGCACGGTCGGTGTGACCAGCGCATTCTCTTTGGCACCTCAGGCGGGTGCCATCTGGGTGCTGGCCTCTACGCAAGTGGAGACGCAATTGTTCAGGGTGGTGCAGGTCGCAGAGAGCGAGCCGGGCATTCATGAAGTCACTGCACTGGCTCACAACCCGAGTAAATATGACGCCATTGAGCGGGGGCTGGCACTGCAGCCGCGTGATATCACGGTGCTCTCCACAACGCCTGTGGCGCCCACGGGCCTGTTGGTCACCGAGAGCCTGTACCGGGTCAAGGATCAGGCGCTGGTACTCATTCAGTTGGGGTGGGAGCAGGTCTTCGGCGCCCTGGAGTACCAGGTGAGCTATCGGGTCAATGGCGGCAACACCGTCACCTTGCCCCGGAGTTCGAGCACCTATCTGGAGATTCGAAACGCCGAGGCCGGGGATTATGTTTTCACGGTTCGGGCTGTGGGGGTGTCCGGCAAGCTTGGGGCCTCGGCCTCATTGAGCCAGACCATCCTTGGCAAACTACAGCCGCCCGATGACGTGCAGGACTTTGTGGTGCTGCGCCGCACGACCGATCTGCTGCTGAGCTGGAGCGCCAACACGGATGCCGATTTGGCGGGGTACGAGGTGAGGGTGGGCACGGGCTGGGATGCGGGAACGCTGGTTGGGCAGACCGCTGGTACCCAGCTCGTGCATGACCAAAGTGAATCAGGTCGGTACAACTACTTCATCCGAGCCTTTGATACCTCTGGCAAGTACAGCCAGCATGTCGCCACCTTCGAGTTGGTCCTGTTGGCACCAGCCGCAGTGCGGCAGTTCGATGTGGTCCAGTCGGCCAACCGGCTGGAGTTTCGTTGGCTGCCCAATCCTGAGCCGGAGGTGGTGGCCTATGAGCTGCGAGAAGGCACGGCCTGGGACACCTCAATCTTCATTGCAGAGGTCAAGTCCAGCAGCTTCACATTGCCTTCGGGCTTTGACGGTGAGCGTAATTTCTGGATCAAGGCAATCGCCTCGCCGGGCATCTATTCGGACGAGGCCACCTTCGTCTCGACGGTGGTGGCTCAGCCCCAGAACGCCAACCTGCTGGTCACCATCGATGCACAGGCCACCCGGTTTCCAGGGGTGAAGCATTTCGCATCGGTCGAGTCGGTCAACAGCCTGGATGTGCTGCGCATGGACAGTGGAGTGGCGCAGTCCGAGTACTTGTTCGAGGTGAATCTGCCCACCAGCTACCGGGCGCAAAACACCCTGCTGGCCAGCATCGGGGCCACGCTGGATGATAGGGAAACCTGGTCGACAGCGAACTACGTCTGGAGCAGTAATGCTGCCAAACGCCAATGGACCTATGACGGTGCGCTCAAAAGCATCGAAGCGAGGTTTCAGATGGCGCGCGAAGATGCATTGCAGGCCGGAGAGCTGTACGGCTGGCGCCTCAATGGTGCGCTGGCAGGGTACGGCAGCCCTAACAGCGGGGAGGCCGTGGGCGTGAGCTATGGCGACGGGCGATACGGCAGTGGGGTACTCATCAAGGACACGACTCGGGTTTCCTGGGGTGTGAGCATCCCGGGGGTGTTCCATGTGAGCTTTTGGTTCATCCCGAACCAAATCACCACCTCGATCATTTGGACAGCATCTGGTGCAGGGGTGAGCCTGCTTGTGGGCTTCGATGCGGCGGTAGGCAGCTTCTTTCTGGAAGACCACCTGTTCAACCGAATCGTCGTGCCATACCCCGTGAGCGTCAGCGACCGAATTTGCGTTGGTGTGTGTCAGACGGCCACTGAACGCAGGCTCTTTGTCGGAAAGATGGGCGGCGATGTGCAAAGCGCAAGCAGCCCTTTGCAACCCACTGCCGGATACACCGTCCTCAAGCTGTATTGAACGTAAACCCAGAACCCCAACCCGGGCGTTGCATTGAAAGGTGCAGCGCCCGTTTTGTTTGAAGAAACGGAAAACTCCATGATTGAAGAAGGCATGAGCATCAAAGGCTCAATCACGTTGCTGCTGGCCAAGCCCACAGGCGAAGTCGAGGTGGTGCACAAGGACAACATCATCGTCAATGGCGGCTTTGACTTCGTGGCCGATGCCATTGGCAATTCGGCCAGCCGCCCCGGTGTCATGGGCTGGATTGCGGTGGGCACTGGCTCCACGGCCGCTGCTGCCACTCAGACTGCCCTGGTCACCGAAATCAAGCGCAATGCGGCCACGTATGCCCACACGGCTGGCACCAAGGTGTTCACTTTCACGGCCAGTTATCCAGCGGGTGATGCCACTGGTGCGCTCACCGAGGCGGGCGTGTTCAATGCGGCCTCTGCTGGCGCCATGTTCGATCGGGTCGTGTTCCCGGTGGTGAACAAAGGCGTGGACGACAGTCTGACGGCTGTTTTCACCTTCACCATGAGCTGATCGGGAACCTGATATGGCCGAGACCGTCAACGTCTCCAGCTCGCCGGGGGCCAACTACACCTGGACTTCCGGCAAGTTTGCCTGGAGCAGCGCTACGGCAGGCAAAAACTGGACAACGGCCTACCCGGCGGTCTACGCCCTGAGCGTGGCCACTGACCTGAGTTTTGCCGAGTTGGTTCAGAAATTGGGCATCAAGCGCAATTCTGAGAGCATGACCTTCTCGGATAAATCCAGCCGGGCTTTGGCACTCAACAAGTACGAGAACCTGAACTTTGTCGAGACCTACACCGACCTGATTGCCTTTGTGCTGCGTTTCGTTGAGTCCCTGACGTTCACGGAAAAGTACGCCCGCACGGGCACCAAAGCCGTCTTCGAGGCGTTTCAGGTGGGGGAGGGACTGGCACGGCAGTTGGTATTGCGCAAATACGAGACGCTGGCGCTGGCTGAGACCTACACGGACCTCATTGCTTTCATCCTGAGGGTATCCGAGAGCCTGAGTTTTTCCGAGAAGCCTTCCAAAGGGATGACCAAGCCACAGGCTGAAAACTTCAGGCTGAGCGATGCACTGGTCAAGTCGCAGGTTAAGCAAATCTCCGAGGCCTTCAGTCTGGCCGAGGCGCTGGGCCGAACGGTCGCGTACCGCCGTGCCATCAACGAAGGCTTTGCCATTGGCGAGGCGATCAGGCGCGCACAGACTTTGAAGCTCAGCGAGGCCTTTAGTCTGGCCGAGCAGTACCGGCGCCGGGCCAATGGGGTGATCAGCGACATGATCGTTGCCAACACCGAGATCACCGAGCAGGACTTCATGGACATTCTGGAGTCTGGTCACCCCCCCGGGTACACCAATTTCCGGGACTTCATCCAGGGCGACTACACCTACCAGCGTGCGCTTTTCAGGGCAATCCTGACTTCAAGTAATGCAGACCGAGGCTACATCGATGGCCTGCGGGTAACTGTGGACGTGCCCGATGTGTTCGATCGAGGCACGGCGCAGGTGGTTACCGCGTCCAGTGGCGTGACAGTCATTTTTGTGCGGACTTTCCGCGTATCGCCGGAGGTCACTCTGACCTTCAAGGGCGGTACCACCGTGGCAATTCCACGAATCCTTGGAACGGTCACCACCGCAGGCTTTACCGCTGTTTTGGAAAACACCTCTGGCGCCCGCGTAACGGGAGCCATCTCTTGGATTGCACAGGGATATTGAAAGGTTACTGAATGCAAAACTACACCGAAATCCCATCCAGCACGACGCTCTCGGACTCGCTGTCTCAGATTCTGAACAACGACAAGACGGCGCTGTCGCTCTCCAGTGGTACGGCGTTCCCGACGGTGAATCTGCAGCAGGGTATGCCGTGTTTCAGGACCGATGAGCAAAAGCTCTACATCCTCACAGTGGTCAGTCCTGTCACGTGGAAGATGGTCATTGACCTGTCGGCCACGTTGGGCAAGGTGGCCAATGCTGATCTGCTGGACGGTATTGACTCCACCGGATTTGCACTGAGTGGTCACAACCACGATGCCGCATATGCGGCGCTGGGTCACAACCACAACACGGTATACCTGGGCATCACGGCGAAGGCCACCGACGCCGACAAGCTCGACGGCTATGACTCCACAGTCTTTGTGCGTTCAGTCAACGGCAACACCCCAGATGCCACTGGCAATGCCACCGTACCGATCGATTTGTCCAGTCGATTGGCCAAAGCCGGTGACACGATGACAGGTCATCTGTACATGGGTACTGGCGCAGTGATTTACTCGTCGCAGTCTGGTGCGGCGGACAACGCTCGCAACACTGGCTATCGCATGAACGATGGACAGGACATTGGCGAGATGGGGCGCAGCAACCAGTACTACGACGACTTGGCGGGCAACTGCAATGGCATCTTGCCGACCGGCAACTGCGCAGGCAATACGTACTGGAAACCCTCCAATACCAGCTGGTGGACCTGGGGCCTGGGGTTCAACTATTGCGCCAACTCGGCCCAATACGACGGGGCCGGTGGGACGACCTATGCCTACAACGCTGTACCTAGCACGGGTTTCAACTACGACGGCTACTACCTGGCCCAAGACGAGATTGCCGGGGGCGAGTACCACCGCTGGTACCGGGCTTGCAATTGCAACTGCAACTGTGGCAGCTACACCAATTGCAATTGCGGCAACACGGCCTTCAACTGCCGCACAAACTGCAATTGCAACTGTGCTTGCTGCGGTTGCTGCTGAAAGAGGTGAACCACATGAAAGTTTTTCTTGTGCGCGCGGGCAAGCTCTCGACTGCGCTGGACTACGCCATTCATCTCAAAGTGGACCTGACGGCTGAGCAGGTGCTCATGCGTTTTGGCTTGCGACACCGTCCGGATAGTGATCAACCTTCTGACTTTTCTGTGGAGGGGGTGGCTTACCAGGTGGTTGCCGAGCAGTTGTTTGCCTATCGTGAGCTGCGAAACAACCGAGGGTGGTCCGACCGACAGTCCTTCATGACCGGTTACCGCTGGGCAGAAAAACGGCTCATCGATCCGTTGCCCTTGTATGTCTACACCCTGTCTACGCGTTTTACAGCGCCAGAAGCTTCGGGGCATGTCTGGAACGGTAACTTCCTGACCGGATTTAACGTGCCCTTTGCGGACAGCAGCTTTGATGAATGCTTCGTGACGGTGAACCTTCATCCCACACTTGGAGGGTGTCTGGTTGAAGGTGTGGCTTCCACGGATGTGGAACACACCGATTACCAGTCATCTGCTCAGGTAAGGGAAATGGAGTTCCCAGACTTGCGGGTGATTGCCCCCGCAAATGTCATAGCGGGGGATCCAGCCGAATTCACTGTGCAGATGCTCGACGGCTTGGGCAATCCCAGCAACCGTGATGCAGAGATTCACTTTGAGTCGGTCAATGGTTATCTGCCCGTCAGCCGACGCCGAACGCAGGGCGGGATGACCACAGCCACCGTCATGACCTTGGGGCTTCAAGCTGGCGACACCGTCCGATTGAAAGCGGGCTTCAAGTTCTACCCCGGCTGCGCCGATGCTCAGGTGGTCCTTTCATGATTCGCGAACTGTTTTCTGCTCGGGTCTACCAAGTTCAACTGAGTTTTGAGGATGGCCTGCGTGATCAGATGCTCAAAGGGGCGATGGATTTTCATCAGCGGCTCAATCGGGATGGGCAGCCCTGGGCGCGCAAAAGCCGTCAGTCCCTGATCGATCATGAAAGCTCCTGTGACGTCTTCAGACCCTTGGTAAATCAAGTTCGTGAAGCCATTGGGCACGCCTACCAGTGCGAACCCGTGTGGCAAACCGCCCGAGAGGTCATCACCCAACCTGGTCAGTTCATTCCGCTGCATGCCGAAGACACCGATCTTTCGGCGGTGTATTGGATTGACGGAAATGCTCGGCCAGATCCTTCTCGCCAGGACTACTCCGGCGCTTTTGTGCTGGTCAATCCCAGCGGTGCTTACGGCAGCCGCAAATTGCCCTGGGAAGGCTGGCGCTCGGAAATCATCCATCCGTACCCCGGCCTGCTGGTGATTTTTCCGAGCTACCTGGCGCACCATTCCCATCCCTACAACGGCACCCGGCCGAGTGTGGAGATCCATTTTGAGTTCCGGGTTCAGGCATTGGAGGGATAAGCCCATGCAAATCATTGATGGCTTGATCGAGCCCGAGCTGGCCGCCGAATGTCGCCAGTGGTTGTTGAGCCAGAACCTGGTGTTTGGCTGGAAAGCGCACGCCAATGCCCCTGGGGTGTTTTGGCACCGGAATTTTGTGCTGCCAGGAAAGCACAACCACCACTATGACGCAGGTGCATGGCAGCAAGAACGTACTTTTAATGCGTTCGTGGCCCAGGGGGGACCACTGGCCCGAGTGGCCCTGCAGGTCAAAGATCAGTTCTTTCCCAACGCAGAGATCACGCGCCTGTGGGTCAATGTGCAAGCGTTCGGAGATGAGGCTTCGCTGCACAGGGACTTCCCAACTGAGTTTCAGGACACGGCAAAGTCCGTGATCTGGTACCCGGTAGCCGAGTGGAGTGCGGATTGGGGCGGGGATTTGGTGATGTTGGACGATCTGGGTGAAATCCAGGCGGCAGTCATGGTCAAACCCAATCGGATGGTGCAGATCAATGGCTGCATGCGTCATGCTGCCCGTCCGATCTCCCGCTATTGCAACGCCTTGCGTATCGCGGTGGCGTTTGGTTCGGAGGTGACGCCATGATCGAATACCTCTGGCCAACGCCAGTGCTCAAGGACACGGCGCCCTGGATTCAGTCTGAAATGGATGAACTTCGGCGCTACACGGTCGAAAGATTTCATGACCACAAGACCAATCCACCCGTGCACGGCTTGCCCGATGTGGACGTCCGGCTGAGGGTCCAGCTCAATCTGTTTCATGCCCATCATGAGGCGCATGCACCGGCAGTCTGGCATCCATGGAAACTCTGGGTAGAGAGTACCTACCGCAACTACCTGCTCGAAGCACATGGTGTGCGCAATGCCCAGGAGCTAAAAATCGAGGCTCGTTGCATTCCTGTGCATTACCTGCCTGGCATGAGGGCTCAGCCCCACTACCACCACACCTGTGACCATGTCTTGTGTCTCTATCTGGACTGCGGGCAAGGGCGAAGTCCACCGGAACAACGCAGCTGGACCGTCGGTGACGGTGAACTTATCTTGCAGGACCCCCGCCCGATGGCGGGGTTTCCATTTTGGGAGAAGGTTCGCTACATCGAAACATTCCCCGGCCTGGTGGTCCTGCATCCATCGCGCATCTGGCATGAAACCAACCCCTTCAATGCCCAGGGTGAACGAACCCTTCTGGTGGTGACCCTTCGGGTGGCCTCTCACAACTACAGCGATCTGTACACCGAGCTCAAAGGAGAGGCGTCGTGTCATTGAATTTACAAACCCGCCCAGGTTATGAGGTGGATGTGGTCCGGGTGGACGACAGCAACCTGCGAATGACTGTGTTGGTCACCAATCCCGACGGCAAAGCTTCTGGTCGTCATGTCTTCAACATCCAAACGATGCCGGGTGCTGATCCGGCACAGGTTTGCCGAGAGGCATATCCCATCGCATTCGAGGAATCATTTTCATGAAATTCACACTCACTCTCAATGGCAAGAACGGGTTTGAGCGACAGGCCGTCTACAACCCTGATGACTCCAGCCTGGTCTGGAAAGACACTGGAGAGCCTTTGCCATTGCCACAGGCATTTGCTCGCCAGGAGGGCATGCAGTGGCAGCCTTTCTGGCACTTGCACCACCCCTCCAGTCCGGCCGGAAAATCAAGGGCCATTCGCCACCTCAAGCTGCAGCTGGGGCTCAAATGCAATTACGCCTGCCAATACTGCTCACAGGCGCACCAGCCACATGACCTTGACGGGCACCCGGACGATGTCCAGCCTTTCATGCAGCAACTCGAGGGGTGGTTTGCTGGAGGAGAGGATGGCCGGGGGGCAGGCGTCAAGATCGAGTTCTGGGGTGGAGAGCCCTTTGTTTACTGGAAATTGCTCAAGCCCCTGGGTGAGGAAGTCAAACGTCGCTATCCCAATGCTCAGTTGTCGATCGTGACAAACGGATCGCTATTCGATGACGAAAAACTGGCTTGGGTGGAAGCGTTGGATATCGGGATCGGCTTGTCCCATGACGGTCCTGCCCAGTCATGCCGTGGCCCGGATCCATTGGTTGATCCTGAAAGGCTTGTCCAGATCAAGCGATGGGTATCCAGGCGCATGCCGCTCGATCGGATGAGCTTCAACACGGTTCTTCATCGGCACAACCAATCCCTCAAGGTGGTTCGGGAGTTTTTCGCTGAAAAGCTCGATCTGCCAGTGCAGGCGATTGTGCTGGCCACCGAGGAAGTGATGCTGCCCTATGACCAGGGAGGTCTATCGTTAACGCTGGAAGGTGCTGATCTCGATCGATACCGTCACCAGATGTTCTGGGAACTGGTGACAGGTGCTGGCATGTCGGTGGGGACGATGCGGGACAAAGTCGACGAATTCATGCGAGCGCAGGCACAGTCCAGGCCGCTGAACTCTTTGGGCCAAAAGTGCGGCATGGACCGTGATGACTCGATTGCCGTGGACATGAAAGGCAATGTGACGACCTGCCAGAACATGAGCGCTTCGACTCATCACAGGATCGGTCACGTTGAACAATTTGACGACATAGCGCTGAATACGGCGTACCACTTCAGCACTCGAATCGAATGCCCGCGTTGTCCCGTGGTGCAACTTTGCAAGGGGGCCTGCCTGTTTCTGGAGGGCGGCTACTGGCGCGCTGCCTGCGACAACTCGTTCGCGCACAACCTGGCGGTCATGGCAGCAGCTCTGTACTACCAGACCCAAGGGCTGATCCTGACCCGGATTGAGGCTGATGCAATTCGCTCGTCACGACAGAACGTGATTGACGTCATCAGTCTTGCGTTTGTGGAGTCTGGCGGGGACATGCAGGTCGTGGGTCCTGTCCTGCAGGTCCGAAAAGCGTTTCCCATTGCGGTGGTTGCCGCATAGATTGGCTTAGAAGCCTTTCATTTCATTCTGTGTTACTGGCCGTCATGGTTCGCCCTGGCGGCTTTTCTTTTGGAGTTAAGAATGCCAGAACCGACAAGCAGTGGGGTCGCAGGAGCGGCGGTTGCCTACAAAGCACTGGGAGGCTCCGCAGCTGCGGCAGCCAGTGGCGCCACCTTGGCAGCTGTGGTGGTCATGTTGATGACCCCGCCTCGCAACAAACGCGAGTGGGCCGTTGGGCTGATCAGCACCGTGGTGTCCAGTATCGGTGGTGGTGCCATCACCGTCGAACACTTTGGGCTTCATCACTGGGCTTTCTCAACCATGGGGCTTTGCGCCTTGGGTGGGTTGATTTTTGCGTGTGGTCTACCCGGATGGGCGATGGTGCGTTGGACATTTGCTTTCATCGACAAGCGCCGAGATGATTCCATCGATCAGGTGGCCAAAGACGTGAAGGAGTTGCTGTGAATCCAAGTGAATTCATCATGCGACTCACCTCGGCTGCTGTTGCATCAGCCAAAGCTACAGGTGTTCCTGCCAGCATCACGATTGCTCAGGCGGCACTTGAGTCTGGCTGGGGCGAGTCTGCCCTGGCCAAGACGGGCAACAACCTCTTTGGCATCAAGGCGGACAGCCTTTGGCGCGGGCAGACCCTGAGCATGAACACCAAGGAGTTCATCAAGGGGCAATGGGTTGTGGTGCCAGCCCTATGGCGCAAGTACCCGAGCTGGCAGGTCAGCATTGATGATCACGCAGCGTTTCTCAAGCGTAACCCTCGATACAAGGCTTGCTTTGGTTGCGCCACAGCCCAGAACTTTGCCAGGGCGCTTGCTCAGGCGGGCTATGCCACTGATCCGGACTATGTAAGCAAGGTGCTAGGGATCATCACTCGGCACAAGCTTGATGGGCTTGATAAGGGGGCGTCATGAATGTGATCGCATGGATTGGCTTTGTGCAATGGCGCTTGATGTTTGTGGCCGCTACTTTGGCGTCTTGCTTTGTTGTGGGGTGTCAGTTTGGTGTTGCCCGGGAACGTACCGAGGGGCACGCACTTGAAATGTCTCGGGCCGTCGAGGTTGCCCGCCAGACGAGCAAGGTGCAAGAGGTGATTTCACGCCAAACGGTAATCAATAAGGAGATTTCTGATGAATTTGACCGGAAAAAAGCTGTTTTTGCTGATTTGCACCCTGTTGTCCGTGATGGTCTTGTCAGGATGCGGATCGACTCCCCAGGTGATCAGTACCCCTTGCCCCTCATTTCCAGAGCTGCCGATCGAGCTGAAGCGAGCTCCGCCGACGCTCTACCTGATCCCCTAATGAAAGTTGATAGAACTGCTTGTGATCGATTGGCTCAAGATGCGACAGAGACAACGCTGATGCTTCTGGAAATTCAGCGTTGGTACGAGATGCAATCCAATGAAAAGTAGCAATTTGTAGTGCTTTTTGGTGGTGCTCATGAATGGTTATAAAAACCGAGGGATATCCCTGTCCGCATCTGTTAATTTGTACAGTGCTTTGGGGGTATCATTCAACTGGTGACCTCCACCAGTTCGATTGGCTCAAAAACATGAATAAGACCTCCAAACAACGACGCGGATCGTCTGCACACTTCTCGGGGCACGAGACTTTTCCGCTGCGGCAGATGTGGCTGAAGAAAGTTTATGACCAAGCCGTCGACGATGGTGTGATCACCAAGTCCTCTTTCTCCGATGCGCGTGCAATCGCTGATTTTGGTGTCGGCAAGAACATGGTCTCTTCCATACGACATTGGGCGTTGGCTTGCGGTGTCATGTATGAAGATGGGGACGATTTCCGTTTTCGAGGCCTAGCTAAAGAAATTCTGTGTGATGGGGGGCTTGATCCTTATGCAGAGAGTCCTTCGACGGCTTGGCTTGCTCATTGGCAACTCGCGGGTCGTTGCTACCGCTCTACAACTTGGCAGTGGTTGTTTAACCATGTGACCGCGCCAACGTTCACGCGTCAGGAACTCGAAGAGCCCTTGGCTCGATATGCGAGAGAGCTTGATCCGAAGCATCGCTTGTCTATCTCAACGATTTCTCGAGACTTGGAAACGTGTTTGCGTAGTTACGCACCGCGAGCAGCAGGTGGCTCTCCAGAGGATTTTGCTGAGCCCTTGTTGGGTGAGTTGGGTCTTTTGCAAGAGGTGCACAAAGGGCAATATGCATTCCGGCGTGGGCCTAAGGCATCACTGCATGACGGAGTCTTTGCGTATGCACTCGTTGATTTCTGGAACCGCAATGCCGAGGGCCAAAGCTCTTTGGCTTTTGAGACCATTGCGTATGCAGATGGATCTCCCGGACGGGTTTTTAAACTTGACGAGGAATCGATTGCGCAGAGGTTAATGACCTTGTCGGATTTCACTAGACGCAAACTCGAATGGACTGACTCTGCAGGTCTACGTCAGGTCCACCGCAAAGATTTGTCCTCCGAAGACATCCAAAACATGATCAGGCGCGCCTATGACTGAACACAAGCAAGAGATGTTGTCGGACATCGTCCAAATTTCGCGCCAATATCAGCGTTCCATCCGCGTCGATGCAGACATCGGACGAGCGGATGCTCTCTCTGGGTACATCTGCCATGCCACTGCAAATGCAGTGGTGGATGGCATGTGCAAGCAGCTTTCGGCCACAAACCAGCGGTCTTTCACGTGGACTGGCCCTTTTGGTGGCGGTAAGAGCTCATTGGCAGTTGCATTGGCAAGTGCTCTGCACTCTGACAGGAACCTCAGGACGAAGGCTCGCGAGATCCTTCGGTTGGATTCCAAGCCTGCTTTTGATAAAGCATTTCCGGTCCGTAAAGGCTGGCTGATCGTTCCAGCGGTGGGGCGTCGAGGTAGCGTTGTTTCGGATCTTTTTGCCTCGCTTCGCCATGCGCAGGATAAAAATTTTGACGGCCGTAGCAAACCAAATGCACAAAGCTTAATTGCAGAACTGCTGGACGAAGCCAAGAAAAGACCGCAAGACGGTGTGCTGGTCATCATCGATGAGATGGGTAAGTTTCTGGAGGCATCTGCCCTTGGAACTGGGGATGACGTCTATTTCTTCCAAGAACTGGCCGAGGCTGCAGCTCGTTCTGAAGGTCGTCTGGTTGTCGTTGGTGTACTTCACCAATCATTTGCTCAATATTCCGCACGGTTGGGCATTGATACGCGAGACGATTGGGCGAAAATCCAAGGCCGATATATTGATTTGCCATTCGTGGCCGCGAGTGACGAGGTTGTCGAACTCATTGGCCGAGCAATTGAGGCTAAGCGCAGACCCGAATGGATGCTTGATGCATCCCAAACGATTGCTGAGGCAATTCGCACACGTAGACCAGCAGTTGGACAAAATTTCGCCAAGGCACTGGAAGCCTGCTGGCCGTTGCATCCGGCCATGGCAGCATTGCTTGGACCAATTTCAAAGCGCCAATTCGGGCAAAACGAACGCAGCACATTTGGCTTTCTGTCCTCTGTTGAACCCTACGGATTCCGTTCTTACCTGAACTCCACGTTGGTCACCGAGGCTAGTTGGTATTGTCCTAGTGACTATTGGGATTACCTGCGCTCTAACTTGGAGCCTGCAATCCTTGCGTCACCAGATGGGCATCGTTGGTCTCAGGCAGTGGAAGCAGTTGAGCGTGCTGAGGTTAAAACCGGCGATCCGTTGCTGGTGTCCTTAATCAAGAACATCGCAATAATTGACCTCTTTAGAAATGGTTCGGGACTGGCCGCAGATACAGCTGTCATTGGTGCTTTGTTCTTCGACAAGACATCCGCAGAACTCGAAACTGCACTCCAAAAGCTTTCTGCCCTGAAGGTGGCGCTTTACAAGTCATATACAGGCGCGTGGTCTGTCTTTGAAGGAAGTGACTTTGATATTGATGCGGCCATTGCTCAGTCTTTGGCAGCATCTCCAGGCGTTGACTATTCACGTCTTGCTCAATTGATGGGCTTGCACCCTGTTGTGGCCAAGCGGCACTACCACGAGACGGGTTCGATGCGTTGGATGGAGCTTTCTCTCTGTAGCATTGAGCAGGCAGAGAAGATCGCCGCCGATTTCACTCCTAAAAAGGGGGAATTTGGGGCATTCATCCTGGCGTTGCCTAGCAAAGGGATGAGTCCGCGAGCCGCGCGGATACGGGCACAAGCTTGCGCCAAGCTACGGCCCTGGCCGGTGATGGTAGGAATCCCCTCCAACCACGAGCGAATTGCAGAACTCTCTGGTGAATTGGTTGCACTCGAGCAGGTCAAAGAACGACATGAGCTCTCAGGTGATGCGGTGGCGCGCCGGGAGGTTTATGCGCGACTTGCCGCAACACGAGCAGATCTTGAAGATCAGCTGCAAGCGGCAGTATCCCTTGCCAAATGGCATGATGGAACAGACCAAGTCGTAGAACACGGTTCAAAACTGTCGCCAGTTGCGTCTGAGATGGCCGATGACCTCTTTTGTGCATCTCCTTTGGTGTGGAGTGAGTTGGTAAACCGCGATGCAATCTCGACAAATAGTGTGAAAGCTCGTCGTGATTTGTTGCATGCAATGGTCAATTCAGAAGGGTTTGAAGCTCTTGGTTTCGAGGGATTTCCGGCAGAACGGGGTCTGTATGAAACCCTTCTCAGAAGTACCGGATTGCATCGTCAAGATGCATCAGGTGCTTGGCGATTCATGGAGCCAAACGATGGCTTCGGCGGAGGCTTCGACCAACTTTGGAAAGCAACACGTGAACTCTTCTCCGATGCCAATGCACGCGTAGGGGCAGACGAGATCTATGCCCTGTGGAGTGCTCCTCCCTATGGTATGAAACAAGGCATTCAGGCAGTGATCCTGACAGCTTTCATGCTCGCGCACAAAGCCAATATCGCCGTCTACAAAGATGGCATGTTTGTTCCGCGTTTGACCGATTTTGATGTTGATGAGTGCTTGCAGGATGCTCGTCGTTTTTCCTTGCGATGGGTAGCTATCGATGAGGATAAAAACCAAATTCTCGACGGCATCTCAAAGCTGTTGGCTGAGATCGGTGAAAGTGCAGGGTCAGCTGACCCCCTCGAAGCTGCGCGCGGACTGGTCGCAATGGTCTTCAATTTGCCTGAATGGGCAAGAAGAACGCAGCGCCTGAGCGAGACTGCAAGGTCTATGCGGGACATGCTTTTGAAGGCAAGTGATCCCCACAAGGTCTTGTTTGTCGATCTGGCTTCACTTCTCAATGCAGCTGACGGAAAATCCTACGTGAAGGCTTTGCGTGGCCCTCTTCAGGAAATTTCTGCTGCCTATACAGAGATGCTTTCAGAAGTCGAAACCAAGATGCTTGAAGCACTCGATGCCAGCAAGGGCGATCTCGAGGTCTTGCGCAATAGGGCAGCCTCGGTTTCAGGTGTTTCGGGGGATCTGAGGCTCGATGCCTTCGCGACCCGATTGGCAAATTTTGACGGAACTCGTGCAAGCTTAGAGGGTGTCCTCAGCTTGGCTGCAGATAAGCCCCCCAGAGATTGGGTGGATCGGCACATCGATGTAGCTATCCTCGAGCTGGCGAAATTCGCCCGTCGTTTCCGTGAGGCAGAAGCCTTTGTCGCTGTCAAAGGCCGTAAAGCTCACACCGAAGCGATTGCTGTGGTTATTGGCGCCGGTACCGACACCAAAACGATTTCTCGTTCCTTTGCCATTCCAGACCGTCATCGTCAGACTGTTGAGTCCAAAGCAGACGAAGTGGCTTTGATGCTGGAAGGGCAGGGCTTAGGCACGGAAATATTGCTGGCAATTCTTGCTAAAGCGGGTATGAAACTCGCGTCCAATGACAAGGAGTCTTCTAATGGCTGAACGACATGTTTTAGGCGTCTCCGGAGGCAAAGACAGTGCGGCTTTGGCTGTCTACATGCGAGATAAGCATCCTGAGCTTGATATCGATTACTTCTTCACCGATACAGGTGAAGAATTGCCCGAGGTGCATGAATTTTTGGGCAAGCTTGAAGGGTATTTGGGAAAGCCGATTGCGCGACTCAACCCAGGGCGAGACTTTCGCTTTTGGCTGCGTCAATACAACCATTTCCTGCCTAGTCCCCAAACCCGCTGGTGTACTCGGCAGTTGAAGCTGGCACCGTTTGAGGACTGGGTCAAGCCTTGGCTTGCTGCAGGTGACAAGGTGACTTCCTATGTTGCAATCCGTGCGGATGAAGACTATCGCGAGGGGTATTCGACCAAAGCCGAGAACCTGGTGGTGAAACTGCCATTTCGAGAGGCCGGGATCGATAAAGCCAATGTGATTGACATCTTGGAAAACTCAGGGGTTGGCTATCCGAAGTATTACGAGTGGCGTTCAAGAAGCGGGTGCACCTTTTGCTTTTTTCAGCAAAAGATTGAGTGGGTACGCTTGAAAAGCAAGCACCCTCAGGCCTACGAGGAGGCCAAAGCGCTGGAAAAAGACGCCTTGGAGCATGGCTCACCTTTCACATGGACAAAGGGTGAGTCGTTGACTGATTTGGAGAATCCGGAGCGTGTGGCGAAGATTGAGGCGGACTATGAGCTGCGACGCGCACGGATGCGAAAAAGCATTCCCATCAATCCGCTCAGACCTGTAAAAACCAGCCCCGAAGACATTGATGATATCTACGGGGAAGATGAAGGCAACGGGGCTTGTGCTATCTGCCACAAATAGCTAATTTCACCCACTTGCACTGCAGATGACTGACATACTTTATGTCTTGTCAGTTGATTTTGCTCCAGGAGCTTGAGCAGCTGCATTAATAGACTCCCGTAGTTTGCCAAGCCGCTTAAGCGATTGCTGATTTCGGGTTTTTTCATTTGCAAGTTCTAGCAAATTAGCCTCTCCGACAATCAGTGCACCAGTCATCATTTGTTCAGTGACGGGGTTCCACAAGATGTGCGCCCAATGCTCAGATAACAAGTTCAAGTCAGCTTTGGCAAGCTTGGTTACGGCGTCTTCTATCGAAGCGCCTCGTGAAATCAGCAATTGCGTTGCTCTGGCAAAAGAGCGTTGGCCGATTGGACGAAAGAGCAGGTGATTCGACGTCGATGTCCGGAAATCTGCAGGCTGGGCAGTCTTATCCATGAACACCTTGTGGTACTCGGGGATATGATTCACGAGCGAGTCAAAAAATTCCTTGCAAAGTTGAAGATGCTTGTCGAGCACTTCCTCAGATGGACGTTTTTGATCAAAATCACCAGGGCCGTTATATAGGTCTTTGACAATTTCGAAGAGTCCAACGATGCTGGTCAATGCGTCTTTTTCAGACGAACCTAAAGAGCCGGTGCTGTTAAAAGCGACGCGAGAATCTTCGCCAGAGAATAGCCAATGTGAGTCTATCAATCGTCTGGTGATGATTGCAAAGCCGTTGTCTTCATCCAATGCAATGGTTTGAGATTTTGAAACGGCCTTGGCTTTTTTGTTGAGAGTCGTAAACAAACGCCTGGTTCGTGCAACACCTTCGGCGGTGTCGGGGTCATGTGAAATAAAGACGGCGCTTATCGAATCATCATTGATTGACGAATCAGATCCCGCAGATTTAATTGCTCTTTTGATTCCCTCAACTCGATGTTGCCCATCGACAGCAAACAATTTTTCCTCTCCAGAGAGGTGCAAAACTCCCAACGCGCTTTCTAAGCGTCGAATTTGAGAGTCGGTTAGATCTCCACTGTTGCTCAGTCGGATCTTTAATGGACTCCAATCGGGATGGCCGCCGTATACGCCGACAATGATAGAGCCTAGAAATCGTTGCTCATTTGTCGTTATGTACTCGGAAATCATTTTTGCGTGAGAATCAATGACCTCACGTTGAATCCAGTCAGAGAGCTTTTTGCTTTCGTGCACTTCGTCGGGGGCTTTAATGTGGCTAGCAACATCAGCTAGCCTCATCGTTGTCGAATAGAACGTCCAGTCTCCAACGCGAGATCGAATCGCAGGTAACAAAATCTTTGGGCTCATGGGAATGCTCTCACTCGTTGACTAAGTTCAGCAGGCAGTTCTTTGTTGAAGTATGGGTTTAAGGCATCAAGCATTTCATCCTCCAGAGCCTCTGCTGCAGCCACGTCAGTTGTGGTTGTGTAGTAATACCTGAGATGACCATTCCAGGCGTTGGTCATTCTCCAGATGTGCGGACGACCAGATTTGATAGAGCGAATTTTTAGCTCGCTGATGTACGCTCGAATCCTGACTCTGATTTGTTTTGCCTTCCCAACATAGAGCAGTGTGCTAGTTTGCGGAAGGCTGAATAGGCTTGGCTCAGCAACGAATGCATACACTCCCGAATAGTTTGGAAGACTGCGCCTAGTTGTCGGATCTGGCGGAAAAGGAACACTTTGCCACGTTAAAGTCCTGGTTGGTGCCTTCGCCCATTGCCGACGATCCAGACTCGATGTCACCTCGAATAGCTTTCCATCAAGGGCCATAGCATGAAGATCGAGTGTGGATTCGGGCCCGATGCCTGGTACATCAAGCACACTATGGCCGGCTGCTTTAAGAGCAGCTAGCGCATTCTCTGCCAACACTTTAGAACTTGGTGGCGCGACGGCGGGGAAAACAGTTGATGCAGTCCCCGTACTCGTGGACATCGCCGGGCTAGGAGGGTTGTTCATCGTTTATCGAAGGTCTATTTATAGAAAACGGGTCGATTTACCCACTTAACTTCGAGAGTCAGCATTGATGGCAACGACAGCAGCTTCAATGTCTGAATCCGAAAGAAACGGGGCTTGTGCAAAGACTAGTCCTTGTTCTCCATTGAGTTTGGCTGCTAGGTGTCCTCGCCCAAGCAGTAATTCAGCTCCAGGTCGGTCAAGTGCAATTTTGGACGTGGCCTCACTGGAGACCTTCAAAATCAGCCTATTGCCCAGATTCTCACGAAGTTGCATGGGCATCACATCTTTGTCCGGTCTTTGCGCGGCAAAGATCAAATGAATCCCCGCTGCACGAGCCTTGACACCGAGACGCTGAACAGCTGCTCCGACGGATGCCTTGTATTCTTCATCAAGCATCCAGTCGGCGAATTCGTCGTGAACCAAGAAGACCATGGGTAGCCGCTCCTCGGGTGAAGCTTTCGAGTTGTAGGTAGGAAGATCCCGGGTTCTGGCCTTTGCAAAGGCTCGGTAGCGATCTTCCATTTCCTGAACCAGCGCCTCCAGGACTTCGGATGCTTTCTCTTTGGTCGTAACGATTTCGTCCCTCATGTGCGGGAGGTCCGCCAAGGGTGCGTAATCAACCCCCATTTTGGGATCGATCAAGATGATCTGAGCCAGCTCTTTGGGGTTGGTTGCTGCGATATCAAGCAGCAGGGCTTGGATAAGCACCGATTTTCCGCTACCGGTTGCACCTGCAACGAGTGAATGAGGCTCGTGAGACGAAAGTCCCCCAAATTCAGAACCCAAGTTGAGGTACAGAAGGGAGCCATTGATTTCTTGCAGCCCGAGGAGGAACGAGGTGTTGATGCCCGCCACATTGCGGTTGATCTCGCGGCGAGACCAGAGCTCCCACAGCGATACAGCTTGCCGCTTCGCACCTGCAACCGTAACGACAATCTCCCCCGGTTTAGGTTGAACTGTCACAAGATTTATCGCATGGGTGGTTAGTAGCTGCATCCTCTTGTTTTCGATGTC
The DNA here is from genome assembly GCA_030680575.1 of Hylemonella sp. GTDB lineage: Bacteria > Pseudomonadota > Gammaproteobacteria > Burkholderiales > Burkholderiaceae_C > Hylemonella. The sequence continues at coordinate 76,589 of JAUXVI010000045.1, forward strand.
CTCTACGCGCAGTCGGTCAGAACCGGCCAAACGAACCAGGCATCCGTTGGGGGTCAATCTTGTTCCTAGTACGGCAGCCTGGAGTCCATAGCTATTTAAGGCTGCCTTGAGTTTTTTGCTGACATCCTGAGCCCATTCCTCGCGCTCTGTGTCGGCTTGGGTGCCGCCAGCAAACTTGGTGGAGACTAATTCGGAGAGTGCATTTCCAAGGTTTGTCGCGGATGCAGGCACAGCTGCTGCTGAATCGCCCCGGGAATTGAGGAGGCTCCAACCTTTGAGAAGATGGAGCCATGAAGAAGTCAACGAAGTTTTCCCCTGAAGTCCGCGAACGTGCAGTTCGCATGGTGCAAGAGCACCGTGGCGAGTACCCATCGTTATGG
>JAUXVI010000012.1 GCA_030680575.1 Hylemonella sp.
GACCATAGCGAGGTGGTCCCACTCATTCCCATCCCGAACAGGACAGTGAAACGCCTCAGCGCCGATGATAGTGCGGATTCCCGTGTGAAAGTAGGACATCGTCAGGCTCTTACAGCAAAAACGCCCCATCATTCGATGGGGCGTTTTTTTTGTCTCGCGTTTATTGGTTGAGAAGAAGTTGACCGTCGATACGCGCTGCACCGGCACGCACAAGGTCTTGCAAGAGTTCATCAGCCCAAGCCATGAAGTCCTGCTGACTGAAGTAGTTCCGATGCAGGGTATGAAAATACTCGGTTTGACGGATCCAGGGCCTGAAGTCTTCAAGCGCAATCCGTTGAAACTCAAGCAATTTGAATTTCAGCAGAACCTTGGCCGCATGGCGAGCATGGCGCCGTGGATCGGCGACAAACTGAGAGAGCCGCTGGCGTGCGGTGGTTAAAGCTACATTGACCTGCTGAAAAACGCCGCCATGGCCGGGGATGACCAAGTTGGGTTGCAAGCGCTGAATGAGATCGAGTGTTTCCGCAACTTCATCAAAGGCCTGCATGCCTTCAATTTCAGGAAAAACAACGCCGAATCCATTTTCCCAAAGCGCATCTGCGGAAATAAGAAGGCGTAATTCAGGCTCGAAAAGGATGATCGAGTGCGGGTCATGCCCCGGTGCTGCGTGTATTTCCCACTCTCGCTGACCCAGGCGCAGCGTAGAGCCGGCTTGCAGAACTGCATCAAAACGAAATGGCGGGCAAGACTGTCCGGTCGGGCCATAAGTCAGGGCGGCGGCATCCCAGCGCCGCACTTGTTCAGAATGGCCGGGGGGGATCAGCGTACGCAAGTTCGGGTAAAGCGCTTGAAGTGCCGCGTTGGCACCACAATGGTCGCTATGAAGGTGGGTGTTTACCAACAAGGTCAGTGGCGCAGAGCCCAACACACTTTCCAGCAGCACCTGGGTCTGAGCTGCATGGGAAACATAACCACTGTCTACCAAGCTACTGCCAGAGTCTGACAGGAGCAGGATGTTGTTGGAGGACAACCAGCCACGTTCGAAAACGCGGATGTCGTCCGGCAGAAGTGGATGAATAGGCATCAAACCGAAGTGTAGGCGGGTGCGGGAGCTGGGATAAAGAGGTCACCCATAGGCTTACTTCCCGGCACGTAACTCCCGGCGCAGGATCTTGCCGACATTGGATTTTGGCAGCTCGTCTCGGAATTCGATGTACTTGGGATGTTTGTAGCCAGTCAGATTCTGATGGCAGTATTTGGCAACATCTTCCTCGCTCAGGGTCGGATCGCTGCGGACCACATACACCTTGATGGCTTCACCCTGTTTGGCATCGGGCACGCCGATGGCTGCACATTCAAGGACACCATCACACAGGGAAATGACGTTTTCCAGTTCACTGGGAAAAACGTTGAAGCCACTGACCAGAATCATGTCTTTCTTCCGGTCGACGATTTTGGTGTAACCCTGTGCGTCCATGATGCCGATGTCGCCGGTGCGCATGAATCCGTCAGACGTGAAGGCATTGGCGGTCTCGTCCGCTTGGCGGTAATAGCCGGTCATCACGTTGGGGCCTCGGATGCAGATTTCGCCAGAGTCGCCGACCGGCAACGAGTTTCCGGCGTCATCCTTGATGGCGATCTCCACGCCTGGCAGTGGCAGGCCAATGCTGCCGCTGAAACGGTCGGTCGTGACCGGGTTATTCGTACCAATGGCGCAGGTCTCGCTCATGCCCCAGCCCTCGACCATGGCACAGCCGGTGACTTCGCGCCAGTGTTTGGCCGTTCCTTCAGACGCGGCCATACCGCCTGCTTGTGAAATGCACAGGTGAGAAAAGTCGACCGTCCGAAGTTGCGGGTGCTGCAGCAAGGCGTTGAACAGGGTGTTGACCGCAGGCAGCATGTGAAACGGCCGACGCTTCAGCGTTTCAATGAACTTGCCGATGTCACGCGGATTGGGGATCAGCGTCATGTGTGAGCCCCAGCGAATAGCCAGGAAGCACAGCGTGAGCGCGAAGATGTGGTACAGCGGCAATGCGGCAATGCTGTTGGTCGAACGGACATCCCCGACGCGTTTGAGGGCTGGAGTGAACCAGGCCTCTGCCTGCAGGATGGCCGCCACGATGTTGCGATGCGTGAGCACGGCGCCCTTGCTCAGGCCCGTGGTGCCGCCGGTGTACTGCAGGAAGGCGGTCGAATCCAGTGTGTTGGATGCCGGCTTGAGTGTCAGGTGCGAGCCTTCCGACAGGGCCGTGCGAAACTGGGTCACGGTGCGGCCTTCAGAAAGGGGCAGGCGGAAGGCCGGCACCATCTTGGCAAGATGCCGTACCGCAAACGTGATCCAACGGCCATACCAGGGGCCGAGCAGGTCGCCCATGGCGGCAATGACGACATGCTTCACGTGTGTGTTGTCGATCACTTCTTCCAGCGTGTGGGCGAAGTTCTCCAGCACCACGATGGCCGTGGCCCCCGAATCCCGAAGCTGGTGCTCCAGCTCACGCGCCGTGTACAAGGGGTTGACGTTGACGCAGGTGTAGCCGGCGCGCAGGATGGCGGCCATGGTGACGGCAAACTGCGGGATATTGGGCAGCATGATGGCCACCCGGGCATCGGGTTCCAGCCCCAGACGTTGCAGCCAGGCGCCAAGCGCGGCGGACATTTCGTCCAGCTTGCGGTAGGACATCCAGCGTTCCATGCAGACGGAAAACGGGCGGTCGGCATTCTTGCGGAAAGACTCTTCAAGCAACTGGCCTAGAGAGCTGTATTGACCAGGGTCGACGTCGTGGGGAACCCCCTCGGGGTAGTGTTCAAGCCAGAATTTATCCATCAAGTACTCCATATGCGGCTATTTGAGCGCAGCTGGGCACGGCATACCATCGGGCTTGTCCTAGGTGACGGGCTGAAACTGTCACGCAGGTGTCAACCGGGCGGGGGAGGATGTCAGTCTTGGCGATTTGAGTAAATGCCCTTACATTCACCGCTATGGCTGATCCGCTGGAACCTCCTTCTTCCTCGACAAAACATCGCAATCAACTGGATTTGCCTTTCCGCGAGGAGAACAGTTCACGTCTGGCCCCCTGGGTCGCCAGCATCCGCAAGCTTGGCCCCGGACATCGGGAGCGGATCGCCAAGCATCTCTTGGCCCTTGAGGGGCACGATCGCTACCTGCGCTTCGGCTACGCGGCCACTGACGAGCAGATCCGTCGTTACGTCGAAGGCCTGGATTTCGAGCGTGACGACATCTTTGGCATCTACAACCGCCGGCTGGAGCTCATCGCCATGGCGCACCTGGCGCATTCGGTGGACCGCAATTTTGATGCCTGTGGCGAGTTTGGCGTTTCGGTGTCGAAGTCGGCACGAGGGCGCGGCTATGGCGGCAAACTGTTTGACCGGGCCGTGATGCATGCGCGCAACGAAGGCGTGCACCTGATGTTCATCCACGCCCTGACTGAAAACACGGCCATGCTGAAGATCGCGCGCAAGGCGGGCGCCACGGTGGAGCGGGATGGCTCGGAGAGCGAAGCCTACCTGCGGCTGCCGCCGGCCACCTTTGACAGCCGCATTACTGAGATGCTGGAAGAGCAAATCGCCCAGACCGACTACAGCCTGAAGCGGCAGGCCAAGCAGTTCTGGGATTTTTTGGCCGGCCTGCAGGAAGTGCGACGTGGTGTGCGTGATGCGCGCCACAAATCTTCCTCCTGAAGCGGCTTGCCGGCCTGTCATCCGGCAGTCTTCCCAATCCGCTATCCTTACGGGATCGCAACAACTGCATGTCCTGCACCGTCGTCAGTGTCAGACCCCCATCCTGCGCGGCTTCCTGAAAAGGAAGACAAGCGCACCTTTCTGCAGAAGCTGGCCGAGTTCATCCACCCCGGGCCGGATTCCACGGCCGAGCTGATTGAAACCCTGGCCGAGGCCGAAGACAACAACGTCATCGGGGCCGAGTCCCGCGTCATGCTCGAAGGGGTGATCCGCATGGCCGACATGACCGCCGGCGATGTCATGGTGCCCGCCACGCGCATGGATCTGATCGACATCGACGCGCCCTACGACGAGTTGCTGCGCGTGGTGATCAGCACCGCGCATTCCCGTTTTCCGGTCTTCGAGGGTGAATACGAGAACATCATCGGCATCCTCATGGCCAAGGACCTGCTCAAACTGCAGCGTGCGCCAGAATTCAACATCCGTGCCCTGTTGCGGCCGGCAGCCTTCATCCCGGAAAGCAAGGGCCTGAACGATTTGCTGCGCGAATTCCGTGGCAACCGCAATCACCTGGCCATGGTGGTTGACGAGTTCGGCCGTACCGCCGGCCTCATCACCATCGAAGATGTGCTGGAGCAGATCGTGGGCGAGATCGAGGATGAGTTCGATATTGCCGAGGACGAAGGTGACATCTTCGGCCTGGCCGACCGGACCTACCGCGTCAGCGGTGACACCCCGATCGAGCGTGTCAACGACGCCTTTAATGTCACACTGACCGGCGGCGATCCCGACGCCACGTTTGACACCATCGGTGGGCTGATTGCACACGAGATGGGCCATGTGCCCAAGCGCGGCGAGCTGCACGTGATGGCTGGCTTGCAATTCGTCGTGCTCCATACCAAGGGCGGGGCTGTGAAGTGGTTCAAGGTGTCGCCCGCCACCGAGGCCAGTCTTGAAGCCTGAGGTCAAGCGCGCACAATTCTGGCCCTTGTGCTTGAGCCTGTTGGCTGGACTGGCGCAGGCGGCCTCCATCGCAGCGCCCTGGAATGGCCAGCCGCTGTGGTGGCTGCAATTGCTGGCACTGGGTGTGCTGGCTTGGCAGCTGGAGAGCAGTCCGTCCTGGCAGCGTGCTGCCATTCAGGGCTGGGTTTTTGCCAAGGCCTGGCTGGCCGGCACCTTCTGGTGGATGTTCATTTCCATGCACACCTACGGCGGTTTGCCTGCGCCGCTGGCGACCTTGGCTGTGCTGGGTCTGGCCGCCGTGCTGGCGTTGTACTACGCCGCCGCCTGCGCCCTGTACATCCGTTTTGCGCCGGCCCACCGGGCGGGGCGTGCCCTGTTGTTTGCAGCGCTGTGGCTGCTGGCTGAGCTCGCCCGTGGCCGCTGGTTGACCGGCTTTGGCTGGGGTGGCGGCGGGTATGCCCATGTGGATGGGCCTCTGGCTGGTTATGCGCCCTGGCTCGGCGTCTACGGCATCAGCGCCATTGCGGCCTGGCTGGCCATGACCGTGCCGCAGGCCTGGGCCTGTGGGCCGTGGCAGCGGGTTGCTGCGCTGGCGGTGCTGGCCTTGCCCTCGGTGTACCAGGCGGGTGAGCCCGTGATGTCCACCTCGACCGGTCGCCTGCAGGTGGCGCTGCTGCAAGGCAATATTCCGCAGGACGAGAAGTTCCAGCCCGGAACCGGCGTGCCCATGGCCTTGCGCTGGTATGGCGAGCAGTTGGGGGCCAGCCGCGCCCCGCTGGTGGTGGCCCCCGAAACCGCCTTGCCCTTGCTGCCACAGCAACTGCCGGAGGGTTATTGGGCCGCGCTGACAAAACGTTTTACCAGCGGCGGGCAGGCCGCCCTCATCGGCATGCCCTGGGGCAGCTACCGCGCGGGGTATACCAATGCGGTGGTCGGTTTCATTCCGGGTCAAGCCGACGTCTGGCGCTACGACAAGTTCCATCTGGTGCCCTTCGGCGAATTCATCCCGACCGGTTTCAAGTGGTTCACCGCCATGATGAACATCCCGCTGGGAGACTTCAAACGCGGTGACATCGGGCAGCCCGCGTTCGAATGGCAGGGCCAGCGCCTCGCGCCCAACGTCTGCTACGAAGATCTGTTTGGTGAAGAGTTGGGCGCACGCTTTGCCGACCCGGCGCATGCGCCGACGGTGTTCGTCAACCTGAGCAACATCGCCTGGTTCGGCAACACGGTGGCGATCGACCAGCACCTGCACATCTCGCGCATGCGTTCGCTGGAGTTCGCGCGTCCGTTTGTGCGGGCCACCAACACCGGCGCCACCGCCATCATCGATCATCAGGGCCGTGTCACCGCCATGTTGCCGCGTCACACCCAGGGCGTGCTGACCGGCGAAGTGGAAGGCCGTCAGGGGCTGACGCCCTATGCCTGGTGGGTGTCGCGTTTCGGTCTGTGGCCACTCTGGTTGCTGGGTCTTTTGGTGCCAGGGGCGGCATGGATGCTGCGCAGACAGCTATCAAATAAATAGCGCTTAACGCCGGCGTGACAAGGGGTGTGGCCGTTCAGCCCGTGGTTTCCTGACCCATGCGCACCAATTGCCCCGGACGCTGCGACGTGATGGCGCCTTCGCGGGCGACACAGTGGCCGGCAACCCAGGTGCCGACATAACCCTGCGCCTTCTGCACAAAACGTTTGCCGCCGGCCGGCAGGTCGCGCACCAGGGCCGGCGTGCCCACGCTCAGGCGCTGCGGGTCGATCACATTCAGGTCGGCACGCAGACCCGGCGCGATGACGCCGCGGTCATTCAGGCCCAGATAGCGCGCGTTGCGCCGTGTCAGCATCTCGACGGCCTGCGCCAGCGGCAGCTTGTCGTGTGCGCGGTCACGTACCCAGTGCGTCAGCATGAAGGTGGTGAAGCTGGCATCGCACACCGTGCCCACGTGGGCACCGGCATCGCTCAGGCTGGCCAGCGCGCGCGGGTGGGCCAGCATCTGACGCACCACGTCGAGCGAGCCGCTGTTGTAGTTGAAGATCGGGAAGTAGACCAGGTTGCTGCCGTCGCCGGCGGCGAGAAAGTCGTAGAGCGCCTCCAGCGGCGTCACGCCGCGCTGCTTGGCCTGCACCAGAAAGCTCTGCATCACCGAGGGCTCGTAGTTGAGCTGGGCGTCAAGCGGGAACATGCGGCCGCTGATCAGATCAATGCGCTCCAGCAGGATGTCCACCAGTGGCGGGATGGCGGTGCCGTCGCCGGCCAGCCGCTCTGATTTTTCCGACAGGATGCGCGCCTTGCGCGCCGGTTCGCGCAAGGCGGCGGCGCGTTCGGCCAACGGCAGATGCGCCACTTCCTTGTAGGCTGGGAAACCCATGAAGGGATGAAAGCTCGCGTCCAGCCCGTTGATGACGCCGATGCCGCGCGCTGCCGTCTGCAGGTACAGCGGCAGGCCGGCGGCGACGGCCGCCTCGACGCGGGCGCGGATGGCCTCGTACTGCTGGCCGCCCGGGTCGCGCTGCAGCCAGGTCATGGAGAGCGGGCGGCCAGCCGCGCGGGCCAGTTGCTCCACCAGATCGAACTCGGTGTCGAAGCGTTGCGGGCCCTTGAGGAGGTCGAAGTCGCTCACCACCTGCACCACCCCGTGGCCCAGCCCGTCGAAGGCGCCGACGATGCCGGTCAGTTCGGCGGCACTCGCTTCCGAGGCCGGTGTTTCCTTGCCTTCCGAGGTGCGGTGGTTGTCACTGCGCCCGGTGCTGAAGCCGGCGGCGCCCGCCTGCAGCGCCTCGCGCAGCAGGGCCCGCATGGCTGCAATGTCTTGCGCTGTGGCCGTTTGCTGTGCCACGGCACGCTCACCCATCACGAACATGCGCAAGGGATCGTGCGGGACCTGCACCAGGTAGTCCAGGCTGCGCGGCGTGGCGGCCAGTGCGTCCATGTACTGCGGGAAGCTTTCCCAGCCCCAGCGGATGCCTTCGTGCAGCGCGGCACCGGGAATGTCCTCCACGCCTTCCATCAGCTTGACCAGGTCGTCCTCATGGCCCGGGCGCACCGGCGCGAAGCCGACGCCGCAGTTGCCCATCATCAGCGTGGTGACGCCGTGGTAGATGCTGGGTGTGAAGTTCTCGTCCCAGGTCACCTGGCCGTCGTAGTGGGTGTGGATGTCGACAAAGCCGGGCGTCACCCACAGGCCCGTGGCGTCCACGGTGTCGCGGGCCGGACGGGTGATGCGGCCGACTTCCACGATGCGGCCCTCGTGTACGCCGACGTCGGCCATGTAGGGTTCGCCGCCGGTGCCGTCAACCACCGTGCCGCCTTTAATGAGCAGATCGAGCATCTTTGCTTCTCCAGTAATACGCCAGGGACATCCCGCTCACGATGTGCCAGATGCCCCACAAGCTGGCAAGGGTCACCATACCGAGGTCGCTGTGAAACTGCACCGCGATGATGCCCAGCGCCAGGCCTGAGTTCTGCATGCCGCCTTCGATCATCACGGCGCGTCGGTCGCGTGTGCTCACGTGCATGGCGACGCTGGTGAGCCAGCCGAAGAACAGGCCGCTGGCGTTGTGCAGCACCACGATCAGCAGCAGCGGCAGCAAGCCCAGGGTGAGCAGTTGGCGCTCCTTGATGAGGCCGGCCACGATGAACAGCAGCAGCGCCAGCAAGGACAGGTTGCCCAGCGGCTTGCGGATGCGCTCAGTCAGTCGAGGCAGCTTGTGCGAGAACAGCAGGCCCAGCGTCATGGGAATGGCCAGCAGCAAGACCAGGCTGAGCCAGATGCCCGAGGCGTCAATCGCCAGTTCACGCAGCCAGCTGGCTGTCGCCGGGTTGGCGGCGATCATCCAGCTGAAGTTGAAGGGTGTGGCCACCAGGGCAATGATGCTGGCCACTGCCGACACGCTGACCGACAGGGCCGTGTTGCCGTGGCCGAAATGGGTCACCACATTGCTCAGGCTGCCGCCGGGGCAGGCCGCCACCAGGATCATGGCCGCCTCGATATTGGGCGGCAGATCCAGCAGCAGCGTGGCGCCCCAGGTGCCGATCGGCAGCAGGATGAACTGCGGAATCAGGCCGCACAGCACGGCCCAGGGCGTGCGCACCACGCGCCGGAAGTCCTCCACCCGCAACTCCAGCGCGACCGAAAAAACCATGGTCGCCAGTACCAGGCTCAGAACCAGTTGTTGTGTGGTCATGTTTGTCTTTCCCCTGGGCGGAAGGCTAACCGCTAAGAACCCCCGTAAAATCAAGGGTTTACGCGGATAAGCCGCTTTACCAGCAACCGGTCGCGCGACCCCGGCAAGTGTGTTTTGCCAGGGCGTGGGGCCCAGCTCACAGCCATGTTGACCTTCCAACAAATCATTCTGAAATTGCAGTCCTACTGGGATGCCCAGGGCTGCGCCCTGTTGCAGCCCTATGACATGGAGGTCGGCGCCGGCACCTCGCACACGGCGACGTTCCTGCGCGCCATCGGGCCTGAGCCGTGGAAGGCCGCCTACGTGCAGCCCAGCCGCCGCCCCAAGGACGGCCGCTACGGCGAGAACCCCAACCGTCTGCAGCACTACTACCAGTTCCAGGTGGTCTTGAAGCCGGCACCCAGCAACATCCTGGAGCTGTACCTCGGCTCACTCGAAGCGCTGGGCTTCGACCTGAAGAAAAACGACATCCGTTTTGTGGAAGACGACTGGGAAAACCCGACGCTGGGCGCCTGGGGCCTGGGCTGGGAGGTCTGGCTCAACGGCATGGAGGTGACGCAGTTCACCTACTTCCAGCAAGTGGGCGGCATCGACTGCAAACCCATCACCGGCGAGATCACCTACGGCCTGGAGCGCCTGGCCATGTACCTGCAGGGCGTGGACAACGTCTACAACCTCAAGTGGACCGACACCATGAGCTACGGTGATGTCTACCTACAGAACGAAAAAGAGCAGTCGGCCTACAACTTCGAACACAGCGATGCCGACTTCCTGTTCACCGCCTTCAGCGCGCACGAAAAGCAGGCCAAGTACCTGATGGAGCAGCAGCTCGCCCTGCCGGCCTACGAGCAGGTGCTCAAAGCCGCGCACACCTTCAACCTGCTGGATGCCCGCGGTGCGATTTCCGTCACCGAGCGTGCCGCCTACATCGGCCGCATCCGCAACCTGGCGCGGGCCGTGGCGCAGAGCTACTACGAGAGCCGCGAACGCCTGGGCTTCCCCATGGCGCCGCGCGAGTGGGTGGAACAGATGACACCGTTGACGAAGAAGGCCGCCTGAAGGCCGGGAAAGAACACGATGACCACCAAGAATCTTCTCGTTGAACTGTTTGTCGAAGAGCTGCCGCCGAAGGCGCTCAAGAAGCTGGGCGATGCCTTTGCCGGCACGCTGGCCGATCAACTCAAGGCGCTGGGCCTGGCCGGTGCCGACTCCGTTGTCACCGCCTACGCCTCGCCGCGCCGTCTGGCCGCGCACGTCACGCACGTCTGGCTCAAGGCTGCCGACAAGGCGGTGCAGCAAAAGCTCATGCCGGTGACGGTGGGGCTGGATGCGGGTGGCAACGCCACGCCCGCGCTGCTGAAAAAGCTGCAGGCCCTCGGTGCAGACGTCTCCAACCCGGCTGCTGCCGTGGCGAGCTTGAAGCGCGCGCCCGACGGCAAGGCCGAAGCGCTGTTCTACGACAGCCTGGTCACCGGCGCCACGCTCGACACCGGCCTGCAAAAGGCGCTGGAAGAAGCGATTGCCAAGCTACCAATTCCGAAGGTCATGAGCTACCAGCTCGAGACCGATTGCGAGTTGCCGGGCTGGAGCAGCGTCAACTTCGTGCGTCCGGCGCACGGCCTGGTGGCGCTGCATGGCAGCACCGTGGTACCGGTCAAGGCGCTGGGGCTTACCGCCGGCAACAGCACGCAAGGCCACCGCTTCGAGGCCAAGGTCGAGAAGGTCGTCATCAAGGACGCCGACAATTATGCCGCCACGCTGCAGCAGGATGGCGCGGTGATCGCCAGCTATGAAGAACGTAGCCGCGACATGATTCGTCAACTGCGAGCAGCCGCCAAGAAATTGAATGCACGCCTAGAAGTAGAAGTGGAGATTTCGGGCTTGATGGATGAGGAGGCAGAAGAGGCGCTCATTGATAACGCGTTGGTGCAAGAGGTGACCGCGCTGGTCGAGCGCCCGAATGTGCTGGTGTGTCAATTCGAGAAGCAGTTCCTCGACGTGCCGCAGGAATGCCTGATTCTGACGATGAAGGCCAACCAGAAATACTTCCCGCTGTTAGATGCGGCCGGCAAGCTGACCAACCAGTTCCTGGTGGTCAGCAACATCAGCCCGACCGATGCCAGCGCGGTGATTGGCGGCATCGAACGTGTGGTGCGCCCGCGCTTGTCCGATGCCAAATTTTTCTTTGATCAGGACCGCAAGAAGACGCTGGTATCGCGCGTCGAGGGGCTGGGCAAGGTGGTGTATCACAACAGGCTCGGCACGCAGGGTGAGCGTGTGGAGCGCGTGCGGGCTATTGCTGAGGCCATTGCAGTTCTTCTCGCTAAGAACGGAATGCAACCTTACGCGCGCGATGTAAAACCGTTCTTGGAGTTGGTTACGAAGGCCGCATCTTTGGCAAAGACGGATTTGCTGACCGATATGGTGGGTGAGTTCCCTGAGTTGCAAGGAGTAATGGGGCGCTATTACGCTCTGCACGATGGCGAAGATCCGCTGGTTGCTGAGGCTATCGAAGATCATTACAAACCCCGTTTTTCAGGGGATGAACTGCCTCGTAGCGACGTTGGTGTTGTCGTTGCGCTGGCCGACAAGCTGGAAACGCTGGTCGGCATGTTTGGCATCGGCAATCTGCCGACCGGCGACAAGGACCCATTCGCCCTGCGTCGTCATGCCTTGGGCGTGATCCGCATGTTGGCCGAGAAGGATCTGCCGCTGGACCTCAACGCTCTGCTCGCCGGTGCCGTACCGGCTTTTGGCGACAAGATCAGCGATCCGACGCCGGCCTTGGCCGAGTTCATCTACGACCGCCTGGCCGGCTCCCTGCGCGAGCAGGGCTACAGCGCACAGGAAGTCGAGGCCGTGCTGGCGCTGCAGCCGCAGCGTCTGGGCGATGTGACCAAGCGCCTGGCCGCCGTGCGCGCCTTTGCTGCGCTGCCGGAAGCCGCCGCGCTGGCCGCTGCCAACAAGCGCATCAGCAACATCCTGAAGAAGGCCGACGACGTGGATGCCCATGTCAGCGACGTGCTGCTGAAAGAGCAAGCCGAGAAGGATTTGTATGCTGCGCTCAAGAGCGTGGTGCCGCAAGCCAATGCCCAGTTCGAGGCCGGCGACTACACCGCCTCGCTGCAGACGCTGGCCGCGCTGCGTGCGCCGGTGGACGCCTTCTTCGACGACGTGATGGTGAATGCCGAAGAGATGGACCTGCGCCTGAACCGCCAGGGCTTGCTGAAAAGCCTGCACGATGCGATGAACCGCGTGGCTGATCTCTCGCGCTTGGCGGCCTGACGTGCACACGGCGCACACGATGAAGCTGGTCATCCTCGATCGCGACGGCACCATCAACGAAGACAGTGCCGACTACATCAAGTCCGAGGCCGAGTGGAAGCCGCTGCCCGGCGCGCTCGACGCCATTGCCCGCCTGAACCACGCCGGCTGGCATGTGGTGGTGGCCTCCAACCAGTCGGGGCTGGGGCGCGGCCTGTTTGACGTGGCGGCGCTCAACGCCATGCACGCCAAGATGCACAAGCTGCTGGCCACCGCTGGCGGCCGTGTCGAGGCGATCTTCTACTGCCCGCACGCACCCGACCAGGCCTGCCATTGCCGCAAGCCGCAGTCGGGCCTGTTTGAGCAGATCGGCGAGCGCTACGGCATTGACCTCAAAGGCGTGCCCACGGTGGGCGATTCGGCGCGCGACCTGATCGCCGGCGCCAGCGTCGGCTGCGAGCCGCACCTGGTGCTGACCGGCAAGGGCGAGGCCCTGCGCGGCCAGCCGCTGCCCGACAACTTCCCGCCCGGCACACGCGTGCACGAGAACCTGCTGGCCTTTGCCGACCATCTGGTGCGACGCGACAGCGCTGCCTGAAGAAAATCCCCTCATGCCTTTGATTCGTTCCATTCTTCATACGCTGTGGATGCTGGTCACGGTGATCCCGTGGGGCATCATCATGGTGCTGACCTCGATCCGCGTGCGCGGCAATCCGCTGTACTGGATGGCGGTGCGCTGGCTGCGCTGGGCCATCGACGGTGCGCGTGTCATTCTCGGCATCCAGGTGCGCGTGACCGGGATGGACAACCTGCCGCAGGGCGAGACCAGCCCGGCCATCCTGCTGGTCAAGCACCAGTCCACCTTCGAAACCTTTTACATGCCCACGCTGATGCCGCACCCGCTGGCCTATGTGTTCAAGAAAGAGCTGCTGTATGTGCCCTTCTTCGGCTGGGCCATGGGGCGGCTGGACATGATCCACATCGACCGTTCGCAGGGCTCCAAAGCCTTTGCCAAGGTGGTGGCACAAGGCAAGGAACTGCTGGCGCGCGGCGTCTGGATCATCATGTTCCCTGAGGGCACGCGCATTGCACGCGGCCAGGCCGGCACCTACAAGACCGGTGGTACCCGGTTGGCGGTGGCGACCGGCGCCCCGGTGATTCCGGTGGCGGTGACTTCGGCCAAGTGCTGGCCGCGCAAGGCCTTCATCAAGCGGCCGGGCGTGGTGGATGTGTCCATCGGCCAGCCGATCCCGAGCACGGGCCGTGACCCGGCCGAACTGATGCGCGAAGTCGAAACCTGGATCGAGGCGGAAATGCGCCGGCTCGACCCGGATGGGTATTGATGGCACACCCCCAGGCTTGCTCGCTGCGCGTAGCCGCCACCCCCCTTGCAGGGGGCAACGCCAGTGGCCCGGCGAAGCCGGTTCCACGGCGTTTCGCGAATGAGGGGCTTGCATGCCGTTATGCGTGCAATATCCGGTAGAGTGACAGCCATGCGCAGCTTTCTGCAGCTTGCTCTCGATCTGTTCGATCCCGTACCGCGGGAAGTGGCTGCTGTTGCCGGGACACCGCGGGAAAAAATGCCAAATCGGCCTTTAGCCCCCGTTGATACTTCGCCATCAGCTCCTGAATTGATAGCAAGTGAGCTGCCGGCCCAGTCGTTGGGCAGCGTCATGACGCCGGCGCGTTTTGCGCACCCGCGTGCCAACCGCGAAAGCCGCTTGTGCGAGGCGGTGGTGGCTTATGAGTTCAAGCGCGGCAGGCGCCGTACCATCGGCATGGCGGTCGGTGCCGACGGCCTGGTGGTCAGCGCGCCGCGCTGGGTGCCTCTGTACGAGGTGGAAGCCGCCCTGCAGGAAAAAGCCAACTGGATCGTGCGCAAGCTCGACGAGGCGCGTGAACGCCAGCAGCGGCTGGAGTCCGCCCGCATCCAGTGGCAGGACGGTGCCACCTTTCCCTTCCTGGGCGAATCGGTCATCGTGGTGCTGGACCCGCGCCACGCGTTCACCACCGTTGGCGGCGGCCTCAAATCGGCCGGGGTGGAGGTGGTGCTGCGCACCGATGCCGAGGCCCCCAACCTGACGCTGGCCGGCGTGCCGCGGCTGACGCTGCACATCGGTCTGCCGCAGACGGCGACGCACGCACAGATCCGCGATACGGTGCAGGCCTGGCTGATGCGTCAGGCCCACAGCATCTTCACCGCGCGGCTGAACCATTACGCGCCGCAACTGCAGGTGCAATGGCGCAAGCTGTCCCTGAGCAGCGCCGGCACGCGCTGGGGCAGCGCACGCAGCGACGGCGCCATCCGCCTGAATTGGCGCCTGATCCATTTCCAGCAGTCCGTCATCGACTACGTGGTGGCGCATGAACTGAGCCACCTGCGGGTGATGGACCACAGCCCGCGGTTCTGGGACACGGTGCGCTCCGTCATGCCGGACTACGAAACCCTGCGCAGCCAGCTCAAGGACGACGCCATTCCGCGTTGGCACTGACATGAACATGGACTTCAACCTCGACTCCCTGGGCAGCCTGGCGCTGGCCTTGGGGCTGGGGCTGTTGATCGGCGTCGATCGCGAGCGGCACAAAGGCCGGGGGCCGACGCGTCACTTTGCCGGCATCCGCACGTTTTCCCTGGTGGCGCTGGTGGGGGCCGGTGCCCAGCTGCTGGATCAGCCTTGGCTCACGGTCGTGACGGCCGCGCTGGTGGCCTCCCTGGCGGTGGTGTCGCACCTCAAGGATCGCTCCAGAGACCCCGGCATCACCACCGAGATGGCGCTGTTCCTCACCTTCCTGCTGGGTGTGCTCACGGTGGAGCACCAGGCCGAGGCCGCCGCTGGCGGCGTGGTGGTGGCGGGGTTGCTGGCCGCACGCGAGCAGTTGCAGCGCTTTTCCACGCGCAGCCTGTCGGAGCAGGAATTGCGCGATGCGCTGGTGCTGGCCGGCTCGGCCCTCATCATCCTGCCGCTGACGCCCGACCAGCCGCTGACCTGGCTGGGTGGCGTGAACCCGCGCACGGTGTGGTTGCTGGTGGTGATGATCATGGCGGTGCAGGCGGTCGGGCATGTGGCGCTGCGTCTGTTCGGTGCCCGGCTCGGCATGCCGCTCTCGGGGCTGGTGGCGGGTTTTGTCTCCAGCACCGCCACCATTGCGGCCATGGGCGCGCGCGCCAGCAAGCACCCGGAACTGCGCAGCGCCTGCGTGGCCGGCGCCTGGTTCTCCACCGTCTCCACGGCCTTGCAGGTGCTGCTGATTGCGCTGGTGCTGAATCCCTCGTCCCTGCGCGTCCTGGCGCCGGCCATGGGCAGTGCGCTGGTGATGGCATTGGCGCTGGGCTTGATCGCATTCCGCCGTATCGGGGTACCGGTGCAGGACAACGATGTGAAGGGGCGCGCTTTCCATCTGGGGCAGTCCATCAGTCTGGCGTTGCTGCTGTCGGGCATGACGGCCGTGGTGACCTGGGTGCAGGGCGCCTTCGGTACCTTGGCCACATTCGCGGCCACCGCCTTGGCCGGTTTTGCCGACATGCACTCGGTGTCGGCCGCCGCCATCACCCTGGCGGCGAATGGCGGCACCGACGCGGCCACCATGCTGACGGCGGTGTTGCTGGCCTTCTCCACCAACAGCGTGAGCAAGATCGTGGCGGCCTACGCGGCCGGTGGCGTACGCTTCGGCTCCGTGGTGTCCTTGGGGCTGTTGCTGGTGGCCCTGGCGGCTTGGCTGCCGTGGGGCTGGGTGCGCTGGCTGGCCTGACGCCCCGTGAACGTCAGGGCTTATGCCTGCACGGTGATCGACGTGAAATGCAGGTGCTGCATGAATTCGCGCAGGATCAGCAGGGTGGCGGCGAATGCGGCATCGGTGGGCATGTCATCCTGGGAGGCAGGGCGCCCCAGACTGAGCGCCGTCAGCCGCTGAAAGACCTGCTCCATGTCATCCCGCGACAGCTGGCGTGGCGTGACCGGTGCCATGCCGGCCAGCCGGGCGATCTCGCGAATGGCGGCGTCCGACGTGACCAGGCTGGCGTCCGGCACGATCTGCGTATGCACGCGCATCACCTCGTCCTCGACGGCCGCAATGGCATTCTCTAACTCATAAGGCGTGGGGGGCGCATGTTTGAAAAACAGCTGAGCAGTCTTCTGCGCGCCGACGTTCAGCACCAGCGAAGCGGTCAGGGTGGTGCCCTGGCGGCAGAGCACGGTGGTCTGCTCGGCGCCGATGTGCAGCACCGTCAACGGGGCGGCGGGGGATGTCCCGGATGGCATGGTGATCTCTGCAGTGGTGATCTCAGGCGGCCCGGGCGGGGTTGCCGATGCCGGTCTTGAACAGCGCGGCGACCAGGTCCGACTGCGTGATCATGCCGACCACGCGCTGCTGTGCATCGACCACCGGCATGTGGTGCAGGCCGCCATCGGAGAAGAGTCCGACCAGATCCACCATGGGTTGTTCCGGGCGTGCGACGCGCACCTTGCTGGTCATGATGTCCTCCACATAACGTGCCGTGCTCATGGCCGGTGCCATGCGCGATGTCGGCGCGCTGTGGCCGATGAAGAAGTCATGCAGCGACACAATGCCGACCAGCGTGCCATCCGCTGTCGCCACCGGCAAGGCCTTGACCCTGTGCTTCTCCAGCCGTTCCCAGGCCGCGTCCAGCGAGTCGCGTGGTCCGATGTGGACCACATCGCGCGACATGATGTCGCGGCAATAGACATCGCCCCATTTGCGGCGGCTGGCATGCAGTTGGGCCCGGGTCAGGATTTCCTCCAGGTCATCCTTGCTGATGTCCAGCAATTCGCCCTGGCCGGCGAGAGCGGCATCCAGGTCATCCTGCGTGAAACCCAGGCGCGCACTGGGCAGCGGATCGCTTGTGCGGTGGGGGTGCGGTTGCAGGGCCGGCTGGTGCGGGTAGCGGCGCTGCATCAGGTTGTTGAACAGCAGCGCCAGCAACAGCAGCAGAATGGAATTGGCCGCGACCGGCCAGAGGGCAAAGCCGTAACCCAACTGGCTCACGGCAGGCCCCCCCAGCACCGCGGTCAGGGCCACGGCACCCCCCGGCGGGTGCAGGCAGCGCAGGGCGAACATGGCGGCAATGGCCAGGGCCCCAGCCATGCCGGCCGCCAGGCCGGTCGGACCGAGCCATAGCGCGCAACTGACGCCAATCAGGGCCGACACCAGATTGCCGCCCACAATCGACCAGGGCTGGGCCAAGGGGCTGGCAGGGACGGCAAACAGCAGCACGGCCGAGGCCCCCATGGGGGCGATGAACCAGGGGTTGGCGTTGCCCAGGACCTGCTGACTCAGCCATTCAGTGCCGAGCAGGCCCAGCCCGGCGCCGATACAGCCCAGCCAGATTTCGCGCTGCCCGATTGCCAGGGGCGCAGGCAGAAAGGAACGCAGCCAGAAAAGAAAGCCAGGCACAGGGACTCCTCACAAAAGGCGCCCGTGGCACCAAGTTGGGGCATTGTAGGGGCGCGCCGGGCAAGCAAAAGCCCGCACGAGGCGGGCTTTGACGTGAGGGAGTGGAAGAAATTACTTCTTGGTGTCGTCCTTTTTCTCGGCTGCCTTTTCAGCCTTCTTGGCGGCGACCTTCTTCTTCACTTCGGTCTTCTTTTCTGCCTTGGCTTCGGCTTTCGCTTCAACTTTGGCGGGCGCTGCAGGCGTGGCCGGCGTCGCCGGGGTGGCGGGTGCCGCAGCTTGTGCGAACGCGCCAGCAGCAAACAGACCGGCGATCAGGGAAGCGAGGATCTTGTGCATGTCAATGACCTTTCTAGGTTCAGAGTGCCTTGGCGGAACAGCCCGCAGGCCCATGCACAACGAGCCCCAAGAGGCCGGCGTTGACGCGAGATTTGTATCGAGTCGTATCCACTTTCAGGGGCTGGCCATGAAACGGTAGATGCCATCCGCACCACGGCTGCGTTGCAGGCGACCTTCAAACCACAGCGCATGCAGATGCGCGATCGACTCGCCCATGGCAAAGGTGGTCTGGTGCAGATCGAGTGGGCGCTTGAACAGGATGGGCAGCACGTCGGCGGCGCTGCAGGCCTTCTCGGTGCAGGCCTGCAGTACCTCAGCCAGGCGGTCGCGGTGGTGTTCGTGCAATTGCTCGATACGACGATGCAGGCCGGCAAAGGGCTTGCCGTGTGAAGGCAGGGTCAGCGTATCGGCCGGTAAGGCCTTGAACTTGTCGATGGACTGCAGGAACAGCTGCAGCGGGTTGGCTTCGGGCTCCATGTCGAACACGCTGACATTGGTGGAGATGCGCGGCAGCATCATGTCGCCGCCGATCAGCAGCCTCAGTTCGTCGCAGTAGAGCGCGATGTGCTCCGGGGCGTGCCCGTGGCCGCTGATGCAGCGCCAGGTCCGGCCGCCCATGGTGAGCGCGTCGCCGTCCATCAGGCGGCGGAAGTGGCGCGGCACCGCCGGCACCAGCGTCGGGTAGTAGCTGGCGCGTTCGCGGAGCTTGTCCATCGAGGCCGGGTCGGTCAGGCCATGTGAGGCGAAGAACAGGGCCGAGCTGTCGCCGCCAAAGCCGTTGGTGCCGGCCGAGCCGACGCGTGCCAGGTTGTAGTCGGTCGCGCTCATCCACAGCCGGCAGGGTTGTTCTGGGGTGCTCCAGCGTTCGCACAGCCAGTACGCCAGACCGATGTGGTCCGGGTGCATATGGGTCACGATCACGCGCAGCAGCGGCAGGCCTTCGAACTCGTGGCTGAAGATCTGTTCCCATTGGGCCTTCGCCTCGTCCCGGCTGATGCAGCAGTCCACCACGCTCCAGCCCTGGATCTTGCCGTCGGGGCCGTCGAGTTCGTCGCGTAGCAGCCAGAGGTTGATGTGATCGAGCGCAAAAGGCAGGGTCATGCGGACCCAGCGGATGCCGGGCGCCACTTCCAGCGTGCCGCCGGGCGCGGGCAGGGTGTCACCCAGGGGGTAGTGGAGCTGGCGTTCGAGTTCGTTCATGGGCGGGCCGTTTTGCTTCATAATTGACGTTTACGTAAACGTCAATTGGGTCGACTGCATTCTAGGCCGACCGGTTGCACGGCGCTGTCGCCTTTGTTTTATTTCATCACCCACCCATGGCCATCACCTACAGCATCAGCGATCTGGCTCAAGAGTTCGACCTGACCACGCGTGCCATACGTTTCTACGAGGACATGGGGTTGCTGCAGCCCGAGCGCTCCGGCCCCGGCGGGCGCAACCGGGTCTACAGCGGTCGTGACCGCACGCGCCTGAAGCTCACGCTGCGCGCCAAGCGGCTGGGGCTGAGCCTGACCGAGGCCAAAGACATCATCGACATGTACGACAGCCCGCGCGACACCGGGCCGCAGTTGCAGAAATTCCTTGACGTGCTGGCCCAGCACCGCCGGCAGGTGGAGGAACAGATGGCCGACCTGCAGGCCAACCTCGACGAAGTCAAGGCGCATCAGCGCGAGGCCCGTGCCCTGCTGGCCAAGGCCGAAGCCAAGCGCGGGAAGAAGGCCCATGCAGCCTGAGTTCGCCCGCGTGCAGGCCAGCTTCGAGCGCCAGGGCATGATGCGCCACCTTGGCGCACGCCTGCTGCGCGTAGAGCAGGGACTGTGCGAACTGGCGCTGCCGTATTCTGACAAGGTGACGCAGCAACAGGACGGCTTTCACGGCGGGGCCATGGGCGCGCTGGCCGACATTGCCGGCGGTTATGCCGGCCTGACCGTGGCCCCGGAAGGCATGGAAGTGGTGACGGCCGAATACAAGATCAATTTCTTCAACAGTTTTCAGGGCGGCGAACTGCGCGCCACCGGTCGCGTGCTCAAGGCCGGCCGGCGCATCATCGTCACTGCCGCTGAGGTGGTGCATATCGATGCCGACGGCCAGGAGCGTGCCTGCGCCATGCTGCAGCAGACCCTGGTGCCCGTACCCAAGACTTATTAACCCCTTTCCATTTCGACGGAGACTTGCATGAACCTGCCCGGACTCAACTTCCAGCTCGGCGACGACATCGATGCTTTGCGTGATGCGGTGCGCGACTTCGCACAGGCCGAGATCGCGCCGCGTGCGGCCGAGATCGACCGCACCGACCAGTTCCCGATGGACCTGTGGCGCAAGATGGGTGACCTGGGCGTGCTCGGCATCACCGTGGGCGAAGAGTATGGCGGCGCCAACATGGGCTACCTGGCGCACATGATCGCCATGGAGGAGATCTCGCGCGCTTCGGCCAGCGTCGGCTTGAGCTACGGCGCGCACAGCAACCTGTGCGTGAACCAGATCAAGCGCAATGGCAACGACGAGCAGCGTCGCAAGTACCTACCCAAGCTGATCTCGGGCGAGCACGTCGGCGCACTGGCCATGAGCGAGCCGGGCGCTGGCAGCGACGTCATCAGCATGAAGCTGAAAGCCGAAGACAAGGGCGGTTACTACCTGCTCAATGGCAACAAGATGTGGATCACCAACGGCCCCGATGCCGACACGCTGGTGGTTTATGCCAAGACCGAGCCCGAGCTGGGCGCGCGCGGTGTCACCGCCTTCCTGATCGAGAAGGGCATGAAGGGTTTTTCGATTGCGCAAAAGCTCGACAAGCTGGGCATGCGCGGCAGCCACACCGGCGAGCTGGTGTTCCAGAACGTG
>JAUXVI010000014.1 GCA_030680575.1 Hylemonella sp.
CCCTGGCCAACATCAGCAAAAAGTGGACGATGCCGCTGCGCGACTGGAAGGCTGCATTGACCCGGTTTACCATTCAGTTCGAGGAGAGAATGCCCAAGAATTAACGCTCGCCCCGTTTACACAAAATTCGGGACACCCTCATTTTGCAAGTCGTCAGGACCCTGAGAAATTTGAGTCATGGAACGTTTCTGAAAGAAGATCCATTTGAAGGAACGTTCTCAATGGCGAATGCGTCTTTTCCAAGAGAGATGTGGCGTCTTCCTTGGCTTTACCTGCTCGCCATAGGTCTTTCGCCTGAACTCTTTGTCAGTGGGGTTCATAAGGCGTTACCAGACCTCAAGGTCATTGAGGAATCAACACAGTAATAAAAACTAACCGCACTCGGAAAACTATTCATACGGATTCCCGTACCCCAGCGATTGCATCAGCAGCACTTCCAGCGCCTCCATCTCCAGCGCATCCTTCTCGTTCGTCTCATGCTCGTAGCCCTGCGCGTGCAGGGTGCCGTGCACCAGCAGGTGGGCGTAGTGCTCTTCCAGCGTCTTGCCCTGTTCCTTCGCCTCGCGCTCCACCACCGGGGCGCACAGCACCAGGTCGGCCATGACCACGGGCTCTTGCGCGTAGTCGAAGGTCAGTACGTTGGTGGCGTAGTCCTTGTGGCGGTAGCTGCGGTTGAGCGCCTGGCCTTCCTTGGCGTCGACGATGCGCACCGTGAGCTCGGCATCGCGTAACAGGGCGTGGCGGATCCAGCGCGCTACCTTGGCGCGCGTCAGCACGGCGCGGTGGCGGGCCATGCCGGAGGGGCTGCCGAATTGCAGCGAGAGTGAAAGTGAATTCATGATTATTTTGGCCTCCAACCCTTGTCAAATATGCGCAAGCAGCTATTCTTTTGATAGCGTTCTGGCGCGGGGCTTGTCGTAGGCGTCGACGATGCGGGCCACCAGCGGGTGGCGCACCACGTCGGCGCTGGTGAAGCGGCAGATGGCAATGCCATTGACGCGCTTGAGCACGCGCTCGGCGTCGATCAGGCCACTCAATTGCGTCTTGGGCAGGTCGATCTGGCTGACGTCGCCGGTGACCACCGCGCGCGAGCCGAAGCCGATGCGGGTGAGGAACATCTTCATCTGCTCGGGCGTGGTGTTCTGCGCCTCGTCCAGGATGACAAAGGCGTTGTTCAGCGTGCGCCCGCGCATGAAGGCCAGCGGCGCGATCTCCAGCGCGTTGCGCTCGAACGCTTTCTGCACTTTCTCGAAGCCCATCAGGTCGTACAGCGCGTCGTACAACGGGCGCAGGTAGGGGTCGATCTTCTGCGTCAGGTCGCCGGGCAGAAAGCCCAGGCGCTCGCCGGCTTCCACCGCCGGGCGCGTGAGCACGATGCGCTGCACCACGCTGCGCTCCAGCGCATCCACCGCGCAGGCCACGGCCAGATAGGTCTTGCCGGTGCCGGCCGGGCCGATGCCGAACGTGATGTCATTGGTGGCGATGCTGTCCAGGTAATGCGCCTGGTTGGGCGTGCGGGCGCGCAGGTTGCTGCGGCGGGTCTGCAGGGTTTCGCCTTCTTCCGTGGCCATGGCGGAGTCGCCGGCCAGCATGAGCTGCACGGTGGCGGTGTCGATCGGGCGCGCTGCCATTTCGTACAGTGCCTGCAGCATTTCCATGCCGCGCTTGGCCTGGACCTTGGGGCCGTCAACCTTGAACTGCTCGTGGCGGTGAGCGATCTTCACCTGCAACGCGGTCTCGATGGTGCGCAGGTGCTCGTCCATGGGGCCGCACAGGTGAGCCAGACGGGCGTTATTCGGCGGGGAGAAGAGGTGGCGGAGAATCAAGCTGATAATTCCTGTAAGCGGGCCGGCATGACGCCGGCTCAAACCGCAATCATAGTCACTGACAACAAAACGGACACCCCATGATCGGCAGGCTCACAGGCATTCTTCTCGAAAAAAATCCACCCGAGGTGCTGGTGGACTGCCACGGCGTGGGCTACGAAGTCCAGGTCTCCATGAGCACCTTCTACAACCTGCCCAACCTGGGCGAGAAGGTCAGCCTGCTGACGCATTTCATCGTGCGCGAGGACGCGCAACTGCTCTACGGCTTCGGCACGCCCACCGAACGTGAAGCGTTCCGCCAGTTGATCAAGATCAGCGGTGTCGGCCCGCGCACCGCGCTGGCGGTGCTCTCCGGCATGAGCGTGGCCGAACTGGCGCAGGCGGTGAGCTTGCAGGAAGCCGGCCGCCTGGTCAAGGTGCCGGGCATCGGCAAGAAGACGGCCGAGCGCCTGCTGCTGGAGCTCAAGGGCAAGCTGGGGGCCGACATCGGCGCCGTGGGTGGTCTGGTGAACGACGCGCAGGCCGACATCCTGCAGGCGCTGCTGGCGCTGGGCTACAGCGACAAGGAAGCTGCCGCCGCGCTCAAGGCGCTGCCGACCGACGTGGGCGTGAGCGAGGGCATCAAGCTCGCGCTCAAGGCACTGGCTAAGTAATCAAGCGAGAGCAGCGAAAAGGTTTCGCCGCCGGGCCGCCCTCAAGGCGAAACGCGGCCCCCTTGGGGGGCAGCGAGCTACACGCAGTGAGCGAACGTGGGGGCTCTGGTTCGCCGCCGGGCCGTCCCAAGGCGAAACGCACCCCCTTGGGGGGCAGAGAGCTACACGTAGTGAGCGAACGTGGGGGCTTTATTTCACTGTGCGTCGCGGATCGGGCGGCCGTGCAGCGGCTGCACCGGGCGCGCGTTGTGCGGGTAGAGCTGGCTAAACAGCTTGAGCTGTTCCGGGCTGACGGTGGTGGGCTGCTTCAACACCAGCCAGAGCACGCCTTCAGTACAGGGTGGTGTGGTGAGCGAACCGAGGAACTGGTAATAACGCTGGTCTTTCGGTAGCAGTGCGTTCAGATCGAGCAGGCCGGCCGGCATGCGCACGGTGTCGCCACTGTCAAGCGGCATGTAGGTCCAGACCTTGTTGATCAGGCCGTTGGCTGCACCGGGGTCGAGCAACACAGCCACCACGGCCAGCTGGCCCTCGATATTGCGGTGCACCAGGTGCGCCACCATGGAGTACACCTTGTGGTTGATGCGCTCTTCCGACGGGTGGTGGAAGTGGAACTGCAGCAACTTGTAGTTCGAGCCGCGCACCATGATGCTGTTGTCGCCCTCCACATCCACCTGAATGGTGTGGCCGTTGTTCACCACCGTGCCGCTGCTGGGCTGGTAGCTGAACTGGATGGCCTCGGCCGGGCCTTGCAGCGTGTTCGATTCCTGGATGTGGATCGGCGACTGGCGCTTGCCGATGGCACAGGTCTTGAATTCCGACTTCAGCTGGCCCCAGGCGTCGGGGCCACCTTCGCCTTCGTAGGCCCAGTGCACGTCGTGGCCGTGGTTGTCTTTTTTCGGCGTTGCGGTCGGTGCCGCGTGGCCGGTCAGGGCGGCCGTGCGGGCGCGCTGGTACTGCGGCGAGACGGGCGCCGGCTTGTGGCCCTGCACGGCGGGGGCGATCGGCTCGGATGGCTCAGGCTCCGTGGCCTTGGTGCTTGACTTGACGGGTTTGGTCGGCAGCACCGGTTTGATCGGCTTGGGGATGGCCGTGATGCCGGTGCTCTTGGCTTCTGAGCCGTTGACGATCACGGTGAGCTGTTTTTGCGACAGGTTGCCTTTGGCCGCCTCGCGCAGTTGCTCGGCAATGTCTTGGCCGACGGCAGTGCCAGGTGTCGGCTTGGCGCTGGGTTCGGCTGCGCGCAAGGGCGGGAGTGCCAACAGGCAGACCAGGCCGAGCCCCGCCATGGCGACATGGCGGGAGCGGAACATCCAGGGGGTGAGCAGCAGGCGATCAGACATGGTTTCTAGGGTATCGGCACGGGCGGCGCCCGGCTTGAGAAGTTGAAAGAAAAGGCCGGGCGAGCAACAAGGTCCAGGGGGTATAGTCGTGCATCATGGCGTAAAACGCCAGCGTTTTGTGTGACATATCCCCCCAATTCTGCCGTGAGCATCCAGACCGACGACTTTGCCCCCTCTTCCGCCAACCGTGTGGTCTCGGCCGCGCCGACGTCGCCCGGCGAGGAGGCGATCGAGCGTGCGCTGCGGCCCAAGCTGCTGGACGAGTACGTGGGCCAGGCCAAGGTGCGCGAGCAGCTTGAGATCTTCATCGGTGCCGCGCGCAAGCGCGAGGAGGCGCTGGACCACGTGCTGCTGTTCGGCCCGCCCGGCCTGGGCAAGACCACGCTCTCCCACATCATTGCGCACGAACTCGGCGTGAACCTGCGCCAGACCAGCGGCCCGGTGCTGGAAAAGCCCAAGGACCTGGCGGCGCTGCTGACCAACCTCGAGAAGAACGACGTGCTCTTCATCGATGAGATCCACCGCCTGTCGCCGGTGGTGGAGGAAATCCTCTACCCGGCGCTGGAGGACTACCAGATCGACATCATGATCGGCGAGGGGCCGGCGGCGCGTTCCATCAAGCTCGACCTGCAGCCCTTCACCTTGGTGGGCGCCACCACGCGCGCCGGCATGCTGACCAACCCGCTGCGCGACCGCTTCGGCATCGTCGCGCGGCTGGAGTTCTATTCGGCCGAAGAGCTGGGCCGCATCGTCACACGCAGTGCCGGTTTGCTCAATGCGCCGATGGACGCCGAAGGCGGCTTCGAGATCGCGCGCCGCTCGCGTGGCACGCCACGTATTGCCAACCGCCTGCTGCGCCGTGTGCGCGACTACGCCGAGGTCAAGGGCACGGGCCGCATCACCGTGGAGATGGCGAACAAAGCCCTGGCCATGCTGGACGTGGACCCGCAGGGTTTCGACCTGATGGACCGCAAGTTGCTAGAAGCCGTGATCCATCGCTTCGACGGCGGCCCTGTGGGCCTGGACAACATCGCCGCCAGCATCGGCGAAGAGCGCGACACCATCGAAGACGTGATCGAGCCCTACCTGATCCAGCAGGGCTTTTTGCAGCGCACGCCGCGCGGGCGCATTGCCACGCTGGCGGCCTACCGCCACTTGGGCGTCACACCGCCCAAATCCGAAGGCGGCCTGTTCGAGGCATGAACATGCTCAAGTTCGCTGGCAAAACCCGTTGGATCGTTATCGCCGTGTTGCTCGTGCTGACGCTGGCCGCGCTGGCGGCTTTCGCCTTGCGTGCACCACGGGCTGATGCGTTGCTGATGCAGCCCGGGCCCTTGGTGCGCACCTTGCAGTTCTCCGCCCGTGTGGCCACGCTGTCGCGCGTCGATGTCGGGAGCACCCTGACCGGCCGGGTGGCCCAGGTGCTGGTGCGCGAAGGCGCGCAGGTGCGTGCCGACGAGGTGCTGATCCGGCTCGAAACCGATGAATTGAATGCCGCGCTGGCGCAGGCGGTGGCCGCCGAGCGCCAGGCCGACGCCACGTTGCAAGCAGCGCTGGCCACGCTGCAGCGCGGGCGGCAACTGGTGGCGCAGGGTTTTTACAGTGCGGCGCAAATCGATGAGGCCCAGCGTGCGGTCGATGTGGCGGTGGCGCAGCGTGGTTCGGCCCGTGCGGCGGTAGCGGCATCGCGCGCGCGCCTGACGCAGGCGGTGCTGGTGGCGCCGGCCGATGCCCGCGTGCTGTCGCGCCAGGTCGAACCCGGCCAGATCGTGCAGCCGGGCAAGGCGCTGTTGGGCCTGGCACTGACCGGCCCGACACAGTTGGTGGCGCAGGTGGATGAGCGCTTCCTGGACCAGTTGCAGACGGGCCAGCAGGCGGCGGTGGTGGCCGATGCCTTTGCCGGCCAGCGCTTCACGGCGAAGATCTTGTCGATTGCGCCGGTGGTGGACGCGCAGCGTGGCGCCATCGAGGTCAAGTTCACCCTGCTGCAGGAGCCCCCCGCTTTTCTGCGTGAAGACATGACGCTGTCGGTCGAAGTCGAAACCGGCCGCCGTGAGCAGGCGCTGGCCCTGCCCTTGGCCGCGCTGCGGCAGGCCCAGGGTGACACGGCCAGCGTACTGGTCGCCGTTGACGGCGTCGCGCAAGAGCGCAAGCTGCGGCTGGGGTTGCGTACCTTGGCGGCCGTGGAGGTGCTCGACGGCCTGCGCGCGGGCGACGCCGTGCTGACCAGCACGGCGCTGAAGGTCGGCCAGCGCGTCAGCGTCACGCCCGTGGTCTGGCAGCCGGGTGCTGCCACGGGGACGTCTGCGCAGCGCGCCGATAGCGCTGGCAGTGCCGGCTCGGCGCTGAGCAACGCCATGGGGCGCTGAGCGTCAGCACCATGGGAGCCTGGCTCGGCTTCGAACTCCGCGTGGCCTTGCGCTTCCTGCGCGAAGGCCGCATGCAGACCCTGCTCATCATCGTCGGTGTCGCGGCCGGCGTGGCGGTGGTGGCCTATATCTCGGCCCTCATTTCCGGCCTGCAGGGCAGCACCCTGACCAAGACCCTGGGCGCCCAGGCCCACATCACATTGCGTTCGCTCGACGATGCCGTGACCCCGGCGCGCGCCGCCGACAACACGCTGACGCTGACCGAAACCCAGCCGCGTGTGCAGCGCCTGCGCTCGGTTGCCAACTGGCAGGCCTTGCTGCCGCTGCTGGAGCAGATGGGGCCGATTGCGGCCGTGTCGCCCATGGTCTCGGGCTCGGGCCTGGCGCTGCGCGGCGAGGCCACCCAGGCCATTGCGCTCATGGGCGTGGAGCTGGACCGTTACGACCGCATCGTCGGTCTGCGCAGCAAGGTGGTAAGTGGCGTGGCGCGGCTGGACCCGGGCGAGGCCATCCTGGGCCGCGACTTGGCGAGCGACCTGGGCGTGCGCGTGGGCGACCGCGTGACGCTGCAGACCACGGTGGGCAGCCGCAGCGTGAGCGACGCCGTGCGTGTGACCGCGCTGGTGGACCTGGGCGTGCGCGACCTGAACCGCCGCACCGTCATCGTGCCGCTGCGCGCCGCGCAAAGCCTGCTCGGCCTGCCCGGCGGTGCCACCGTGCTGGACATGACGCTCAAGGATGTGTGGACCGCCAACGAACTGGCGCAAGAGCTACGGCAACGCTACCCCTACAAGGTGGAGAGCTGGCAGGAGAACAACGCGCAACTGGTCTCGGCCCTCAATGCGCAGTCGGTCAGCACCTCGCTGATCCGCGGCGTGGTGATGATCGTGGTGGTGCTGGGCATCGCCAGTGTGCTGGTGGTGTCGGTGGTACAGAAGCGCCGCGAGATCGGCATCCTGCGCGCCATGGGGGCCACGCGCGGCCAGGTGCTGCGCGTGTTCCTGCTGCAGGGCGCGGTGGTGGGCGCGTTGGGTTCGGCACTGGGCATCGTGCTGGCGGTGCTGCTGATCTGGGCCTTCACCCATTTCGTGCGCGGCTCGGACGGCCTGCCCTTGTTTGCCATCACGCTGCCGCTGGCAACCGCCTTGAAAGTGGCCGGCATCGCGACCGTCTGTGGCGTGCTGGCGGCCATTGCCCCGGCGCGCCGCGCTGCCGCCATGGACCCAGCCCAAGCGATACGGATATGAACACCCCCAGGCTTCACTCACTGCGTTCGTTACGCCACCCCCCTCAAGGGGGCAACGCCAGCGGCCCGGCCAAGCCGGTTCCGCGGCGTTCCACGGTTTTCGACCTGGGAACGCCGCCGGTCCTTCTTTTCGGATGGGTGTTGTGACATGGTCGACAGCGACAACCTGATCGAACTCGACTGCGTGCGCAAGAGTTACAACCTTGGCCAGCCCAACGAGGCCGAGGTACTGCACGGTGTGGACCTGAATGTGGCGCGCGGCGACTTCATGGCGCTGATCGGGCCCTCCGGTTCGGGCAAGAGCACGCTGCTCAACATCATTGGCTTGTTGGAGCGCATGACCCTGGGGCGCTACCTGCTACAGGGCGAGGAGGTTCAGGCGCTGGACGATGGCGAACTGACGCTGCGCCGGCGCAGTACGCTGGGTTTCGTGTTCCAGTTCCACCACCTGCTGCCGGCTTTCAGTGCGGTGGAAAACGTGACCTTGCCGGTGCTGATGGCGGAAGGCCGCGTGAGCCGCCAACATGAACAGCATGCGCGTGAGTTGCTGGCGGCGGTCGGCCTGAGCCACGCCATGGACAAGCGGCCCTCCGAGTTGTCGGGTGGCATGCAGCAGCGCGTGGCGATTGCGCGCGCGCTGGTCATGTCGCCGGCACTGGTGCTGGCCGACGAGCCCACTGGCAATCTCGATACGGCCTCTTCCGACGAGGTGTTTTCGCTGCTGCGCCACATGCATGCCGAGCGCGGTATTTCCTTTGTGGTGGTGACGCACGACCCGCGCCTGGCCGCGCGCTGCGACCGCATCGTGGAGCTGGTGGACGGCCGCATCGCGCGCGACGAGGCGCAGGCGCATCCGCATCCGGTGATCTGACGGCGCGTCAGGCCGGGCGTGCGTGGCGCACGATCAGGAGCTGTGCCGCGTAGTAGGTGCTGAGCACCCACAGCGGTGCCAGCGGCAGCGGGGTGACGAACCTGTTGAGTGCCAGCAGCGTGTCGCTGAGCATGAAGAAGCCGGCGCCGATGGCCACGCCCCACGCGGCCGGGTCACGTAGCACGATGGCACGGCCAATAGCCTGGGCGGCCATCAGCGCAATCACCACCACATAGGCGGCCACCGGTGCGCGCAGGGCGGGCGGCAGGCCGCCGACCCAGAGCACGGCATACATGGCAGCGCCAAAGCCCAGTGTGGCGATGAGCGCGCGCCGGCTTGCAAACCAGACCTGGCCCTGCTTCAGCAGGGCGATGTAACTCAGGTGGGCCAGCAGGAAGGCCACCAGGCCGGGGATGAAGTAACCCGGAAACATCAGGGCCACGTCGCCGGCCAGCGAGCAGACGAGGGCGATCAGCAGCCATGCTTTGAATCGTGATTCAAATCGGCCTCTGGGCCTTGATTGGTATGCGCGAGTAGCTATGAAAATAATAGCAATCAACATGACCAGCGGCTTGGCAATGCGGTGCAGATCGATGAGCCCAGCGGTCGCGGTGCCGGTGGACACGGCGGCGACCGCGATCAGCAGCAGAAAAAGCGGGTTGGAAGGCGCGCTGGTCGAGTGGAATGTCATGCGCGCATTGTCGTCATGGTCGGCCCGGTGCGCTCTTCGCACTAACCCGAATGCGTGGCGTCTGCCAATGCGCGTGGCGATCAGCGGCCCGGGGGCCGTCTCAGCTGGTGATTTCGTCGAGCGATGCGTCGTCGAGGTGGGTGGTGTCGGCCCAGCCGACGAGGGACAGGCCCTGCGGCGTCCACAGCAGGCGGTTGACGGCGGTGTTGGTCAGCTGCCAGGTGCGCGGCGCCTGCAGCTCCTGCCCGGTGGCGGCGCGGTAAAGCTGGTCCATCACGCCGCCGTGGGCCACCAGCACGATCTGTTCACCTGGGTGGCGCGCTGCCAGCTCGTGCAAGGTGTGCAGGATGCGTTCGCGCGTCTGCAGCAGCGACTCGCCACCTTGCGGCGCCCAATGCGGATCGCGTTTGCGCCAGCGCTCGGATTCTTCCGGCCAGGTCTGCTCGATCTCGACGTAGGTCTTGCCTTCAAAGACGCCGAAACCACGCTCGCGCAGGCCGGCATGCGTGGCCAGCGGTGCGCCGGTGGTCTCGGCAATGGCGCGTGCGGTCTCATGGGCGCGCGACAGGTCGCTGCTGTAGATGGCTTGCAGGCTGTCACGTGCTGCCAGCGAACGCGCCAGCCGCTGGGCCTGCCAGCGGCCGCGTTCGTTGAGGGGGATGTCGAGGTGGCCCTGGATGCGGGTGTCGACGTTCCAGGCGGTTTCACCGTGCCGAATGGCCAGAATGCGGGTGGCGTCCATCAATGCTTTGCCGCGACTCAGCGCGGAATTTCAATGTTGACCCGACGTATGCCGGACGGCGGGGTCGGGAAATTTTTCAATGCCGCCTCGAACAGGGCGGGCAGGATGTTGTCGCGGTCGGCCCAGGGGCCATCGTGTGTGGCGCGTGTTTCATAGACCACCTGGCCGCTTTGCAGGTCGCGCAACAGCAGGCTGATTTCGTAACGGTAGTGGGTCGGCGGCGGGAAGCGCATGCCCCAGCCGACCATGCTGCCGGCGCTGCCGGTGCCGATCATGATCTGACCGTAAGGCCCGACACCCGGAGAGCGACCCAGCGGATCACCCCAGTAGTCGGCGATGTAGGGCTGGATACGTGCGCCGGGCAATACGCTGTAGCGTGCGGCGCTGTCGTTGCGCACCAAGCCCACCTGCGCCAGGGCCACCTGGGTGATGGCCTCGACCTGCGCGGTCAGGGGCTGGTCGGCCTGCGAAGGCAGGCGTTCGAAGCGGTAACGCCCGCCTTTGTCGATCGTGGCGTTGGTGGCGGTGGCCTGCACCTGGGCGTCTACCAGCCGCATGCCGCCACAGCCGGACAGCAGCAGGGCCAGGGCGAACAGGGCAAGCAGGCGTTTCATGGGCGTGGCGCTTACAGGGACACCACCTGCACACCCGGCAGGGCCGGCGTGGTGGGGAATTCCTCTTCATCGAACACGATGTCGCCGTTTTCATCCGGCACGCCGGTGGCCTTGAGGTTCTTGAAGTCGTGCAGCTTGGCGTCCATCAGATGCGAGGGCACGACGTTCTGCAGCGCGGTGAACATGGTCTCCAGCCGGCCGGGGAATTTCTTGTCCCACTCGCGCAGCAGGTTGCCGATCTGTTTGCGCTGCAGGTTTTCCTGGCTGCCGCACAGGGTGCAGGGGATGATGGGGAACTGGCGGTGCTCGGCCCAGCGGATCAGGTCCTTCTCGGCCACATTGGCCAGCGGGCGGATGACGATGAATTCGCCGTTGTCGCTGGTGAGCTTGGGCGGCATGCCCTTCAACTTGCCGCCGAAGAACATGTTGAGGAAGAAGGTCTGCAGCATGTCGTCGCGGTGATGGCCCAGGGCGAGCTTGTTGCATTTGAGCTCGCGTGCCACGCGGTACAAAATGCCACGCCGCAGCCGGCTGCACAGGCTGCACATGGTCTTGCCTTCGGCGATCTTGTCCTTGACGATGGAGTAGGTGTCCTGCGTCTCGATGTGGAACTCGATGCCCAGCTTTTTGAGGTACTCAGGCAAGATATGGTCGGGAAAGCCCGGCTGCTTCTGGTCCAGGTTGACGGCCACCAGCGTGAAGTCGATCGGCGCACGGGCCTTCAACTTCATCAGGATGTCGAGCATGCCGTAGCTGTCCTTGCCGCCTGACAGGCAGACCATGACGCGGTCGCCTTCCTCGATCATGTTGTAGTCGACGATGGCCTGGCCGACGTTGCGGCACAGGCGCTTTTCGAGCTTGTGCACCTCTCGCTCTATCTTTAAGGTGCGCTCGATCTTCAGGGCCTTGTCATTGCTGACGGCGGGTTCGTTGTCTAGCCAGACGGCACTCATGTTCTTGCTCCGTGGGCATTCTCTTGTTGATTGGCCCGCAGGGGATGGGACTCCCCCTGAATTGATAGGTTTGTCACGACTCCAGGGTCTGTTCTGCACACCGGAATTAGGCCAAGTGCAGATCCTTTGAAGCCTCTATTCTGCCGTAGGCGGGGTTATAGGCCTCTACGAGGGAGTACATGCGCCGCCGTCTGCGCCGAACCTCATGTCGACACACTAACCCATTGCTGTGCTTGGGCGTCCCCATCCGCAGCGGCGGAGATGATGGCCGAGGGCCTAGTCAGCTGCAGCCGTGCCTTATCAGCTGAACCACCTGGCGCATTGGCTCAAGTCTATTGAGCTCTATGTCGAAGGAGCACGGCGTACGGTTCACTAAACCCGGCCACCAGATTGATTGGGTTCGAAGCTCGCCGACTTCCTGCGTGCCAGAACCCGGTTTCATCAGGGCTGTTCAGTCCTGCATCAGTACGGACACTTTAGGAAAACTTTCGGTCCACCCCGGCTGGAGCGGGGCGACGAAAACGTTCTCGGTCCGGGTGCGGGCGATCTTCCAGACGCCGTCAACCTTGCGGAACAGGTTGTTCAGGCGGCTGGAGCGCAGGAGTGATTTGCCGTCCGAGAACAGCCAGGGCTGCATGTGGATCCATTGTGCGTCGGCGGTGGTGCCGTTGTCGTGTACATGGATCTGCTCGCTAGTCAGGTAGTGGGCGTTGAGCAGCAGCAGCGGGTCTTGGCGTTTGCCCCAGAAGCTCTGGAAATGCGTGCACAGCGCGGCCTTGCCTTCCACACGGCCGAACTGGTTGTCGTAATACTCGCCCACGCCTTCCCAGACGGCGTCCTCGGTGTAAAGCGCCAGTATCTTCTCGATACGCTGGTCGTCGTTTTCGACGCCGAATTCCGGGCAGGGCGTGTCGCACAGGAACATGTACCGTGCCTCGAGGCGGCGGATGTCCGCTTCGGCTTCAAGGATTTCGACGCGCTTTTGCAGGGCGGTGAGGGTTTGAGCGAGGTTCAGTTCGGGCATGGGGACTCCGTGATTCATGAGGTCAGTTGCTTGAGCATCCAGCTCGCGGCGGCCAGCGTCTTGTGGTCGCTGTGGAGGGGACCGACGGCTTGCAAGCCCACAGGCAGCCCCTGTGGGCCTTGTGTGAAGGGAAGATGCACGCAGGGCAGGCCGAGCAGGGTCCAGAGTCGGCACCAGGTCGGGTCGCCGGTACCGCTTTCGAAGAGGGGGGCTTCTCCGGCAGCGCTCGGCGCCAGCAGCACATCGCAATGCGTATACAGCGCGGGCAACGTGGCGCGCGTCTCTTCCACATAACGGAGCTGGGCCGCGTAGTGGGCATAGTCCATCTGCAGACCCTTGTCGATCACGCTGAGCAGTGCGGCGCTGATGAGATCACGATGCCGCAAGCGCTCGTCGGACAGGGCGCGCGCGGTCTCGAAGGCCATGATGTCGATGTGGGCCAGTGTGAGGTTGGCGTGCGCCGGTGACAGCGGTACCTCCATCACCTGCGCGCCCGCCGCGGCCAGTCGGCTGGCCGCCAGCTCCATGGCAGCATGGGTTTCAGGCAGGAGCTTGTCGGCGTGCGGCTTGCACAGGCCCACGCGCAGACGGGTGGGGGCCGGCAGATCCAGCAGGGACGGGTCACCACTGAGCGCGGCGGTAAACAAGGCCACGTCTTCCACGCTGCGGCCTACGCTGCCTATCGTGTCCAGTGAGTCGCTGAGCGCCTTGACACCCACGCGGTTCACCAGTCCGAAGCTGGGCTTGTAGCCCACCACGCCGCAATAGGCGGCCGGCCGGATGATGCTGGCAGCAGTCTGCGCACCAAAGGCCAGCGGTACCATGTGATCCGCCACCGCGGCACAGGAGCCGCTGGACGATCCGCCGGGCGTGTGTTTCAGGTTGTATGGGTTGCGCGTCGGGCCGGCCTGGAAGGTGCTGAATTCCGTGGTCACGGTCTTGCCCAGCAGGAGCGCCCCGGCTTCGCGTGCCAGGGCCACGGGCGCAGCATCTACGCCCGGCTGATGCCCGGTGTAGATGGGCGAGCCGTATTGCGTGGGCATGTCGCGTGTGTCGAAGACATCCTTCACGCCGATCGGCAGGCCGTGCAGCAGGCCGCGTATGGGGCCCTGGTCCAGCGCGCGGGCCTGAGCCAGCACCCGTGCTTCATCCACATGCACCCAGGCCTGCACTTCGGTGTCGCGCTCGATGATCTGCGCCAGACAGGCGCGAGCCAGGGCTTCGGCGCTGATTTCCCTGCTTTGCAGGCCGCGTGCGAGTTCGGTGGCGTTGAGCTGGTTGAGGTCTTGCTTCATGGGGCTGCGGATGATCATGCGGGGAGGCGCGACTCGATGCCAAGGTGGTGGTAGGCACGGTTGAAATAGGCCAGCCCTTCGCCTTCGGGCCGGATGCGTGTGTCAAGCACGCGGCAGATGCAGACGTCATGGGTGCCGACCACGTGCGTATCGACGATGCGGCAGTCCAGGTTGAGCAGCGCATCCTGCAGCACGGGTGCGCCCGATGTGAGCTGGTCCCAGGATGCGAGAGCGAAGCGGTCCTCCTGCGTGAGCTTCGGGTTGGCAAAGCTGGCCGACAGCATCTGCTGCTCGGAGGTGAGCACGTTGATGCAGAGCACCGCGTTGGCCCGGAACACAGGGTTGGAGGGCGCTGTGCTGCGCATGCAAACCAGCACGGTGGGCGGGTCGTCGGAGACGCTGCACACGGCCGAGGCCGTGAAGCCCGAGCGGCCGCCCGGGCCGTCGGTGGTGATCAGAGTGACGGCGCCGGTCAGCAGTGACAGGGCGGTGCGGAATGTCTGCGGATTGACAGGGGTTTTCATGGGGCTACGGCATCAGGCGTGGCGTTAAAAAAAGCGGGACGGTGCGAGATCAGATCTCCAGCACCAGACGCGGCGTGAGGGAGCGCGAACAGCAGATGGCGATCTGCTCATTGGAGGCTTTTTCCTCGTCGGTCTGGTACTCGTCGCGGTGGTCGGGCGTGCCGGCCAGCACATTGGTCAGGCAGGTGCCGCAGACGCCCTGTTCGCAGGACACCTGCACGCGGATGCCGATGCGCTCCAGCGCGCTGACGATGGTCTCCTCCCCATCTACCACCACCTCCTTGCCGCTCGACTGGGCGATGACCGTGAAGCTCGCGCCGCGGGTGTCGACCTCGACCTGGAAAAACTCGTGGTGGATGCGCTCCTCGGGGAAGCTCTGGGCACGCGCCGTGCTCATGACCCAGTCCATGTAGCCTTTGGGGCCGCAGACATAGACATGCGCGCCGGGTGGGGCGGTCCCCAGAATGGCGGCCACGTCGGCGCGTTGCTGGGTGGGGCGTGGAGCGTGCTCGTCGAAATGCCGATAGACCTTGCCGGAGAAAGGGGCGGCATCGAGATCGTCGTTGAAGGCCATCTGTGCTGGCGAGCGGCTGCTGTAGTGCAGTTCGAAGTCCGAACCGCTGGCGTGCAGGGCATGGGCCATGGCGATCATAGGCGTGACCCCGATGCCGCCACCGAAGAGATAGCTCTTGCTCGCGCCGCTGGTGAGCGGGAAATGATTGCGCGGCACGCTGATGGTTAGTTCCACGCCCTCTTGCATGTGCTCGTGCACGGCGATGGAGCCACCGCGCGAGGCCGGGTCACGCAGCACACCGATGCGGTAGTGCGTGCGGTCTGCGGGGTCACTGCACAGGGAATACTGGCGCACCAGGCCGCCAGGCAAGTGCACGTCGATGTGTGCCCCCGCGTCGAAGGCGGGCAGTGGCGTGCCGTCGGCGCTGACGAGGGTGAACAGGGCGATGTCCTGGCCGCTGGCTTGTCGCCGGGCGACGCGGACACGTAGAGTCTGGGCGGGAGTCATGTGGGTAGGGCTGTCAGCGCATGAAGATGCCGCCGTTGAGGTCCCAGGTCGCACCGGTGACGTAGCCGGCCTGGCGCGAGGCCAGATGGACGAGGGTGTCGGCGATGAAGTTCGGATCACCCAGCTGGTGCACCGGAATCACGTGATCGATGATGTGCTGGAGCTTTTCAGGCGGCACCGTGGCGCGCACCGTGGGCAGGTCGATCGGGCCGGGGGCGATGGCATTGACGGTCACGCCGGCGTTGGCCAGTTCCTTGGCGACCACCTTGGTCAGGACCAGGATGCCGGCCTTCGAGGAAGCGTAATGCGCGCCGGCCGAGGTCCCGCCGTTCTGGCCGGCCAGCGAGGCGAGGTTGATGATGCGGCCGTATTTCTGCTGGGCGAAATAGGCGCCGAAGACCTGGCAGCCGAGAAAGGTACCACCCAGGTTGGTGGTGATAACGCGGTTGAATTCCTCCGGTGAAATCTGCATCAGGGGCGTGTGCAGCGTGACCGTGGCGTTGTTGACCAGCACCTGCACGGCACCCCAGCGCTCGATCAGCGCGTCGCGCGCCGATTCGAACTCCGTCTTGTTGCGGATGTCGAGCGGGAGCGCGACGGCCGTCTGGCCACTGGCGTCGAGCGACTGCGCGACGGCCGCGGCCTGGTCCAGCAGCAGGTCGGCCACGGCGACCTTGTAGCCCGCGGCGTGCAGGCGGCGCGCGATGGCCTCGCCCAGGCCCTGGGCTGCGCCGGTGACGATGGCGACGTCTTGTGCCATGTTGTTTCCCCTCAGAGGATGTAGCCGATGGTCTTCAGAACATCGTCCGAGTTGATGAGCTTCACCACCTTGCGCACGATCCGGAAGGATGTCCCCTCGCGCTGCAGCGTGTAGACCAGATTGGCCGTGTACTGGTGCAGGTTCTCCTTGCGGAAGTCCGCCAGGAACTGAGCGCAGCGCACGGTCAGCAGGTCGCCCTGCTCTTCTGTGATGCGAAAGCGGGAAGCCATGCGCACCGTGCGTGGCTCGGGGCTGGTCGAGATGGACTCGCCACTGACCAGGCGTTGCACGCGCATCTCGCGCATGTGGGCGTTGTCGTAGGCGTAGTTCAGCGTGTTCTCGTGGTCCGTGGCCTTGGGGTCGATGGGAACGATGTAGAGCCCGTCGCTGCGCCAGAGCTGCAGCCACTCGGTGTACTGCTCGTTGTCGAGCAGATCGGCTTCTGCCCAGATGAAGGCGGCCACCTCATGCAGGGTGTCGGTGTTCAATGCAATGGTCATCAGAGGTTCCTCAGGCGGTCATGGATTTCAGCCACTGGCTGTAGGCGGCGCGCATGCCGGTCTCGGCGCTCACGTCGCTGCGTTTGCCGTCGCTGCCGGGCTTCTCGCCGGGCAGGCCGCGGTTGACCATGATCCAGAGGTCTTCACCGGCATGGGCACCTTTCTGCACGCGCTCCCAGGCTTCGCCATCGTCCGGCGTGCCGAAGCCCATCGGGCCCTGGAAGTGCTCGTGCAGGCGCAGGCGGTACTGGTTGGCGATGGCCGGGCCGCCGTCCATCACGATGGCCGCGTGGTGGATCTCGGTCTCGTTGACCGATACCGGGCGGAGCACGCGGAAGAAAGCCATCGAGCAGGCCACATTGGGGTAGAGGTTGAGGTTGAAGCCCGTGCCGCCGACGGCACGCACGATGCGGCGCACCTTCTGTTCCTCATGGCCTTCGTCGCGCAGAGCCTGGGCCAGCTCGGCGAAGCGGTCGGGGATGGGCCTGTCCAGGTCGGCTTCGAGGTCAATCAGTTCCGGAATCATGACCATCACGCTGTGCCCGTTGCCCAGCTCCTCCACGAAGCCCGGGCCCTCCACGAAGTCGAAGGTCTTCTTGGCCTGCTCGTCGAGCGAGGTCAGGAAGCTCTTGTGCACCAGCGGGAAGTGGTAGGCGTCGGTGGTGTTCTCGAGCTGGATCTTCCAGTTGCCGGGGAAGGTGAAGCGGTGTTCGCCGGCCACCTTGACGGGGTAGCCTCCAGCCTGCTTCATGAACAGGTCCATCCACTTCTTCGCGGGGCCCAGCCACTCGCTGAGCGGCATGATGTCCTGCTTGAACGAGGCGAAGACCATGCCCGCGTACTCTTCCACGCGCAGGCTTACCAGGCCCAGCTTGTCCTTCTCCAGCGTGTCGCCATAGCTTTCCGGATGGGGCACGCCGCGCAGCGAGCCGTCCAGCGCGTAGCCCCAGCCGTGGTAGGGGCAGACGAAGCTCGCGGTCTTGCCCTTCTTGTGTTCGCAGACCGTGGCGCCGCGGTGGCGGCAGCGGTTGAGCAGCACATGCAGTTCCTTCTTTCGGTCGCGTACCAGGACGACGGGCTGCTGGCCGATGTAGGTGGACTTGAAGTTGCCCGGCTCGGGCACTTCGCTGACGTGGCCGACCCAGATCCAGTTTGAATAGAAGACCTTGTCCATCTCCTCCTCGAAGATGGCGGGGTTGGTGTAGAGCGAGGTATGCACGCGGTCGTGCTGCACCAGTTCGGTGTAGGGGATGGACGTCGCCGGTGCGCCGGATGCCGGTGCGGACTGGATGGGGATGACAGTGCTCATGGTGTTGTTCGATGCAGGGGAAGATGGGGCAGATGGACGCCGGCTCAGACCGGGAACTCCAGCTCACGGCCGATGCGGGCCTCGACCTTGGTGTATTTCCAGAACTTGTAGGTGCCGTCACCCACGGGCGTGGTGCGCCAGAGGTTGCAGGCGGCCACCACGGTGTCGTAGTCCGGGAAGTCGCAGAGGAAATAGGTGGTCCAGGGAGCGGTGGTGGAGGCGCCCACCTGGATGCGGTCGTCGTCGAAGTTGCCCAGCACCTTAACGCCGGGCAGCGTGGTCAGGCTCTTGTACATGGCCAGCGTGGCGACCCATACCTCTTTCTGCTCGGCGGGCGTGGCGTCGAAGAAGTTCTGGTTGACGCCCATGCAGAGCAGTACGCGCAGGGGTTTCTTGTCGCTCATGGTCTTTCCTTTCGGGGTGGGTTCGTGAAGATGAGTTTCGTGATCAGTGGCGGGCGTGGCTCACAGGTAACCGGGCAGCGGATCGCGGCCGAACAGCATGGCGCCGGCGTTCTGGTAGACGATGTCGCCGAGGAAGGCATGCTGTGTTACCGCATTGGCGTCGCGCACGCAGCGGGCGATCGGGCTGCTGTTGTAGATGCCCGCCATGCCCGACAGCATCTGCATGCCGCGCGTCACCTCTGCCCCCGTGCGTGCCGCATGCGCGGCGGACAGGCGCAGAGCGCTGGTCTGTGCGGGTGAGAGCGGGTCGCCCCGGGTGAGGCTGGCCCAGGCGTCGTCGATTGCGGCGTAGAACCAGGTGCGCGCGGACTGCAGCTGGGCTTCGTGCTGCGCGAGGCTGGCCTGCGTGGCCGGGCGGTCGCCCAGGCTGGGGGCACCGGTCACGGCCTTGTGGCCGCCTGCCAAGCGGCGCAGTTCCTCGATGGCGGCGCGGGCGATGCCCAGGTTCACCACGGCCAGCACCTGCGCTGCAAAGGCCAGTGCCGGGTAGCGGAACATGGGCTCGCTCAGGTTGGAGGCGCCGCCGCGCACGAAGGTCCATTCCTCGGGCACCACGACCTTGTCCACGACCAGGTCGTGGCTGCCCGTGCCGGCCAGACCGCTGACGTCCCAGGCCTCGACGATCGTGGCTTTTTCGCGTGGCATCACGGCCATGCGCGGCAGGCCGGTGGTTTCACCCTTGCGCGGGCTGATGCCCACCCCCACCACGGTGGCGCCCATGCAGCCGCTGGAGAAACTCCAGCGCCCGCTGACCTCAATGCCGCCGTCCACATAGGTGGCGGGCTGAGGCGGAAAGATGCCCCCCGCGAACACGGTGTCGATGTTG
This sequence comes from Hylemonella sp., assembly GCA_030680575.1. GTDB lineage: Bacteria > Pseudomonadota > Gammaproteobacteria > Burkholderiales > Burkholderiaceae_C > Hylemonella. Next base: position 19,032 of record JAUXVI010000014.1, read on the forward strand.
TCGCGGTAGATTGTTTCGAAAGTGGCCGTCGGCAGGGCGGCCAGGTAGACGGGGGCCATGCCGAAACTGGCCACCCAGCCAGCCGAGCCATCGGCCTGCGCAATCGTCTCAATCAGTTCGCAGAACTGGCGCGCATGCCACTCCAGCCCTCCCAGGCGTTTGGGGACCAGAGCCCGATAGACGCCGAGCTGCTTGAAACCTTCAATGATGTCGGGCGAGATATGGCGCTGCTGCTCGAACTCTGCCGCGCGGGCGCGGATATCCGCCAGCAGGCCTTGCAGAAAGCCGGGAGATGCCGCGCTCATGAGTCGACTCCTGAAATGTCGACTTTCTTTTTAATATTACTTAAGTATTTCATGTGAAATTTCAACTAATTAATCGGAAGAGGGCCTTGCTTTGAAAATGATCGAAGTCGGCCGACATCAGGTGATTAGCAAATCTTGGGCCAGATAAATAATTGATTTAAAAGGGAATTCTGTGCATGAATTGCACCGGATGCGTGCCCTTGGCCTCAGCTTGGTGCGTCTGTGCGAGTCGAGAGTGCGTCATTTATTTATAGAAAAATGACTCATATATTTACTTTCCAATTCAAATGAATGGTGGCATGAAAAGTGCTTGATGAAACGGCCCCCGGCTGCAGACTGCTCCGGCCTGGGGTGCTTGGACGGAGCGAACTGGGGCGGCTCATATTTGGAGTATGGAAATGGCAATGAAGCGGATGTTGGGCGCCTTGGCTGCTCTGGCGGTCGGTGCTGGCTTGGCGATGAGCGCGCAGGCCCAGGTGAAGATTGGTGTGGTGACCTCGTCCACCGGACCGGTGGCTCTGGTGGGCATTCCCCAGAAGAACTCGATCGAGCTGCTGCCGACCAAGATGGGCGGTCTCAGCGTGGAATACATCTCGCTTGATGATGCGAGCAACCCCACGGCGGCCGTGACGGCCTTCAAGAAGCTGCTTGGCGACGGCGTGGACGCCATCATTGGCCCGAGCGGCACGCCCGCCGCCATGGGGGTGATCCAGATCGCGGCTGAAGCTGGCGTGCCCATGCTGGCGCCGGTCGGTGGCGCCTCCGTGGTGCTGCCGATGACCGAGCCCAAGAAGTGGGTCTTCAAGACCACGCAGAACGACGACATCATCGCTGCCGCGCTGGTCGATCATATGAAGGCCAAGGGCTACAAGACCCTGGGCTTCTTCGGCCTGGCCGATCCCTTCGGGCAGAACTGGCTCAGCGTGACGACCGAGCTGGCCGAGAAGGCCGGCATCAAGGTCATTGCCTCCGAACGCTTCCAGCGTCAGGACACCTCGGTCACGGCACAGTCGATCAAGCTGATCGCCGCCAAGCCGGATGCCATCCTGGTCGCCGCGCCGGGCAGCTCCGCTGTGCTGCCGCAGATCACATTGGCGGACCAGAAGTACGCGGGCCAGATCTATCAGACGCATGGTGCCGCCCTGCCGGACTTCCTCAAGCTCGGTGGAAAGAAGGTCGAAGGCACCGTGCTGGCCGCCAGCCTCATGCTGGTGATGAACGAGGTCAGCGACAGCCATCCCTCCAAGAAGATCGCCAGCAAGTACATCGCCGACTACAAGGCCAAGTACGGTGCCGAGCCCGCCACCTTCGGCGCCAACGTTTACGACGCCGGACTGCTGCTGCAGGCGACGGTGCCGGTCGCGGCCAAGAAAGCCAAGCCCGGTACGCCCGAGTTCCGTGCGGCGCTGCGCGACGCGCTCGAGCAGATCAAGAATCTGCCTGGCACCCAGGGCGTCTACACCATGACACCGGCCGACCACAGCGGCTTTGACGCGCGCGGTCGCGAGTTGATCACCGTCAAGGACGGTACCTGGCACCTTGTGAAGTAAGACGGCTGCCACAAGGCGGCGCCCGTGCCCGATCCCTCCGCGCAGTGCGCGGGAGGTGTCGGGCGACACCGAGTTCCTGTTTCCGATCGTTCTACGATGAACCTGCAAATCATTGCCCTGCTGGGCCAGGACGGCGTGAGCAACGGCGCGATCTACGCGCTCGTGGCCCTGGCCATCATCCTGGTGTTTTCCGTGACCCGGGTCATGCTGATACCCTTGGGGGAGTTCGTCGCCTTCAGCGCGCTGACGATGGCGGCGATGCAATCCGAGCGCCCCGTGCTGATCGGCTGGCTGGTGCTTGCGCTCGCGTTGTGCGGCACCCTGGCCGATGGCTGGAAGAGCTTGCGTGCGCGTGCCGCCTGGCGCTGGACGTCGCTGGTCTGGCCGGCTTATGCCCTGGCGCTGACCCTGGTCCTGGCCCTGTTTCCGCTGCATCGGCTGCCCATGCTGGTGCAGGCCCTGCTGACGCTGGCGGTCATCACGCCACTGGGTCCGCTGATGTACCGACTCTTCTTCCAGCCTGTGGCGCATGTCTCGGGTTTGCTGCTCATGATCATTGCCATCGCGGTGCATGTCAGCCTGGTCGGCCTGGGGCTGTTGGTGTTTGGCGCCGAGGGTTCCCGCACCGCACCGTTTTCCGATACGAGCCTGGAGCTGGGGACGCTGAGCATTGCTAGCCAGACCCTCTGGGTGCTGGTGGCGTCGCTGGCGCTGATCGGAACGCTCTATGTCATGTTTGAACACACGCTCTACGGCAAGGCGCTGCGGGCCACGGCCTTCCACCAGCAGGGTGCGCGGCTCATGGGGATTTCGCCCGTGCTCGCCGGCAAGGTCAGCTTCGCACTCGGAACCTTCATGTGCGCGCTATCGGGCGTGCTCATTGCGCCGCTGACCACGCTGTATTACGACTCGGGCTTCATCATCAGCCTCAAGGGCTTCGTCGGCGCCATCATCGGCGGCCTCGTGAGTTATCCGGTCGCAGCCATCGGCGCGCTGGCCGTGGGGCTGGTCGAATCGTTTTCCACCTTCTGGGCCAGCGAATACAAGGAGGTCATCGTGTTCACGCTGATTCTGCCTTTCCTGCTCTGGCGCTCTCTCAAGAGCGGGCATCGTGACGAGGAGCACTGACATGATCTTGACACGTCAACGCATCCTCATCGGCGCAGGCCTGCTGGTCCTGATCCTGGTCCCGCTGCTGTCTTCCGCCTTCTACATCACGCTGCTCAACAACATCGGCATGTACGCCTTGGCTACGTTGGGCGTGGTGCTGCTGACCGGCGTCGCGGGCATGACCAGTTTCGGCCAGGCGGCCTTCGTCGGGCTCGGGGCCTACACCACGGCCGCCTTGATCGGGCCTTCGGTGTTCGGGCTCGGGGCCATGGCCGGTGCGCCATGGTTGGCGCTGGGCCTGGGCCTGCTCATCACGCTGTTCGCGGCCCTTGTGTTGGGTCTGCTGACGCTCAAGCTCAGTGGGCACTACCTGCCGTTGGGCACCATCGCCTGGGGCATGTCGCTTTACTCGCTGTTTGGCACCCTGGAGAGTCTGGGGGGCCACACGGGCATTGCCGACCTTCCGCCGCTGCGCATCGCCGGCTTCGTGCTCGGTGACGGGCCCAGCATGTACTACCTGATCTGGGGCAGCGTGTTGCTGGCCGCGCTGCTGATCCACAACCTGCTGGAGTCGCGCATGGGCCGGGCCATCCGTGCCTTGCGTGGTGGGCAGGAGATGGCGACCTCGATGGGTGTCAACGTGTTCCACGCCAAGATGGTCGCTTTCCTCATTGCGGCTGGCCTCGCGGGGGTCTCGGGCTGGCTCTACGCCTATACCCAGCGCTTCGTCAGCCCCGCGCCCTTCAATGTGCAGTCCGGTATCGACTATCTCTTCATGGCCCTGCTCGGCGGCATCACCAGCCTGTGGGGCGGGTTGATCGGTTCGAGCATTGTCGTGCTGCTGCGCGAGTGGCTGCAGGACCTGCTGCCCATGCTGCTGGGGCGGTCGGGCAATTTCGAGAGCATCGTCTTCGGTCTGCTGATCGTGGTGGTCATGCAGCGCTGGCCGGGAGGTCTCTTCGGCGCGGTGTCCACCTTGCTGGCGCGACGTTTCAATTTCGCCCCCCAGAGCCAGGCGCGGCTGCCCGACGCGGGCCTGGCGGTGCGGGCGCTGCCCCGGCGCGAGCGCACAACACCGGGCGAGCGCGTACTGGATGTGCGCGGTGTCACCAAGCGCTTCGGTGGGCTGGTGGCCAACAACGACATGTCCCTGCAACTGAGTGCGGGCGAGATCCTCGCCGTCATCGGGCCCAACGGCGCCGGCAAGAGCACGCTGTTCAACCTGATCTCCGGCGTGATGACGCCCAACGGGGGCGACGTGATCTTCCGCGGTCACCGTGTCAATGGTGTCAGCCCGCGTCTGCTGGCGCAGTCGGGCCTGTCGCGCACCTTCCAGCACGTCAAGCTGTTGCCCGAGATGACGGTGCTGGAAAACGCCGCCCTGGGGGCGCACCTGCGCGGTCACAAGGGCGTGCTGGCCTCGGCACTGCGGCTGGACGGTGAGGACGAAGGCTGCCTGCTCAACGAGGCGCGCCAGCAGCTGGAGCGCGTGGGCCTGGGGGACTATCTCGCCCGGCCCGCTGGCAGCCTGGCGCTGGGTCAGCAGCGCATCCTTGAGATCGCGCGTGCGCTGTGCGCTGACCCCTGCCTGCTGCTGCTTGACGAGCCTGCAGCGGGTCTGCGCCACAAGGAAAAGGAGGCGCTGGCAGAACTGATCCGCAAGTTACGCGATGAAGGCGTGGCCGTGCTGCTGGTCGAACATGACATGGACTTCGTGATGGGCCTGGTGGACCGCATCGTGGTGATGGAGTTCGGGCAAAAGATCGCCGAAGGGCAGCCCGATGACATTCAGCGCAATCCAGCGGTGCTCAGGGCCTATCTGGGCGGGGTGGACGAATGAAACACAAAAAAAATCTCTTGAGCGTGCGCGGTCTGAGCGCCGCCTATGGCCATATCGAGGCCATCAGCGACATCAACCTCGACATCGGCCAGGGTCAGATCGTCACCGTGATCGGGCCCAATGGTGCGGGCAAGAGCACGACGTTGGCCGCGCTGATGGGCATCCTGCCAGCCAGTGGCCAGGTGGTGTTTGACGGCCAGGATATGTCCGGATATGACATCGAGCAGCATGTGGCGCACGGCATTGCGCTGGTGCCCGAGACGCGCGCGCTGTTTTCCCAGATGAGCGTTCAGGACAACTTGGTGCTGGGGGGCTTTCGCCTGCGATCCTCACCCAGACAGGTGCACCAGGAGGCCTTGGACGAGGTCTACGAGCTGTTCCCTCGACTGAAGGAACGCGCCAGCCAAGAAGCCGGCACGCTATCGGGCGGCGAGCGCCAGATGCTGGCTCTGGGGCGTGCCTTGATGGGTAAGCCGCGCCTGTTGATGCTGGATGAACCTTCGCTGGGCCTGGCGCCACTGATCGTGCGTGACATCTTTCGCATCATCGCGGAGCTGCGCCAACGAGGCGTCTCCATCCTGCTGGTGGAGCAGAACGCGCGTGCCGCGCTGCGGGTTGCGGACTATGCCTATGTGCTCGAGTTGGGGCGCGTGGCGATGGAAGGCACGGCGGCCGAACTGGCGAACGATCCACGCGTGATCGAGGCCTACCTTGGCGCTGGCGGGCGGCATCAGGAGTTGCTGTCGACATGAGTGCCGAGGCCCTGCACGCCGGACCGCTGCGCATCGGCGTGGCCGGTGCCGGCGCCATCGGATGCACGCTGGCCGTGCTGCTGGCGCGCGCGGGCATGGCTGTGCACGTGCTGGCGCGCGGCGAGACGCTGCGCCGGATGCAGGACGAGGGCGTCACCCTGCACCGCCAGGGCCAGCGCTGGCAGGCAGAGGTCATGGCGTCCGGCAATGCGGCGGAACTGGGCGTGCAGGACGTGCTCTTTCTGTGCGTCAAGTCGCAGGACGTGGCCAGCATGCTGGCCGCCGCCAGGGCAATGGTCGGACCGCAGACCACGGTGGTCCCGCTGGTCAACGGCGTGCCCTTCTGGTTCTTTCAGGGACTGCCAGGGCGCTGGCATGGCCGCGCCGTGCGCTGTGTCGATCCCGAAGGAAGCCTGCTGCAGCAAGTTGATGCGCGCCAGGTGCTGGGGGCGGTCACCTTCATCACGGCCGAACGGCTGGGGCCTGCCGAGGCCGTGTCCGACAACCCCCTGCTGATCGTACTCGGCGAAATCGATCACCGGCCCGATAGCACACGCCTGGAACGTATTGCCGCTGCTCTGCGCGAGGCGGGCGTTGAGACCCGCTGTGTTCCGGCTGTGCGCGATACGCTCTGGACCAAGATCCTGGCCAACCTGACCTCCAACCCGTTGTCCGTCATCAGTGGCGCGACGCTGGACGCCATCTACGGCGATTCGCGTCTGCTGCCCATCGTGCGGCAGATGCTGCAGGAGGGGCTGGCGCTCGCTGCGGCCTATGGCGCGCGCATCGCCTTCGATCCCATGTCCTTCGTTGCCGAGGGTGCAGCCCTGGGGGCCGTGCGCACCTCCATGCTGCAGGACCATCTGGCCGGCCGGCCGCTGGAACTGGCTGCCATCGGCGATGCCGTGCTGGAGCTGGCGCACCTGCAGGGTGTGGAGATGCCGGTGACCGAGCGCGTGATCGGCCTCGCGCATTTCCGCGAAGCGTTGCCGGGCCATCCGTCTCGGGCCGGTGCAGCCGGCTGAGCGGTACAGAACCGATTCATCAAGGAGTACCCATGGACATGACACCCCACGTTGATACCTTGTGCAAGCCCGCCCACATCTCTGACGAGGAATGGGCCCTGCGCTGCGAGCTTGCCGAGTGTTATCACCTGATCGACTACTTCGGCTGGACGGAGACCATCTTCAACCACATCTCGGCGCGCCTTCCCGGCCCGGCCCACCACTACCTGGTCAATCCCTTCGGCCTGAACTACACCGAGATCACACCGGCCAACCTGCTCAAGGTCGACCTCAACGGGCGCAAGATTGAGGAGTCTCCCTATGACGGCAATCCGGCAGGCTTCGCCCTGCATGCGGCCATCCACGCTGCGCGTGAGGACGTGCATTGCGTGATCCACACGCATACCACGCCCGTCTCAGCCGTGGTGCAGAAGCAGGGCGGCCTGGATCACAACAGCTTCTACGGCGCGCAGCTCTTTGGGCGTGTGGGCTACCACAGCTTCGAGGGCATCACGCTTTTCGCAGAGGAGAAGGAGCGCATGGTCGCGAGCCTGGGCGACAAGCACGTGCTGGTGTTGCGCAACCACGGCATTGCGGTGGCCGAGGCCTCCATTCCCAAGACCTTCTTCCTGCTCTGGATCGTGCAGCGTGCGTCCGAAATCCAGTGTGCGGCCGGTGCCCTGCCCGGACCGGATGTGCAGCTGACCGGCGAGATCAAGGACAGGTGTCGCGACCTTGCCGCGCAGCTTATCAGCGAGAGCGGCTTCGCCAAGCAGTTCTTTGCGGCCATGGTGCGCAAGATGCATGCCGATCGCGGCCCGAGCTGGTGAGCACTGAAAGGAAAGTCCGGTCGCTGGTCCAGGTGCGTGCCAATGGCTATGCGCTGGCGCTGCTGGACCCGAAGCTGCAGGATGATGAAGACGTCGTGCTGTGTGCCGTGGCGGTGACCGGCGCCGCGTTGGAATTCGCCTCGCCTCGGCTGAGGGCGCACAAGCCCGTGGTGCTGGCGGCGGTGCGCCAGGATGGCCTGGCGCTGCACCATGCGGCCGAGGCCATGCGCAGCGACCGCGATGTGGTGACAGCGGCGATGCGGAGCAATTTCATCGTTTATGCCCTGGCGTCGCGTGAGCTGCGCAGCGACGAGGCTTACATGCTGCATCTGTTCAAGAACGAGGTGCGCGACCAGCTGCTCTGCGGTTTCATGCCGCAGGAAATCCCGGCGCTGATTGCCGAAGAGCTGCAGATGCGCGAAGCCCGGAAAAGGCAGTTCCTGCTTACGACACAATAGGGGTGAGACGCCGAATTTCGGAGGAGACCCACGTGAGCAAACAACTGAGCCGTCACAACCCGGCCAGCGAAGATTTCGTCAAGGACGATTTTCCCTTCTACTGGGTGGCTCGTCTGAACAATATCTACCACCACCATATGGAGCTCGCCTTGCGCAAGGTGGGCGCCGATCTGCCGACCTGGCGCATCCTGTTCATCCTGCGCGAGAACGGAACATCCAGCATGTCGGACATCTCCCTGCACGCGGTCGTCAAGCTGCCCACGATCACCAAGATCGTCTATCGCCTGCAGGAGCGCGGCCTGGTGCTGACCTCGACGTCGGCCTCGGACGGGCGTGTGACCGAAGTGTCGTTGACCCCGAAGGGCGATGAGATGCTCTCTCGCATGCGCAAGGCGACCGAGAACGTCTTCCTCAAGGGCTATGCGGGGTTGACGCCCCCCAAGATCGAACGTCTCAACAAGATGCTGATGCAGGTGTTCGACAACCTGAGCCATTACTAGCATGCCCTGAAACGGGCGGCTCGCGTAACGCGTTGATCTTTATCGGAGCGAATTGCAGACCCAATTGTTGTCGGCAATCTTCCTCACCACTGGCCGGTCTCGGCGCGGATGGCGACTTCGCAGTCGTCGAAGATTTCCAGCTTGACGATCTTCACGCGCACGCCCACCACACCGGGCAGCTGCAGCAGCCGGTTGGCCAGTTTGCCGATCATGCTTTCCAGCAGGTTCACGTGCTCGGCCGTGCATTCGTTGATGATGATCTGGCGCACCTTGCGGTAGTCCAGCACATGGTTGATGTCGTCATCGTGCGGCAGCAGCGCCTGCGGGCCAAGGTTGAGCTCGGCATCGACCTGGATCGGCTGCGGCGCGGTTTTCTCGTGGTCGAGGATGCCCAGGTTGGCATCGAAGCGCAAGCCGGTGAGCGTGAGGATCTGGGTACTTTTGTTGTTGGACATCTAGGGCCTGCCAATACCGATTTCGCAAGTGCGAACATGGATAAAACCGCGCCAATCTAGGCGCGCGACGACGCCCAGGCTGACTGCCTGGGCTAGGAGTGCAACAACGAGTGGCTCGGTTTTATCCATGTTCCCTCTGGGTTGCGGCCAGAAAAGCCATGCGGGGTGTTGCGGCGTCTTACCGGAGATTACTCCGGCTGCGACGACGCGCCTACCGCATGACTTTTCTGATCCGCAACGCATTTTGTGAAATCGGTGTTGTCAGGCCCTGGCCTCACATCATCGAAAAATCACGCTCGAAGCGCATCAGGTGCTGGCCGCCATCCACCAGCAGCGTGGTGCCGGTGATGGACGAATTCTCCAGCGCAAACTTCACCGTCGCCGCCACGTCGTCCGCGGTGGACGAACGCCCCAGGGGCGAGAGCTTGTGCAGCGCTTCGAACTTCTCCGGCGTCAGGAATTCACTGGTCAGCGTCAGGCCCGGCGCCACGCCCACCACCCGCACCCTGGGGGCCAGCGCCTGGGCCAGCATGGTGTTGGCAGCTTCCAGCGCGGCCTTGGACAAGGTGTAGCTGATGAAGTCCGGGTTCTGGTTCCACAGTTTCTGATCCAGCAGGTTGACCACGACGCCACGTCCGGCGTCGTTGCCATGGCCGCCACGTCCGGCACGCTCACTCACATGGGCATGCAGCGCCTGCGCCAGTACGATGGCGGCACCGGTGTTGCAGCGCAGGTGCCGTTCCATGGCGGTGTAGCTGAAGCTTTGCGCGCTGTCGTGCTCAAAAATCGCCGCGCTGTTGACCACGGCATCCACCTGGCCAAAGTGCGCAATCACGCGGGGCAGCAGTGCACGCACCGCGGCCTCATCCGCCAAATCAGCATCAAAAGCGGCCGCAGAAGCCGTGAATGCTGCGCAGTCAGCTACTGTTTTCATAGCGTCATCAGCCGAACCACGGTAATGCACCGCCACCTGCCAGCCGGCGCGCGCCAGGGCGAGCGCGATCTCGCGCCCCAGCCGTTTGGCCGAGCCGGTGACGAGGACCGTGCGCGAGGGAGAGGAGACAGGCATTGAGGGAGAATCGGCGGGTAATGACAACACCCGACAGTTTAACGACCGCCCTGACATCCCGCATCGTGCACGCCATCCAGGCTGCCGGCGGCTGGCTCGGGTTTGACGACTTCATGGCCCAGGCCCTGTACACCCCGGGCCTGGGTTATTACGCCAACGATTTGCGCAAGCTCGGCCTCATGCCCGGCTCCGGCAGCGACTTCGTGACCGCGCCCGAGCTGTCGCCGCTGTTCGGCCGCGCCTTGGCGGCCCAGGTCGGGCAGGCGCTGCAGCAGACGCAGACGCATGAGGTGTGGGAATTCGGCGCCGGCTCCGGCGCGCTGGCGCTGCAGCTGCTCGACACTTTGGGCGAGCAGGTGACGCGCTACACCATCGTCGACCTGTCGGGCGCCCTGCGCGCGCGCCAGCAGCAGACACTGCAGAAATTCGGCGACAAGGTGCGCTGGGCCAGCGAGCTGCCCGCGGCCATGCAGGGTGTGGTGGTCGGCAACGAGGTGCTGGACGCCATGCCGGTCAAGCTGCTGGCGCGGCTGGGTGGCGTCTGGCACGAACGCGGCGTGGCGGTCGATGCCGCAACGCAGGCCTTCGTCTGGCAGGACCGGGCTACCGCGCTGCGCCCGCCGCTGGAGGTGGAAGGCGCGCACGACTACGTGACCGAAATCCACCCGCAGGCCGAGGCCTTTGTGCGCACGCTGGCCGACAAGCTGCAACAGGGGGCGGCCTTCTTCCTCGACTACGGCTTTCCCGAGCGCGAGTACTACCACCCGCAGCGCCACATGGGCACCGTGATGTGCCACCGCGCCCACCAGGCGGATGCCGACCCCTTGTGTGACGTGGGGCTGAAGGACATCACCGCCCATGTCAACTTCACCGGCGTGGCGCTGGCGGCGCAGGAGGCCGGGCTGGAAGTGCTGGGCTACAGCTCGCAGGCGCGCTTCCTGCTGAACTGCGGCCTGGCGCAGCTGATGGAGCAGAGCGACCTGGCCGCACGTGCCCAGGCCAGCAAGCTCATCATGGAGCACGAAATGGGCGAGCTGTTCAAGGTCATCGGCCTGACGGCCGGCGAGCCTTGGGCGGCGCTGGGTTTCTCCGCCGGTGACCGTACCCATACACTCTGAACCATGTTCCGCTGGCTTCTTGTCATCTTCTTCGCGCTGCTGGTCATCAACGCCTTCACGCCCTGGTTCAAAAAAATCGGCTTCGGCCGTCTGCCGGGCGACCTGAACTTCACGCTGTTCGGGCGCGAGTTCAACCTGCCGCTGACCACCACCATCATCCTGAGCCTGGTGGCGGCTGCAGTGGCAAAGCTGATTTAGCTAGATGACCTCCTGCATTCCCCCAATTAGGGGATGTTTGATTGGATGCGAATGTGATGAAATCAGCAGAAGCTTCCACGCTAGCGTAGGAGAGTGGGGAGAGCAATGTGTCGCTCTCTAAATCAGCTAAAAATTACTGACTACAACGTATGACCGTATCTATTCGAATCTTGTTCCTAGGTTTGGTGACTCTTCTGCTAGCAGCATGTGGCTCAGCGCCAACGATCACAGAATCAAAAGTGATAAGCCCGACGACGGGGAAGATGAAGAGTCTTCAATTTGTTTACCGCAAAGCCGAAATGCGGACGGTGTCGTCGACCAGCTATGGTCAAGGAGGCGTCTCAATAGCAAATACTGGATTTGATGGATTTGGCCCTCTACTGGTCAAGCAGGCAGAAGCTGCCTTTGCTCAACAAAAGGTGACTGTTGTGGGGGCGAAAGTGATCGAGGATAAAGAGCCCATCAAGGTTGAGTCATCCTCGCAAGCCGCTGATGATGGCACTGCCCGCACATTTGCTGCGCCAGTATTAATCGTGACTCCAACGAGTGGGAAAGTCAGTGCTAACCAGCATGCGACAAGGACGAGCTACGTATTTTCCGTGTTGTTGATTGATCCTGATGCACGGCGCACGATTTGGAGAGCGACAATTGATACGAGTACATGGAGTGGACAGGACTTTGTTCTCAAGAATGTCAGTAAGACGCTTTACGATGAATCTTATGCGTCTCAGCTTTTAAGCGCGATTGCCAACCAGATGAAGATTGACGGCGTCATTTAAGGGAATTTATTCTTGCACTCAATGAGCGTCATCAATGACTGCGCCTCGAGTCCGTTTGGTGTCATGATGAACCGAGCGACCTTTGCCATTGCCATACTGGTTCTGCTGTTCGCAGTAAGGGTATGCGTTGCTGACGACCGATTGGTCAACATTCCATATAACCCTCAGACGGATCTCCCGAAATTGGCTGGCGATCTAGGAGTCAGTCAGGAGAGTGTTTTATTTCATGGTCGATGCGGGTTCATCCATTTAAACGAATGGATACAGAGCGTAGGGCTTCAATCTGTCCAAACGTGTGTCATCACACTAACGCCAGACCAACTTATTTTGTCAACCTGGAAAGCGGATACCAGTATGTACGTATCGGTGTTCCGGCTTGGATACGGCGACATTAAGCAAGCGGCCCTTAGTGTCGAAGGCACCAAGTACCAACTTCAGTTAACGACAGCCCTGGGTTTTTTGGCGATCACAACCGCCAAATATCGGGCGAAGCCCCCAGGTGACTCAAGTGACGCGGCAGAGATTTTGAAGCACCTTGCAGCAAAAGGTATCGTTGTCGCCGATTCTCCGGGACGTGTAGACCTTAAGATTTCTACAATTCGTGTTGTGCCTCTCGGTGGGCGTTGATGTTAAGTGTAGAGACACCCGTATATTGCGAACACTGATTTCGCGCAACTCTCTTGAACCAAGCGCTTGCATCCCCATTCTGCTCTGCAGAAAGGGTTCACCATGACTGATACGCGCCACATCGTCTGTCCGCATTGCCACACCACCAACCGGGTTCAAGTGGGCGATTTAGGCAACGCACCCGATTGCGGCAGGTGCCACCAGCCGCTGTTCACCGCGCATCCGTTGGAACTGGATGAAGCCTCGTTCGAGCGCCATATCAGCCGCAACGAGATTCCGGTGCTGGTGGACTTCTGGGCGCCCTGGTGCGGCCCCTGCCGCATGATGGCGCCGGCCTACGAGCAGGCCGCCGGCCAGCTCGAACCCCAGGTGCGGGTGGCCAAGGTCAATACCGAAGCGGCACAGAACCTGGCAGCGCGTTTCAACATCCGCAGCATCCCGACGCTGGCGCTGTTCGTCGGCGGGCGTGAGGTGGCGCGCCAAGCCGGCGCCATGCGCTCGGCGGCCGACATCACCCGCTGGGTGCAGTCCCACCTGCGCTGAGTGACGTTCAGGACTCGATGGTCCACTCTTGGGCGCACTGGCGGCAGCGCACGCCGGTATCGCCGTTGCGCCGGTCTTCGTTCACCACCTCAAAGCGCGCATAGGTGCCGCATTGCGGGCAATTGGCCTGGTTGGCCACTTCTTCGGCGTGCATCAGCAGGTAGAGGTAGCGCCGCAGTGCCCACAAACCGATACCGGCGCTGACGATGAACAGCACCACGTCGAGCAGTTTGTCTCCCAGGCTGCCGCCCGGGAACGCTTCCAGAATGCCCATCAGCGCAATGGTGCACAGCAGGGCCAGCAGCATGTGCGCGTGACTGGACAGCAGTTCACGCTCGTACCATTTGCGAAACCCGTGGCGGCGCACGCCGTCGGCCAGTCGCTGGTTGAGCAGATTGCGCGGCCTGGGCTTCATGGTCGCCATGATGCCGCCAGTCGATGGTTTTACCGCATTGGTTCAGAGCACCCGAGCGTGCCGCAGGGGTTTAGCTGGCGGCCGCTGGCGATCCGGCCCGGGGCGTCGCTGTGCCTGCAGCCTGACCCAGTTGCACTGGCCACCGGGTTCGGCGGCGGCCTTCAGCGGCCGTCGTCGTAGGGCAGTTGCAGGTTCGGCGCTGCGGCGTGTGCCACACCTTTGAGCTTGAAGGTACTGACCACACGCTCCAGATGGCCGGCCTGATCCTGCAGGGATTTGGCGTCAACCGCGGCCTGCTCGACCATGGTCGCGTTTTGCTGGGTGGCGGTGTTCATGCCGTCGATGTCACGGTTGACGCGCCCGATGCCCGACATCTGTTCGGCGCTGGCGGCGGCAATGCCGCTCATGATGTCGGTCACATGGTTGATGCTTTCCACGATGTCCTGCATGGTGGCGCCGGCCTGGTGCACCAGCTGGCTGCCGGTCTGCACCCGTGCCACCGAATCATCGATCAATGATTTGATTTCCCGGGCAGCGCTGGAAGACCGTTGCGCCAGGCTGCGCACCTCTGCCGCCACCACGGCAAAACCGCGTCCCTGCTCGCCGGCACGTGCGGCTTCCACCGCAGCGTTGAGCGCCAGGATGTTGGTCTGGAAGGCGATGCCGTCAATGACGCTGATGATGTCCACAATCCGCTTGGAAGAGGTGTCGATCGACTCCATTGTGTTCACCACCTGCGAGACCACGCCGCCGCCTTTGAGCGCCACTTGCGAGGCCGCCATGACCAGCTGGTTGGCACGCTGGGCGTCCTCGGCATTGCGGTTCACCATGGCCGTGAGTTCGTGCATGGACTTGGCGGTCCTCTCCAGCGTGTCCACCTGCTGGTCGGTCCGGCTGGACAGGTCGGTGTTGCGATTCGAAATGTCGTTGGACGCCGCATAGATTTCATCGGTGACCGCGCGCACCTGACCCACGATCCGGATCAGGCTTTCGTTCATGTCGCGCAGGGCTTGCTGCAGATCGCCCACCTCGTTGGAGGAGGTCACCTGGACTTCCTGCGTCAAATCGCCGGTGGCGATGGCGCGGGCCGTGTCGACCCCGCTGGACAGGGGGACGGTGACCACGCGACGGATGAAGGGGTAGATCAGCAGCAGGACCGGAATGCTGGTCAGGATGGCCGCCAGGATGGACTTGATACGCTGCTCATCCAGGCCCCGGTTCACCTTGTCCAGCGAGACCTTCATGCTCACCGCGCCCAGCACCGTGCCTTCCGGCACCTGATGGCAGACGGTGCAGTCCTTGCCGAGGTAGTTCTTGAGTGCGAGTGTCGGACGGACCGCACGCAGGTATTCACCTTTGTCGTCGCTCTCGGTCCAGATCAGTTCCTTGCCGGACTGCATGACCTGCGCTTCCTGCGTATCGGGGTGCGATTCATCCTTGCCCGTGCCGGCACCAAAGATCTTGGTCACGGCCTCGGCCCGCAGCACGCGCACGTCGCGGATGGTTCCCAACTGCTTGATCTGGTCGAGCAGCACATTGCGCTGCGCCACCGTGCCGGTGACCATCATGCCGGTCAGGCCGGCCATGGTGGCGTCGTGCATGCTGAGTGAGAAGTCCTGCGCCTGGGCCAGGGCGGCCTGGCGCGAGGCGTAACTTTGCCAGACGATCACCCCCGACCAGACGACCAGCAACGCCATGCCGATGGTGGCCAGCAACTGGATCCAAATTTTCAGTTTCGCACTTGACCGCACACGGCTCTCCCAATAGGACTACTTGAAGTAGGGGAATTCTGCCGAAGGACGTCCGCTCGAAACCTGATTTGCATCAAGGAAAGCCGGACTACGCACGATCAAAGGCTGTCATGCGTCAAGCTGCCATGGCGCGGCCAGACGACTGGCGGCGAGTCAAGTCAGGCGGCGCTTACTTCGCCCACTTCGACCAGGCAGTCGTAGAACACCGGGCCGCCGCCGAGGTCGGTCAGTTTCTGGCTGGTCAGTTCGTTGACGTTGGTGCCGTTCAGTCCCAGCTTGCGCCACCAGATGCCCAGGCCGTTCACCACGCCTTCGCGCGCGCGGCCGTTGAGGCGCAGCACACAGTGGTAGCTGCCGCGGTCGTTGAACACGCGCACCGTCTGCCCGTCGCGCAGGCCGCGCGCCGCGGCATCGGTCGGGTGCATTTCCAGCAGCGGCTGGCCCTCGATGTCGCGCAGGCTCTGCACGTTGACGAAGGTGGAGTTGAGGAAGTTGCGCGCCGGCGGCGAGATCATGGCCAGCGGGTAACGCGCATCGCTGCCGGCCAGTTCGTGGTTGGGCACGTGATCCGGCAGGCCGTCGCCCCAGCTGCGCTGCAGCGCTTCGCTGAAGAACTCGCAGCGGCCCGAGGGGGTGGCAAAGTTGCCTTGTGCAAACGGCGCCTCCGGCAGCGGCAGGCTGGCAAAACCGTCGCGCAGCAGCACGTCGAAATCGATCAGCCCGTCAAAGGCGGTGCGGCACAGCGTCTCGTCGCTGTCGGCAAAGCAGGCGTCGTCGAAGCCCATGGCGGCGGCCAGCTCACGGAAGATCTGCGTGTTGCTGCGCGCCTCGCCCAGCGGGGCGATGGCCGGCCGGTTCAACAGCACATCGGTGTGGCCGTAGGCCGTGTGGATGTCCCAGTGCTCCAGCTGCGTGGTGGCGGGCAGCACGATGTCGGCGTAGTCGACGGTGTCGGTCTGGAAGTGTTCTAGCACCACGGTGAACAGGTCCTCGCGTGCAAAGCCGCGCACCACCGCGCCCGACTCCGGTGCCACCGCCACCGGGTTGCTGTTGTAGACCAGCAGCGCCTCCACCTTCGGCCCCCAATGGGCGTCGCCCGCATGCAGCAGGATGTCGCCGATGGTGCTCATGTTGAGGGTGCGCGGACGCTTGTCACCCAGCAGGTCAGGGCGCTGCAGGGCCGTGCGCCGCGCCGGGAAATAGCCTGAACTGCTCAGCAGCACGCCGCCGGCACGGTGGCGCCAGGCGCCGATGAGCGCCGGCAGGCAGGCCACGGCGCGCGCCGCATTGCCGCCGCCATGCACGCGCTGCATGCCGTAGTTCAGGCGGATGGCGGCCGGCTCGCCGCGCACAAAGCACTGGCCGTAGTCGTGCGCCAGATCGCGGATCTGCTGCGCCTCCAGGCCGCAGACTTCGGCCGCGCGTTCCGGGCTCCATTGCAGCGCGCGTTCGCGCAGCGCTGGCCAGCCCAGGGTGTGGTGCGCGATGTAGTCGTGGTCCAGCCAGTCGTGCTGGATCAGCTCATGCATGAGGGCCAGCGCCAGGGCGGCGTCGGTGCCGGGGCGCAGCGCCAGATGCACATGGCATTTCTCGGCGGTTTCGCTGCGGCGCGGGTCGATGCAGACCAGCTTGGCGCCGCGCCGTTTGGCCTCCTGCGCCAGGCGCCAGAAATGCAGGTTGCTGCCGATCGAGTTGCTGCCCCAGATCAGGATCAGCCGGGCCTCGGCGAAGAACTGCACATGTATGCCGAGCTTGCCACCCAGCGTGTGCGTGAGGCCGGCGCCGCCGGCCGAGGCGCAGATGGTGCGGTCCAGCAGCGAGGCGCCCAGCCTATGGAAGAAGCGCGCCGCCATCGCCTCGCCCTGCACCAGCCCCATGGTACCGGCGTAGCTGTAGGGCAGGATGGCCTCGGGGTTGCGTTGCGCGATGCCGCCCAGCCGCGTGGCGATCTCGCGCAGCGCCTCGTCCCACGTGATGCGTTCGAACTGCCCGCTGCCCTTGGGGCCGGTGCGGCGCAGCGGGTGCAGCACGCGTTCCGGATGGTAGGTGCGCTCGGTGTACTTCGAGACCTTTGCGCACAGCACGCCGTCGGTGTGCGCGTGCGCCGGGTTGCCGGACACCTTGATGGCAACGCCGCTCTCCACCTGCGTCAGCAGGGCGCACGTGTCAGGGCAGTCGTGCGGGCAGGCGCCGCGCACCAGGGTGGAGGAGGTGGCGGTGTCAGGCATGGCAGATGGGTGAGTTCAGGGTTCGAGGGTGGCCAGATGGCGGGCCACGGCGTCTGTGCGCGCGGCATGGATCAGTTCGCCGATCTTCTTGCCGTTGTGTCCTTGCGCCATGGCGTGTTCGGCGATGGTGTGGGTGGCAAGACCCAGCACCACGTCGAGGACGTCCCGCAGCCGTCTGGCCTGCGGGTAGTCCTCGTCCGCGCGTCCCAGGCGGCCGCGCGCATCGCAGGCGCAGGCTTGCAGGATCTCGGCAAAACGCTGCGGTTTGCGGATGGCATCGCAGCGTTCCAGCAAACGCACCAGCGCTGCTGCACCGAGGTCGCCACTGCGGTGGATGTTGCCGTGCTCGCGCGCCACCACGTCGGCCAGCTCGCGGCAGTCCACCGGCACGCGCAGGCGTTCGCACAGACCCTTCAGCAAGCGCGCACTGCGCTCCTCGTGGCCGATGTGGCGTGGCAGCACCTCGGGGTCGGTGGTGCCCTTGCCAAGGTCGTGCCCCAGGCAGGCGAAGCGCACGGCCAGCGACGTGCCCAATTGCGCGGCCGTGTCCAGCACCATCATCAGGTGCACGCCGGTGTCGATCTCGGGGTGATGCTGCTCCGGTTGCGGCACGCCCCACAGGCGGTCCACCTCTGGCAGCAGGCGTTGGAGGGCGCCACAGGCACGCAGCACCTCGAACATGCGCGACGGTTTGGCTTCCATCAGGCCGCGGCTGAGCTCCTGCCAGACGCGCTCGGCCACCAGGTGGTCCACTTCCCCGTCGTCCACCATGTGGCGCATCAGCGTCATGGTCTCGGGCGCCACGCTGAAGTCGGTAAAGCGCGCCGACAAGCGTGCCACGCGCAGGATGCGCACCGGGTCTTCGCGGAAAGCGGGTGTGACGTGACGGAACACCTTGTTGGCCACGTCCTGCCGGCCATTGAAGGGGTCGGCCAGGTGTTCAAGGTCAAAAGTGCCATCTGGCCTTGTATTGTCTGCGTGAATAGCTATCGAATTGATAGTGAGGTCGCGCCGTGCCAGGTCTTCCTCCAGTGTGACTTCGGGCGAGGTATGAATGGCAAAGCCGTGGTAGCCGCGTGCCGTCTTGCGCTCGGTGCGCGCCAGGGCGTACTCCTGTTTGGTCTCGGGGTGCAGGAACACCGGGAAGTCCTTGCCCACCGGCACAAAACCGCGCGCCGTCATCTCCTCCGGCGTGGCGCCCACCACCACCCAGTCGTGGTCCTTCACGGGCAAGCCCAGCAAGGCATCGCGGACCGCACCACCTACCATGTATATCTGCATGGGTGGCAGTTTAGCTTTGCCCGGGTGTGAGGGCGTCTGAGCGTTCTGTTGGGAAGAGGGGATGGGGCTGGTGGATGCCCCAAGCCCATGTCAACGCTGGGTCGTGAGGGAGGCGATCATCGGCTGAGCAACGCTGGCGCGGCGTATGCAGGGTGGTCGAAACGGCCGCTTTCTGCCAGCCTGAAAACGGCCACGGCTTTCACCAGTTCGTGTGCCTTCGCGTGCATATTGCCGGCAGAGGCCGCCATCTCTTCCACCATGGCGGCATTCTGCTGGGTGGACTGGTCCATGTGGCTGACCGCCTCGCCGACCTGGGCGACACCCTGACTCTGCTCACGGCTGGCGACAGAAATTTCGCTGATGATTTCCGCGACATGCCGGATACCAGAAACGATATCGGCCATGGTCTTGCCCGCATCGTCGACCAGAACCGCCCCCTGCTCCACACGGGCCACGCTATCGGTGATCAGCGCCTTGATCTCTCGTGCCGCTTCGGAACTGCGCCCCGCCAAGCTGCGCACCTCACTGGCAACAACCGCGAAACCTCGACCTTGTTCGCCGGCACGTGCGGCTTCCACCGCGGCGTTCAGTGCAAGGATGTTGGTCTGGAAGGCGATGCCGTCAATGACGCTGATGATGTCGGCAATCTTGCGTGAGCTGTCATTGATGCCCCGCATCGTGTCAACGACCTTGCCCACGACTTCACCCCCATGCGCGGCAACGGCGCTGGCACTTTGTGCCAGTTCATTCGCCTGACGTGCGTTGTCGGCGTTCTGCTTGACGGTCGAGCTGAACTGTTCCATGGACGCCGCGGTCTGTTCCAAAGAACTTGCCTGGCTTTCGGTGCGCGCCGACAACTCGGCGTTGCCGCTGGAAATCTGCTCCGATGCGCTGGAGACTTCTTCTGCGCCCTGACGGACCGAGGACACAATCTGCGTGAGCGATGTCTGCATGCGGCCGACGGCGGCCAGCACGCTGCCTTCATCACCTGCGCGAACCTGCACCGCCGTCGTCAGATCGCCGTCGGCCACTTGATTGACGACACGACGCAACTCCGAGGGTTCGGCACCCAGGTCATGCGACAGATTCCGCGTAATCAGCACGCCTGCGACAAGTGCTAAAACCACGGCCAGCAAACCGACGGCCAACAGGAGATTGCGCTGGGACGCATATTCCGCCATGGTGATCTTGATTTCATTCCCTGCCCGGGATTCAGTGAATTCGGCGTAGTTGTCGGTGGCCTTGATCAGCGCCGCCAACAAGGGGCGACATTCGTTGTTCATCCTCTCGATCGCGTCCGCGTGCTTGCCATTCAATGCGAGGTCAACAATGTTGAGCGCCACCGGCGCATACGCACGCTCGACACGGTCAATCTCATCGATCATCTTTCGGACTTCGGCGGAAGCCTTGCCGGTGTCAGCGAGCTGTTTCAGCTTGATCAGGTTCTGGGTGGCATCGGCATGGGCCTTCAGCACAATCTGTTTTTCAAGCGCCAGGTCTTCGGCTTTCGTGACCAGCACCAGATTGCGGGCTGCAATCGCGCGTAGATCAATCGCAGCGCGAACGCGCGCAGCGGTACTGGCTTGTGCATTGATGCCGTTGACGTAATTTTCAAAACGTGCGTTGGCATCTGCAAGACCCTTGACGGAATAACCTGCAATGGCCAGGACCACCAAAATCAGGCCTCCAAAGGCCAGAGACAGCTTGGCACGAACAGTGAGAGTTTTCATGGGTGGTCCTGGTAACGCTTGGCTGGGTGGCTTGTGACGCAGTGATGAAATGGCTTCATTCAGTTCACGGATCGTACTGGTTTCCTGTTTTGTCCTAGACAAAACAGGAAAATAAGCCTGCGACACATGTGGATATATGCACCCGCGCTTATGCAGCGCACTGTGGGTGAATGGCTGGGATTGGGTTTGTGAGCTGCGCCGGCGAAGGCCGCTCACAAGCGACCTGACCCAAAAGAAACAAGGGCGTGAACCGGCGTCTTGCCCAAGATGGATGGAAGACCCATGCAGTCTGGCAAGCAGAATGCCTAAAGCGGGGTCTTGCGGTCGTTTCAAGATGACCCCGACCGATTGCCTTGCGTTGCCCGACCCGCCGCGGTCACGCGGAGCATCGCACAAGGCATGACGGCGGAAACCCGCGGGTCAGCGCTGCGCTATCGGGAATTTGGAAGGATCTACGGCTGCAACGGCTCGAAAAGCCGGTTTGGCAAACAGATAGCCTTGCATCAGGTGGATGCCAGTGTCGTAGAGGAAGTCTCGCTCCGTCGGGGTTTCGATGCCCTCGGCAATCACCTGAATCTTCATTTCATCGCACAGACGGACCAGGCTTCGCACGATGGCTTGACGCGCCGGGTTGGTATCCACGTTCCGGATCAAATCCATGTCGATCTTGATGATGTCGGGCTGAAAGTCCGCCAGCAGCTTCATCCCGGCATAACCGGCCCCGAAGTCGTCAATGGCGGTCTTGAAGCCGCAACGTTTGTATTCCCGCAGAATCTCGGCAAACCAGGGGCCGTCCTCGATCCGTTCTCCTTCGGTTACCTCGAAGATGATGCGCTCCAGCGGAAAATCATGTGCCCTGGCGGCCTCCAGCGTGGTGCGGATGCACATTTCCGGTTTGTAGATCGCGTTCGGCAGGAAATTGATGGAGATGTGCTCCTGGATCTGCAGCAGGCTGGCACCTTTGATGGCCTTGACCCGGCAAGCCTGATCAAAGCGGTAGCGGTTCTGTTCGTTGACTTGCGACAGCACGGACATCGCACCTTCTCCGCTGGGGCCGCGGACCAGCGCCTCATGCGCAAAGACCGTCCTGCGATCCACATCGAAAATGGGTTGGTAGGCGAAATCAAACTGGAACCCCACCCGCTCGGCCTTGCCGCAATCCTCGCAATCACGGGGCGTGCCAGCCAGCGGCACAAAATCGACGGGGAAAGAGGGATTGATTCTTGGTGTGGTCGGGGCGCTCATGGCCGACATTTTGACAGCTGAGCGCCATGGGGGAACTGACCCAACGCCGTGGTGTCTCGGCTGTCACGCTGAAACGCGCCATCAGCCAGCGCCTGATGGACGACGGCTCAGGGTGGTGTGCGTCGTGTCCGGGGCGAGCCGATAGGGCTCCTCGAAGGGGCGGAAATCCTGCTCGGCCCGCGCCTGCGCCGTCCAGTCCACCACGACGGGCAGTGCGGTCACGCGCTCGACATAAGCCGCGATCTCGGCCGGCACCGGCAGGGCGTAGGTCTTCAAGCGCAGGCAGACCGGGGCAAAGTAGGCGTCAGCGATGGTGAAGGGGCCGAACAGCAGCGGGCCGCCGTGCTGGTCCAGCAACTCGCGCCACATGCTCACCAGGCGCGCCACATCGGCACGCACCGCCGGCTGGTCGCGCCAGATCAGCGCACCGACCTCGGGCAGCGAAGCCTCGATGTTTTGCGGGCAGTGGCTGCGCAACGCGCTGAAGCCGGCGTGCATTTCGGCGCAGACGCTGCGCGCCCGTGCGCGTGCAGCCACGGTCTGCGGCCAGAGCTGCTTTTCCGGGAATTGTTCGGCCAGGTACTCAGCAATGGCCAGGGTGTCCCAGATGGCCAGTTCACCATCGACCAGCAGCGGTACCTTGCCGGTGGGTGTGAGGGAGCTGAGCGTCTGCTTGAACTGTGAGCCGGTATCGAAGGCGTCGAAGCGCACCAGTACTGCCTCGAACGGGATGCCGGCTTGGCGCATCAGCACCCAAGGCCGCATGGACCAGGAGGAGTAGTTCTTGTTGCCAATGAAGAGCTTGAGCATGGGGGCCTCCGTCAGACGCCCCATGGTAGCGTGCGGCAGGGCCGAGCATAGCGGCTCAAGGCCGCCGGTACTGGCCGCGCAGAGTGACGTAGCGGTCGTTCTGGCCCAGGTAGCCGGGCACGATGGCGCCCAGGGCAGAGGGCGTGATGCCCAGTGCGGCCAGGCCAGGCAGCCGGCCGCTGGCCACGTTATCGATGCGCATGGAATCGAGGTTGTCGCGGCTCATCAGCGGGGTGCCCGGCAGCAGTTCCATCAACCCGGCTTGCAGGCGCCCCAGCGCCATGGGCAGGGGAATCACCGGGCGGGTGCGGCCCAGGCCATGGCGAGCGGCCATCTGCACCAGTTGCTGGAGGGTGCAGACGTCGGGCCCGCAAGTCTCATAGGTCTGGCCGATGGTGGCCGAATCCTGCAGGCAGTGCACGATGGCCTGCGCCACGTCTTCCACCCAGACCGGCTGGAAGCGCGCCTGTGCGCCGGCCAATGGCATGACGGGAAATACGCGCTGCAGACGTGCAAACAGGTTGAGGAACTGGTCGTCAGCACCAAAGATGACACTGGGGCGCAGCACCGTGAGCTGCAGGCCGTCGTGAGCAGCGGTTTGCAGCACGGCTTCGCCACGGCTTTTGCTGCGCAGGTAAAGCGACGGTGCGGTCTCGGCCGCGGTGGGCTCGGCACCCAGCGCACTGACATGCACCAGCCGTTTCACGCCATTCGCTAGGCAGGCACGCGCCAGCTTGGTCGGCAGCTCGACATGGGTGCGCTCGAACGCAGCAGCTGTGCCATGCAGGATGGCCACCAGGTTGACCACCGCGTCGTGGCCGCTCACCAACTGCCTCAGTGTTGCCTCGTCATGCACGTTGGCCGGCACCACGTTCAGCCGCGGCAGGTGCTGCAGGTGTTGGGCCTGGCTGGCGCGCCGTGTCGGCACGGTGATGTGCCAGCCCAGGCGTGCCAGTTTCTCGCAGACGTGGCGGCCGACGAAACCGGTACCGCCGAGCAGCAACACCTTTTTCATGGCAGGTCTTCGTAGGTGTCGCTCTTGCCTGGGCGTTGCGGCCCGACCTGGCCCAACCGCGCCTTGAGCGACTGCGGCCGGCCGGTGATGAGCGCGGCGTAGTTGGTGGTGTTGGACAGCACTTTCTTCACGTAGTCGCGCGTTTCGTTGAAGGGCACGTTCTCGGCCCAGATGGCAGCTTCCAGCATCGGGTCGCCGTCCTGGCCGCGCCAGGCGCGCGAGCGGCTCGGGCCGGCGTTGTAAGCGGCGGCGGCCAGCGGCATGGAGCCGTCAAAGCTCTCCAGCACCAGTTTGAGGTAGCCGGTGCCGATGGCGATGTTGGTGTCGCGGTCGGTGATGTGGTGCGGTTTGAAATCGGCGAGGCCGATGCGCTTGGCGGTCCAGCGCGCCGTGGCCGGCATGACCTGCATCAGGCCGGAGGCGCCGACGCTGGACTGGGCGTCCATGATGAAGCGGCTTTCCTGCCGGATCAGGCCATAAACGTAAGCCGGGTCGAGCTCGATCTGGCCGGCGCGCTGTACCACCGCCTGCCGGAACGGCATCGGGAAGCGCTGCTCGAAGTCGATCACAGTCTTGGTCCGTTCGCTGGTGTTGATGCAGCGGTCCCACACCTGGTTGTCGCAGGCCAGTTGGGCCGCGGCCAGCAGCTCACGATCACTCATGCCGCCGCGCTGGTGCGCGCCGACGCTGTAGTTCCACTCACGCACGCCTTCGGCACGCAGCCCGGCCTGGATGGCATAGAGCGCGCGGCGCAGGCCAGGGTTGTTCTGTGCGGCTTCTTTCTCTGCCATGGTCAGTGGTTCCGGCTTGGGGGGCACCGTGATCGGGCGTCCCAGTTCTTCCAGTGCCAGCTGTTCGTAAAAGCCGCGCGGCGAGGCGATCGACTCGAACAGGGCGCGGGCCTGGACCGGTGCCTCCGGCTTGCCGCCCAAAGTGAGCAGGGCGCGGGCGCGCCAGTAGACCCAGGCCGGGTCCTGGCGCTGTGCTTCGGGCATCGCCGTGATGGCATTCAGCACATCCTGCCAGGCGCCGGCGCGCAGGGCGGCACGCACCTTCCACACCAGGTGGTCGCCGTTCAGGTGCTGGTCATGCGCATGGGCGAAGTAGTTCATGGCACCTTCGTTGAGACGGCGCGCAGCGCGCTTGCCGATCACGCCCCAGACCCAGCTGCGCTCTTCCTGCGTCAACTGGGTGCGCCAGCGCACCTTGTTCATCTCGTCCATGGCCGCCGTGGTGTCGGTGCTGGCCAGGCGCACCAGCGCCAGCGTCACCAGCTCCTTGGTGCGCGGGCGCAGGGCGGTGATCTTGTCGTCCAGGAAACGCACCGGGTTCGAATAAATGGCGTTGACGCTGGCCACCCAGTCCGGATTCAGCAGGCCCACCGCCTGCGCGGCGATGCGCGGGCGCTCGTTTTCGAAGCCCAGCCGCGCGCGCAGCCAGGCGGTGTGAGCTTTGAGCTTGCCGGCATCGAGTTGCTGCTCGGCTGCGGCGGCGCAGCCTTCGTCGGTTTCCTTTTGCGCCAGCCACAACTCCTGCACCTGGGCAGCCACGTCGGTGCCGGCAGACTGGGCCTCAATCAGCAGCGCATAACAACGGACCGAGCGGTCGTCGTTCATGCGGAATTTCGGGTACTCGGCCGCAAACGTGGCCCAGTCGCGCCGCTTGCCCAAGAGCAGCAGCCAATCGTTGCGCAGCCGGTCTTCCTGGTAGGTGCCGGCGTAGCGGCTCAGGAAGGTCCGGATCTCTGTGGGACCGGCTTCATCCAGCCGTGCCGCCAGTTCCCAGTAGGCGCCCCAGGGTTCCAGCACATGGCCCTGCACCTGCGGTAGCAATGCGGAGAGGCGGCGGCGGTCGCCTTTCTTGAAGGCCTGGTTCATGTCCAGGATGACAGCATCGTCGGCGGTTTGCGCACGGGGTTTGGCTTTGGGCGCGGCGACGGCGCTGGCGTGTGGCAACATCAGACCCGCCACCAGGGCGATCGATGTCAGAATGACTTGAAACTGCATGTGGGAATTATGGACACATCTGAGGAAAAAAGGGCGCAGGAAAAGAAAGCCTTGCGTCAGCAACTCATCTCTCAACGCCTGAACCTGCCCGATCGCCTACAACGCGCGACCCTGTTGCAGCAAGTCATGCGCATCTGGCTGGTGGGCCGACCGGATGCGGTGATCGGTGCCTACTGGCCGATCAAGGGCGAATTCGACCCGTTGCCGGCCTTGCACCGCTGGAAGGAAGACGGCGAGCTGATCGACCAGCCGCAGCCTCGGCGCATCGGCCTGCCGGTGATCGACAAGGTGCACAAGACCCTGACCTTCCACGCCTGGTACCCCGGCTGCCCGATGGAGGAGGACGCCTACGGCATCCCGAAGCCGAAGGACACCGAGCTGATCGTGCCCACGCTGCTGTTCGTGCCTTGCGTCGGCTACGGCCCTGGCGGCTACCGCTTGGGTTATGGCGGCGGCTTCTATGACCGCACGCTGGCCGCGCTGCAGCCCAAGCCCTTTACCGTCGGGCTGGGCTTCACCCAGGGCTTCCTGTCGGACTTCGAGCCCGAGCCGCATGACGTGCCGCTGGACGCCATCCTCAACGACAACGGCGTGGTCTGGCCGGTCTAGCACCTTTCTTCCCTGACATGGCCCGTCCCAAATCTGCTTCCCACGATCTCAAGCGCGACGAGATTCTCGACATCGCGGCGCAGTGCTTCGCCGACAAGAGCTACCCGGCCGCCAGCATGAACGACATTGCCGCCGCCTGCGGCACCTCCAAGGCGCGGCTGTACCACTACTACGACAGCAAGGAAGCCATGCTGTTCGACCTTCTGGACCGCTACACCCAGCAACTGCTGGCCATCGTGGGCCAGGTGCAGGCCACGGCGCAGCGCCGCAATCTGGACGACCGCGCCGCGCTGCATGAGTTGGTACGTTGTTTCCTGCAGGAGTACGAGACCTCGGCCACGCGCCATGTGGCGCTGCTGAATGACACCAAGTTCCTGGGTGAGACGCAGCGCGAGCAGATCTTCAACCGCCAGCGCGACGTGGTCGCGGCTGTCACGCACATGCTCAGGCGCGCCTACCCGGGGCGGCTGAACGCGCGCAACCAGACGGCCATCACCATGATGCTGTTCGGCATGATCAACTGGACCTTCACCTGGCTGCGCCCGGGCGGGACCATGAGCTACGCCGCCTTTGCCGACGAGGTGATTGCCATGCTGGAGCGAGGCCTGGCCGATTGACCAGGCCACGGACGGTTCCAGTTTTTCGGTTTCGCTATCCGTAATGCGTTACGCTTAAATAAAATCGGGGCCGTTCCCTGATGCCCCCTGATCCAGACCCTACCGGAGACACCATGAGCAAAGCCTTTGCCTCGCAAGCCGACCTGACCGACAAGAAGATCACCTTTGAGCAACTCAGCAAGCACTGCTGGGCCTACACCACCGAGGGCGACCCGAACTCGGGCGTCATCATCGGCGACAACTGCATCCTGGTGAGCGATGCCACCGCGACGCCGGCCATGGCACAGGATCTCATCCGGAAGATCCGCACCATCAGCGACAAGCCCATCAAGTACGTGCTGCTGACGCACTACCACGCGGTGCGTGTGCTGGGCGCCAGTGCCTTTGTGGCCGAGGGTGCGACCGAGATCATTGCCAGCCAGGGCACGCTGGAGCTGATCCGCGAGCGCGGCGCGCAGGACATGAAGAGCGAGATGGAGCGTTTTCCGCGCCTGTTCCGCAACGCCGAGACGGTGCCCGGCCTGACCTGGCCGAGCATGGTGATCGGCGGTGGCAACCCGGTTAAAGGTGAAGTGCCGGGCAAGCTCAGCATCAACCTGGGTGGCGTGGTGGTGCAGATCTGGAGCCCGGGCCCGGGCCACACGCGCGGCGACACCATCGCCTGGGTGGAGGAAGAGAAGGTGCTCTATTCGGGCGACCTGGTGGAGTTCGAGGCTGGCGTCTACACCGGCGATGCGCAGCTCGAAGAGTGGCCGGCCACGCTGGAAGCGCTGCGCGCCCTCAAGGCCGAGGCCATCGTGCCCGGCCGTGGTGAGGCGATGAAGGGCAACGCCAACGTCAACAAGGCGCTGGACTACACCAAGCGCTGGGTCGAGACGCTGTACACGGCAGGCAAGGAAGCCGTGGCGCAGAAGATGGACCTGAAAGCCGCCATGGCGCACACGCGCAAGAGCATGGACCCGGTGTTCGGCAAAGTTTTCATTTATGAGCACTGCCTGCCGTTCGACGTGACCCGTGCCTATGACGAGGCCAGCGGCATCAAGAACCCGCGCATCTGGACCGCCGAGCGGGACAAGGCCATGTGGGCGGCACTGCAGGGCTGAGCGCCTGCTGTCGATCTGCCGGGGCCTGCATTGCAGGCCCTTTTTTATTTGGCGCTGATCAGGGCCCGTGCGTCGGCCTCGTAGTCCTGCAGCTTGTCCTGAAGGTGGCGTCGCTGCGCCGCGCTGGTACTGTTGTGGAGCGCGGCAATGTTGGCACAGCTCTCGACGACCAGGCGTTCGAACTGGGTTTGGTAGGCGGCATCGGGCGAATTCAGGTTGCGTTGCAGCAGCGCCAGAATTTCGGCTTTGACGTGTGCCGCACGGTCACTGTTGCCGTGTTCCCGCAAGACCTGCAGCATGTCCTGCTGGCGGCGCAGCCGTTCGCGCCAAGCGAGTCGTGCGTCGAAGGTGGGGCTGGACACGCTCTGGCGAAGGATGGCCAGTTGCGCTTCTTCCAGCCGGCCATAAAAACTCTGCGCCCGTTCTTCGGCCTTCTTCAGCCGGCGTGCTGAAAGTTCGGCTGGCGTGCTGTCCAGCCACTCTTCGCGCCAGGTCCGGTTGTGCTTGTCGAACTGCAGCGCCAGGTGGCGCCATTGTTGTGGCTCAAGCGTGGGCACCACGCGGCTCATGCCCTCGGCAGCCTGCTCGCCCAGACGTTGCACACGCAGGCGGATCTGGTCGCTGAACGCACACACCTGCTGCGGTGTCACCGGCCCGCTGGCCACGCGCTGTATCTGGCGTAGCAGGTCGGCGTAGGCCGGCAGTTCGTTCGTGCGGTGCCAAGCCTGCAGTGTGGCCAGACTGTCGCGCACCTGAACCGTTTGGGCATCGTTGAAATCGATGTAGCTGTCCAGCCACCAGTAGACCAGCGCCGGGGCGTTGTTGTAGCCGATTTTGACGGCGCTGCAGCCACCCAGAAAAACCAGCAGCAGCGCGCCGATAATGCGGGGCAGGAGCGCCGGCAGGCGTCTGGAATTCAACATGACGGAAGCAAACGAGAAAAACATGGTTCAGTCCCAACAGGCAGTGGATGTGGTCATCATGGCCGCCGGCAAAGGCACCCGCATGAAAAGCAAACTGCCCAAAGTGTTGCACCGTTTGGCCGGGCGTGCACTGTTGCAGCATGTGGTGGACACCGCGGCCGGTCTGAATGCGCGCCGCGTGGTGGTGATCACCGGCCACGGTGCTATGGAAGTTGAAGCGGGTCTCGCACAACCAGCAAGGGCTGGAGCCGGATTTGGCATGGAATTCGTGCGACAGGAGCCGCAGCTCGGAACCGGCCACGCGGTGCAGCAGGCGGTACCCGCGCTGCCGGACGACGGCGTGGTGGTGGTGCTGTCGGGCGACGTGCCGTTGACGCAGGTTGACACACTGCAAGCGCTCATCAGTGCTTGCGGCGGGAACAAGCTGGCACTGCTGACCATCGAGTTTGCCGACCCCACAGGTTATGGGCGCATTGAGCGCGCCGGTTCGGGGGCCGTGCAGGCCATCGTCGAGCACAAGGACGCCAGCGACACGCAACGCCAGATCAAGGAAATCTACAGCGGCATCATGGCGGTGCCGGCCAGGCTGCTCAAGCCCTGGCTGGTCAAGCTGGACAACAAGAATGCGCAAGGCGAGTACTACCTGACCGACGTGGTGAAGTTTGCTGTGGCGGACGGTGTGCCGGTGGTGGCGCACAAGATCAGTGATGCGTTGCAGGTGGCTGGCATCAACAGCCCGGTGCAACTGGCCGAGCTGGAGCGCGCCCATCAATTGCGCCAGGCCCAAGCTTTCATGGAGCAGGGCGTGCGGCTGGCTGATCCGGCGCGTTTCGATGTGCGCGGTGAACTGCAGTGCGCGCAGGACGTGGAGATCGACGTCAACTGCATCTTCTCGGGCCGCGTCCAGCTGGGCGAAGGCGTGCGCATCGGTGCCCATTGCGTGATTTCGAATGCCCGCATCGGCGCCGGCGCCGTGATTCACCCCTACACCCATATCGAGGGTGGTCACAGCGACAAGGATGTGGTCGAGGTCGGCCCCGGTGCGCTGGTGGGCCCCTTCGCCCGCCTGCGCCCTGGTGCCAAGCTGGGCCAGGAGGTGCACATCGGCAACTTCGTCGAAGTCAAGAACGCCACCATGGCCGCTGGTGCCAAGGCCAACCACCTGGCCTATGTGGGCGATGCCAGCCTGGGCGAGCGCGTCAACTACGGCGCAGGCAGCATCACCGCCAACTATGACGGCGCCAACAAGCACCAGACCGTGATCGAGGCCGACGTGCACATTGGCAGCAATTGCGTGCTGGTGGCGCCGGTGACCATCGGCGCCGGCGGCACGGTGGGCGGCGGCTCCACCATCACCAAGGACACCGCGCCCGGTGCGCTGACGGTGGCGCGCGCCAAACAGGTGAGCGTGGCCAACTGGACGCGGCCCGTGAAAAAGAAGAAGTGAGTCCCCGGGCATGAGTGCGCAACCCTCTCCACAGGAGCAAGAGCTGAACCGGCTGCGCGCCGAGCTGCAGGCGGCGCGTGATGCATTGGGCGACTTCGCTTACGTGGTGTCGCACGACCTGCGCGCCAACCTGCGCCACATCAGCGCCTATGCCGGTCTGGTGCGGGAGGAGTTGGGTGACTCCGTACCGGCCGAGGCTGTCAGCTACCTCGATACCGTGACCAACGCCGCCAAGCTGATGGGGCGGCAGATCGACGGACTCATGACTTGGTCCCAGTTGGATCGGGCCGAGCTGGACGCCGCGACGCTGGACGTGCCGGCGCTGGTCGCTGAGGCGCGCCGCGTGCTGGCGGCCGAGGCGGCTGGCCGGCAAATTGACTGGCAGGTGGCGGCCGATGTGCCGCCGCTGCGAGGCGATGCGGTACTTGTGCGTCAGCTCTTTGCGCACCTGCTGTCCAATGCACTCAAGTTCACACGCCCGCGCGCATTGGCGGTGATCAGCATCGGCTGGCAACCAGCGGCCGAAGACGGCCTGTGCCTGCTGTTCGTGCGCGACAACGGCGTGGGTTTCAACCCGCAGCAGCAGGACAAGCTGTTCCACGTCTTTCAGCGCCTGCACAGCGCCAGCGAGTTCGAAGGTCAGGGCCTGGGGCTGGCGCTGGCGCGCAAGATTGTCGAGCGCCATGGCGGCAGCATCCGCGCTGAAGGCGCACTGGATGCCGGTTGCTGCATCCGCTTCACGCTGCCGCTGGCGGCGTGAACGTCACGTTCACGGCATGTTCTTGGGCAGCGGCACCTGTGTGCCGAACTTGCTGCGTTTCACGCTGAAGAAGGCTTTGACATTGCGCACATTGGCATCGCTGGTGAACAGGCGCTGCGCCAGGGCCAGGTAGTCCGGCATGTCGCGCGCGTGCACCACCAGCACGAAGTCCGGCCCGGGGGAGACGCGGTAGCACTGCTGCACAGCATCGTCTGCGGCCACGCGCTGCTCAAAGGCATCCAGCGCTTCCGCGCCTTGGCGGTCCAGTGTGATCTCCACAATGGCTTGCAAGCCGTGGCCAATCAAAGAGGCCAGCCGGTCGCAACTCAGCACCGCCACCTGTTTTTCAATCAGACCGGTATCAGCCAAGCGCTTGACGCGGCGCAGGCAGGTGGGCGGCGAAATGTGCACCCGTGCCGCCAGGGCCTGGTTGCTCTGGCCGGCGTCGCGCTGCAGGGCGTCCAGCAACAACAGGTCGGTTCCGTCGATGGTGATTTGTTCCATAAATATGTATTTTTTGGAATATTTTCAATATAAATTCAATATCTGAAATTTAAATTCAAAAATTAATAAAAATCAATCAGAAATTTTGACTCAAGAGCTCTACCATCGGCCATCCATTTGAGGAGATATCAAGCATGTGTGGCATCGTCGGCGCCGTTTCCAACCGCAACATCGTTCCCGTGCTGGTGCAAGGCCTGCAACGGCTGGAGTACCGCGGTTATGACTCCTGCGGCGTCGCCGTGCATGCCGATGGCGGTTTGAAGCGTGCTCGCAGCACTTCGCGCGTGGCCGAACTGGCGGAGCAGGTGGCGAAGGCACCGCTGGAAGGTTTCATCGGCATTGCTCACACACGCTGGGCCACGCACGGTGCACCGGCGGTGCACAACGCGCACCCGCACTTCAGCCATGGCCCCGGGGTCGATGCGGCGCAGCGTCCGGGCCGTGTGGCGCTGGTGCACAACGGCATCATTGAAAACCACGACGAACTGCGCGCGGCACTCCAGAAGCGCGGCTACGTGTTCGACAGCCAGACCGATACCGAGGTCATTGCCCACCTGGTCGATTCACTGTACGACGGCGATCTGTTCGAGACCGTGAAGGCCGTCGTGAAACAGTTGCACGGCGCTTATGCGATTGCTGTTTTTCACAAGGATGAACCGCAGCGCGTGATCGGCGCGCGCGCCGGCTCGCCGCTGATCCTGGGCGTGGGCCAGGACGGGGTCAGCAACTACCTGGCGAGCGATGCCATGGCCCTGGCGGGTGTCACCGACCAGATCGTCTACCTGGAAGAGGGTGACGTGGTCGATGTCCAGCTTGGCAAGTACTGGGTGGTGGACCGCAACCACAAGCCGGTGCAGCGCGAGGTCAAGACCGTGCATGCGCACAGCGGTGCCGCCGAACTCGGGCCCTACCGCCACTACATGCAAAAGGAAATCTTCGAGCAGCCGCGCGCCATTGCCGACACGCTGGAAGGCGTGGAAGGCATCGTGCCCGAGCTGTTCGGTGACGGCGCCTACCGCGTGTTCAAGGACATCGACAACGTGCTCATCCTCGCCTGCGGCACCAGCTACTACAGCGGCTGCGCTGCCAAGTATTGGCTGGAGAGCATGGCCAAGATTCCGACCCAGGTGGAGGTGGCCAGCGAATACCGTTACCGCGACTCCGTGCCGAATCCGCGCACGCTGGTGGTCACCATCAGTCAGTCGGGCGAGACCGCCGACACGCTGGCCGCCCTGCGCCACGCGCAAAGCCTGGGCATGACGCAGACGCTGACCATCTGCAATGTGAGCACCTCCGCCATGGTGCGCGAATGCAAGTTGCACTACATCACGCGCGCCGGCGTGGAAATCGGCGTGGCCTCTACCAAGGCCTTCACCACACAGCTGGCCGGTCTGTTCCTGCTCACGCTGGCGTTGGCCCAGGTGCGTGGCCATTTGAGCGAAACCGATGAGGCGCAACACCTCAAGGCCATGCGCCACCTGCCGGTTGCTTTGCAGGCGGTGCTGGCGCTGGAGCCGCAGATCATCAGCTGGGCCGAGGACTTTGCCCGCATGGAAAATGCACTCTTCCTCGGCCGCGGTCTGCACTACCCGATTGCGCTGGAAGGTGCACTCAAGCTCAAAGAAATCAGCTACATCCACGCCGAGGCTTACCCGGCCGGCGAGCTCAAGCACGGCCCGCTGGCGCTGGTGACCAGCGAGATGCCGGTCGTGACGGTGGCGCCCAATGATGCGCTGCTGGAAAAGCTCAAGAGCAACCTGCACGAGGTGCGCGCCCGCGGCGGCGTGCTCTACGTGCTGGCCGACAGCGACACGCACATCGAAAGCAGTGAGGGCCTGCACGTCATCCGCATGCCGGAGCACTACGGCGCCCTGTCACCACTGCTGCACGTGGTGCCGCTGCAGTTGCTGGCCTATCACACGGCCTGCGCCCGGGGCACGGATGTGGACAAACCCAGAAACCTAGCCAAGAGCGTGACTGTGGAATGACTGCATGCTCTGGCGTGTAACGCTATTCCGTGCAATTAAAGTCGTAAACAGGTTATTAATGTCGTAAACAAGGATCAAGTATCTGCGCGGGTTAGCGGAGAGGTGAGTTTTTGATGGCCAAAGCTAAAGTCGTAAACAAGTCCGCAAGCAAGAGGTGAATTAGCTTGCCAAGCTCTCCGCCTAGTGGCAGTTCGATGGATCTTGACTGTGGCAGCTATCAGCTAGGATCATAAAAAAAGACACACCTTGTTTGTGTAATAGGGCGTTTGAAAACCGTTGGGACGACTCCATCGCATGCTTAAAGCATCAAATGAATGCATGGAGTCGGCATGCTGGACTCTTGTTAAATTGGGGCATTTGATTTCCGATCCGGATGCAATAAGCTCGGTAGTCCCAACACAAATCGGAGAGCTTCATTTGCGGCTTTGCTGGCATGGCACGCTTGGATTAAAGACATCGAAACATCTCGGATTTTGTCCACATTTGGATTCTTTTCGTTCTGTGCTCTGTACATCTGAGCCAAGGCATGGTGGACCGGGCCAATTCGAACGATGCTCTTTTTGGACAGCATGCTCAAAATTACATTCCCAAGCAACTCGGGCACCATGGATGTAGTCGTCAACAACGACACCACAAACGGCTGCGCTTCATCAGATATCGAATCAACTCGAGCCTGAAGTTGCGCAAGCAATTGATCCTCGCCAGGATCGATAGATCGCGCGACAGTTCCAGACCGTGCATCGGTCTTACTCACTTTCTCTGAGCTGTCAACGGCAACCTGCGGATCTCTATCGGCCAAATCCTGGCTGATACGCAAGAACTCATCTTCGATTTCTGCAAATGCATCTACGACATCCGGATCGAAATGCGTGCCTCGACCTTGAATGATGATGTCAATGGCTTTGTCATGCGCCATCTCTTCCTTGTACACACGACGGCTTATCACCGCATCGTAGACATCAGCGAGCGCCATGAGACGAGCCGACAGCGGTATTGCATCTCCCTTCAGACCTTGGGGATAGCCGGAGCCATCCCATTTTTCATGATGACAATAGGCAATCTCCTTGGCGATTGACAGAAAGCCAACCTGACTTCCATGTCGGCGTTCGGCATTGTCCAACGCCTGCCGCCCCAACTCTGGATGAGTTTTCATGACTTCGAATTCATCTGGATCCAAACGCCCGGGTTTCAGCAAAATCCTGTCTGGAATGCCAACCTTTCCGATGTCGTGTAGAGGGGCGGACTGGTAGAGTAAGTCGATGTATTCCTGCGTTAAGACTTTTTCGAAGCGAGGATGATGACTCAGATGTCTGGCAATCGCCCGTACATAGCTTTGCGTTCTCTGGATGTGATAGCCAGTCGAGTTGTCGCGCGTTTCGGCCAGCGCCGTGAGTGCATATATGACAACGTTTCGTGTGGCCGTGACTTCGTTGATCTGCCTCTGTGCCTCACTTTCGTAATGCGACTTTATTTTCCGCAAGACCTCTGCATTGAATTGATGCGAAAGATGCGCCTTAATGCGAGCGATAAATGGCTTGTGCTCTAAAGGCATTGAAATGAAATCAACAGCCCCATTCTCAAAAAACTCGGTACCGTCATCTGCATGAGCATGGCGTCCAAGAGCAACGATCGGCAAATGCTGCGTCTCTGGTGATTGATTGAAATAACGGCATAACTTCCCAGCCTTGGAACCTTCAACGTCCAGAAGAATGAGGCGAGTGCCATCGATGACGGGCGACAGTAATTCGGCAGACGCTTCGTTCGCCGTCACAACTTCCAAGTCGCAAATTCCCCTCAGCCAGGAATTTATACCTGCATCTGTACTCGCAGCATCTCCGACATAAAGAACCCTGGGTCGCTCGGGCAGGTAGAGATCCATGACAACCTCAAATGCTGTGGAATAGGTCAGAGCCCTTTTGAGCAATGACATTCACGTGCGCTTTTTGGCGCAGCCACGCGAGTATCTGAAGCGGGCTGAAAGGCTTGATGAAGTAGCCGTCCGCGCCATACTTCTGCCCAAGAGTGAGATCGGTTTCCTGCCCTCTCGCCGTCACCATGCCAACCAGTACATGCATCAACGCGGGATCGGTTTTGATCGCATTTAGGACCTGCAATCCGTCAAGCTCACCCGGCATCATGATGTCGAGAAGGACGGCAACAGGCTTCTCCCTCTTCACCAATCGCAAAGCCTCTTCGCCATCGCAGGCCTCAAGAACTTTGTAGTCTCCTTCAAGGGTGATGGAGAGCAGCGTACGTATATCCTCATGATCGTCGACAACAAGTATGGTGTCCATTCTCAGGTCCTAATCAATGTTTATTCAATGACCCGTCTGAGTCGTGAGTTGCGCGAGCATTTGCAGCTCATCTATGCTCATGTGAGCAGGGGCGGGTTGTCTTGCCAGCAGTTGTGCAAGATCCTTGGCGAGCGATCTTGCCTGCTGCGGGAAAATGCAATGCGCACAGGTCGCGGGCGATCGACCTCGCAGGGGAACGCCAGTGGGCATCAACAAGGTGAAGCCATCAATCAGGCCAGCGGTATCGTCGCCATCAGACAACTCAAGGCGCAATTGCCCACCATGCAATTCGAATATCTGTCTGGCCACGGTCAACCGTATGCCTGCGTCGAGCTTCATCGCTCGCGGGGTATCGAAGTCGTCCCAATGACTGTTCAACTGCGCTGCCGCCTTGCGTCTCCTCGTCCATTCCTGCAAACTGCTGTAGCCACCGGTGACGACGATGAAACTTCCGTTCTGCCTGATACGTATTTCGATCTGGCAATGTGCTGGCGCGTTTCCATCCAGGGATTCAATCAGAGCTCTAACAGCTGTTTTTAGCCACTGCCGCTGACCATACAGGAAGCCCTGTTTTCCTTCCTTGTCGCTTTGCTCATGGTTAAGAACAAAATCTCCCTGTGCACCCCGCATCTCGGAGAGGACTTCTCCCAGCAGAGCTTGCACAGAAACCCGCTCCCCTTCAACGAATTCTGGCGCGCGCAAAGTGTCCACCATCAGCTCCAGGAAGACCAGCAGCTGGCTCACTCTTTCCAGTTTTCGAGACAAACCCTGGTGTGCCGACGTCATGTCAGCTTTCAATTCATTTAACGCCTCGATCAATGCATTCATCTCTGATCTGACCTCGCTTCCTATCAGGTACGCAAATGAGAGGTCGGCACTCGTGGCTGAGGTTTTTACCTCAGAGGGCGATGATCTGCTGTCTGGCAACAGCAACAGCGAGTAACTGGAGGCACTCTTGCACAGCCACAGTTCCAGTGAAGCGCCATTAGCTTGACCGGATGGAATGCTCTTTAAAAATTGTGGTTGATTACTGTGACTTGCTCTTAATTTGGCAACCTCATGCTTGACTATGGGAAGCATTTCAACGCAGAGACGCAAGTAGGGTTTGGCCGCCGTGTTGTAGTCAATGATCTCCCCCGCCCCATTTAGGCTGATAACAGCGTCCGACAGGCGTTGAGTGAGTAACGAGTTCAAACTGAGCATCTTGAGCGGCGTATATGTCAACAACGAGCCCAAAGGTTCAATGCTGCGTCATAAAACCATAGGCTACCGCTTCACGAATATCAGCTTCTTGCAATTTCTTTCAGCTCAGCCCACCTCGTATTGAACAGGGGGCATTGAAGCTGTAACCCAGGTTGCGACAGGCCTTGACGGGAAGGGGCATGTCTGTGGTGTCTTGAACTTTTTTCCTTAGCCGACTGATGCCTACCTCGATGCGGCGATCGTCGTAAGCCAGGAAATCCACGCCCAACGCCTCAACCAATTGTTGACGGCTCGCGATTTTTTCATGGCGAGAAAACATGGCTGAGAGGAATCTGGTCTCTGTCATGGTTAGCGGCACTTTGACGCCGTTCGGCGCTGTTATGACGCGTTCCCGAGGGGTCAACTGCCAGCTTTCGACGTGCTCGTCCGCTGTACGCAGGCGCATTGCTGCGCGTTGAATCACTGCCTCCAGCTCTCGATAGTTGACTGGCTTGACCAAATACGTGTCGGCACCTGCTTCGTAGCTTTGAACACGGTCTTCTGAGCCACTACGGGCAGTTAGCATCACGATACCCAGGCCGCTGTTCTCGCTCAACTTCTTAGCGAGGCTGATCCCATCTTCTCCCGGCAGACCGATGTCCAGCAACACGAGTTCGGGGTTTTCGCGTGCCATGGATTGCTCAAGCTCAATCCCATTGGACACCCCAAAGCTGCTGTGGCCACGCTTATTCAGAAAGTAGACCAACTCTTCACGTAGATCGAGGTGATCCTCAACGACGGCGATTTTCATGTCGTAGCGAACAAATGTCTGAATCCAGTTTTAGGGGGGGGCAGGATAGTCCGATGAAGAACAATCGTATATCATAAATGCGTATAATATCATAACTATCAAATTAAGTGACGCATTCTCTTCTCATATGAAACCAGAATCAGGCAGCAGTTCCACGGCAGTTGGATCGAATCCCAGCTCTTGGAGCTTGGCCTGGCTGACTGCACTACAAATACTCCTGCTGCTACTCCAGTGGGCACCTTCTGCGCAGGCTGCTGATCGCGGAGGTAGCATCGAGCCGGGAGCAGCAGAGATTTCATACCTCGTCGATGCTGAAGATTCGATGGGCATTCGGGAGATTTCATCCGAACAACTAAGCAGTAGCTTTACCAATATATACGTGCCACGTGGAATGGAGCATGTCAGGGGATCTGTCTGGGTCAGAGTTACTGTGCCTGAGTCAACATGGTCGGGAAAAACGCTATGGCTGCAACTGGCTACGCCCACAGTCGACGAAGCGAGACTCTACATTCCGGATGAATCAGAAGAGTATGTGCTTAGCAAGGTCATCGCATCGAATGACCTCTTCTCACAACGTGACATACCTTACCGAACACCAGTCTTCAAGCTCTCGAACACCCTTCAGAATCCGTACACGGTGTATCTCAGGCTCAAGAGTGATGATGCGATGGTGGTCGGGCCGAAAATATGGGAACCAGAGGACTTCGTTGCACACATCTCGACCGAGCAGTTCGTGATGGGCGCCTATGCAGCCATACATTTGATGACTGCGTTGGGATTTCTATGGTTATGGCAGCGCTCGAAGGAGACGATCTATCCCCTAATCGCACTGTTTGTCGTCAGCTCTTTAGTACTTCTAATGATCACGGAAGGATATTTCGTTCAATTCAGTAACCTTGAGCTTTCTGGTTCCTTAAACCACTTGAAGCTCATCAGTTGGATCGTTTCTCATACGGCTCTCATGGCTGGGTAATCCCCCCGATAAACCAATGGCCCCAGAAGTAGAATTTTCGAAGAAGGAAGTTCTACGTGAAGAAGTCGAGATTTACCGACAGCCAGATCATGGCTGCCTTGAAGCGTGTTGAAGCCGGTCTGCCGGTACCGGAGA
>JAUXVI010000019.1 GCA_030680575.1 Hylemonella sp.
TGGCCGGCCGTTCTGCCGAAGCCGCCAAGGAAATCAAGACCCTGATCACCGACAGCGTGCAGCGGGTCGAGCAGGGTACCGCCCTGGTCGACCAGGCCGGCACCACCATGAGTGAGGTGGTGAGCAGCATCCGCCGCGTCACCGACATCATGGGCGAGATCAGTTCCGCCAGCTCGGAGCAGAGCGCCGGTGTGGCCCAGATTGCCGAAGCCGTGACCCAGATGGACCAGACCACACAGCAGAACGCGGCGCTGGTGGAAGAAATCGCCGCAGCGGCCTCCAGTCTCAAAAATCAGGCGGAGGATCTGGTCAACACGGTGGCCGTGTTCCGCCTCAATCCCGCCTGAGCCCGCCTGCCACCCCGCTGTGTCTCCAATTTGCCGCGGCGAGCTGCGAACGCGGCCCGTAGGGGGTGCTCCCTCAGTCTCAGATATGTTTGCAAGCGCTCACAATCTGAATTTGCTTTGTCATATGTGATATCAAACCAATCCGGTTTGATCGTCCACGCTAATTTAACCAGTATGTCAACACCCAAGAAGAGCATTCATTTGCATTATTTGATAATTTTGATAATAATCGCCGAATCATACAAGAAACCGCTGCTCACAACCTTCTGGGAGCTGGGCGAGCAAAACATCAAACTGATCCAGGAAGGCAGGAAGGACGAGGCCTTCGAATTCCTGGTTTCAAAGACCATCCCTGCCCGTAATCAGCTGCTGTCTGTGAGCGAGGGCGAGAAGAATCGGCAGAACAAAGTGCTGACCGAAGAACTCGAAGAGCTGAAGAGTCGTGCCGATACCACCCGCTTGGAGATCGTCGCGCTGGTGATTGTCGTCGCAGTTGGATTGATGATTTTCTCTTGGTACATCTCAGGCGTCCTGCGCCGCAGGGTGGAGATCTCGCAGGCCGTGGCAGACCGGGTCCGGGATGGCGATTTGACTGTCCCGGTCACCGACAACGCTCGTGATGAGTTCAGCCCGCTGCTGGTTTCCCTGGCAGATATGCAGACATCGCTGTCGCGCATTGTCTCTTCCGTGCGCCAGAACTCGGAATCCGTCTCGACCGCTTCAGCCGAAATTGCCCAAGGAAATCAGGACCTCAGCGCCCGCACCGAGAGCCAGGCCAGCGCTCTGGAAGAAACCGCCGCCTCGATGGAAGAGCTCGGCTCCACTGTCAAACAGAACGCCGACAACGCCCGCCAGGCCAATCAGCTGGCGCAGAGTGCGTCCACCGTGGCAGTGCAAGGTGGCGAAGTGGTGGCCCAGGTGGTCGACACCATGAAGGGCATCAACGAATCGAGCAAGAAGATTGCCGACATCATCAGCGTGATCGACGGCATTGCCTTCCAGACCAACATCCTGGCCTTGAACGCCGCGGTGGAAGCTGCCCGTGCTGGCGAACAAGGCCGTGGTTTTGCCGTGGTGGCCAGTGAAGTGCGTTCCCTGGCCGGTCGTTCGGCCGAAGCCGCCAAAGAGATCAAGACCCTGATTGATGACAGCGTGCAACGTGTCGAGCAGGGCAGTGCCCTGGTGGACCGGGCCGGCAGCACCATGACCGAAGTGGTGAGCAGCATCCGCCGCGTGACCGACATCATGGGTGAGATCAGTGCCGCCAGTTCCGAGCAGAGCAGCGGCGTGGCTCAGGTGGGCGAGGCTGTGACGCAGATGGACCAGGCGACGCAACAGAATGCGGCACTGGTGGAAGAGATGGCCGCGGCCGCTTCCTGCCTGAAGTCGCAGGCACAGGACCTGGTGCAGACCGTGGCGGTGTTCAAGCTGGCACAGGGGCAGGGGCTGGCACAGGCTGCCCCGATGAAAACCATCAGCCGGCCGATGCCCCCATCGGCAAGCAAAGCAGCAGCCCCCAAGGCACTTGCCAAACCGGCAGCCAAGACCGCCCTGCCCCCTGCCAGCAAGCCTGCCAGCGTCAAGTCGGCAGAACCCGCTGGCGACTGGGAGTCGTTCTAAGCCAGGGAGAGGATGACGGGCTCAAGCTGGCCCCCGTTGGGCAGAGACCAGCTCCGTTGAATCGCTAAGCCTTGGGCGGACGTTTGCTGCGCGCACGCGGATGCGCGGCATCGTAGGCCTTGGCCAAGTGCTGAAAATCAAGCCGGGTGTAGACCTGCGTGGTGCTGATGTTGGCGTGACCCAGCAGCTCCTGCACCGCACGCAGGTCGCTGCTGGATTGCAGCACATGGCTGGCAAAGGAGTGGCGCAGCATGTGCGGGTGCACTGGCGTGGCCAGCCCGGCCTGCAGGCTGCGGCGCTTGAGACGCTGCCAGATCGACTGCGCCGTCAGGCGCGTGCCGTTGCGGCCGATGAAGAGCGCATGCTGGTCCGCCGGCGCCCCCAACTGGGCGCGCAGCACCAACCACTTTGTCAAAGCCGCCAGCGCCTCGCGCCCCACCGGCACGCTGCGGCGTTTGCCGCCTTTGCCCAGCACATGGGCCTCGGCCGCCTGCAGATCAACCCAGCCCCGCGCTGCAGCGCTGGCCGCCACGTCCAGCCCGGTCAGTTCGGCCACACGCAAGCCGCTGCTGTAGAGCAGCTCCACCATGGCGGCGTCGCGCGCTTCCAGCCAGGGATCGGTCTCTTCATTACGAAACGCGGCCAATTGCACCGCATCGTCGACGCTGAGTGCTTTCGGTAAGGGCTTGGCCGCTTTCGGCGAGCGCACGTCCTGCACCGGGTTGCTGGCCACCAGCCCCTCGCGCCCCAGCCAGGCATACAGACCGCGCCAGCCCGAGAGGATGAGCGCAATACCGCGGCCGCTGCGGCCACCGCTGTGCATCTGTGCCACCCAGCGGCGGATGTGGGCGTTCTGCACGCGCGTCAGCGCCACCGGCACCTGGGCCGCAAAGTCGCTGAGTTTTTGCAAGTCAAGCGCATAGAGCTCGACGGTGCGTTGCGCCAGCCGTTTCTCAACCCGGACATGCTCCAGGTAGCGCTCGACGAGTTCTTCGTCACTGCCACCCTGGACCATGTCCGGTGCCACGTCTTTACCTCAGCGGCGAGAGCGCCGCGCTGGCCAGTTCGGCAATGCGTTCCAGAAAGTCGGTGCCCATGGTGCTGACGAAACGCTGGGCATCCGGCGAGGCCAGCACCAGCATGCCGAAGGCCGGCGTGGTATTGCCGGAGGCCGCCGCACGCAGCGGTAGCAGCGCCAGCGAAGCGGCCTGCGCCGGCACGTCCAGCCAGCCCGCGGCTTCGAAACCGGAGTTGACGCCGCAGAAAGGTTCGCGCAGCGAGGAGGCAAACACCTTGGCATCTTCGCTGACGTTCTGCGCGAAGGCCGCACCGGCAAATTCCGGTGCCACGTCCCAGACCCGGATGGCCACCTGCGGCACCGAGAACTGCGTCTGGATCGAGCTGGCAATGGTGGCGGGCAGGTTGGTGAAGTCCAACGTCAGGAACAGGTCGCGCGCCCAGACCAGCAGCTTGTCCAGCAGCGCCAGGTTGTCGTTGCCGTGGCGGATCATGTCCATGATGCGGCCTTCGAGCATGCGGATCTTGTCGCGCAGCATTTCCGCCTGGCGCTCCTGCAAGCTCACCGCGCGGTGGCTGTGCGGGCTGGTCAGGTGCACGGCGGCCAGCAGCTCGGCATGGCGTTCGAAAAACTCGGGGTTGTTGCCCAGGTAGTGGGCAATATCGTCTTCGGTCACGGGGTTCAGGTGTTGGTTGCTCATGTCAGTTCAGGTAGTTCTATTTCGCCCTGGAAAACCGTGGTGGCCGGTCCCGTCATCATCACCGGTGCAGTTGTGTCTTGACTGACACCGGCCCATTCAATTGTCAGCACGCCGCCGCGGGTCTGCACGTCAACGCGCGCATCCAGCAGCCCGAGCCGGATGCCCGCCACCACCGCAGCGCAGGCGCCCGTGCCGCAGGCCAGCGTTTCGCCAGCACCGCGCTCCCAGACACGCAGCTTGATGTGCGTGCGGTCCAGCACCTGCATGAAGCCGGCGTTGACGCGACGCGGGAAACGCGGGTGGTGTTCGATCAACAGCCCTTGCGTCAGCACCGGCGCGTGCTCCACATCGTCCACCACCTGCACCGCATGCGGGTTGCCCATGGACACAGTTGCTACAAAAACAGTAGCTGCTTGCGCATTGGCAGCAAGGTCCAGCGACCATTT
Organism: Hylemonella sp.; assembly: GCA_030680575.1. Taxonomy (GTDB): domain Bacteria; phylum Pseudomonadota; class Gammaproteobacteria; order Burkholderiales; family Burkholderiaceae_C; genus Hylemonella. The sequence goes on from JAUXVI010000019.1 coordinate 4,132, forward strand.
TTGCCATGAACCACTGGGCTCAGGCGTCAGGCCGGTGGCGTCAAAGGGAATGCGTGGCAGATCGAACACCGGCGCCCCCATGTCCACCGTCACACGGCCATCGGCCTGCAAGCGCGGCTCGATCACACCGCCCAGGGTCTGCACCCGGATGGTGTCTTTGGGCGTCAGCCCCTGGTCGTGCACATAACGCGCAAAACAACGTGCGCCGTTGCCGCACTGCTCGACCTCGGCGCCATCGGCGTTGTGGATCACGTATTCAAAGTCAACGTCGGGCGTGGGGGCCGGCCGCACGGTCAGGATCTGGTCGGCACCAACGCCGAAGTGGCGGTCGGCCAGCCAGCGGTACTGGGCCGTGCTCAAGCCCAGCCGCCCGCGCGTCTCGTCCAGCACCACGAAATCGTTGCCGGCTCCCTGCATCTTGGTAAAGCGGATTCGCATGACGACAAATTATCCGCTGATTTCCATCCATGTCCCGAGAGCTGACTGTCTGTTGCATCCTGCGGTCAGCGCCAAGCCGCCTACATGGCTCGGCGCTGCCGGTTTGGCGGCACAATGCGCCGCATGCCCCGTCTGAATCAGTTGCTGCACGCCCAGCGTGAACCTGTTGCCCCCCTGCATGCCGCCACCGTGCTCCTGCTGCGCGACGGCCCGCAGGGGCTGGAGGTCTTGATGACACGCCGCTCGCTGAGCGCCAGCTTCGCGCCCGGCGCCTATGTGTTCCCTGGCGGCGGCATCGATGTTGCCGATGCGCAAGCCCATGCGCTGGCGCAGCGCCGCCCCGGCCAGAGCGACGAGCACCTGACGCAGGCGATTGCCGCCATCCGCGAGAGCTTCGAGGAACTCGGCATTCTGCTGGCGCGCCGCGCCGACGGCTCACACACCGATGCCAGCGACCTGGCCCGGCTCGACCGCCACGCGCCGCTGCTGCCGCAATGCCAGGCACACGGCCTGACGCTGGCCGCCAACGAAGTCTTCGTGCTGGCGCGCTGGATCACCGACCGCGACCTGCCGCGCCGCTTTGACGTGCCCTTTCTGGTGGCGCGCATGCCGCACAAGCAGACCCCGGTGGCCGACGAGCGTGAGCAGTTCGACCCGGTGTGGGTGCGCCCGGCCGATGCGCTGGCACGCCACCGCGAAGGCAGCTTCTTCATGATCTTCCCGACCGTGCGCACGCTGGAGCGGCTGCTGCATTTCCCGGACGTGGCAACCGTGCTGCAGGCCTGCGCCGCCACCGAAGAACCGCTGTGGACCAGTTGCCCGCGCGCCGGCCTGCTGGTGGGGCGTGAAGCGCGCTACATGGAAGGCGACCCGCCTTATGGCGAGTTGGCTCTGGTCTGCCCTGACGGCCAGATGCTGCACCACCTCGACTGGCAGAACGAGCTGCCGGTGCCGCTGCTGAAGAACGTGCAGCGCCTGACCGCGCCCAACCCCGGGGTGATGACCGGCCCCGGCACCAACAGCTACCTGGTGGGCGACCCGCGCACCGGCTACATCGTGATCGACCCGGGCCCGAACGACCCCGAGCACCTGGAACGCCTGTGGCGCGCCGCCGGCGGCGACATCCGCATGATCGTCTGCACCCACTCGCATGCCGACCATTCGCCCGGGGCACGCCCGCTGCAGGCGCTGTGCCTGAACGCCGGCCAAGGCCACGGCGTGCCGCCGGTGCTGGGCCTGCCCTCGGCACCCACCGCGCGCGCCGCCAGCCACTTCACGCCCGACCGGGCGCTACAACATCAGGAGCTGCTGACGCTTATTTCACAAGGGCTGGAGCCCGAAATCACCCATACCCTGCAGGTGATCCACACCCCCGGCCATGCCGCCAACCACCTGTGCCTGGCACTGGTGGAAGACGGCCTGCTGTTCTCGGGCGACCACATCCTCAACGGCAGCACCACGGTGATCGACCCGCCGGACGGCAACATGACGGCCTACCTCGACTCGCTGGCGCTGCTGGACGATGCCTGCGCCGAGCACCGCATCGACTTCATCCTGCCGGCGCATGGCCACGTGCTGGGCGCCGCGCGGCAGGCCATAACGCAATTGCGCGCCCACCGCCTGCAGCGCGAGGCCAAGGTGTTGCGCGTGATGCAGGCCCTGCCCGAAGGCACAATGGACGAGTGGGTGGCGCAGGCTTATGACGATGTGCCCGAGCGCATCTGGCCGGTGGCCAAACGCTCGCTGCTAGCCCATGTAGAACGCCTGCGCGCCCTGCCGCCCGGCAACGATTGACCCCATGCCCTCTTCTTCAGACCACTCCGATTCTTCCTCCACCGCCGGCATGCGCCTGGCCCGGCGCGTTGCCGAACTGGCCGGCTGCTCGCGCCGCGAGGCCGAGCTCTACATCGAAGGCGGCTGGGTCCGCGTGAACGGCGAAGTGGTGGAAGTGCCCCAGTTCCGCGTGCTGGACCAGACCATCGAGATCGACCCCGCCGCGCTACGCCAGCCAGCCGCAGCCCAGGTGCCCGTCACCCTGGTGCTGAACAAACCGCCGGACTTCATCGCCACGGCCGCCACCGGGCAGGCCCGCGCCGCCATCGACCTGCTGCGCCCGGAACAACGCCACAGCAGCGATCGCTCAGGCATCCGCCAGCTGCAACGCCACCTGCGCGAGCTGGAAGTCGTCACCCCGCTGGAGCCTGCAGCCAGCGGCCTGCTGGTCTTCACGCAGGACTGGCGCGTAAAACGCAAGCTGGTGGAGGATGGGGCGCTGGTGGAACACGAGGTCATGGTGGACGTGCGCGGCACCGTCTCACCTGAGGCGCTGCAGCAACTCAACCGTGCCCCGGTGGTCGACGGCCGCGCCATGGCGCCCGCCCGGGTCAGCGTGAACCGGCAGACGGGGGATATCACCGGCCTGCGCTTTGCCCTCAAGGGTTATTGGCCCGGCCAGATTGCGCACATGTGTTCCGCCGCCGGACTGCAGATCCTGGCCGTCAAGCGCATCCGCATCGGGCGCCTGCCGCTGGCCGGCCTGCCCGAGGGGCACTGGCGTTACCTGATGCCGTACGAACGCTTCTGATCGGCGCTTTGTCTAGGCGCTGAACAGCCGACCGCGCGCTGCCTGTGTGATGGCCGCCACCGCCGGGTGCTTGATGCGGCGTTCCACCGAAACGGCGAAAAACTCCTCCACCAGTTCGTCGCTGCGGCCGATGACCTCCACCCCATAGTGCGCCACTGTCTCCGCCTCCAGCACGCTGGGCGACATGAAAACACCACGTCCTTCGCGGCCGAAGGCCGTCATCAACGCGCCGTCGTCGAACTCTCCCACGACACGCGGCTGGATCTGATGCCGGGCCAGCCAGCCGTCCAGCTGCTGGCGTACCGAGGAGGCAGCCCCCTGGATCAGCATCGGCGCGTCGTGCAGGCATTGCGGAAAGCGGCCCTGCAACTGGCTTTTCAGCGCCGGCGTACAGAAGAAACTCATGGGCGAGGTCCCCAACGCATGGTTGAAGGCCTTGACGCTGATGCGGCGCGTTAACGGCTCGTCGGCGATCACCAGGTCAAGCCGGTGCAGCGCCAGTTGCGCCAACAGGTCGGGGAACTTGCCCTCGCTGCCGATCAGCCGCACCGGCACGTCCAGGCTCATGGCCGGCTCCAGCAGGCGGTAGGCCACCGACTTGGCTACCGAGTCGGCCACGCCGACCCGGAAGTCGAGCACGCGCGGCCCGCTGCGCGGCTGGCGCAGGGCGGCCTCCAGCTCGGCCCCCAGGGTGAAGATGTCGTCGGCATAACCCAGCGCCACGCGACCGTCATCGGTCAGCTCCAGCTGGCGGCCGCTCTTGCGAAACAGCTTGCGCCCCAACCGCTCCTCCAGCAGTTTGATCTGGCCCGACAGCGTTTGCGGCGTTGTATGTAACTGCTCACCTGCGCGCATGATGCCGCCAGCACGGGCCGTGACCCAGAAATAATGCAAATGCTTGAAATTCATGGCTTATTCATTCATTCGGTTTTATCGAAGTGATTAAACCAAAAATACGAATTTACGAGAAGTGACAGAAGGCCTACAGTCAGGGTGTGCGGGCATCTCGTCCGTGCACCTGATTGCTGAAAGGAACAGCCATGCGTTTAAGCACCAAAAGCCGCTTTGCCGTTGCCGCCATGATCGACCTGACCTTGCGCGAGCAGTCCGGGCCGGTACCCCTGGGCTCTATCGGCGAGCGCCTGCAGATTTCGCTGTCTTACCTGGAGCAGATGTTCAGCAAGCTGCGCCAGCAGGGCCTGGTGGAAAGCACACGCGGCCCCGGCGGCGGCTACACGCTGGCGCGGGCGGCCCAGGCCATCAGTGTGGCTGACATCATCAGCGCCGTGGAAGGCACCCGCGCCCTGCAGATGGAAACCGTCACTGGCGCCGGTGAAGCCGGCTGCGCACTGACGCAAGAGCTGTGGACCAGCCTGAACACCAAGATGATGGAACACCTGCAGTCCATCACCCTGCACCAGCTCAGCGAGGAGCAGCGTGCCAAGGGTGGCGTGCAAGTAGAGGCACGGCCGGCCAGCAAGCGCGGCATCTTCACGCAACGCAAGGTCGCGCCGGCGAAATCGACCGTGCCGAACTCGGTGTTTGCGCTGGCCGGTGCATTGATCACCAGCCGCTGACAACGCAGCGCCACGCGGCGCTGCGTCATGAATAAGTGTGAAGTCCGCCGATAAGCCGGATTCTGTGCGCCGAGGTTGCCCTCGGTGTGACCGCCATTAATCTGGGCCGGGGGTCGCCCCACCGGCTCGGTGCTACCTACCCGCACACTCGGGGGGCCCCGTCAGCGTGTGCCTATTTGGTATTGCTGCGCGTAGAGATTGCCCGTTTCACCCGCAACAGGTTGCCCCGCTGCGACTCGTCTCTGTTGCTCTGATCCTCACCTCGCGGTGGACAGCTGTTAGCTGCTACGCTGCCCTGTGCAGTCCGGACGTTCCTCCAGTGCCTGGTTTCCCAGATTGCACCAGCGGCGGTCTGGCGGGCTTCACAGCACGGATTATCCTCTGCGGCGACAATTCCTGCACTGAATCCATCAAACCAACCGCAGGAGCCCCGCCATGAAAGCCGACAGCATCCTCCAGACCATCGGCAACACGCCGCATGTGCGCATCCAACGGCTGTTCGGGCCCGGTCACAACATCTGGATCAAGTCCGAGCGCGGCAACCCGGGCGGCTCCATCAAGGACCGCATCGCCCTGGCCATGATCGAAGACGCTGAAGCGCGCGGCCAACTCAAGCCCGGCGGCACCATCATCGAGCCGACTTCCGGCAACACCGGTGTCGGCCTGGCCATGGTGGCGGCCGTGAAGGGCTACCAGCTGGTGCTGGTCATGCCCGACAGCATGTCCATCGAACGCCGCCGCCTGATGCTGGCCTACGGCGCCAGCTTCGACCTGACACCGCGCGAAAAAGGCATGAAAGGCGCGATTGCCCGCGCCGAGGAACTGGTGGCCAGCACCCCCGGGGCCTGGATGCCGCAGCAGTTCGAGAACCCGGCCAACGTCGAGGTACACGCCCGCACCACGGCGCAGGAAATCATCCAGGACTTCCCCGAAGGCATCGACGTGCTCATCACCGGCGTCGGCACCGGCGGTCACCTCACCGGCTGCGCCCAGGTACTCAAGGCCAAATGGCCCCAGCTCAAGGTGTTCGCGGTGGAACCCGCTGCCTCGCCAGTGATCTCAGGGGGAGCGCCCGCGCCGCATCCGATCCAGGGCATCGGTGCCGGCTTTGTGCCGAAGAACCTCGACACCCGCCTGCTCGACGGCGTGATCACGGTGGACGCCGAAGCCGCGCGCGAGATGGGCCGGCGCAGCGCCTGCGAGGAAGGCATGCTGGTCGGCATCTCGTCGGGTGCCACGCTGGCAGCGATTGCACAGAAGCTGCCGGAACTGCCCGCCGGCGCCACCGTGCTGGGCTTCAACTACGACACCGGGGAGCGCTATCTGTCGGTCGAGGGATTCTTGCCGGCTTGAAGCGCGCCGTCCTGGGACGGGGCGCGTCCCTGGCGGGCCAGCAAGGACGCGAATTCCTCCGCGGGCACTGGCGTGCTGAAGTAATAGCCCTGGAACTCGTCGCACTCCAGCGTGCGGAGAATGTCCAACTGCTCCCGGGTTTCCACGCCTTCGGCAATGGTCCGAAACCCCAGGCTGTGCGCCAGCCCGATGATGCCGGTGACGATGGCCCGGTCATCCGGATTGCGCGGCAGATCGCGCACAAAGGATTGGTCGATCTTGAGCTTGTCGAGCTTGAAACGTTTGAGATAGCTGAGAGAGGAATACCCCGTTCCGAAATCATCGATCGACAGACCCACGCCAAGCTGGCGCAGCCGCTCGACCATGGCGATCGTGAAATCCGAGTCCTCCATCGCGATGCTTTCGGTCAGTTCCAGCTCCAGCAGAGCGGGCTCGATGCCGCTGCGCGACAAGGCGCTGGCCACGGCCTGCGGCAAGCCCTGATCGCGAAACTGGGCCATGGACAGGTTGATGGCGACCGGCACCACCGGCAGCCCCTGGGCACGCCACATCGCATTCTGTTGCACAGCGGCATGTAGCACCCAGTCGCCAATGGCCCTGATTTGTCCGCTTTCCTCCGCCACCGGAATGAAACGCGCCGGGGAAACCATGCCCCACTCAGGATGCCGCCACCGCAGCAGCGCCTCCACACCAATCACCGCCAGGCTGTGCGCATCGACCTGAGACTGGTAATAGAGTTCGAACTCGTTGTTTTCCAGTGCGCGGTGCAAGTCGTTTTCCACCACCAGCATCTCGTAGGCGCGATCGTGCATCTGCTGCGTGAAGAACTGGAAGCTGTTGCGCCCCTTCTGTTTGGCCCGGAACAAGGCCGCATCGGCACACTGCGACAGGCGCTCCAGGTCCTCGCCATTGTCGGGGTACAGGGCAAGGCCGATACTGGCACTCAAACTCAAGCGCTGACCATCGAGCTGCATCGGTTCGCTGACCAGCGCCAGCGCCCTTTCCGCCACATGCGCTGCGCCCTGGGCATCCGTGTTGGGCAACAACAGGATGAACTCATCCCCGCCTGGGCGGCAGATCGTATCGTCCGGGTGCAGGTGGGTTTTCAGCCGCTCGGCCAGTTGCTGCAGCACGCGATCGCCCATGGCATGACCCAGCGAGTCATTGATGTTCTTGAAGCGGTCCAGATCCAGGTACATCAACGCCACCTTGGTTTGCGCCCGGCGCGCCGCAGCCAGGGCCAGGCTGGCCCGGTCCTGCAGCAAAACGCGGTTGCACAAACCCGTCAAGGGGTCGAAGTTGGACAGGAAGCGGATTTTCTCTTCCGCATCCTTCATGCGCGAGAGGTCGGCCACGATGCCGATGTGGTGCGTGATCTGCCCTTGCACGTCGCGAATCGTGCTGACCGACAGCCATTCGGGATAGATGACCCCGTCTTTGCGCCGGTTCCAGACCTCGCCTTGCCAGTGCCCGTCAGCACGTAACGCCTGCCACATCGTTTTGAAAAAATCACTGCTTTGCCGCCCTGAGGAGAACATGGCCGGATTGCGCCCCAGCAACTCCTCCTTGTCATATCCGGTGATGGCGGTCAGCGCGCGATTGACCGACACCATGCGGTTGTCCGCATCCGTGATGAGGATGCCCTCATGGCTCGACTCGAACACCTGGGCCGTGAGACGCAATTGTTCCTGTGCCTGCAGGCGGTCCGTGACATCCAGCCAGGCGCCTACCAGCACCGGCCCCTCCCCCGGAGCCCCCGCGGTCCGCACGACCTGGTCGTAAATCCAGCGATAAGAGCCGTCGGCGTGCTGCCACCGGTATTCATGCGCCACGATGCCATCCTGCGCAAGGTGCTCCTGGGCTTGAAAAGCCCGTTCCCGATCCTCTGGATGGACCCGTGCCAGCCACAAGCCCGGCGTCTGGAGCCACTGCGATGGCGCAAAACCGGTGATCTGCTCGACACGCGGACTGACATAGTCCACTAGGAAGCCCCCTGGCGCCGCAGGATCCGACTTGAGGGAATAGGCCGCCGCCGGGTTGATGGCCATGAAATGCGCCAGCCGCTCGGCCTCGTGATGCAGTTTGGCCAGCAGCTCCTCCCGTCGCTGCTCGTTGCGCCGGATCAGGTGGTAGAGCAACAGGGATGTCAGCAGAACGAAAACCGTCCCCTTGATGGACTGCACCCAGGTGAGGCTGTCCGGATCGCTGACCAACCACTCCAGCAAGCTGTCCGAGAACCATATCCAGGAGGCGGCAAACACGGCATATGCAAGGCCGATGCGCAGCGCAGGACGAGCCCTCAAGGAACGAAGAAGATTCATGACATGCTCATTTTCCCAGATCAACCACCTCGGTGTACGTCCCGGCAGGTCGACGACCCTGTCCCATCCCGGCGTATCATTGCGCCCTTCTTCTGCTTGATCAACACAAGCCATGATCCGACTGACTGAACTCAAGCTCCCGCTGGAGCACGCAGCCGACGCGCTGCCCGCCCTCATCGCCCAGACGCTGGGCCTCGCGCCCGAAGCCATCACCCGCTTCACCATCTACAAGCGCAGCTTCGATGCACGCAAGGCCGACCTGCTGCAGGTCTACATCGTCGACGTGGAGCTGACACCGGCACTCGAAGCCGACCTGCTCGCCAAGTTTGCCAACCACCCGCACATCGGCCCCTCGCCTGATCTGGTCTACCACCCGGTGGCACAGGCGCCGGCCAAACTGAAGGAACGCCCGGTGGTGGTGGGCTTCGGTCCCTGCGGCATTTTTGCGGCGCTGATTCTGGCGCAGATGGGTTTCAAGCCGATCGTGATCGAACGCGGCACCACGGTGCGCCAGCGCACCAAGGACACCTGGGGCCTGTGGCGCAAGCAGGTGCTGAACCCCGAATCCAACGTGCAGTTCGGCGAGGGTGGCGCCGGCACCTTCAGTGACGGCAAGCTCTACAGCCAGATCAAGGACCCGCGCCACCTGGGCCGCAAGGTGATGAACGAGTTCGTCCAGGCCGGCGCGCCGGCAGAAATTCTGGTGGAGGCGCACCCGCACATCGGCACCTTCAAGCTGGTGAAGGTGGTGGAAAGCATCCGCGAGCAGATCATTGCACTCGGCGGCGAGATCCGCTTCCAGCAGCGCGTGACGGATGTAAGGATTGACGACACACCCGCCGGCAAGCAACTGCGCGGCCTGACGGTGCTGGACCTGACGACCAATCAATCCTACGAATTGAAAGCCTCGCATGTGGTGATGGCGCTGGGCCACAGCTCGCGTGACACCTTCGCCACATTGTTCGACCGTGGTGTGGCCATGCAGGCCAAACCGTTCTCGGTGGGCTTTCGCATCGAGCACCCGCAAAGCGTGATCGACCGCGCGCGCTGGGGCAAACACGCCGGCCACCCGCTGCTGGGTGCCGCTGACTACAAGCTGGTGCACCACGCGCAAAATGGCCGCGCGGTCTACAGCTTCTGCATGTGCCCCGGTGGCACGGTGGTGGCCGCCACCTCGGAGCCGGGCCGCGTGGTGACCAATGGCATGAGCCAGTACTCGCGCAACGAGCGCAACGCCAATGCTGGCATCGTGGTCGGTATCGAGCCGGTGGACTACCCGAACGGCATCGATGATGCGGCCGACTGGCAAGCCGCCTTCGGCCCGGACGACGGCACGCGCTACGCGCAACAGGCGGCCGGCATGGCACGCCGGCAGCCGCCCCAGCCGCATCCGCTGGCTGGCATCGTGCTGCAGCGCAAGCTGGAAGCCAAGGCCTACGCGCTGGGCGGTGGCACCTACGAGGCACCAGGGCAACTGGTGGGCGACTTCATTGCCGACCAGCCGTCCACCGACTTCGGCAGCGTACAACCCTCCTACAAGCCGGGCGTGCACCTGGGCAACCTGGCCAACGCCCTGCCCAGTTATGCCATTGAAGCGATCCGCGAGGCATTGCCGGCCTTTGGCAAGAAGATCAAGGGGTTTGACATGAAAGACGCCGTGCTCACCGGTGTGGAGACGCGCACCTCCTCCCCATTGCGCATTCCGCGTGGCGAGGACCTGCAGAGCCTGAATGTGCGTGGCCTCTACCCGGCCGGCGAAGGCGCAGGTTATGCCGGCGGCATTCTGTCCGCCGGGGTGGACGGCATCAAGGTGGCCGAGGCACTGGCACTCGACCTGCTGCACACCGCTTAAGGATTACGCGGTGGGCTGGGCGGCGGCGGGGCCGGCGGCAGCGCTTGCTTGCGCTTGCGCACCTGCGGCGGCGGTGGTGTATCCGCCCAAGGCGGTGCCGGCAACGCGTCAGTGCCACAGGCGGCGCGCACAGCGGCGCCCTGCACCGTCAGCGGGTACTGGGATTCTTCCATCACCGTGCGATCCTTGAATTCGTTGTACTCCAGCCAGGCCTGTTCGCAAGCAGGGGTGGTTTGGGCCCACGCCAGCGGCATGGCCAGCCACAACGGCAGCAGCAGCCAGATTCGTGAATGACGATTGTTCATATGACCCATTCCCCCTCCATCAACAACTGGCGGCCGCTCCACTGTCCGACGAACCCGGCAAACTCCTGCGCCGACATGGGTCGGGCGAAGAAGTAGCCCTGGGCTTCGTTGCACTCGAAGTCGCGCAGCCGCGCCAGCATATCGCCATTCTCCACCCCTTCGGCCAAGGTTCGCAGATTCAGGCTGTGCGCCATCTGGATGATGGCTCGAACGATGGCGGTATCGTCCGGGTCGGACGCCAGATCGCGGATGAAGGACTGATCGATCTTGAGCTTGTCCACATCGAACCGTTTCAGGTAGGACAGGCTGGAATAACCGGTGCCGAAGTCGTCGATCGACAACTTCACACCCAGCAGTTTGAGGCGCTGCACCGTCGCCAGCACCTGCTCGGTGTTGTGGATCAGGATCGACTCGGTCAGCTCCAGCTCCAGGCAGTGGGGGGCCAGGCCGCTGTCCTGCAAGGCATGGATCACTTTCTGCTCCACATCGCCGCGCTTGAACTCCACCGCCGACAGGTTGCCCGCCATGACCAGCGGCGGCAAGCCGGCCTGCTTCCACGCCACACCCTGGCGACAAGCCTCGTGCAGCACCCATTCGCCGATCGGCACGATCAGACCGCTGTCTTCAGCCACCGGAATGAATCGCGCCGGCGGCACCTGGCCCAGTTCGGGGTGGTTCCAGCGCAACAAGGCCTCGGCGCCGATCACGGCACCGGTCGTCAAGTTGATCTGCGGCTGGTAGTGCAGTTCGAATTCACCGCGGTCCAGCGCCCGGCGCAAACCGGTCTTGAAACTGAGATGCTCGACTGCCTTGACGTTCATCTGCTCGTCAAAAAAACGGTAGCTGTTGCGCCCGGCATCCTTGGCCTGGTACATGGCCGTGTCGGCCTTCTTCAGCAGGGTCTCGAAATCCCGGCCGTCGCTCGGGTAGATGGCAATGCCGATGGAAGCCGACGTGGTCAACTCGTGGCCGTCGAACCCGAACGGCATGTGCAACTGCTCCCGGATCTTGGCCAGCACGGGGCTGAGGGGATCGGTGTCGGACAAATCCGGCAGCACGATCAGGAATTCGTCCCCGCCTTGCCGGCTGATGGTGTCGGTATCACGCACACAAGCGCCCAGGCGCAAAGCGATCTCCTTGAGCAGGGCATCCCCCACGGCATGGCCCAATGAGTCGTTGATGGTCTTGAAGTTGTCCAGATCGATGAACAGCAGCGCCACACGCAGCCCAGCGCGATCTGCATAGGCGACCGCCTGTGTGAAACGATCGTGCAGCAGCAGACGGTTGGGCAAACCGGTCAGGACGTCACGGTAAGCGAGAAATTCGATTTGCCGCTCGGCCTGCTTGCGTTCGGTGATGTCGGCGGCAATGGCCAGATACCCATCGATCTCACCTGAAGAACCGCGCAGAGGCGCCAAAGTGGTGCTCAGCTCGAACATCGTGCCGTCGCGCTTTTGCCGCTGCACCTCGAACTGGATGATGTTCTCGCCACGCAAGACGCGCTCGCGCAACTCCCGCGTTTCCTCCTCCTTGCCGATCGGCACGCTCAACAGCGGCTTGCCGATGACTTCTTCGGCACGCCAGCCGAACAGTTTCTCGGCGGCCAGGTTCCAGGCCGTCACCAGCCCCTGCTGGTTGCGCGTGTAAATGGCGAACGGCGAACTCTGGATGATGGTCTGGTTCAGATGCTTTTCTGCATCCAGGGTCTGGTTGACGGACCGCAAGGCAGCCACGGCCTGCGTCTGCTGACGCCAGACACGCCAGATAAACCAAGACAGCATCAGTGTTGCCAGCACAAAAACCCCGACCAGCCCCATCGCCTTCGCGGCCTCCTGGCGCCAGCCGGCCAAGGCCACCGCCGTCGACAAGCCCGCCACGATATGCAGCGGCACGCCGCGCACCTTCCGGTAGGCGAAGACCCGATGCACGCCATCAATGCTTGAGACGGCCTGGTAACTGCCTTCGATCGCCTCAGAACGCACCAGGCTCTGCAGGGCGGGCGAACCGAATTTCATGCCCACCCAGGTCGCCTCCGGCACTTCCGGGTGACGGGTCACGAGGCGCATCTCGCTGTCGAGCAGCGTGAATGCATCCCCCGGCCCCAGCGTCAACGTGGCAAAGGCGCTGATGAAACGCGTCACCGGTATCGAGCCGACCACCACACCAGCAAAGAGGCCCTCTGGCGTGCGGATGGCCCGAGCCAGGTTGATGACCCACTTGCCGCTGATGCGCCCCACCGCCGGCTGGCCGACCACCAACCCGGCGGAAGGCTGATCGCGCAAATGCACAAAATAATCGCGATCCGCCACCGTCAGCCTGGAGCCCGGCAGTACACCGGTGCCGTGTGTCATGCGCCCCTGCGAGTCCGTCACGCGCAGGCCATCCAGATCAGGATGCTGGAACAATTGCTGCTCGACGAAGAAATTCAAGGCTTGATCATCGTGCTGCTCTGCCGCGATGGCGCGTTCGATCTCCATGATGGTAGCCCGCAAGGACAGATCGACCTCCCGGATGGAGGCGGCGATGTCATGGTCGAGCAGCAGGGCCAGGTTCCGGACTTCGCTGGTCGCGCGCGCCTCGTACTTGAGACGACTCTCATGAAGGGCCCAGGCGGCCAGCGCAATCACCAGCAGATTGAGCAACAACAACCCGGAGAACAGGCGTGCCATGAACCCGAGGGCCAACACATGGCGCAGCCATGCCGGAACGCCGAGATACTTGCGCACGAACCCCATAAGGGTTTGGGACGTAGCCTTCCTGTTCTGCAACGCATCCTCCAGAACGGTTGTTTGCCGGCTCCTGCCGTCCCATTGTGGGGAGACGCTCTCCTGAACGCAAGTGGTTTTCCCCTAGTGTGGGGGGATCAAAAAACCCCGGTCGGACTGACAGTCCGACCGGGGTTGCGTCAGGAGCAGAAGGGCTCGACTCAGCCTTGTGCGTTTTGCAGTGCCGCGATGCGCTCTTCGATCGGCGGGTGTGTCGAGAACAGCTGCCCGATGCCACCCGCAATGCCCATGGCTGCCATGCTCTTGGGCAGCTCAGCCGTGTGCAGACCACCCAGGCGGGCCAGCGCGTTGATCATGGGCTGACGGCGGCCCATCAACTGGGCGGCGCCGGCATCGGCACGGAACTCGCGCTGGCGCGAGAACCAGGCCACGATGATGGCGGCCAGAAAGCCCAGCACGATATCCATCACGATGGTGGTGACGAAGTAGCCGATGCCCGGGCCGGAGTTCTCCGAATCACCCTTGCGCAGAAAGCTGTCCACGGCATAGCCGACCACACGGCTGATGAAGACCACGAAGGTGTTCATCACGCCCTGGATCAGGGTCATGGTCACCATATCGCCGTTGGCAATGTGGGCGATCTCATGGCCGATCACGGCCTCCACTTCTTCGCGCGTCATGTTGCGCAGCAAGCCGGTGGACACGGCCACCAGCGCCGAGTTCTTGAACGCACCGGTGGCAAAGGCATTGGGGTCGCCCTCGAAAATCCCGACTTCCGGCATACCGATGCCGGCCTGATCGGCGAACTTGCGCACAGTGTTGACGATCCAGGCTTCGTCGGGCGACTGCGGCTGTTCGATCACGCGCACACCGGCGCTCCACTTGGCCACCGGCTTGCTGATCAGCAGCGAAATGATGGCGCCGCCAAAACCCATGATCAGGGCAAAGCCAAGCAGGGCCCCCAGGTTGAGGCCGTTGGCGGTCAGGTAGCGGTTGACGCCCAGCAGGCTGGCCACGATGCCCAGCACCACCACCACCGCAAGGTTGGTCAGAACAAACAGAACAATGCGTTTCATGCTTTCCTTCTACAACAGCCCGTCATTCGCAGGCCGATGGCGCAAATGGTAAGGGCGAGACGACGAAAATCAAGGTGAGTTGGGGGAAAATCCCCACCACCTGTGGCCATTTGATTCACTGGCCGCGGGATGATACGGGATGCGGAACGGCCCGCAGCGGGCGGAACACCTGCGTGTCGTCGTAGAAAGCCGGGTCGTCATTGGCCGGCCACCAGCCGGGCACGCCCAGCACCGGCAACGGCACGAAGGGTTTGCCCGCCAGCTTGGCTGCCGTCAGGTCCTGCGCCAGCCAGGCATCCAGATCCGCTATCGAATTTGTAGCTGGCTGCGCACGATAGACATGGGCTGTGATCGGTTTTCTTGGTGAAACCAGCTTTTCCAACAGGGCATGACCAAACAGGTGCAGCGAGGCCTGTGCCCACAGCGGCCGCAGCCCAATGAACAGGCGTTGCCAGTCGCGCGCCACCAGGGCATCCCACACGGCATCGGGCGCACGCAGCAGCGCCGCGTTTTCGTCGAATACCGTGATGGCATCGCGTACCGGGCCGCGCACCGCCTGCACGCCATCGGTCGCGATCTGCGCCGCCTGCAGCTGGTTGAGCCGCTGCTTGGCCTGGGGGAAATGCTGCCAGATGATCCCGTTGAAAAAATCGTGCAGTCCGTCGCGCGTCGGCACACCACGCTGCTCAAAGATGTACTGCTCGTAGGCCATGCCACCCGGCAAAGCCGCCTGCGGCACGAAGCGCACCGGCATGGCCGCGCAGCTGTTAAGCGCCTCGGCACAGGAAGCGCCAGCCATGACCTGCTGCGCCAACGGCTGCCCCGCCTCGCGGTACGGCGCCAGCCAGGGCGCCTGCCAGTCGATCCGCTCTAAATCATGCGCCACGGCAACGACTCGCCGGAACGCAGCGGCTTGAGCTCGGCCTGGCCGAAGGGGAAACTCTCCGGCGGCGTCCACGACTCGCGCCGCAGCGTGATGGTGCCGCGGTTGCGCGGCAGACCGTAGAAGTCGGCGCCAAAGAAGCTGGCAAAGCCTTCGAGCTTGTCGAGTGCGCCTGCCATGTCGAAAACTTCGGCGTACATCTCGATCGCCGCATGCGCGGTGTAACAGCCGGCGCAACCGGTGGCGTGCTCCTTGAGGTGCGCCGGGTGCGGCGCGCTGTCGGTACCGAGGAAGAACTTCGGGTTGCCGCTGGTGGCTGCCGCCACCAGGGCTTGGCGATGCACTTCGCGCTTGAGCACCGGCAGGCAGTAGTAGTGCGGTCGGATGCCGCCGGTGAAGATGGCGTTGCGGTTGTACAGCAGGTGGTGCGCCGTGATGGTGGCGCCGGTGAACTTGTCGCTCTCCGTCACGTACTGCGCCGCCTCCTTGGTGGTGATGTGTTCGAACACGATCTTCAACTCGGGGAAGTCGCGCCGCAGCGGCATCAGCTGCTGCTCGATGAACACCGCCTCGCGGTCAAACAGGTCGATGTCGGGCGAAGTCACCTCGCCGTGCACCAGCAGCAACAGGCCTTCGCGCTGCATGGCTTCCAGCGTCTGGTAGGCCTTGCGCAGGTCGGTCACGCCGGCGTCGCTGTTGGTGGTGGCGCCCGCCGGGTAAAGCTTGGCCGCCACGACGCCAGCCTCCCGGGCACGCTTGATCTCGTCCGGCGGCAGGTTGTCGGTGAGGTACAGCGTCATCAGCGGCTCGAACGCCACGCCGGCCGGCACGGCGGCCAGGATGCGACGCTTGTAGTCCAGCGCCAGTTGCGCGGTGGTCACCGGCGGCTTGAGGTTGGGCATGATGATGGCGCGGCCGAACTGGGCTGCCGTGTGCGGCACCACGGTGGCCAGCGGCTCGCCGTCACGCACGTGCAGGTGCCAGTCATCGGGACGGGTGATGGTGATTTCTTGCGTCATGCCGTTATTGTCCCAGACAGCCATATCGCCTGTCTCTTCCACCAGGGCTGCCGCAGAACCGGCTCCGCCGGTCTGCTGGCGGCGTCCCCTTGGGGGCTGAGGGCTGCGGCTCCAGGCCTACCTGCGCAGGCTTGGACAGCCCGAAGGGCCACGGCCTCTGGCCGTAAGCACCGAGCGGCGCAGCCGCTCAGGGGGGCCTCCTAATGCCCCAGGATCTTGTTCAGAAAATCCTTGGTCCGCGGCTGGCGCGCGTCCGGGTTGTTGAAAAACTCCTCGCGCGAGCAGTCTTCCAAGATGCGGCCGCCCACATCCATGAAGATGACGCGGTTGCTGACCTTGCGCGCAAAACCCATCTCATGCGTCACGCACATCATGGTCATGCCCTCCTGCGCCAGCCCCACCATCACGTCCAGCACCTCGCCCACCATCTCGGGGTCGAGCGCCGAGGTTGGCTCGTCGAACAGCATGACGATCGGATCCATGGACAGCGCACGCGCAATGGCCACGCGCTGCTGCTGGCCCCCCGAGAGCTGCCCCGGGAACTTGTCCTTGTGTGCCGACAAGCCGACACGGTCGAGCATTTTCAGGCCGCGCGCCTTCGCCTCTTCCGGGCTGCGCCCCAGCACCTTGATCTGCGCGATCGTGAGGTTTTCCGTCACCGACAGGTGCGGAAACAGCTCGAAATGCTGGAACACCATGCCCACCCGGCTGCGCAACTTCGGCAGGTTGGTTTTCGGGTCGTGCACCGGCACGCCGTCAACCCAGATCTCGCCCTGCTGGAAGGGCTCCAGCGCATTGATGGTCTTGATCAACGTCGATTTGCCGGAGCCCGACGGACCGCACACCACCACCACCTCGCCCTTGCGGATGCTGGCGGAACAATCGGTCAGCACCTGAAAGCTGCCGTACCACTTGGAGACGTTTTTCAGTTCAATCATGACAATTCCTTACGCCCTCACCGGATGATGGCGATCTTCTGATGCAGGCGCTTCACCGCCCAGGACAGCGCGTAGCACATGACAAAGTACGCAACTGCCGCCGCCAGGTAGGCCTCGATCGGACGGCCGAAGTTCTTGCCTGCCACCTCGAAGCCCTTGAGCATGTCGTAGGCCCCGATGGCATAGACCAGCGAGGTGTCCTGGAACAGGATGATGGTCTGCGTCAGCAACACCGGCAGCATGTTGCGCAAGGCTTGCGGCAGCACCACCAGCCGCATGTTCTGGCCATAGGTCATGCCCAGCGCCTGCCCGGCAAACACCTGACCGCGCGGAATCGACTGGATGCCGGCGCGCATGATTTCGCTGAAGTAAGCCGCCTCGAACGCGACGAAGGTGACCACCGCGGACACCTCGGCGCCAATCGGGCGGCCGATGATGGCCGGCATGAGCAGAAAAAACCACAGGATCACCATCACCAGTGGAATGCTGCGCATGCCGTTGACATAGATCGTGGCGGGCACGTCGAGCCATTTCTTGCCCGACAAACGCATCAGCGCCAGCAGGGTGCCAAAGATCACGCCGCCGATCGTGGCCACCAACGTCAGCATCAGGCTGAAATACAAGCCCTTGAGGACGAAGTTGCTGATCAGGTCCCAGTTGTAGAACGAGAAGTCAAGTTGGAGGTTCATCGTCAATGCCCTCCACCCGCGACGATGAAGCCTGGCACGCGTGCGCGCTTCTCGATGAAAGCCATGAGGCGGTTGATGGCAAACGCCGAGATGATGTACAGGGCGGTCACGCCCAGGTAGACCTCAATACCACGCGAGGTTTCCTCCTGCGCCTGCATGGCGAACATGGTCAGCTCGGCCACCGACACGGCGAACGCCACCGACGAATTCTTGAAAATGTTCATGGTCTCGCTGGTCAGCGGCGGCACGATGATGCGAAACGCCATGGGCAACAGCACATAGCGGTAGGTCTGGAAGGTCGTGAACCCCATGGCCATGCCGGCATAACGTTGGCCGCGCGGCAGCGTCTCGATGCCCGAGCGCACCTGCTCGGCAATGCGCGCCGAAGTGAAGAAGCCCAGCGCCAGCACCACCAGCACAAAACCCGGCACCGCTTTCATGGCCGGGAAAATGCTGGGCATCACGTGGTACCAGAGGAAGATCTGCACCAGCAACGGGATGTTGCGAAACAACTCGACCCAGGCGTGACCGAGTTTCACAACCAGGGGGCGATCTGGCAGCGTGCGCAGTGTCCCGATCAACGAGCCCAGCAGCAAGGCCAACAACAGCGACAACAGCGACACCGACACGGTCCAGCCCCAGGCCGACAGCATCCAGTCGAGGTAGGTGATGTCGCCGCCCTTGCCGAAGCAGCCTTGCACGGCCACCCGCTCCATGGTGTCTTCACAGAACACCTGCCAATCCCAGCTCATGCGTCACCCCTTTCTTTTCGGCAGGGCTCCGGTTGCCGTGCACCTGTGTCAACAAAACCCCTCAAGCGCCAAGTCGAAAGGGTTCGGCACCACACGCCGGCTTACTTCTTGGAGTAGTCTTCCATGGGTTTGTCGTTGGGGTTGGCCCAGGCGGCCTTGGTGGCCTCCGACAGCGGCAGACCCACCTTGGTGTTGGTCGGCGGGATCGGCTGCATGAACCAGCGGTCGTACAGCTTGGCCAGCGAACCGTCGGCGATCTGGCGCTTGATGCTATCGTCCACCGCCTTCTTGAACGTCGGATCATCCTTGCGCAGCATGCAGGCGATCGGCTCGACCGACAGCACCTCGCCAACGATCTTGAAATCGCCCGGATTCTTGGACTTGGAAATGTTGCCGGCGAGGATCGAACCGTCCATCACAAAGGCGTCGGCTCGGCCGGTTTCGAGCAGCAGGAAACTGTCGGCATGGTCCTTGCCGTACACCTCCTTGAAGTCGATGCCACCTGCACGCTCATGCTTGCGCAGGGTTTGCACCGAAGTGGTCCCGGTGGTGGTGGCCACGCTCTTGCCATTCAGGTCCTTGATCGACTGAATGCCCGAATTGGCCTTGACGGCGATGCGGACCTCTTCCACGTAAGTCGTCACGGCGAAGGCCACGTCCTTCTGGCGCGCGGCGTTGTTGGTGGTGGAGCCACATTCCAGGTCAACCGTGCCATTGGTCACCAGCGGGATCCGGTTCTGCGAGGTCACCGGCTGATACTTGAGGTCCAGCTTGGCCAAGCCAAGCTGTTTTTGAATGTCGGCCAGGACGCGCTCGCCCATTTCAGTATGGAAGCCCACATATTTGCCGTTGCCCAGCGTGTAGCCCAAGCCCGAGGATTCACGCACCCCCAGAGTGGCGCTACCGGAAGCCTTGATCTTGGCCAGGGTGTTGTTCGCCTGGGCGAAAGCCCCACTGGCCGCAAGAACGGCGATGGAAAAGGCCAATACCTGCTTCTTCATGGAAATCTCCTTAGGGTGCCGACACGGCGCCGACAAATGCAATGGTTTTGATTCTAGCCACCGCCGGCCCAGATGGACAAGGCGTGGTTCACCACACTGAACCGACACGCGCCCCTCTTTCTCTTTACTGGAGCGGGGCCTGCTCTCGCAAATAGTCCCATAAAGCCTGGGCGGTGCGCTTGGGCATCGTAGCGCCCCGGTGCGCCCCACCCTTGTGGGTCTCGCGGACAGCCGGCTTCTCACGGTAGGCCCGCACATCCATGGTGATCTGCATGCCCGGCAGCCCGGCCGGGGCCGCGCTGACCAGCTTGCCCGCCTGCACCTCGTTGCGCGCGGCACTGTGCGGCAGGAAGGCCAGACCATGGCCTTCAAGCGCCATGGCCTTGAGCCCTTCGGCAATGTCGGTCTCGTACACGCGGTCCAGGTGAATCGGTGTACTCGCCTGCTTGAGCATGAAGTCCACCACCTGCCCCAGATAGGCCCCGGGGGCATAACCCAGGTAGGGCAAAGGCTGGCCGACCTGCCCCGGCAACTGAAACAGCGGCTGACCTTGCGCGTCCGGTCGGCAATAGGGGGCGATGACCTCCTCCCCCAGGCTGACCATCTCGTAGCGGTCGGCATCGAGCTGGAACGGCAACGACGGATGGTGGTAGGCGATCAGCAGATCGCAGCCGCCCTCGACCAGCCGCACCACGGCATCGTGCACATTGAGCGCAATCAGGCGGCTCTTGATGGGCCCGAACTTGTCGCGCAGGCTCGACAGCCAGGCCGGGAAAAAAGTGAAGGCCAGGGTATGCGGCACCGCGAACTCGATCACATCCTGCCCGGCCGAGGTGTGCCCACGCAGCATGGCGCGCGTGCTTTGCAGGGCTTGCAGCATTTCGAGCGACTGGCCGTACAGCGTTTCACCGGCGGGCGTCAGGCGAGTCGGGTAGGAACTGCGGTCCACCAGATCGGTGCCGGCCCAGGCTTCCAGCGCCTGGATGCGGCGGGAAAATGCGGGCTGCGTCACATGGCGCAACTGCGCGGAACGGCTGAAGCTGCGCGTCTCCGCCAAGCTGACGAAATCTTCCAGCCATTTGGTTTCCATGGGCAAATTATGGGGTGCAATTCATCGTGGGCATGCAAGCCCCACATCAACGGCTGACGTCACGAATAACGAGAAGCCGGCGCCCAAGCCACGCCCGGCACTTTGCAGGAGGCCGCCACACAATATTTGCTATTAATTTGATAGCTATTCGCGCTTATTTCACAAGCGATTGAGGTCAAAATGACTCTGAACTCTGCTGCAAAGCCCACATGCGAGCATAAGTGCCCCCGCGCGCCAGCAGCTCGGCATGCGCGCCGCGCTCCACGATGCGCCCGGCCTCCATCACCAGGATCTCGTGCGCATCGACCACCGTGGACAACCGGTGCGCGATGACCAGCGTGGTCTTGTTGTGGGCCACGCTTTGCAGTTCGGCCTGGATGGCACGCTCGTTGGCCGAATCCAGCGCCGAGGTGGCTTCGTCGAAAATCAGGATGGGCGGGTTCTTGAGCAGGGTGCGTGCGATCGCCACGCGCTGCTTCTCGCCGCCGGAGAGCTTCAAGCCACGCTCGCCCACCATGGTGTCGTAGCCCTTGGGGGTGGCGCTGATGAAGTCGTGGATGTGCGCCGCGCGGGCCGCCTCCTCCACCTCGGCGCGGCTGGCGCCGGGGCGACCGTAGGCGATGTTGTATTCCACCGTGTCGTTGAACAGCACCGTGTCCTGCGGCACGATGCCAATGGCCTGGCGCAGGCTAGCCTGTGTCACCTGGCGGATGTCCTGGCCGCCGATGGTGATGCGGCCCTGTTGCACATCATAGAAACGGTAGAGCAGGCGCGCCAGCGTGGACTTGCCGGCGCCGGAGGGACCGACCACGGCCACCGTCTTGCCGGCGGGGATCTCGAAACTGAGGTGCTGCAGGATCGGCCGACCACCGGAGGGGTCATAGGCGAAACTCACGTCCTCGAACTTCACATCAGCCTGACTGACATGCAAGGGCGACGCATCCGCAGCGTCGGCCACCTCGCGCTCGCGCTCCAGCAGGGTGAACATCTTGTCCAGGTCGGTCAGGCTCTGCTTGATCTCACGGTAGATCACGCCCAGAAAATTCAGCGGGATGTAAAGCTGGATCATGAAGGCGTTGACCATGACCAGATCACCCAGCGTCATGCGGCCATCCACCACACCCTGCGTGGCGCGCCACAGCATGGCCACCAGGCTGATGGCGATGATGAGCTGCTGCCCGGTGTTGAGCAGACTCAGGGTGGACTGGCTCTTGAGCCGCGCCTCGTGCAGGCGCATCAGACTGTCGTCGTAGCGCCCGGCCTCGAAGGCTTCGTTGTTGAAGTACTTGACGGTCTCGTAGTTGAGCAAGGAGTCCACAGCCTTGGCATGGGCCGCCGAGTCGAACTCGTTGGCCTGTTTGCGGAACTGGGTGCGCCACTCGGTGACCGTCACGGTGAACAGGATGTAGCCCGCCAGGGCGCCGAGCGTGATCCAGGCAAACCAGGCATCAAACTTGACAGCCAGGATGGTCAGCACCAGCGTCACCTCGATCAACGTCGGCACGATGCTGTAGAGCGAATAGGAAATCAGCGACTCGATGCCGCGCACGCCGCGCTCGATGTCGCGCGTCATGCCCCCGGTCTGGCGCTCCAGGTGGAAGCGCAGGCTCAAGGCGTGCAGGTGGCAGAACGTCTGCAACGCGATGCTGCGCGCCGCCCCCTGGGTGGCCTTGGCAAACACCAGTTCGCGCAACTCGGCAAACAGCGACGTAGCGAGGCGCAGCGCGCCATAGGCCAGCAGCAGCCCCACCGGCACCACCAGCACGGCACTGACGTCACCCGGCTTGATGTCCATGGTGTCCACCAGGTTTTTGAGCAGCAGCGGCACCCCCACGTTGGCCAGCTTGGCGCCGACCATGAAGGCCAGTGCGGCCATCACCCGCCACTTGTACTGCCAGAGGTAGGGAAACAGGCGCTGGAGCGTGCCCCAGTCGGAATGCGGTACGCCCGATTGAGATGGCGTGCTGGCGGGAGGTGTGAGGGCGGTATCGCCAAAGCGGCGCATAGAGGACAATCTGAACTGGTTATTTTTCGAGATTCTCCCCCATGTCCGTGATTTCAAGCTCCGCCCCGATCCAGCCGCCCTCCGACGAGGAGCTGGTCCTCAAGGTGATCCCCATGCCGGCCGACTGCAATGCCAATGGCGATATCTTCGGCGGCTGGGTCATGGCCCAGGTCGACCTGGCCGGCTCGGTGATCCCGGCGCGCTATGCCGACGGCCGCATGGCCACCGTGGCCGTGAACGAATTCATCTTCAAACAGCCGGTGCGGGTGGGTGACATCCTGTCGTTCTACTCCAAGCTCACGCGCCTGGGCCGCACCTCCATGACGGTCAAGGTCGAGGTCTATGCCGAGCGTTTCCGCGCCCAGGGCCAGTTCGTCAAAGTGACCGAGGCCAGCCTGACCTATGTCGCCATCGACGACCAGGGCAAGCCGCGCGAGATCCCGCGTCCGCAGGCCTGAGCCCGCAGCCACCGCTGCCTACGAAACGATGTAGGCGGCCGCGCCGGCCGACAGCAGCGTGCCGTCCGCGCCGAAGAACTCCATGCGTGTACTGGCCACACGTGACCCCAGGCGCAGTACCTCGGCGCGCAACTCGAAGCGCTCGCCGATGCCGGGGCGCAGGTAATCGATCCGCAAGTCGATGGTGCCAAGCTTGCCGAAGCGGTGCAGCCGCTGCAGCGGCGGCTCGTCCATGTGCCGTGCGCCGATGGCGGCCATCACCGCCAGGCCGCCCATGGCATCGAGTCCGGCGCTGATGACGCCGCCGTGAATGCGGTTATGGCCGTAGTGGCCAATCAGCGCCGGCTGCATCTCGATGCGAGCCACAACACGTTCGGGCTTGAGTGAGGTGATCTTGAGGCCCAGCACCTGGTTGAAGGCAATCTTTTCTTCAAAGATCAGCTTGAGCCCGGCCACGAACTCTTCTTCGAATTCGATCGCTGGCTCGACAGAAATAGGCTTGTTCATGGCAGCGCTTGCAGTGTGGAGGAATCAAGGCAGCGCTTGAGGTGACGACGCTGCCGCGCTGACGGGCTTGGCCCGCCGGGTGGACTGTCAGACCTTGCTGAAGTCCGGCTTGCGCTTCTCCATGAACGCCGTGAAGGCTTCGCGTGCCGCCGGCTCGCGCAACATGCGCCCGAAACTCGCTCCTTCTTCGGCCATCTGCTCCAGCACGCGAGTCGCCTGCCCCTGCTTCATCAGGCGCTTGGTCTCGATCAGCGCCGACAGCGGCTTGGCGGCCAGCTTGCGCGCCTGTGCCTGCGCATAGCCATTGGCCTCGGTCGGCGGCAACACGCGGTTGACCAGGCCGGCCTCTAGCGCTGCTTCGGCCATGAAGGGCTCGCCCAGCAGCAGCGCCTCGGCCGCGCGGTGGTAACCGAACATCTGCGGCACCAGCAGGCTGGACGCCGCCTCCGGGCACAGGCCCAGGTTCACGAAGGGCATGGAAAAAGCCGCGTTGTCGCCCGCGTAGACCAGATCGCAGTGGAACAGCAGCGTGGTGCCGATGCCGACCGCCGGGCCGCTGACGGCCGCGATCACCGGTTTGGGAAAGCTGGCAATGCCACGCAGGAAGCGAAACACCGGGGCATCTGCCGTGGCCGGTGGCTGGTTCAGGAAGTCGCCAATGTCATTGCCGGCACTGAACACGGTCTCATGCCCCTGGATCACCAGCACGCGCACAGTCGCGTCGGCCGCCGCCTGCTCGACGGCATCCGCCATCGCGGCATACATGGCCGAAGTGATGGAGTTCTTGCGCTCCAGGCGGTTGAAGCTGAGGGTGGCTACACCGTCTTCGGTGTGGACGAGGATGTCGGACATGAGGTTCATTCCTTGAAATAGACAATCTGATGCGAGGTGGCCAGCAACTGACCGGCCTGGTTCCAGAGTTCGGCGCTCTGGTCAAAAAAACCGTTGAAGAAGGATTGTGCCCGCGCCTGGCCCAGCAGGTAGCCACTGCCGGTGGCGGCAAGTTCATTGGCACCGGCATGGAAATACACCGTCATGGAGACCGTGCCCACCGGCGTCATGCGAGCGCGGCGGCGCCAGACGCGCGGCGGGAACACATCGGCCAGCGCCAGCAGGCTGCAGAAGTCCAGCGGCCGCGGCGGATCATCACGCATCCAGAGCTGGGTCAGGCTGTCGGCCTCGCTGCCGTCCCACTGTTCGGGCAGGCTGCCGGCACACGGCCGGATGTCGTAACGTTGCAGCCAGGCGACCGGTCGTCTCAAGCTGCCACGCGCAATAGTCTCGGGCGCTGGCACCTCGGGCATGACGGCATCGACGGCACTCCAGGTACTGCGGCGAACCGCCGTCACGGCAGTGGCGGTGAGCACTACCGCATCCTGTCCCTCGGAGTCAGTTTGCGACAGCAGCACCAGCCAGTGCTGGGTGGAGCGGTTGGTGCGTACCGGCCGCGCTTCGATGCGAAAAGGCCCCTCGCTCAATGCCGCGGCGAAGTTGGCTGTGAAAGAGACCGGCTCGCCCAGGCGCTTGGGGTGTTGCAGCACCGCCTGCAAGGCCTGCGCGGCGCTGATGCCGCCGAACGGCCCCACCATGTTCCAGTAGGCCGGGCTCGTGCGCCCCAGGAACAGGTCTTCGGCTTGTCCCGTCAGCGCCATCGCCTCGTCAAACACATGTTCAGCCATGGGTTGCTCCTGGAAACCAGTGCTGCTCATGCGCCTGCCGACCGCGACAGGCCGGCCAGCCATTGGTCCATCCTGGGCCAGAGCAGCGTCTCGTGCTCGGGTCGGAACGGTCCGAAGTGGCCGATACGGCGCACGGACAGATCTTCCGGGGCAATGCACTGGATGTCGCGCGGCGCGTTCTCATAGAAGCCAATCAGGCTGTGTGTGCCGCGCAGGGTCATCAGCTCATCGTCGGTGACGGACAGCGCCAGCACGGGAAAGGTCACGCTGGCGTAGCCTTGCCGCGCCGCCTCGCCTTCCGCCCCCACGCTGTAGCGCGGGTTCAGGCACCACTTGCGCCACTGCAGCATGACGCCGGCTGGCAGGTCGCCCACCATCTTCAGCTTGCGGCCTGGAAAATAGCCGCACAGACGGGTCGCCAGCGGCACGATGAAGAACCAGAAGTAAGGCACGATGCGCTTGAGCTGTGGCGCGTTCTCGCGCCAGTAGCCGCTGCCCGCGGCCACACTGAGCAGGCCATGGACCTTGTGCTGGTTGCCGAGCAGACCCGGCAGTTGCGCCCCCAGGCTGTGGCCCAGCAGGTACAACGGCTGCTCCGGCTGCGCCGCGTGGGCATGGTCGATCACGGTTTCGTAATCGCGTGTCCAGTCGTTCAGGTTGGCCTTGAAGCCGCGCAGGCGGCCGTGTGGCGTGTCTGGCACGGAGTCACCCGAGCCGCGGTAGTCAAACGTTGTCACACGCCAGCCCTGCCCCGCCAGCCACTGCGCAAATGCCGCATAAAAATCCTGCCGCACGCCCATGGCCCCGCCAATCACCACGCTGCCCTGGTTCGGGTCAGCCGGCTCGTAGATGCGGGCCATGAGTTTCGCGCCGTCACTCACCTGAATGACTTCGGTCCTCATGTCTTGCTCCTCGCTGTCATTAAAAAGGCCACTCTTCGGTGGCCTGAATCAGTGTCTTAGACGCGCTCGAAAATACCGGCGGCACCCTGCCCCATGCCCACGCACATGGTCACCATGCCGTATTTCTTGTTGTGCCGACGCAGGGCGTGCACCACGGTGGCGGAACGGATGGCACCGGTGGCACCCAACGGGTGGCCCAGCGCAATCGCGCCACCCATGGGGTTGACCTTGGCCGGATCCAGGCCCAGGCTGTTGACAACGGCCAGCGATTGCGCCGCAAACGCTTCGTTGAGTTCGAACCAGTCGATGTCGTCCAGCTTCAGGCCGGCAGCGCGCAAAGCTGCAGGAATCGCCTCGATCGGGCCGATGCCCATGATGTGCGGCGGCACACCGCGCGAGGCAAAACTGACAAAGCGTGCCAGCGGCGTGAGGCCGAAACGCTTGACCGCATCGCCGCTGGCCAGGATCAGCGCACCCGCGCCATCCGAGGTCTGCGAGCTGTTGCCGGCCGTGACCGAGCCGCGCGCGGCGAACACGGTCTTGAGCTTGCCCAGCGCTTCCAGGGTGGTGTCGGCGCGCGGACCTTCGTCAAGGTTGACGGTGCGTGTCTTGGCGATCACCTCACCGCTGTCCAGGTTGGCGCTGCGGTCCGTCACGTCGATCGGCGTGATCTCGGCCGTGAACTCGCCAGCCTGCTGCGCGCGGATGGCGCGCAGGTGCGACTCCAGCGCGAAGGCGTCCTGCATGTCACGGCTGACCTTCCACTGCTGGGCCACCTTCTCGGCCGTCAGGCCCATGCCGTAGGCAATGCCGACGTCGCCGTCGCGCTCGAAGATGGAGGGCGACAACGAAGGCGAATTGCCCATCATGGGCACCATGCTCATGCTTTCCACGCCGGCGGCGATCATGACCTCGGCCTCGCCGACACGGATACGGTCAGCCGCCATCTGCACCGCCGACAGGCCGGAGGCGCAGAAACGGTTGACGGTGATGCCGCCCACGCTGGTGGGCAGACCGGCCAGCACGGCACCGATGCGCGCCACGTTGAGACCTTGTTGCGCTTCGGGAATGGCGCAGCCGCAAACGATGTCCTCGATGGCAGCCGGGTCCAGCCCCGGCACCTGGGCCAGCGCAGCCTTCAACGTGGTGGCCAGCAGGTCATCAGGACGGGTGTTGCGGAAGAAACCGCGGTGCGAACGCCCGATGGGTGTACGCGTGGCGGCAACGATGTAGGCGTCTTGAACTTGTTTCATGTGAATTCCTCTTTAGCCTGTCTTGCCGTTCAATTGCGCAGGGGCTTGCCGGTGGAGAGCATGCCCATGATGCGTTCCTGCGTCTTGGGATGCACGATGAGCGAGCAGAAGGCCTGGCGCTCCAACGTCATCAGGTACTCCTCGGACACCTGCGTGCCGGGATCCACGTCGCCGCCGCACACCACGTTGGCGATCAGGCTGGCGATATGGAAGTCATGCTGGCTGATGAAGCCGCCGTCACGCATGTTGACCAGCTGGCCCTTGATGGTGGCCACGCCACTGCGGCCGGCCACCGGGAACAGGCGCTTGTGCGGCGCACGCCAGCCGCCCTGGTACATGGCACGGGCTTCGTTCAAGGCAACGAACAGCAACTCATCCTTGTTCGGCACGATGATGTCGCTCTCCAGCAGGTAGCCCAGCTTGCGCGACTCCAGCGCGCTCGTTCCCACCTTGGCCATGGCCGCGGCGGTGAAGCCTTCGGTCAGGAAGGGCAGGATGTCCTTGCCGGTGGAAGCGGCCGCATTCTCCGCGGCGCGGCGGGCAATGTAGGTCAGGCCGCCGGCACCCGGGATCAGGCCCACGCCCACCTCGACCAGGCCGATGTACGACTCCATGGCCACGACACGGCGGGCCGAGTGCACCGCCAGTTCGCAACCACCGCCCAGCGCCATGCCGCGGACGGCCGACACCACCGGCACGCCGGCATAACGCAGCCGCAGCATCATGGTCTGCATCTCGTGCTCGGCGCCCTCAACGGCACCGACGCCGGCCACCATGAAGGCCGGCAACATGGCCTGCAGATCAGCACCGACACTGAAGGGCTCGTCGCCCGACCAGATCACCATACCCTGGTAGTCTTTTTCCGCCAGTTCGACGCCCTGCATCAGGCCCTCAACCACATCCGGGCTGATGGCGTGCATCTTGGTCTTGATGCTGGCGATCAGCACCTCATCGTCCAGGGTCCACAGGCGAACGCCGCTGTTCTCCTGCAGTGTCTTGCCTGCGGCCTGGTATGTCACACTGCCGTCACCCAGCACGCTCTCAGGGAAATGCTGGCGCGCGTAGACCGGCAACTGACGACGCGGTTCGAACTGGCCCGTCGTCGGATTGAAGGAACCTTCGGGCGTATGCACGCCGCCGGCCTTGGCCACCGGACCGTCGAACACCCATTTGGGCAGCGGCGCCTTGCACAAGGCCTTGCCAGCATCGATGTCTTCCTGGATCATCTTGGCCACGTCCAACCAGCCGGCTTCCTGCCAGAGCTCGAACGGGCCTTGCTTCATGCCGAAGCCCCAGCGCATGGCCTGGTCGACATCACGCGCGGTGTCGGCCACCGCAGCCAAGTGCACGGCGGCATAGTGGAAGCTGTTGCGCAGAATGGCCCAGAGGAACTGGCCCTGTGCGCCTTCGCTGTTGCGCAACAGCTTCAGGCGTTCGCCGGCCGGCTTCTTGAGCATGCGCTCGTACACGGCATCGGCCTTCTGGCCGCCCGGCACGTATTCCTTGCCCGCCAGGTCGAAGCGCAGGATGTCGCGCCCGACTTTTTTGTAGAAACCAGCCTTGCTCTTCTGACCCAGGTTGCCCATGTCCAGCAGGGTCTTGAGCACTTCGGGTGTGCCGAAGCTACCGTAGAACGGGTCACTCTTCTCGTCCAGGTTGTCCTGCAGCGTCTTGATGACGTGCGCCATGGTGTCCAGGCCCACCACGTCAGCGGTACGGAAGGTGCCAGAACTGGCGCGGCCGAGCTTCTTGCCAGTGAGGTCATCCACCACGTCGTAGCTGAGGCCGAAGTTCTCCACTTCCTTCATGGTGGCCAGCATGCCGGCGATGCCGACACGGTTGGCGATGAAGTTGGGCGTGTCCTTGGCGCGCACCACGCCCTTGCCTAGGCCGCTGGTGACGAAGGTTTCGAGCTGGTCGAGGATGGCCGGCTGCGTGGTCGGCGTGGCGATCAGCTCCACCAGGTACATGTAACGCGGCGGATTGAAGAAGTGGATGCCGCAGAAACGCGGCTTGATTTCTTCCGGCAGCGCTTCCGACAGCTTGGTGATCGACAGACCCGAGGTGTTGGAGGCCACGATGGCGTGCTTGGCAATATGGGGCGCGATCTTCTTGTACAGATCGAGCTTCCAGTCCATGCGCTCGGCAATGGCCTCGATGATCAGGTCGCAATCCTTCAACTGCGCCAGATGCTCTTCGTAGTTGGCCGCCTGGATCAGACCGGCATCGTCGGCCACTCCCAGCGGGGACGGCTTGAGCTTTTTCAGGTTGTCGATGGCCTTGAGGGCGATGCCGCTCTTAGGGCCTTCCTTGGCCGGCAGATCGAACAGCACGACCGGCACCTTGACGTTGACAAGATGAGCGGCGATCTGCGCGCCCATCACGCCGGCACCGAGCACGGCGACTTTCTTGACTTGGAAACGTGACATGAATGTCTTCCTTGTTTACTGCACACGAACCCAGATCTGGGTCCGGTAGAAGGGGCCGATATAGCCCCGGATTTGCAACTTGCTGCCGCCCTCCAGCGGGGTCATGCGCAGCGTGTAGGTCTTGCCGTTGTCGGGGTCGAGGATTTTGCCGTCTTCCCAGACGTCCTTGCCCTCGGCCTTTTTGGCACCACGGATGATCTCCATGCCCAGCTTGGGCTGGCCCTTGCGGTCGTCGGTGCAAAGGTCGCAGTTCGGCGACTCCGACGGCGCCAGCGATTTTTCGACCACGCCGGTCAGCACGCCAGCTGACTCGCGGATGCGGATTTCCGCCTTGGGCTTGTTGGTCGCATCGTCGATGCTCTGCCACAGGCCCACCGGGGTGCTCTGGGCCCACGCCATATTGCAGGCCAGAGCCAACGCAAAAGCCAGGGCACCCGTGGATCCGGCTTTGCCGGTCCACCGGGTGCGCCCCACTTGAGGGGAAACGCCAAAGGCGTCTCGGGGGGAAGTCGTCTTCATGCCAAGGCGAGGTCGGTGTCCATCAACACCTTGCTGCCGGCACGCGCTGTACGCATCAGCGTTGCGGTCTCGGGGAACAGCTTGGCGAAGTAGAAGCGCGCGGTCTGCAGCTTGGCCTGGTAGAACGGATCGGTGTT
Source organism: Hylemonella sp. (assembly GCA_030680575.1). GTDB lineage: Bacteria > Pseudomonadota > Gammaproteobacteria > Burkholderiales > Burkholderiaceae_C > Hylemonella. Next base: position 34,625 of record JAUXVI010000019.1, read on the forward strand.
GCCAGCCGCAATTTCCTTCAGCGCGACCGAAGCCATGCGGGCAAAGAAGTAGCCGAACACCAGATGACCGGCCACACGCAGGTAATCCACCGCAGCAGCGCCCACTTCGTCGGGGTTCTGGAACCCCTTGAAGCCAATCTCGGTGGTGAACTTGGTCATCTGGTCGCCCAGGTAGGCCAGCGGGTTGATGAACTCGGCCATCTTCTCATTGACGCCTTCTTCCTCCACCAGCGCGCCAACCAGCTTGCCGAACTTTTTCAGTGTGGCGCCGTTGTTGCCCAGGATCTTGCGGCCCAGCAGGTCCAGCGACTGCACGGTGTTCGTGCCTTCGTAGATCATGTTGATGCGGGCATCACGCACGAACTGCTCCATGCCCCACTCCTTGATGTAGCCGTGGCCGCCGAAGACCTGCTGGCACATCACGGTGGCTTCGAAACCGTTGTCGGTCAGGAAGGCCTTGATGATGGGGGTCAGCAGGGCCAGCATCTCATCGCTGTCCTTGCGCACCTTCTCGTCAGGGTGGTACAGATGCTGGTCCAGCAGCATGGCGCAGTAGCAGGCCAGGGCACGGCCGCCTTCGGCGTAAGCCTTGGCGGTCAGCAGCATCTTGCGCACGTCGGGGTGCACGATGATGGGGTCGGCGTCCTTGTCCTTGGCCTTCACGCCGGAGAGCGAGCGCATCTGGATGCGGTCCTTGGCGTAGGCCAGGGCGTTCTGGTAGGCCACTTCGGTCAGGCCCAGGGACTGGTTGCCCACGCCCAGGCGGGCGGCGTTCATCATCACGAACATGGCCTGCAGGCCCTTGTTGGGCTGCCCGACCATCGTGCCGACCGCGTTGTCCAAGATCATCTGACAGGTGGAGTTGGCGTGGATGCCCATCTTGTGCTCCAGGCCGCCGCAATAGATGCCGTTGCGCGTGCCCAGGGAGCCATCGGCCTTGACGTTGTACTTGGGTACGGCAAACAGGCTGATGCCCTTGCTGCCCTTGGGCGCGTCGGGCAGGCGGGCCAGCACCAGGTGCACGATGTTCTCGGCCAGGTCGTGTTCACCGGCGCTGATGAAGATCTTGGCGCCGTTGAGCTTGTAGGTGCCATCGGCCTGGGGCTCGGCCTTGCTGCGCAGCATGCCCAGATCGGTGCCGCAATGGGGTTCGGTCAGGCACATGGTGCCGGTCCACTCGCCGCTGACCAGCTTGGGCAGGTAGAGTTTCTTCTGCTCGTCGGTGCCGTGGGCGTGCAGGGCCTCGTAAGCGCCGTGCGAGAGGCCGGGGTACATGGTCCAGGCCTGGTTGGCCGAGTTCATCATTTCGTAGATGCACTGGTTGAGCACAAAAGGCAGACCCTGGCCGCCGTAGTCCGGGTCGCAGCTCAGCGCCGCCCAGCCGCCTTCCACGTACTGGGCGTAGGCTTCCTTGAAACCCTTGGGCGCGGTGACCTCGTGCGTGGTCTTGTCCAGGGTGCAACCCTCTGCGTCGCCGCTGATGTTGAGCGGGAAGATCACATTGGCCGCGAACTTGCCGCCCTCTTCCAGCACCGCATTGATGGTGTCGGCGTCGGTGTCGGCATGACGCGGGATCTGCTTGAGCGACTCGGTCACGTTGAGCACTTCGTGCATCACGAACTGCATGTCGCGCAGGGGCGGGGTGTAGCTGGGCATGGGTTTACTCCTTGATGGATTTGGGTGATTTGCGGGTTCGAACTGGAGGACGCTGCTTTTCCGCTTCGGCAGCGTTGTGGCCATAGCGGGCCAGGATGTACTCGAAGCCCTGGTTAGCGCGCTCGACCGAACCGGGATTCTTGAGAAAACGTGCTTCGTAGTGCAATGCCAGGATGAGGCCGTGAATCTCGAAGGCGATCTGGCGCTCATCGGCATCGACCGAGAGATGGCCTTCTTGCTTGGCCTGCACCACCGCACGGTGAACGGCGCCCAGCCAGGTCTTCACGGAACTGGCCAGTGCATCGCGCACCGGCCCGGGCCGGTCATCGAAGTCAGCTGCGCCGCTGATGAAGATGCACCCCGACTGGATTTCCACCGCCACCAACTTCATCCAGTTGGCAAACAGTGCGCGCAGGCGCGGCAGGCCGCGCGGCTCACGCAGCGCCGGGTAGAACACCTCCTGCTCGAAGCGATGGAAGTACTCGCGCACCACTGAAATCTGCAACTCCTCGCGCGAACCGAAGTGCGCGAAGACGCCTGATTTACTCATGCGGGTGACTTCGGCCAGCACCCCGATGCTCAGGCCTTCCAACCCGATCTGAGCGGCCAGGCCTAACGCCGCATCAATGATGGCGAGCTTGGTTTGCTGCCCCTTGTGCAGATCGCGCTCTTCGCGAACGCGTTCGCGGCTGGCGGCACGCTTGGTCTTGGTGGATAACTCGACAACCGTCATGAATTGAAAATAAAACGAACGATCGTGCTATTTTGCATGAAAAAAAGAGGATCGAGCAAGCCCCTCCAAAAATAATGCCTCTCGCAAGAGAGCCGCTGACGCGAGTTGGGGTTGGTCTGCCAAGCTTACGCTTGAGCGACATCCGTCGCCGCCAGAGCGCCAGCGCCCTTGATCACAGCAATGAGATCTTGCAAGTCGCCTTCGGCGTCAAACAATCCAGGCTTTTACTTGCCAAGATTGCCATAGCGGGCAAGCTTGAGCGACCATCCCCCATGGGATATGCAAAACAGCTATCGAATCAATGCGGCTCAGAGCATCTGCGCCAAACTGGCTTCCAGGTGCTCCGATGGCAGACGACGGAAGCCCGAGCGGGCAAAGCGCTGCAGCCGGCCAACAACGAAGGCCGTCAGCACGGAGGCGCCAACTTGGGCATCCACGCTGGGCGTGGCCGAGCCGCCCGTCTGGGGGCCGTCGCGCAGGCATTGCTTGAGTGTCGATTCGATCTTGTCGAAAAACTGGTTCATGCGCTGCTGCAAACGTTCATTCTCGAACACCAGCGCATCGCCCACCATGACGCGCGTCATACCGGGATTTTTCTCTGCGAATTGCACCAGCATGGCCACGATCTTGCCAGCCTGACGCGCGCCCGCAGCAGGATCGGTCGCCGCACCGTCGCGTTCGACGATCTGATTGACGAGGGAAAACACCGTCTGCTCAATGAACTCGATCAGCCCCTCGAACATCTGCGCCTTGCTGGCGAAGTGACGGTACAAGGCCGCCTCGCTCACCTCCAGCTTGGCCGCCAGTGCCGCGGTGGTGATGCGCTCGGCGCCCGGCTGTTCCAGCATGGCGGCTAACGCCTGCAGAATTTGCACCCGACGCTCGCCCGGCTTGGGGCGCTTGCGTACCGGGGCCGCAGCCTCGCTGTCTGCGGGCATGGAAGAAGAGGAGTTTTCGACGTCAGACATGGTGCTCAGCAATCCGTTTTTTTGATTCTCGCACAGAGGCACCGAGGGTTATCCACAACCCGCCTCCAAGCCCGCCTACGCAAGCCGCGGTCCGTCACGCCTGTTCAATGCGAACGAATCATGGTCCCATAAGCCTGATCCGTCAGGATTTCAAGCAACATGGCATGCGGTACGCGGCCGTCGATGATGTGGACGGCATTGACGCCGCTTTTGGCGGCATCCAACGCCCCTGCGATTTTAGGCAGCATGCCGCCGGAGATGGTGCCGTCGGCCACCAGTTCATCAATGCGCCTCATGGTCAGCTCGGTCAGCAACTGGCCCTGCTTGTCCAGCACGCCGGGGATGTTGGTCAGCATCAGCAGCTTCTCGGCCTTGAGCACGGTGGCCAGCTTGGCAGCCACCACATCGGCATTGATGTTGTAGCTTTCGTTGTGCTCGCCAAATCCGATCGGGCTGATCACAGGGATGAACTGGTCATCCTGCAAGGTCTTCACCACGCTCGGGTCGATCGCCACGATGTCGCCGACCTGCCCAACGTCGTACTCCTTGCTGGGATCGTTGTTGTCCACCATCTTGAGCTTTTGGGCTCGGATCAGCCCGCCATCGCGCCCAGTCAGGCCCACAGCCTTGCCGCCCACCTGGTTGATCAGCCCCACGATGTCCTGCTGTACCTCGCCCGCCAGCACCCACTCGACCACTTCCATGGTCTCGGCATCGGTCACACGCATGCCCTGAATGAACTCGCCCTTCTTGCCCAGGCGCTTCAGGGCTGTCTCGATCTGCGGCCCACCGCCGTGCACCACCACCGGATTGATGCCCACCAACTTGAGCAGCACCACATCTTCTGCAAAGTCGGCCTGCAAGGCCGGGTCAGACATGGCGTTACCGCCGTATTTGATGACCATGGTCTTGCCATGGTACTTGCGGATATAGGGCAACGCCTGGGCCAAGATTTCGGCCTTGTCACGCGGCTGGATAAAAGAAATGTCGGTCATGATCTGTTCCGGAAAAAATTGTGCCGCATTACCCCCACACGCCAATTTAGCGAACACAAAGCCGCCAACTGGGCGATAAGTCAGGAAGCGACAGCGAACTTGTCCTTGCTTCGTCCCCGAGCCACCAGCGCAGGCAGCCAGTCTCTGGGGAAACAGACCACGGGCGCTCCACGTTTCACCATTGTTCCCACTGCACTTGGTAGCCACTGTGTTATTAGCTCGTGCACTGCGCTTGGCTAGCTGAAAATCCTTAAGGGTTATACCCAACGCCTGTGTCTGCGACAGGATATCTCTACCCGTTTTATCAAATTCCTTGCCCGGATATCCGAAGCTTGCTTCTACAAGTATTTCTATTTGCGACGGTATATTAATCAGATTACTTATAAGTATCGCCCCGTTTACCCAAGAAACCAGATGAAGTTCGACCGCGGATATTAAACCGAGCATCAATTTTTTTAACACCACCAACTACTGGAGCCGAAAATGTCGCAAACAAGGTTGGGAGCCTCGCAAGTACTGCGGGTGGCGGCTTCGTGGCCACTCTATTTCTAGCGCAACTATCCTTGAGGCATACGCTATCGTCATCACTAAGATAGTGGCCTCTGCAAAATTCACTACTAGCAAGCGTCCGTAATTGACTCCATCTTTTGACTGTTTTAGCTAATCTATCGCCCCCAGAAACCGGACGTTATTGGACCTGTTTCTAGGAGTTGCAACCGTCAGCAATCACCTTAAAAAGTACCATGATGCCTGATTGCCTCAGCCCTGCTGACAGTCCAGCGCCTGCACCTCCTGCTCTAAGTACACCCAGTCCACAATGTCGTCGCTAGGGGCATACCCCTCTACTAGTTGTTGCATCAATAATCGGATGATGCCGACATCGTTTGCGTTCAGGGCGATCTCTAGGGCGTTGAGTTTGACCTCAAAGTCGCCCCAGGGAATGAACTCCTCATGGGCTTTCATGATGCGGGGATGCACGGTGGACTTGGGATTGTCGCCAATCAGCAACTCTTCGTAGAGTTTTTCCCCAGGGCGCATGCCTGTCACGGCAATCTGGATATCACCCTCGGGATTGTGTTCGTCTTTCACCGTCAGACCTGATAGTTCCACCATGCGCCGAGCCAGGTCCATGATCTTGACTGGCTGCCCCATATCGAGCACGAACACGTCGCCTCCCTTGGCCATGGCCCCCGCTTGGATTACCAACTGCGCCGCCTCGGATATGGTCATGAAGTAGCGCGTGACCTCCGCGTGCGTGAGGGTGATGGGCCCTCCATCGCGGATCTGCTGGCGAAACTTCGGCACCACAGAGCCCGACGAGCCCAGCACATTCCCGAAGCGGACCATACTGAACTTGCTGCCTGTATTAGTGGCGGCCAATGCCTGCAGCGCCATTTCAGCCAGCCGCTTGCTAGCGCCCATCACGTTGGTGGGGCGTACGGCCTTGTCGGTACTGATCAGCACAAAGTCGGATACGCCGTGTTCTGCGGCGGCTTTAGCAGTGCGTAGCGTGCCCAGCACGTTGTTCTTGATGCCGGCGGCTGGGTTGTGCTCCACCAGCGGCACATGCTTATAGGCGGCGGCGTGGTAAACCGTGTCCGGGTGCCAAGTGGACATGATCTCGCACATTCGGTCACCAGCCAACTTCTGCAGTGAAGATGCGAGACTCAAGGTGATTTAGGCGCGCTACCGCCGTGCCGTTTCACGATCAGCAAGTGCGGTCTACGAATTCTATAAGGGAGTCCGAAGCACAAAAAGTGCAGCAATGCAAACTCTAACTTGTTCAACGGACTGAGGTGATTGTGCCACACCCGCCAGACATTGGAAAAGGAGTCTTTCTTGCCAAGTCGAAAGCAGTCAGGGCCAGCTTGTCAGCTGGCTTTGCGCAAACTGGCCGGCACGACGCGCATAACTACGGGCCTACTCAGAATCTCGATCAGCACCATAATCCGACGCTCCCCATCGATCATCTGGTAGATGCCTTCGATGCCGGCGAACGGCGCTTCCGTCAGGCACACGCGCTCTCCCGGCCTGAACAACCGCTCCGGCTCTGCCTGAGCCAACGCCTCTTGCGTTCGCAACAGTTCGATCAAGCCATCATTCACCCGCGCAGTTTCGCCCCCAAAACTCACGAGACGACTGACGCCCTTAGTCGAGCGGATAGGCGCCCAACTCTTGGCCGCGTCGCCCCGACCCAAGCGAATGAACAGGTAACGTGGGAACAGGGGCTCGGCAGAGACCATCAATGAACCGTGACGGAGCTTTTCTGATGGAAGGGTCGGGAGGTAACACTGATACCCTTGTTGCTGGAGGTTCTCCAGAGCGCACATCTCTTGTCTGGGCTTGGTATGTACAAGATACCAGTGCATTTCCACCCCCATGAATTCCCCTAGTACGGTAACTACTATTATTTGCAATTCTGGCACGCCGATTCTATTCGGCGACGTGTCTATTGCAAATCACACTTTAGCCACGGCCGTATGTGTCTTGGAGGCGGACGATATCATCCTCCCCCAAATAAGCACCGCTCTGCACCTCAATGATCTCCAGCGGCACCGCACCAAGGTTCGCAAGCCGGTGTTTCTGTCCTATTGGTATATAGGTGCTTTGGTTTTCATGAAGCGTCACGACCTTGTCTCCGTTGGTGACCTCCGCCATGCCACTCACCACAACCCAGTGCTCGGCACGATGATGGTGCATCTGCAAGGAAAGCGACGCACCAGGCTTGACGGTGATGCGCTTGACTTGATGGCGCAGCCCAATGTCGATGCTGTCGTACCAACCCCAGGGTCGGAACACCCGGCGATGCTGCACTGCCTGGGATGCGTCCAGCGCCTCCAGTTTGGCCACCACCTCCTTGACGGCTTCCACATGGGCAGCGTCGGCCACCAGCAGGGCGTCAGGCGTGTCGATCACCAACACCCCCGTCGTTCCCAACGCTACCACAGGCCGCTTGCCAGCGGCATGGATATAGGTGCTCCTAGCATTCAGGTGATGGGCATATTGCAACTCGCCGCCGGCTCGGTTGCCTGCTGCATCGGGCTCTGCCAATGCGGCAACCGCATTCCAGCTCCCCACATCACTCCAGATCCCGGCAAAAGGAAACACGCTGACGTTCTCGGCACGCTCCATCACCGCGTAATCAATGGATTGACTGCGGCAGCCTGAAAAAACCTGCGCGTCAGGACGAATGAACAACCCGTCGCATCGAGGATCCCGCATGGCTTTACGGCAGGCCTCCAAGATATCCGGGGCATATGTCTGTAACGCATCGAGAAGGGTTTGCGCCCGAACGAGAAAGATGCCGGCATTCCACAAATATTGACCACTGACCAGAAACTCGACAGCCTTGTCCTGCGCAGGTTTTTCCACGAAACGCGCCACCTCGCTGCCACCATCCAGCGCAGCCCCGCCCTTCTGAATGTAACCATAAGCAGTGCTCGGCGAAGTGGGCAACACCCCGAAAGTCACCAACCTGCCGGAAAGCGCGGCCGGAACGGCCTGCTGCACCATCTCGACAAAAGCTTGTACATCAGGAATATGGTGATCTGCTGGACAAAATAGCAGCAGATCCTCCGAGGAGGCGGCCAATGCCGCCAACGCCATGGCAGCCGCCGTATTCTTGGGCTGCGGCTCCAGTATCTGGCGAACTTCCTGCCCGGCCTGCAACGCGGCATCTGCAACAAGAAAACGGTGTTCTTCTGCGGACACGCAGGTGATGCCAGCCTTCGCACCCTCTGCCAGTTGCGCAACACGCTCCAGCGTAAGCTGAAGAAGTGACTTATCCCCTATCAAGGGGATAAACTGTTTGGGGAAAGCCTTGCGTGACAACGGCCAAAGCCTTGTACCGCTGCCTCCACAGAGAATGACGGGATGAATCATCCTTGAATTTTATCGGCCAACTCAGACATACTTTTCTGCCGCTGCAAAAGAGCTTCCCGCCGTATCCTTTGCGGACAATTGAGGTGTTATTGACACCGGCCATTCGATTGCGAGCTCTGGATCGTCCCAGATAATGCAGCGCTCATGCTCTGGCGCATAGTAGTCCGTTGTCTTGTAGAGAAAGTCGGCCGACTCACTGGTCACCACAAAGCCATGTGCAAAGCCGGGAGGGATCCACAACTGTTGACAGTTGTCCTCCGTGAGCATCACGCCCACCCAACGCCCGAAGGTGGGAGACGACTTGCGAACATCGACGGCGACGTCGAATACAGACCCTCGCACCACGCGGACCAGCTTGCCTTGCGGCTGTAGAAGCTGGTAATGGAGTCCCCGCAGCACGCCACACGCCGAGCGACTGTGGTTGTCCTGCACGAACTGGACATCTTGCCCCACGGCCTGGTTGAAAGCGCGCTGATTGAAACTTTCAAAAAAGAAGCCGCGGCTATCCCCAAACACACGGGGCTCGATAATGAGAACATCCGGGATCGCTGTCGGCATGACTTTCACTGGCAAGCACCCCTTATCAAATCAGCGCCTTGTCTGTCAGCAGGTGCAGCAGGTATTCCCCATAGCCACTTTTGGTCAATGGCTGTGCCAGTTTCTGCAGTTGCTCGTCAGAAATCCAAGCATTCCGCCACGCGATCTCCTCGGGGCACGCGATCTTCAGCCCTTGCCGGTGCTCCAGCGTCGCAATGAACTGGCCCGCCTCCAGCAGACTCTCATGAGTCCCGGTATCTAGCCAAGCGTAACCGCGCTTCATGATCTGAACATGCAGGCACCCATGTTCCAGGTAGTACTGATTCACCGTGGTGATCTCAAGCTCACCACGGGCGCTGGGTTGGACGGCCTTGGCAACATCCACAACTTGGTTGTCATAGAAATACAGGCCGGTGACTGCGTAGTTACTCTGAGGCTGCTTCGGTTTTTCTTCAATGCTGCAGGCCTTCCCCTGTGTATCAAAAGCCACTACGCCATAGCGTTCCGGATCTCTGACATGGTAGGCAAAGACCGTGGCCCCTTGTGCTCTGGCATCGGCTTCGCCCAATAACCCCTGGAAGTCATGCCCATAAAAAATGTTGTCTCCCAGCACCAAAGCACTGGGATGGTTCTCAATAAACCGCTCCCCGATGATGAAAGCCTGCGCCAAACCATCCGGACTGGGTTGCACCGCGTATTGCAGATTCAAGCCCCACTGGCTGCCGTCTCCCAGCAGTTGCTGAAAACGTGGTGTGTCCTGCGGCGTGCTGATGACCAAGATGTCGCGTATACCCGCGAGCATGAGTGTGCTGAGCGGGTAATAGATCATCGGCTTGTCGTACACCGGCAGCAACTGCTTGCTCATGGCCAGCGTGGCCGGGTGCAGACGCGAGCCGGAACCGCCAGCGAGAATGATGCCTTTGCGTTGGGTCATGGTCGTGGTTCAGAAGATTTCGGTCAGCATGCGTGCCACGCCCTGCCGCCAGTCGGGCAAGCTTAACCCAAAGGTAGCGCGTAATTTGCCGGTGGCCAGCCGCGAGTTGTGCGGTCGGCGCGCGGGCGCAGGATAAGCCGAACTGGGTATTGGGATCACATGGTCCGGCCCGGCCTTGAGCGTCACCCCAGCCGCGGCGGCGGCTTCCAGCACAAAGCGCGCATAACCACACCAGGAAGTTTCACCACCGGTCGCCAGATGGTAGATGCCGGGTTGAACCAGATCGTTATGTCCCACCGGAGGTAGCACGTGCCGCAAGGCATGGGCCGTCACATCAGCCAGCAGATCGGCGCCCGTGGGCGCACCGATCTGGTCATCGATCACCGACAGCTGTTCGCGCTCGCCGGCGAGACGCAGCATGGTCTTGGCGAAGTTATTGCCGCGCGCGGCATAGACCCAGCTGGTGCGGAAAATCAGATGGCGGCACCCACTGGCCACAATCTGCTGCTCGCCCTCCAGCTTGGTCTGGCCATACACACTCAGCGGGGCCGGCTGATCCGTCTCCAGCCAGGGGCGATCGCCACTGCCATCAAACACATAGTCGGTGCTGTAGTGCACCAGCCAGGCTCCAAGCTGCTGTGCTTCGCGTGCCAGCACGCCGGGCGCCAGCGCATTCAGGGTGCGCGCCAACTCGGACTCGCTCTCGGCCTTGTCCACCGCTGTGTGCGCTGCAGCATTGACGATGACCTGCGGCTGCACGCGCTGCACGGTTTGCGCCAGACCGGGCAAATCACTCAAATCGCCGCACAGACCCTCCGCACCCTGCCGGTCCAGCGCCACCACCTCGCCCAGCACGCTCAAGGAGCGCTGCAGTTCCCAGCCAACCTGGCCGCTTTTGCCCAAAAGGAGGATTTTCATGTTGGCGTCAGGCGTAGTGCCGTTCTACCCACTGACGGTAGCTGCCACTGGTGACGCCAGCGACCCACGCCTGGTTGTCGAGATACCAGCGCACCGTTTTGCGAATGCCAGTGTCGAAGGTTTCCGCCGGCCGCCAGCCCAACTCGCGCTCCAGCTTGTGGGCGTCGATGGCATAACGACGGTCGTGACCGGGCCGGTCTTTCACATAAGTAATTTGCTCGCGGTAGGATTTTTTGTCCGTTCTCGGCCGCAGCTCATCGAGCAGGGCGCAGACCGTGTCGACGATCTCGATGTTCGGTTTCTCATTCCAGCCGCCCACGTTATAGACCTCGCCCAGGCGGCCCGCTTCCAACACCCGGCGAATGGCACTGCAATGATCTTTCACATACAGCCAGTCACGGATCTGCTGGCCGTCGCCGTAGACGGGCAGCGCCTTGCCACCCAAGGCGTTGACGATCATGAGCGGAATCAGCTTCTCCGGGAAGTGGTAGGGGCCGTAGTTGTTGGAACAATTGGTGGTGAGCACCGGCAGACCGTAGGTATGGTGGTAGGCGCGCACCAGATGGTCACTCGCCGCTTTGCTGGCCGAATACGGGCTGTTGGGCTCGTAACGGTGCTGCTCGGTGAAGGCCGGCTCGCCCGACTTGAGTGAACCGTAGACCTCGTCGGTGGAAACGTGCAGAAAGCGGAATGCCGCCTTGGCCTCGTCGCTCAACTGGCCGCTCCAGTAGGTCCGCACCGCTTCCAGCAAGCGGAAAGTACCCACGATGTTGGTCTGGATGAAGTCCTCCGGGCCATGGATGGAACGGTCCACATGCGACTCGGCCGCAAAGTTCACCACCGCACGCGGCCGATGCTCGCTCAGCAATCGCTCCACCAGTGCCGTGTCGCCGATATCGCCACGTACGAAGACGTGACGCGCATTACCCTGCAGGGAAACCAGGTTTTCCAGATTGCCGGCATAGGTGAGCTTGTCCAGATTCACAACCGGTTCATCCGATTGCGCCAGCCAATCCAAAACAAAATTGGCACCGATGAAACCGGCGCCGCCCGTCACGAGGATCATGAAGTTCCCAGTCAAATGAGGGGGCGCGAGGCCACCCATGTTACCGCTGGGATTATTCCACGCCGGCCCCCTCTACCCAAGCGGGCATGCCAGGGTTACAGTCCGACCATCCACTCACCACCTCAAGGAGCACTCGATGGCCAAGAAGTCCACTCAGACAGCCCAAGCGTCCCGAACTGCTACGCCCTTGCCGGATGCCATCAAGGACTCCGCGCATGAGATCTGGCTGGCTGGCCTGGCGGCCTTCAGCAAGGCCCAGCAGGAGGGCGGCAAGGTATTCGACGCGCTGGTGCAGGAGGGCTTGACGATCCAGCGCAAGACCCAGACCGTCGCCGAGGAAAAAATGAGCGCGGCGACGCAGAAGATGAACAGCATGGCCAATGAGATTGGCACGCGCGCCACCGGCCAATGGGACAAGCTGGAGTCCATTTTCGAGGATCGGGTTGCCCGCGCCCTCAAGGGCTTGGGCGTCCCCACGGCCAAGGAAATGGATGCCTTGGCGGCACGTCTGGCAGCCCTGGAAAAGGCGGCAGCCCGACCGGCCACAGCCAAGAAAACACCCGCCAGCAAGCGCCCTGCCGCACGCAAGACCTCCTGAGATGGCCAAGAAGGCGCCGCGGCGAACGGCGCAGCGCATTCAAGAGGCGGCATTAACGCTGTTCAACCGCTTCGGTGAGCCCCATGTCTCAACCGCGCTGATCGCCAGCGAGGTCGGCATCAGCCCCGGCAACCTGCACTACCACTATCCGGCCAAGGACAAGCTGGTCGGCAATTTGTTCGCGCAATACGAACTGGCCCTGGCCGAGTTGCTGCCGGCAGGCGGCGGGGTGCAGGACGTGGAAGATGCCTGGTTCTTCATGCACAGCCTGTTCGAACTGGTTTGGCAATACCGTTTTCTCTATCGCGATCTGAACGACTTGCTCAGCCGTAACCGCCTGCTGGAAACCTCCATTCAGGTGAGCATGACGACCCAAGTCGACGCCATGCGCGTTATGCTGGAGGGCCTGCGCGCGGCCCATGTGCTCAACATCGACGAGCGCGAACTGCCCATCACGGCCAACTGCCTGATCGTGATCCTGACCTATTGGCTCAGCTTCGAGTATGTGCGCGATCCGCGCCATGCACTGGAGCCGGAAAATGGCCAAGTGGCGTTGCTGCGCGGCGCGCAGCACGCCCTCGGTCTGCTTGTGCCCTTCCTGAAGCCGTCGCAGCGCGCGCATCTGTTGCAGCTGCGGGATGCTTACACTACGACCTCTTTCTAACAACTTTCTCCGCCTGCACCATGAGTGATCTCCAAACCCGCTTCGAAACCGCTGTCGCCAGCTCCAAGAACCTGAGCGAGCGCCCTGACAACCCCACGCTGCTGAAGATCTACGCCTTCTACAAACAGGCCACCACCGGCGACGTCGAGGGCGAGCGCCCGGGCTTTTCGGACTTCGTCGGCCGCGCCAAATGGGACGCCTGGAACGGCCTCAAGGGCAAGACCGCCGATGAAGCGATGCAGCTCTACATCGACTTGATCGAATCGTTGAGCTGACACGATGTCCATGCTCTACAAGTTCAAGTCTCCGGCCACGGCCGACCTGATCATGCTTGAACCCCAGGGGCGTCGCGTGCTGCAGATCATAGGCAAGCCGGTGGATGTGAAACAGGGCATCCTGCAACCAGCCGACATGCCAGCTGCGATAGCTGCACTGGAAGCCGCCATCGTGGTCGAGGAGGGGCAGCGCAAGGCCGCTGAAACCGAAGCGGCCGCTCGTGGCGAGGAATTACCGGCTCAAGAAGGCGTCTCACTGCGCCAGCGCGCCACCCCCTTCATTGAGATGCTGCGCCGCTGCGAAAAGGCGGACAAGGAAATCGTCTGGGGCGTCTAGACCCACGTGCTGGGCCGCGCGCACCATGCCGAAGCCGACACACGCGCCTGAAGCAGCCCAGCCGTAGAACGCCGTGGCACCGGCTTTGCCGGGCCACTGACGTTGCCCCCTTTAAGGAGGGTGGCGGAGCGCCGCAACGTGGCGCACAGCTGGGGGTTAATCTACCTTCGCGCCAGAGTCCTTGACGACCTTCGCCCACTTGCGATGCTCTGCGTCAATCAAGCGGGTGAATTCCGCCGGCGTGTTCCCGCTAGGAATGGCCCCCTGCGCCAGCAGTTTTTCCTTGATCGCCGGCGTGTTGAGCGCCTTGGCCACCTCCTGCTGGATGCGGTTGACCACGTCAGCCGGCGTACCCGCCGGCGCCAACAGCCCAAACCAGCTACTGGCCTCGAAACCCTTGAGGTTTCCCGCCTCCTCCACCGTGGGCACATCAGGCAAGGCCGCCGAGCGCTGAGCACTGGTCACGGCCAGGGCCTTGAGCTTGCCGGCCTTGATCTGCGCCATGCTGGAGGGCAAATTGTCGAACATCACATCCATGTTGCCGGCCACCATGTCCAGCAAGGCCGGACCGGAACCGCGGTAGGGAATGTGGGTCATGAATGTGCCCGTCATGGACTTGAACAGTTCGCCCGCCAGGTGGATTGACGTACCGTTGCCACTGGACGCCATGTTGAGCTTGCCCGGATTGGCTTTGGCGTACTTGATGAAATCAGCCACGTTGTTGATGCCCAAGGCCTTCGCCTTGTCGGCATTCATCTCCATCACATTGGGCACAGCCGCCACCAGCGTGATCGGCACAAAATCCTTTTGCGGGTCGTACGGCAGCTTGGCATACAGCGCCTTGTTGATGCCGTGCGTGCCGACCGTGCCCATCAGCAAGGTATAGCCGTCACCCGCTGACTTGGCGACGATGTCCGCACCAACGTTGCCACCGGCCCCGGCACGGTTGTCCACCACGAACTGCTGGCCAAAGGCTTTCGAGAGTTCCGGCGCCACGGCGCGCGCCAGAATGTCGGTGGTCCCACCTGGCGCAAACGGCACGACAATACGCACCGGCTTGTTCGGCCAGCCGCTTTGCGCCAAGCTGGAGCCTGCTATCAAAAAGTGAGCTGATCCCGCAATCAGGGCAAGGGCTAGGCGTCGATTTTTCTTGAAACAATTCAGTGCAGACATGCGCATCTCCGGTTGGTCTTTGTCTTCCAGTGTAGACAGCCTGAGGGCGTTTGTGTCCTAGGGTTTGCCTCCAGAGCGACCATGAAAAAAGCCACCCGAAGGTGGCTTTCACATGGCTGCTGATGCAGATCAATCTGCGTAGACACCCGCCGCCTTGATCACCGGGCCCCACTTGGCGATTTCTGCCAGCACGAATTTCTTGTGCTCAGCCGGTTCGACGCGCTTGTCGGTCACCACCACAGCGCCCAGGCCTTCCTGCTTCTTGATGAACTCGGGATCCTTCAGCGCGGCCTTGAGCGCCGTGTTCAGCTTGGCCAGCACATCCGCCGGCGTGCCCTTGGGCGCATACAGACCGTGCCAGATGCTGACATCAAAACCCTTCAGGCCCGACTCCTGCAGCGTGGGAAGGTCTTTCAATGCCGGCGTGGTCAGGCGCTTGGCCGTGGTCACGGCGAAGGCCTTCACTTTCTTGCCCTCGATCTGGGACGTGGTGTTGGTGGTCTGATCGCACAGCAGGTCGATCTGGCCGCCGATCAAGTCGGTGATCGCCGGCGCCGTGCCCTTGTAAGGCACCGTGGTCATGTCAATGCCCAGCGCGTTCTGGAACATCAAGCCGCACAGGTGCGAGGCAGCGCCCAGGCCGGCATTGCCCAGGTTGATCTTGCCCTTGTTGGCATTGATCCAGGTGGACAGTTCCTTGTAATTGTTCGCCGGCAGCGTGGGGCGGCCGATCAGGGTCATCGGAACTTCATTGACCATGCCCAGGAACTCGAAATCATTCTCGACCGAGTAGGGCAGCTTGCGGTACAGCGCCGGGCTGGTCGCCATGCCGATATGGTGCAGGAACACCGTATGACCATCCGGTGTGGCCTTGGCCACCTTGTTGGCACCGATGGTGCCGCCGGCACCGGCCGCGTTGTCCACCAGGATGCTCACGCCACCCAGGGGCTTGCGCATGGCTTCAGCGAGGTCGCGCGCGACGCGATCGGTCGGGCCACCGGCCGAGAACGGCACGACGATGGTAATCGGCTTGGTACCGGGGAAGGCAGTTTGCGCATTGGCCGCAAACGCCGTGACGGCGGCGGCGGCGAGAACCAGCAAGCGTTTCATGGGGGCTCCTTCAAAGAATGGCAAAAGTGTAAATCGCCCCGGGCGCCCCTGACAGCGGGGAACTACGTAGACCGGGCTATTTGTAGCTACGCGCGTCCTCGATCACCTTGCCGTCGTTCGGCAGGCTGTCCGGCCGCACCAGTTCCACCTCACCACGCAGCTTGGTCACATCACGAATCACCTGACCGATTCGTTCCGCCAACTCCGCTGGGCCATCACCCAGCGTTTCCACCTTCAAGGTCATGGCGTCGTTGGCCATTTCCCCCGTCACAACCAGCCGCGCCCGACCCACCTCGGGAAAGCGTTTGATGATCTCTGCCACCTGACCGGGATGCACGAACATGCCACGCACCTTGGTGGTCTGGTCGGCCCGCCCCATCCAGCCACGGATGCGGGTGTTGGTTCGGCCCGTCGGGCAAGTGCCGGGCAGCACGGCCGACAGATCGCCGGTACCGAAACGGATCAGCGGGTAATCCGGGTTCAGCACCGTCACCACCACCTCGCCCACCTCGCCCTCAGGCACCGGGATGCCGGTACCCGGACGCACAATCTCCAGAATCACGCCTTCGTCGAGCACCAGCCCCTCACGCGCCTGCGTCTCGTAGGCGATCAGGCCGACATCGGCCGTGGCGTAGCACTGGTAACCCGTGATGCCGCGCCCAGCCAACCAGTCGCGCAGGCTGGGCGGAAACGCTTCACCGCTGACCAGTGCCTTGGTGAACGACAAGCGGACACCGCTTTCCTCCGCCTTCTCCAGCAGAATTTTCAGAAAACTCGGCGTGCCGGCATAAGCCACCGGCTGCAGGTCGGCAATCGCCGCCAGCTGCTGTTCGGTATTGCCCACGCCGCCCGGGAACACGGTGCAGCCCAGTGCCTGCGCACCGGCCTCCATGATCCAGGCACCGGGCGTCAGGTGGTAGCTGAAGCAGTTGTGCACCAGATCACCCGCTTCGAACCCGGCCGCGCCAAAAGCGCGCGCGCTGCGCCAGTAGTCGGCCGCATGTCCCTCGGGCTCGTAGATCGGCCCGGGCGACTGGTAGACCCGCCGCGCGCCGCTGCCGCGCAACAGGCCGCGCCAGCCGATGGCGGAGAAACCGCCAAATGGGTCGCTCGCATCGCGTACGCGCGCCGCCTGTTGACGCTCCAGCAACTCGTGCTTGCGCGTCACCGGCAACTGGGCCAGCGCGGCACGGCTGGTTACAGCCTGCGCATCCACCCCACGCAAAATCTCCGCAAAAGCCGGCGCCGCCTGCTGTGCCCGCGCCACCTGGCCCGGCAACGCCGCCATCAGCGCCGCCTCGCGCTGCGCCGGATCGCGCGCCTCAAGCGTGTCGTAGTGTTTGGCCATCTCAGTGATTCCTGTCTGTTTGCCCGTACGCAACGCGAGAGGTGGCTCCATCCAGGGGACACCGCGGAACCGGCTTCGCCGGGCCGCTGGTGTCCGCCCCCTTGAGGGGGGTGGCGAAGCGACACGCAGTGCGCGCAGCCTGGGGGTGTTTCATGCCAACCAGCGCTTGCGCCGCTTGTAGCTCTTCACATCGCGGAAGCTCTTGCGCTCGCCGCCGCCGACACCGAGGTAGAACTCCTTCACGTCCTCGTTATTCGCCAGCTCACGGGCAACGCCGTCCATCACGACGCGCCCCGACTCCATGATGTAGCCGTAGTCGGCGTACTTGAGCGCCATGTTGGTGTTCTGCTCCGCCAGCAGGAAGGTGACCTTCTCCTTGGTGTTGAGGTCTTTCACGATCTCGAACACTTCCTCCACGATCTGCGGCGCCAGGCCCATCGAGGGTTCGTCGAGCAACACCATGCTCGGGTTGGCCATCAGCGCACGGCCGATGGCGCACATCTGCTGCTCGCCGCCCGAGGTGTAGGCCGCCTGCGAGGAGCGGCGCAGCTTGAGCCGGGGGAAGTAGGTGTAGACCTTCTCCAGGT